>DAOPJW010000001.1:0-125067 GCA_035399865.1 Candidatus Saccharimonadota bacterium
CAAGTGGTAAGGCACATGGTTTTGGTCCATGCATTCGGGGGTTCGAATCCCTCCATCCCAGCCATAGAAAAAAGCCCTAGGTTTTAACCTTAGGGCTTTTTTCTATAACTAGGCTGTATGGACTCGAACCACCGGTTTTGCGAAGCAAAACGAAGGGGGTTCGGCGTAGCGAACGAAGCGAAAAAGTGTTTACATTTTTTCGCGAGTGAGCGGAGGAGGCCAAAGGCCGATATCCCTCCATTTCACCAAATCATGCAATCGCGGGGTCGCGGAAATTTGCAAAGCAAATTATCTGTGACCGAATCACTTCATCCTGCGGAGTGATACAATAAGCTTATGGAAATAATTCGAACAATTACGGAAGATGACTTTGGCAGGCAATCGATGCCGGAAAAATATTCCATCTATCCAGTGCGACCAGGTGCCAGAGCGGTTCTTTTTGATAACTTATCGAAAATTGCATTGATGCACGTTTCGAACCATAATTATTACAAGTTGCCGGGTGGTGGAATTGATGAAGGCGAAGACGTCGAAACTGGACTAAAAAGAGAATTACTTGAAGAAGTTGGCGCAAGTTCGATAGAAATTATATCTGAGATAGGTGAAATAGATGAATATAGAGACGAGTGGGAGATGAAGGCTGAGCACTACGGCTTTATTGCGAAATTAACGGGTGAAATCGTCGAACCGTCTAGAACTGAAAAAGAAATAGCTCACGGCCATGAAACCGTTTGGGCAAAAAATATCGATGAAGCAATAGCTCTGGTCGAATCAGGCAGTCCAACGCAGTACGGGCAAGAATTCGAAAAGCTTCGCGAACTTACATTTTTGAAGAAAGTAAAAAATATTCTCAGCATTGGGCTTGTTGAAAATTTATAATTTGGAAACTAATTAAACTGGTCGTGTACTGTGTACTGTGTACTGTGTACTGTGTACTGTGTACTGAGCCTTTTTTAGTCTTGCTTAGGACGAAATGGCCTAATAATCTTCTGCCAACATGACAGTCAGAACTCTTTCGCATTCCGGATGAAGCGGATCGCACCACATCTCGAACGACGGATCGTAGTAGTCTATCTTCCAAAAGATAGTCTGGTTTTCCCAAGTCAGTTTGCCGAAATCGTGCTCTCCGTACGGATCGTTATTTTCGTTGAAGCTGTCGAATTGTCTGACGGCTCGGACAAGTCCTAAGACGTCATGCAACTCGAATATGCCCCGAGTCAAATTCATGGTGTTGACCTTTCTGAACTCGTCGTTCAGTTTTGCTATTTCTGCTATTTTCGTTGTTTCGGTTTCCATATGGAACCTCCTTGTTATTTCTTGAGCGGGCTTTCTGCCGCTCTGGCGAGCAAACACGGGCTGCAGACCAAATAAGTCAAGGTGGAGACTTGTACTACCTTGACTTGTTTGGTTTAGACGTATAATTAGGAGACAGAGGAAGGAAAAAATAAATATATCCTATAATAATTATAAAAACAGGTGTGACATTAGTAATGGTATGTGTGACTAGATAAGGAGATTATTCAATATGGAACTAAGCAAAATACTTGATAATAGATTTAATTTATGGTCCGAGATATTAGTTGGCAAATCTAGTGACGGTGAGATTGACCCTAACTCCGTTGAGGGGGTTATTTTTGCAGCAGTCCGTGAGATCGCCGTGTTCGAGGTATATAAAGATTTGATTCAGGTCAATAGTGATAGTATCCTGAGCTCACCTTTATTTCGAGAAAGTTATGTAAAGAATTATTTGTACATTCAAGGTATCAGAATTCGTAAACTAACTGAACGCGGTGGTGAACCAATATTTTCTTCGAAAAATACTGACATATATTCACTAGGCAGATTACTGGATAATATGCTAGGAATGATAAAATCTGGCGAGTTATCGCGAAAAAGTATAGCTACATATTTAAAAATACCAACTTCTAAAGAAGAAGTTGAGCGTCTGGTTAACAACGATGTGAGAATAGATTTGATTTTTGCAAAACAGGAACATGATTTGATAGACGGACTGTGCAACGAAGACGGATGTATATCTAAAGAAAGTAAGGTGGTTATGGAACTTAAAAAGCGTATACTTCCCGACCAAAACAAAGATTTAAGTGCAGTTAATGGTATAGTTAATAAACTTATAGCGCATTCTGCATCTACTGAAAGTAGAGCCGAGTTGAGACAATTTTCGTATGACGTGAAAAAAATTGAGAACGTCATTCAGGGTTTATCGGAATCTCTTATTTTCCTCAACTTACTGATTAGAAGGGCGGGATTAACTTCAGTTTTGCCAGAAGGTTTTGACACTTGTTTAGTTGGACTCACTGAGGATGATCGAAAAATTGCATATGCTGCCATCAATAACGTCCGTACAAGAGTTCAGCAGTGGCATGAAAATGTAAATAACTGGACACCGTAAAATTGCTGACGTGACAATTGTATTACGATGCTATACCCTACTCTCGAAGAAAGTTAATAGACAGTTTTAAAGCGCTTTGTATGGTAAATAGACGGTGTGTGTAATAAAACATATTTTCAACAAACTTGAGATAAATTTTTAATAGTGCTAGTTTATAAATAATGGAAAAAGATAATAATCAATTTAAAGATGGCAAATATTTAACCTCAAAAGGCAAGTATTTTATCTTGTGGGTTGTTATAGTTATATTTTTCCTATGGATTTTAGGTGCATTTAATCGGGTTCCTGTGCCGGGTAGTTTTTTTGAAAAAAATGAATATTCGGGATATTTTTACACATACGTATTCCCTGATAAAGATAAGGTAAAAAACTATAAACTTCCGGCGCATATACAAAGAATTGGAGAAGGATGCGATCCCCAAGGATCTTGCTCGCACGTGCGATATCTACACGAAATATATTTTCCTAACGGCGGCATTGTATCTTTTTCCGATTGCCACCCTAATTTAAATACAAAAACAAAATGTATAGCCGACGACGAAGACGGAACTGAATATTACATTCAGTTAACTAATGAATCAGCGCCAAAACGATGATGAGCTCGAGAGTGATAATTATACCAGAAACTATTATGAAAGGTTCATTATGAATGTCGGTGATGATATTAAACCATACAAGTACCTACTCGACTTGAAAACACTCGCTAAATTAAATGAAGATGAATTACTCGATAAAGCATTGAAAGACTGGAAAAACTTTCGAGGAAATATGAATCGGGAAATTGCTGATGAAATATTAAGTTCAAACGATCCGCTAAAATCACAGTCGCGACTAAAGAAAGTATCCGGTCATTTATTCAAAACTGAAACTGGTCATGGTATTCGTGGCGATTATCTCGAAGAACTTTGGTACTATACTCGACGTGTGCTTTGGAATGGAAAGACGTGGCGGGGTGGAAGTATCATGTTTACCTCAAGAGAGGGACTTGATCAATATTGGGCGCATAAATACTCTGCGAATTACGATGAAATGAACCTCAAAGAAATTATGAATGAACTCCATGACATAGCTATGCACATTGATGTAGACACGTGGGGCGAATTTGGTATTAACGATTGGTCAAATTTCTTGAGTAATAAGCTTGATATCTTTCTTCGTATACAGGAACTGAAGAAGAAATGAATACTTTAGATATTAACGGCGTAATCGTATCTATCACCGAAGACAGGGCGACCAATCAAAACTATAATGATATTCTAGAAAGCGAAACAACTGAAAGGAATAACAGCTAATCATGAATTTTTTGATTGCAACTCTCGTAATAATATTTGGGTTAACTATATTTTCGTTTATTATTGGTAATACTTTATTGATTGTCTTTTTTGCAATTCCATTTACTAAAAAGCTAGAAAAGTTAAGTCTGCTCAAATCGAACAATCATATAGTAGACAGTTACTTGATCGCGCTATTTATCCAGATCATTATCATTCTTTCTGTTACATTCATATTCTATCTAAGTTATTTTAATAGTACATTTATCAGCCTAATGATTGGATACATACTTGGTATTATCGGAGTAATATCAAACATTAAGAAGTTTGGCTTGAATATGAATAACTTCACAGAATATTTTGACAAAAATAAAGATTATTTCTGGCCGGAATTAGTCTCCAAATATAACGACAACAGCCACGATTTATATAAATTTATCACCGCTTGTTTAAAGCGACAAAAAACGATTAAATAAGCCATCTCGTCTATTTATCAGTAACCTCTGACAAGTTATAAAGCTCCCGATTCTTTGGTGCTAGAGCTGCCTGATTTTCAAGAACTAAATCCTCGGTTAGCCGTGCGCAGACAGCCCAGCTTACATCGAAATGACTTCTTAAGAGGAAAGAATTTATATAGCCGCTATTTAGACTAATAAGTTGTCTTAGTCTTTTGCACCATTCCGGATTAAAGTTATGCTTTTTGCATATGTCAATCTCGTCTTCCAACTGCCAGCACAGATGTTGTTCAAGCCAGTCGGCTTTGTCGATTGCTTCGCCCTCGATTTTCAGGGCTTCAGCCAGGACGGAGTAGTTTGACTCGTCATTGGTTAGCCAAAGATTGCCTAGCCACGTCTCGAAGGTCCATGATATTCCTCCAGCTGCGTTACCTTTATATTACTATTATATGCTTGAAATCACTTATTAAAAAACGTTTGAATATTATGCGCTAACGTTCCTTTATTGTATGAGTACGTTGTATGTGATTAAATTAAGCCATATTTAATTTGCGAAAGGCATCTCGTGAAGAAACAAAAATATCAATCAGGAATTATGGACTTGTCTTTTTTGAGCAAGCTTCTTGGTACTCGAATAAATGTCAAACAATCGAGCATGATTTGCACAGTAAGTGTTATGCTTACGCCAGTCATTTTTATTGTTAGTTTATTGTTTGGTAACCTTTATTTTGGAGTCGCATTACTGATTGTGCTGTTAGTAATTAATTTATTGGCAAAAACGTCTTTTTGGAAAATTATATTAGGTCTAATACTCTTGAGCGCAATATTTATTGGTGTAGATTTTGTCAAAGACAGGGTGTTAGTGGCGAATGAACCATCGCAAATTATGCAGTACCTAAGTGAAAAGTATGAAGAGGAATTTATTGTCAAAAATGTGAAGATACGATATGTTATATTTTGCTCACTTCCTTTCTCAATGAAGGCTTCATCCGAAGGAATAACAGCAGATGTTTATCCGGTTGATAACGAGAAACTGGTATTTAGTGTTGTGAGATGTAAGGACGACAAAACCTATAGTGATGATTATATTACTTCATACTGGGGTTACCAAGAGAGGGATAAGGTCAGGCAGTTTTTAGAAACGGTTTTTGACACGGTACCAGAATTTGAAGTTGATATCGAAATTCCTCATTCTTTTGATTTGGATGCCCATATTGATAACAGCGATATACCGGAATTTAGAACCTTTTTTGAGCAATACAAAAATGATATTACATATACGATTGGTATTAGGGTTTATGATGATTACAATAAAAACAAGAGTCTACATCAAGCGAATGCGTATAAGATATTGGAATACCTGAGGCAGACGGATTATGTGGAGACGAGAATATCATATGATGTCGATAATGTATCTAAAGATATCAGATATGGGTGTAACTATGATGATGACGAAGATTATGAATACAACGCAAAAAGCCCTGACGACATGTCTTTTCAAGAGCTTGGTATTAGCCCGAAGAATGATTCCAGGTTATATTTGAAATACGGATATTAATCTAAAGCTCGACTATTATATTTAATCTAACTTGGCTGTTACTGAAACACCCTATCCTGAAAGGACTTAATGTTTGACAAGTTATTGTATGATTATAAAAATATACATGGGGAAACGGCCTCGTGTATCTGTATTATTTTTTAATTTTTATGATAGTGGATTAAATAGGCATACAGTCAAAGTCAAATAGATAAACTCAACGGAGTCATTATCGTTTTGCTCAATGAAACCTGTTTCATTAGCTCCGTAAGTATAACCAAATGGGTTAGCTGGATAATCTACAGCACCAGTCGTAGCTTCAGGTTTACACGCATATGTGTTAGCAAGGTCACCCACTAATTACCAGTGAACCATCAATGACAGTTGTATTAGCTGGAAATGTCTGGGAGTGTACATCAGGCACAGTTCAATCTCCAATAATCCAACCTGGCATAGTTGGCGCTGGTTATGCCTGGCGTGATTGGAATGCCTTAATAACCGTCGGCAATTTACCGGTCAACCCGTTCCCGTCTTATGGTGCTCCAGCTACCAGTAACTGGACTCATTTACAAGGCATAGGTAGAGTTTATAGCAGTTCAGATGAGACGGGCCTACGTGGCTTCGTCCGCGGTGGTAATTGGTACGATGGCAACCATTTGGGATTTGCCGTGCTCGTATCTTGTCTTTGCGAATCAGTTTACGGATAGTTTGTATATGCAATCCCGTTTTCCATGATAAAGTTGAGTCGGTCATATATTTCTTATGATCCCAATCACCGCAGAGTGATCCTGGAATAATCTTTTTATCAATCGCTGCTTGGCAATTCGAGCATTTAAAGCCCCATTTGTCATACCAACCATCAGTTTCATGTACGCTTCGACAACAAAGAGAACAGCTGCGACCCTTGCCGGCCATCGCGAATCCTTTCGGTTCTTTTTTTAAACGAATTTCGAAAATTTTTTGCCTAAAATCCGGAAAAATAATTTGAACTCGGCGAGGCAAACTATTTTTCTGAGGGAATGGATTGTCCCGCCTTGGCTCTCTTCCTGTCCGCAGTAGAAATCTGGTGAGGAGTGTGGGCAGGTTTTTTGAACCTTTCCTTTTTCACTTCCGAACTTTGTATTTTAAAAAGCTTGCTTTTTTAAAATAATTAATTTATACTGTAAATATTACATAAAAAGTATTTAATAATCATTATGAAAATAATATCACTATTCGCTGGAGCCGGAGGAATGGACTTAGGCTTTCTAAAGGCTGGACATAAAATTGTTTGGGTTAATGACAATGATCCAGATTCTTGTTCAACATATGAAAAAAATTTTAAATGTAAACCTGTCTGTAAAAATATTGAGGAGGTTTTATCTTCTGAAATTCCAAAAGGAGATGTTGTAATCGGCGGATTTCCATGTCAAGGATTTTCAATTGCTAATCCTTATAGAAACACTGAAGACAAAAGAAACAAGTTATATTTAGAATTACTTAGAGTTATTAAAGATAAAAATCCTAAATATTTTGTCGCTGAAAATGTTGCTGGACTTTGTTCTATAGGTGGATATGAAACAAATGAAGATAGAAAAAATCACACAGGAAAAGTCTTAAAAGTTATCCTTGAAGAATTAAAGAAGGCTACTCCAACGGGATATCATGTTGAATTTAAAATTTTGAATGCAGCTGATTTTGGAGTGCCACAAGGCAGACGGAGAGTAATAATTTTAGGAACTAGAAAAGATGTAAAAAAAATACTCAAACATCCCAACCCTACTCATTCTGGAAAAATAGATAGTGAACTACCTCAATGGAAAACTGTAAGAGATGCCATTTCAGATCTTCCGTTGAATCCAAGTAAAGATATTCCAAATCATCAAGGTACCAGTCATCAGGTTAAAATAAATGGCCATATAGGAAATAGAGCTACAAATTGGGATAAACCTTCTCCAACTATTGTTGGTCGTGGTGGTGGAACTGGAGGTCCTGTCATTATTCCTCATCCAAATCTACAAAGAAGAATGACAGTTAGAGAAACCGCACGAATACAATGCTTCCCTGATAATTTTGTATTTGAAGGATCTATTTCTTCTCAATATAGACAAATTGGGAACGCTGTACCATGGCCTTTGGCTTATTTTATAGCAAAAAATATTCCAAAATAATTTAATTAAAATTTAGATTTCAAAAAATCAAATATTTCTTTCTTTGTTAAGTCATCTGTGCTTTTAACCCTATCAAGCAAAGTAACTTTTTTTAGATCATTATTTTTTGCCCCCTCATTACAAACATTACACATAGTTACAAAATCATCTTTAGTCAATATACTGTTTACTGGATCGTCATCCTGAGGGGTTCTACCACAAGTTTGGCAAGTGAAGTGGTCTCTTGTAAACACTTCAAACATTATTTTTTTATTTACACCTCGAGATCTAATTTTTTTAGGATCTGGCTCCATATTAAGAAGCACCCACTCATTAACTTTTAGATTCAGGCCTGTAACATCGTTATCTTTATGATTAACGATATTATAACCTTGCTCATCTCTAAGTTCAAAAATTCTTCTTATGTTGTGTGATATTGGATTTCCTTTTGTTCCAGTAATTTGAGCAAGTTCCTCTGATGTAACAATTTTACCAAGTCTTTTTTGAAAAAGTTCAAGTGCCTTTTGAGTATAAGACTTTTGTTTTTTTGTAATATTATTTTTCATTTGTTTATAAAATAGTCCAAGTTTTTTTTATATATTTTGGCAAATTTATTTAATTGAACAACATCAATTCTTCTTTGACCATTTTCAATTTTAGATATGTAAGATTGAGTTTTGTCTAATAAATCTGAAACATGCTTCTGATTAAAACCAGCTTCAATACGAGCCTTTTTCAACTGTTCAATTATATATTTATGTTCTTTTGAATAAATAACTTTGCTCATATCTGTTGTGTTCATATGTTATATTCCATAGTGTAATATGCCAAATTGGAATATACAAAATTAAAGCAATTTTTTCAGACAATCTTTAAATAGATTAATTGACGATTTATAATCTGTTCTGAAATATACTTTCCTATTCAAACGGAATAATAGGCCTATATAAAATACATATTAATAAGTTTTCCGATAATGAAACTGCCAAGAACGACGAAGGTAGCAAGACTGACGTGCTCAATTAGAACTGAACTAACCTTTTCTTTATTCTGACGAGCGATAATAGAACTTAGGAGTATTAGTACAATTAATCCCCAGACAATATCAGTAATTATTGCTGATGAAAGCGGTAATAATATTATCGGTAGAACAAAGCTAAGCCCCAGAGTCATTTTAGCAATAACTGTTGATATAGTAGCTTCCCATACTTCTTTTTTAGAAAAACGACCTTCAGATTCTTCGGATATATGAATACCTAAGCCATCAGACAGAGCATCAGCAAAAGCAATAGTTAGAAGACCGGCCAAAATAACGCTTTCGGGACTATTACTTGAAAATAATCCAATCAATAATCCTAAACTAGTAATTATTCCAGAAGTTGTGCCGTAACTTAAACCTTTTTTTAACGATGTTTTCACCATTTCATTATCCACTATATTTTTTATTAAATAAAGTTTTTATGGCAATATGAATTCAAAACCCTTACTACGATACTCATCAATATATTGACTTAATATATCACTGCTGGTTTGTGAAATACCATGAAGTAAGACGATATCACCCGGAGTTGTGTATTTGCGTAATGATTCCATAGCGGATTCTGGTGTCGGTTGGGCACTGGTATCCCAGTCTTTGTAAGCACTTCCCCACATTAAAGTTTTATAGCCTAGTTGATTCATTAAGGCCATCGATCTTCTGGAAATAGCACCCGCCGGTGGGCGAAAGTATAGTATTGAAGGGTTTGAGCCCATGACACTTCGATATTTATCCTCCCAAGCACCAATATCATTTACTACAATATCGGTAGAAATGGCTAAATTTTGAGGTTGATTCAGGTGTGAGTACGAATGATTGCCGACAATATGTCCTTCGTTTACCATTCTTTGAATTAAATCAGGTCTATCATTTAAAAAATCACCTGTTACGAAAAATACAGCTTTTATGCCTTTTGTGGACAATGTATCCATAATAGTTGATGCTAAATTATTATAATCATAGCCACAATCAAAAGTTAGGTATAATTTGTTTGGTGAAATATTCCAAAAACCATTATATTCACCTGCAAAAGCTGTCGGATATTCGTGACTCCAATTTATGATTGTGTTTTCGATAGTCATAACGTCAATTGTCGGAATAATATTTGATGTATTGTCAGGAGCTAATAATTCATCATAAGGATTCTTTGGATCTATCCAGCCACCAGGGGAACTTGGGAAACGCGTAATATTTGCAATATTGTCGTAACATTTATAAATAAAATATTCTCCAGGTTGATATACAGATGACGGGTTGGTTTTATTTTTAGCTTCAAGTGCTGTTGTGTATACCTTAGCAGGAGAATTTAAAGTAAATTTTTCTGCTTTAATTTCGTTTCCTATACAAACCGAAATATCTATTTGTTTGTTATTGTCTGGCTGATTATTATCTTCCGAATTGGTTGTTATATCGTCAGTTATTGTTAAATCGGTATCTTTTTTTGCAGTATCATTGTTTTTAGGCTTTTTATTATATACAAAAAAAATATATGCAACAGTTAAAATGATAATTAAGATAATAATAAATACAAAAATATTTTTTCTATGATGTTGAATAAATACTTTCATATTTTTTCTTACGTTCTTATTTTACGATAATATTGTAATAATTGCTAATTTTTTTAAAAATTATTGCGAATTATTCTCTTCTAATTGAGACACTTTGTCTACGATATATTCTTTCGCCTTATCAAAACTCATATTTAAAACAGCACCAATCTCGTTGTATAATAATTTTTCGGCTTGACGAAAATATTGTTTATCACTTTCACTAGGTTTCTGGTTACATTCAGCTTTCGTCTGTTTTCTTTGATAGGCTGTTTTAATTACAGTAATCAAACTTTCATGTGAGCCATTATTCAGAAGCTCTTTATATTCAGCACCACGTCCCATATTACTTATCGGTATAACAGGTATTTCGTTTATTTTATGTATTAACTCTTCAATTTCGGATTTTGTTATTAATGGCCGAATATTTTCAGTAGAATTACTTATTGGTACATGTATCGTAAGAGAAGTGTCATTAACTGGCGTCAATAAATAGTAATCTTCATCGTTTCTGAATTTTTTTACAATGTCGATTACTTTACATACATCATTTCGATATACAATCTTTTCGTTAATTTTAAGCATATGCACCTCGCTCCTTATTAGAAAATGACACAAACAATAACATATCTATTTAATGCATTATCTTAATTATATCACATTTACTGAGGTAAGTATTATTTAGTCGACTTGATAGGTTTTAATCGGCTTCCTTTATCGAAATATCGTCTGCCAATATATTTATGAATTTCTACAGCAAATATTGTAACAATAAATGCGAATGTACCACTTACTATTAAATCAAATATTGATACCGGTTTTGTGTGTAATATGTCTGCAAGTGGTCCGAATAAGGCAAGTGTTTGTAAAACTATTGCAAGTAATAACCCTATATAAAACGATAGGTTGAAACGTTTTATTCTTATAAATACTGATTCGTAGTCGCTACGTGAATTAAATGCACTTGCCCATTGCATTACAACTAATACTGAGAATGCAATCGTGCGACCATAATCAAAACCATAAAGATTTGAATAATAGATATAAATTCCTAAGGTTACCATCATCATTACTAATGCTACAAGTATGATTCTTGAACGCATAAATTTGCTGAGTAAAGGTGCATTTGGTTTTTGTGGTCCCTTATTCATATTTCTTTTTTCGCCCGGTTCAAGACCAAGAGGAATCACCATACTTGTGTCAGTTACTAGGTTGACCCATAAAATTTGAATAGGTGATATGGGCAATGGTACTCCCATAATCAAAGATCCTAAAGCGACAAGTACTTCACCGATGTTTGTCGATACTAAATAAACGACCATTCTTTTGATATTTGCATAAACAGTCCGACCTTCATGAATCGCATTTACAATACTACGAAAATTATCATCAATTAAAATTATGTCACTGGCATCTTTGGCAATACTGGCACCACTACCCATAGCAATTCCGACATGAGCATTTGTTAATGCTGGTACATCATTAACACCATCTCCAGTCATAGCTGTAATATTTTTCTTCTTTAGAATTGCTAATAATCTGTGCTTATGTTCTGGTATAACTCTTGAAAAGACACGAATATTCTCAATAGAATCTTCCAATTCTTCATCCGTCATCTTATTCATTCTTCGACTATCGAATACCTGATCTCTTGATGTTACTAGGCCAATTTCTTGGCCAATTTGATAAGCTGTCTCAAAATGATCGCCAGTTATCATTCGAACTGTAACTCCAGCACTAACTGTTCTAGCGATTGAAGCCTTTGATTCAGGTCTAATAACATCTGCAATACCTACGAATCCGTCAAATACCAATCTTTTATGATCTTTAAAGTAATCCAAATCACTTATAATAACCTTACTTTCATAGTGGGCGATAGCTATTACTCTATAACCGCGACTTGCCATCGAATGAAGTTGTTCATCGATTTCTTTTCTATCTTTTTTAGATATATTCGAACAAGCTAAAATACTTTCGGGAGAACCTTTAATATTAATGAAAAATTCGTCCTTGTATTCTCTTAAATTGCCACTCATAGCCGTTGCATTGTCGAATGGATAAACTACTAAAGGATCTTTATATTTTTTTAATAATGATTTATTCTGTTCGGCATAAGTCATTAATGCAATATCAAGGGGATCATGAGTTTTTCCTTTTATATAATTTACTGATTTGATAATATGGTCAAAAAATTTGTTGTCGTGTTTATTAGATTTCCAAATAGTTTGAACAGTAAGTAAATTTTTAGTCAGAGTACCAGTCTTGTCAGTAGCTATTGTCGTAAGTGTGCCAATTGTTTCGATAGCTCTCATCGATTTAACCAAGGCTTTTTTCTTTGCCATTCTGCGCATTCCAAGCACTAATACTACCGAGATTGATGCCGATAAGCCTTCAGGCACAGCACTGACCGAAAGGGCGATAATAAAACGTAAGCTATCGCCAACGCTCATTCCTCTATATAGAGCCAATACAAAAGTAATAATTGCCACAATAATTATCGCAAATATTATTTGTGTCACTAATTTATCAATTTTTTTCTGGACTGGGCTTTGTTCTTGTACTTCAGATGACAAAGCGGCTAGTTTTCCAAATCCTGTATTGTTTCCTGTAGCAATAATAATTGCAGTTGCTTCGCCACCGATAACAAAAGAGCCTTTAAAAATCATATTGGTCTGTTCATATACTTCTAAATCGTTATTTAATTTTTCTACTTGCTTACCAATTGGCATAGATTCACCAGTAAGTTGAGATTCATCTACTCGAAGCGAGTTTACAGTCATCAGTCGAGCATCAGCGGGTATTTTTTCGCCTTCTTTTAATATGATTATGTCGCCTGGAACTAGTCCTGAAACATCGATACTTTTTATTTTATCATCTCTTAATACTTCAATTTTTTCAGGATCATGCCTTTGGAGAGAACGTAAAATTTTTTCTGTTGAAAAAGTCTGCACATAATAAATTATTGCTGTTATCATCATTATTGCACCGATGATTATTGCATCAAGCATTTCGTTTTGAATTATACTGATAGCAATTGCAACAAATAAGACTGCCATAAAAACATTTGCAAAAGGTTCTATAATCGTTCGCCATAGCGGTGTGCCTTTTACTTTTATTAAATTAGGGCCGTATTGATTAAGACGCTCTTTGACTTCGATTGATGATAAGCCCTGTTCACGAGTATCAAGTTCGCGTAAAGTTTCTTTTACAGTTTTTGTATAATAATTAAGCATTACTAAGATTATAACAGATTATATAAAGACGATAATTGCTAATTATATATTTACTTAAAGTATAATAATTAATAGGAATAAAAATATTTATGAGCAAATGGTGGCAAAAAATTAGCACAAAGTATCCGAATTATGTTTTGATTTCGGTCACTATAATTTTTATTGGTTTAGGTTGGTATGCTAGTGGATTATTTGGGAATCTTAGTAATGGTAATATAGGAATTACTGAAGGCACTGAATCGAGTATCGCTAAAGAAAAGCTCGAAGAAAATTTTGGAGTTTCACCGTCAAGCCAAATTATACTTTTTGAACGCAAAGACGTTTTATTAGGTAGTGCGAATAGTGCGTCTTATCAAGCAGAAGTTTTACGTATTCTTGAACCATTAAAAGAAAAAGTTAATTTAATAACAACTTATTCGAATACAAAATCAAATTACTTTATTTCAAAAGATAAAACATCAACCTATGCGGTTATAGCGATGGATGGTTCAGCGAAGGAGATATATAAAACTTTAACTGATTTTGTCAATAAAGCTGATCAATCAAAATTAAAAATATCAGTTGGTGGAGAAGCGGCTAGTATACAGCAAACTGTTGATACGGCCGAAAGTGAATTAATTCGTACAGAATTATTTACTCTTCCAATATTATTAATTTTATTAGTAATATTTTTCAAAAGTGTAGTTGCAGCATTTGTCCCAATTATTATCAGTCTGTTGACGATAATTGGAGCTTTTGCAATTACAAATTTTGTGTCTAATTTTTTGGCTATAGATACTTATGCGATAAATGTCATTACGATATTAGGTATAGGTTTGTCTATAGATTATGCCCTATTGTCGGTTAATAGATTTAGAGAAGAGTTGGAAAAAAGTGATGTTGAACAAGCTGTAAAAACTATTGTGGTGACATCAGGTCACACTATTATATTTAGTGGTGTAACTGTTATAGCATGCCTACTTTCATTACTCGTCTTTCCAATCGAAATGATGCGTAATGTCGCTATTGGCGGGGCTTCGGCTGTGGCTATGGGCGTAATAATTACTATCACAATCCTTCCTTCATTATTAAGATTAATTGGAAGACATATAGATGATTTACATCTACCAATTTGGAAAAAATCTTTCAATAAATCTAGCCAAAATATTTGGGAAAAAATTGCTAAATTTACAACATATCGTCCAATTCTTACAATTGTAAGTGGATTTACGGTTGTAATTATACTAATGTTACCCTTGTTTAAGTTTTCTTCAGGACCAATGGATGAAAATTGGTTAGCAAGAAATACTTCATCCCATTATGTTAGTAATTTCTTAATAGATAATTTTGATGTTCCAACTCCAGAATTAACTGCTTTATTAATAATACCGAATGGTTTTAATATTAATGAAAGATTTGATATTTCTTGTGATTTAACAAATAAAATAAATGCGATAAGTGGAGTTTATAAAGTCGTATCACCAACGCCAATTTCAAAAGATTTATCTTGTGAGAAAATTAAATATCTAAATTCGATTAATATGGTGCCTGTTGAATTAGTTTCAGTTATTAACAATAATATGCGTGAAAAGGCAATAAAAATTGACGTTATTATTAACGATAATATTGGGACAAAAGTTGCGAGTAATGTTTTGAATGAAATAAAAAAAATTCAACCGAATTATGGAGAATTATATGTCAGTGGGACATTAGCGACTTACGAAGATAATAATAACATATTTTTTAAATCAATGCCTTATTCTATTGCAATTATTTTTATCAGTATGTTATTAATTTTATCTATTTCATTGAAGTCGATAATTCTACCAATCCAAGCAATTATCGTTAACTCAATTGCATTGTTGGTATCAATTTCAGTAATTGTCGGTATTTTTCAATTAGGTTGGTTAAGTAGTATTACAGGTTGGCAAACAGTAAGCGGAATTAATTTATCAGTATTGATTCTGTTCGTTTCAATTTCATTTGGACTTGCTATGGATTATTCCGTATTTTTGTATAGTCGTATGAAAGAAACTCACAAACAAACCGAAAATCCGATAAAATCTATCCAAAATGGCGTTATAAAGACGGGCCCAATTATTACTGCTGCTGCAATGGCATTATTTGTTGTTGCAGTTGGTTTTTCGGGATCAAGTATTTTATTCATGCAAATAATTGGCGTAGGTTTATCTGTAGCGGTATTAGTTGACGCTTTTTTCGTAAGGTTGATACTTGTGCCTTCAATTATGACAATAGTTGGGAAAGTGAGCTGGTATTATCCTAAATTTTTGTCACGACGTAAGAAAAAATAACCAATTTGTTATAATTTATTCTGTTATTTAGTGATAATACTAGATAAGCTATTGCGTAATTCTAAAATTTGCTTAACGTTAGTATCAATTAAATTTATTTCTATTTCGCCTTCATTTACTGCGTTGACAATGCCATCAATGAGATTATTAGTGGTGATATCGTTACTGCCGAGGATATATAGAAGCATTGTATTGCCAACATTTATCGCTTTCACGGCATTTTTTACGGGATCTCTATAATTTATATCACCAGATTGTTGTAGCATCGCCATATCGTCAGTGATAATAATACCTTTAAATTTATCTCTTTCCCGTAAAATTTCATGCCATGTTTTTGAAAGGCTTGCTGGTTCTGAATCAATAGAACTATAAATTAAATGACCGAACATAATAAATTGTGCACCATTTCTTATGCCACTAACAAATGGTATCTCATCTTTTGTTTGCCAATCTTTGTAAGATATATCAGTTTCTGGTAATTGATAATGTGAATCAGCTGTTGTCTCACCATGTCCGGGATAATGTTTCAATGTTGATAATACGTTACCTTTCTCTCCATCTATCGCACTTGAAACTTTTTTGGCAACGTCATAAGGATCGCCTCCAAATACTCTTGGGTATATAAAAGAGCTGGTGTTTTCAGTTACATCAGCGACAATTCCAAAATTAAGATTTAAGCCAGCTTTTTTTAATATCATTGACCTGTCATAAAAAGCAGATCTAGTTGCTTCGGTGGTTTGATTTTTCAAATCATAAGCTGAAGCGAAAGTGTCTTCCGATAATCTCTTTACTGTTCCACCTTCTTGATCAATTGCAAATAAATAAGGAAAATCAGGGTTATTTTGTAGACTTTTGGTAATTTCACTAATTTCAATTGAAGTCTTTGAATTAATATTCTCTTGCATAAATATTAAACCACTTGGCTGATAATCGTTAAGGAACTGTATAAGATTCTCTGTATCACTTGATTGTAAAATTAATAAACATGATATTTTTTGCCTAAGTGTCATTGATGCAATTTTTGTTTCAATCAAACTTGGCTGTATTTTTTCTACGATATTTTTTTTACTATTTCTCTTAATTTGACTGTAGTTTGGTATAAACCAGATAAAATAAATTGAAAATATAATTATGATTATCGTGGATAGTATTAATAATATTTTTCTCACAATTTCACTATATCATTTGAATTGGTCGAGTAATAATTGATTATTTTTTATTTAATGATATTATATAGTTATTATCCGAACAGAAGGATATGCATAGAGAGATAAGTATCTTAAATTTTTAAAAGGGGTGAGGCTAATGGGAACAGGAATTGGCGTAACATTGGCTAATGTAAAGGCCGTTACAGGATCGACGATTATTCTCGCAGTCAAACCTTATGACAAATTTCCAAGAGATTTAAACTACGATGTATTGTTTAATCTTGCTGGTGATAATGCCAGAAGACACTATTTCGATTATTTTCCATTTGAGGGAAAACCAACTTATGTTAGAGAAGAAGGTCTTTACAAAGGGAACTTTGAGGGTGTTATCATGGTCGTTGACGATTCAAAAACTAGTCTTAATAGAATTGTCATGTCCTGTTTGGAAACAGCAGAAAAAAATCGGTTATACGATGTAATTTTACCTATTTTAAGAAATGAAAGTGCTTTTGAAAATTCTCCATCAAAAGATTGTATCATCAGAGATTTAGTTTTAGGAGTAGCGGATTTTGTAGGTTTTAAATCTCCAAAGTTCGTGAATAATATCAAGATCTTAGTCGAAGAAATTGATGATGTAACAGCGGTGTATGATTGGATTAACGAAGCCTTATATATGACTTCTCTATGCAAAGCTAATGGCCTCTGATTTCAGAGGCCTTTTTTTATTAATTAAATCTTAAGTTTAAGTAATCTCTTATCATTCTCGACCCAGAAATAATAGGTAGGTAGCCATTTAATTGATCTATAATTTTCTGACGTAATAATTTCTCATCATCAAGAATTTGGCACACTTCTTCAATTCTTTGATAGAGCATATCTGCTTCTTGATTATAAAAATTACCAGATACTTCAAGATACAAGGGCGGATTAATATCAGCGACACCGCCGTCAGTTGTCGATATTAATAATTTTAAATTGGCTAAATCTTTCATCCAAGATGTTCCGCATGCTTCTTGCCCAACAATCGGTACATTTATCGCACAATCACATCCAATCGCTAAAGCTTTACCTAATTCTTCATCATAATTTTGAACGTAATAGACATGCTCTTTTAATATCGGGTTATTAGCTATCATCGTCAAAATATTAAATAAATCATCTACCATTTCAGAATCCCCAGAGTGAGGTTTACCAGATATAATTATGTAAGCATCATGTTTTTTTATAATATCCAATAGCCTATCTGGGTCATTAAATATCATTTTTGCCCTTTTATAACTTACGAGACGTCTTTTAATATCAAAGACTTTTGCTTTTTGCGGTATCTTGAAAGTTTTTCCATATTGATTTTGACGATGTGATAAGACTTCGTTCATAAAAATTCGTCCAGAATCTTTTACGTCTTTAATGGAATTGATATCAATTTTTTCTAGATTATCAATGTAATTTTTAGTAGGCAAATCTAAATTATCAAGAACTCCGATCTTATGAAGTATTTCTATCACTTTTGGTTGTATCCAAAAATCAGAAATACCGTTAGTTACTGCATTAAATTGCACTTTATTACCATCGCGATTACGATAATTATCACTTGATATTTTTGAGTGTAGTATGCTGACGCCATTTCTTTTGCCTGATAATTCTATTGCAAGTGTGCTTAGTTTTATCTTGCTGTCAATTGTGAATTGCCAAGATAACCAATCAATAATTGATTTATTTTTTATGTTCGGAAAAATCATTGATTGAAATTGACTATAATGAAATTCGCCTTCGGCTGCCTGAAGAAGTGTGTGGTTAGTATAAATTGTTGATTGCCTAACTTTTTCTAAGGCTGTGTAAAATTCCATACCATTAGTGACGAGATCGTCCAATTTAGCTATTATTCCAAAAACTGTACAAGATTCATTCATTTGAATTAATGGAGGATCGATACCCATTTGTTTTATGACTTCATAGCCACCAAATCCAGTTACTGCTTCGTGATAAAGTCTGTGGTCACTACCAGATTCTCCTGAATAAACTGCACCGATGTTTGGCTCAAATAGAGTAATCAGCATCATAGAATTTCGTAATTTAACATGAACTTCCAGCGGAACGGACGGATAAGCAAGTGTACTTATCTTGATTAAACCGATTTTAATATAACCAAAATTACTCGGCTTGACTTTTTCAACTGAATAATTATGGTGAAAATCGGTTAATTTTTGATGAATTTTTTCAGAGTAGAACGGAGTAACCACAACTAATGGTAATCCAATTTTTTCTGCTACTCTTGTCATATCTCCAGCTAGAACGCCAAGTCCTCCGCCACCCATAATGCCAAATTCTTTTTCTCTATATATCTCTTGTGTAAGATACAGCCAAGGAGTTTTTTCAGTTATTTTATCTGATAAATCTGAGCGTCCAATAGAATCTAAAAAGTTATCAAAATTAGTATTTTTATTAAAGGATTTTTTGCTTATCTCATCAAAGATGAGTTTGAAATCTAATTTATATTTTTCATTGTCGTTTATATTCAAATTAGTAACCATTATTTCTATCATTAAGCCTGTTTATTTTCATAAGCATTTTCGGCTGTTTATATTGTATCAATCAGTTGGTAGAAATGTCCAATATTTCCAAAATACACTTTTTATGTTATAATTTATAAAGCCCTCGGGTTGTTCTTGAATAATTCGGATTGAAAGGTGGTGAAGGTTTTGACGATAAGTAAGAGATTGTTGATTTTTGTTATCGGCTTTTCTTTATTCTTTCTTATTGGAACGAGTACGCAAGCATTTGCGAATACTATTGATGAGAAACCTTTTTTTGAATCAAAAGCAACTGTAACCGGGAATGATGTTAGGATTAGTGTGATAAGTGGTGTTGACACAAATATCGAGTATATACTGTTAGTAAATCGTGAAGGTAATCTTGTTGGTAATATGACTAGCTCAGGCAATGAATGGTCATATAATTTTTATGGTTTACAGGCAGGTGAATATTCTTACAATTTAGTGGTATCCTGCAAAAGCTCTAAATCTAATGAATCTGATAAAAGATATTCTTCGATTTCAACATTGGAGCTCATTCATTTTAGAGTAACTGATATTTTGGTCATAAATACGACTCAATATGGCACAAGCGGTAATGGCCGTCCATTAAATGTCGTGTCTATTAAGCCAAAAGACGCAACATCAAAAATTATGGTGGTATTTGAACTGCATGGTTTTGAAGACTGCTATAAAAATGATGGTTGGGCATTGGTAAATATTGGACAGGAAATGATTAATTACTTTTCGGCTCACCCTGAAGATTTAAATGGTAAATCTTTATATGTCGTTAGTTCGGCTAATCCAGATGGTTTAATCGATGGATGGACTAATAATGGTCCAGGAAGATGTCAAACTACACTAGGAGTTGATATAAATAGAGATTTTAGTTATTTATGGCGTCAAAATCTTGTTAGTAGAAATAAAACTTTGAGTGCATTTTCAGCTCCAGAATCAGTTGCATTACGAGACTTAGTGATTGGTATAAAGCCAACGTATATTTTTGATATACATGGTTGGTTAAACTGTAGCTATGGATCGAATGATTTAGTGAAGCATTTTGAAAAACCTCTAGGTATTTATAGAAAAGGGGGTATTTCAGAAATGCCAGGCTATTTTGTAAGTTGGGCTTGGGGTACTGGTTATTGCCAAGATGCGGCATTAATAGAACTGCCAAATCCCTACATTAGTCCTCAAAAAGTCGTCGACAGCATTATTAACGTTTGTAATGAGACTTCTATTTAATAAGAAGAGGTGAAAATTTTGAGTAAGATAGTTACATTATTGTTACTAATTTCTCTTGTAATTCCATGTACCGGATGTGACATTAATAGCCAAATGGAAAAACAAATTCAAGAGCCAAAAAATCAAGTTAGTGAAAAAATTATTCCAAGTAAAGTAGTCGCAGATGAACCCTTAAAGCAAATTGCGTCCGTTGTAGAAGATGGAGTAATTGGCTCGGCACAAATAATATTGCCAAATGAAGTTGGCACATATAATGCTGGTGTCGCTGCTAATATTCTTGACGGATATATACTCGAATCAGGAAAGGTTTTTTCTTATAATCAGGTAATTGGTAAAAGAACGGCTGATAAAGGCTATAAATATGGTAATATGCCAGTCACTGATGCTAATGGAAATCAAAAAATGATTAGTTCTTTAGGTAGTGGCGTCTGTCGATTGTCAGTGGCTTTAGCTACTACTGTCAAAAATACTGGATTAAAGCAAATAGAAATCACCAGACACACATATACACCTGGGTATTTCAATTCAAAAAACCCTGGATTAGTTGATGCAACTGTCTATTGGCCAAGTACTGACAATAAATTTCAAAATACAATGCCTTACGATATTAAAATTAAAAGCTGGCTTGATGAAGAGTATATTTTACATGTCGAATTTGTTAAGTTAGATTATATTTACGAATAATCCGAATTATTAAAAGGGAAAGTGTAGTCAATTGACTGATACTTTCCCAATTTTTTTTGTAAAAATAATCATTTTGATTATGCTATACTTAACTTATCGTAGGGGGATAAAATGGAAGAAAACAATAAATTAAATGAAACTCCAGATCTTGAAGAAAAAGATCAGAATATAAACGTAAATAATTCAGAGGTAAAAAAAATTCCTGAATTTCCAGTGATAAAACCAAAAAAACCACTAATGCGAAAAACTGCAGTGTTGTTATTGCTTGTTGTATTAATTATGGCCCTTGCTGGCTGTCTAGCTTTTTGGTGGAGGGATAATCTTGCTAATGATATGAATGTAAAGCAGTCTGAAGAAATAGCACGCCTTCAAAGTGTTATTACAGAATTAAATAACAAGCAACAAACTGATATTGTTCAAGGTGATGATAATCTTGATTGTACAATAGTAGCTCCTGATAACGATTCAAAAGAGAATATTATTGCTTCAGTCACTTCAGGTAATACTCAACCACTTGAAGGACATATGGCTTCTACAGTCAATGTTATTTTGGCTGCAACCGAAGCTTATGGAGAACAGACTAAAACTCAATCAGCTTTAGATATATCGGATTTTATCGGTGATGTCACTGCACAAACTTGGGATTTTAACCTATCAGAATCTGTGATAAATTCTTATAAAGACACTAACGAATATGGTAAATATTTTCCAGAAATACTAATTGTCGGTAAGTCTTCTGCTGGGAAAATAATATCTTTTTCTTTTGATTGTGAAGGATTGATTAGTACAGTATTTATGTCAGAAAATGACGAAATATTATAGAAATAACCAACTCTTTATTAAAAAGTGATTCCTCTAGTTGAAGGTCATTAAAGGTTTGTTCAAATTTTATAGGTAAAAATTACAACTTTTATTAAAATAGTAGTAAAATGGTATTAGGAGGTTGATGATATGGCAGAAAAAAATAAGACTTTATATAGGATACCCAAAAAAGGACAATTATTCGGCGTTTGTGCAGGATTATCAGATTATTTCGAAATTGATGTTGTTTTAGTCAGAATTATATTTATTATACTAATCTTCGCAACCAGTGGAGCGATGATTTTTATTTATTTACTAATGGCAGTAATTTTACCGGTAAAAAATTATGATGTCGATCAATATAATACAGTTGAAGAAAGGGTTTCAGCTATGGGAAAAGAACTAATTGATAATAAAGTGATAAATAGGACAAGAAATTATATCGGTTTAGGTCTTTTGATAATTGGTATCTGGATGTTAATTAACCAAATTTTTCCGAATTTGTTAATCTTGAAATGGAATTATGTCTGGCCAGTTTTGATAATCTTAGCTGGATTAATGATTATCATAAGGAGGGATGATGAACGAAAAAAATGATTCATCAAAAAAAGCAAATAATAATGATTATCATAAACAAGAATTAAATATTGAAAAAGATTGGAACCTAAGCAAGATATTTTGGGGGCTTCTGTTTATTATTATTGGATTATTAGCATTTTTAAATAATCTCAATTTAGTTGATGTAAATTGGAATAATACGTGGAGACTTTGGCCATTAATTATTATTTCTATCGGTGTCTCGATTTTGTCAATTAAAAATATAGTATGGAAAATAGCCTCGATAGTTATCGTAATATCAATGCTTGGATCAGTTATATGGGTTATGATTGGAGATTATCCAAGTTGCAACAAAATTAATCAATATAACTCTACGACTAAATTGATATCAAAAGACATTACTTCCGCTAAAATTAGTATAAAGGCCGGAGCTGTTTCTTTATTAGTGGATAGCTCGGATCAAGACAATTTAATAAATTCTTCTTTTGAGAGTAATTATGCAATAGTTTCACAAAATTCTATAATTAGTAATCACACTCAAATAGTTGACCTGACGATGAGTTCTAAAAAATCATCGAATTGGTTTTTGAATGACTACAATAATAAATGGACAGTTGGTTTAAATAATAAAATACCTTTAAAATTATCGGTTGATGCTGGTGCTTCTGATATTAGTATAGATGCTTCAGGTATATCACTTGAGAGTGCAGATATAAAAGTTGGTGTAAGTAAATTATTATTAAAAATTGGTGAAAAAGTTTCGAAAGTTGATATAAAAATTAATTCAGGTGTAAGTTCGATATTAGTCAGTGTTCCCAAAGAAAGCGGTATAAAGTTAAATCTTGAGGATGGAATGGCATCAAAAAATATTGCTGATATGATTGAGATTGATGATAATATTTACGAATCATCCGACTACGATGTGTCTAAGAATAAAATAGATATTTCAGCAAAAATCGGGATATCATCGATTACTGTCGAACGTTATTAGACGAAATATTATAATAGTTTTTTATCTAAAGAATATGCTTGTGTTAATGTATATATATGAGTCAGGATTTAATTATTCGAATTCTTGCAGACGGCTTAGTAGTTCCCGTTGTAATTATCGGAGCTTATGCACTTATTTTTAAAATTTCTAAAAAAAATAGAATTGAATCTTATAAAAGAATTATTATAGCCGGCTTGACTGCGTATTTATTTGCAAAATTAGTCGGTGTTATTTATCAACCAGAATATCTTAGACCATTTGAAATGATTGGAGCGAGTGCTGGTGCTTCTTTTTTAGATAATCCAGGTTTCCCATCCGATCACACGTTATTTGTCGTTGCAATCACATGTGCTGTCTGGTTTGAAACTAAAAACAAGTTAATAACGGTAATATTGTTATTATTAGTTGTAGGCGTTTCGGTCGGAAGGGTGTTAGCTCTTGTACATACTCCAATTGATATTTTGGGAGGAATTTTTATAGCGATGTTTGGCTCAATTTGGTATTTGAATAAATAATCATAATCATTAAATAACTACTTTTGCAAATAAATCAAAAATTATATATAATAATCGTCAAGTTTATGGAGGTAAATAATGGCAAAAGTATTAAAAACTGAGACAGGGTCTCAGATAGTTAGTTCATCTTATCCATTTTTGGCTACACTTTTGATTGGACTTCTCGTAGGTTTTTTGTTTTGGTGTTTTATGATATTAATTGAAAAATATGTAATTGATCCTCTATATTGTCGAAATGAAATAAATGCACTTATGTGCATGAACTCCACGTCAGTATCTGGCAATATATCAGCGATATTAACTGGTTTGATTGGTGTTTTTATAATGGTGAGATATTCAATGGCTAGACCTTTAATGGTGGCCTTGGCATCATTGTTGACGTTGTGGGGGCTTATTGATTCACTTTCTGTTTTAGTATGGACTGAAGCAATAGTATGGAGCATTTCTCTCTATTGTTTATCGTATTTGTTATTTTCTTGGATCGCAAGATTTAAAAATATACTATTTTCCGCATTATTAATGGTTATTATTGTTTTGGCTGTTCGAATTATCTTCGGTATGTAGTGATATACTAAAAACATGGAACAAACATTTTTAATAGTCTTATTGGGTGTAGTTATTTTTGGATTCTTTGTTGTAATTTATTTAATGAATCAAAGGTTAAATGAGTTAAAAGGTTCGGGTACAGTCGAGTTATTAAAAAGTGATGTCAATGAATTAACGAGAGGTATAAATATTTTACAACAAACTGTTGGCGATAAACTTGAAAATAATAATATTACCATGCAAGCCTCAATGCAAAAACAATTGAGTGAAAGTGCAAAATTAGTTGCTGATGTCACACAAAAATTAGCTCGACTTGATGAAACTAATCGTCGAGTTATAGACGTTGCTGATGAATTAAAAACTTTACAAAATGTCTTACAGAATCCTAAACAACGTGGTGTTTTTGGAGAATATTATTTAGAGTCTGTCTTGGACAACATATTACCTACGAAAACGTATCAGATGCAATACAAATTTAATAATGGCGATATCGTAGATGCAGTTATTTTTCTTGATAAAGGTCAAATATTACCGATTGATAGCAAATTTAGTTTAGAGAATTACAACCGTATGATAGGAGAGAAGAATAAATCTGAAAAAGATAAAATGTTATTGAAGGTAAGGAATGATTTAAAAAACCGCATAGATGAAACAGGTAAATATGTTCGCTCAAGTGAGAATACTATGGATTTTGCATTTATGTTTATACCAAGTGAATCACTTTATTATGATTTATTAATTGGAGGAGTTGGTAGTGGGTCAAGTTCACGTGATTTAATAGAATATGCTTTTAGAGAAAAAAAGGTCATTATTGTAAGTCCGACAAGTTTTATGGCATATTTACAAACTGTGCTACAAGGTTTACGGAGCTTACAAATAGAACAACAGGCTAAAGATATTCAAATTCGAGTAGGAAAACTCGGACAACATATAAGCAAGTTTGATGAGTATATGCATAAACTTGGTAGGTCTTTATCGCAAACTGTTAATCAATATAATGAAGCACATAAAGAACTTGGCAAAATTGATAAAGATGTCGTGAAGATCTCAGAATCAAATTCAAGTGTAGAAGTGCTATTGGTTGATAAACCTAATGAAGAAAATTAAATCCCCGTTTTTTAAGCGGGGATTTAATAAATGCCTTTTTTATTTATTAATTACATATTTCACAGTCTAATTTATCTGTTTGTGAGAAGATATCACGAATGATAAATCCAAAAATCGCACCAGCCATTGGGGCTAGAATAAACACTGCGATTGGCCAAATATCCCAAGAAGAAATTCCGTTAGCTGCGATTGCAACTGCTGGGTTCATGAATGAGAAACCGGTATTTGGTTCAGACAAGAATGGACCAGTAGCAGATACTGAAATAAACAATGCTAGAAGCATAGCCATGCCATAAGTAAATGCTGATGTAACCACATTACAATTATGTTTAATTGTTCGCGCGAATCCAAGTGCTAAGGCTGTTGCACCCAAAAATTCAGCAAAGAATATGTACCATTCTTTTCCAGATTCTATTGTAGCTGCATGGAATAGCGTCGTACTTGATCCGATACTTTCTTCAGCACCTTTTAGGAAAGTACTTAGAAGTAGCCAAGCAACGATTGCACCAAGACATTGAGCTGCGACGTATCCAATAGCTGTGATCCAATTGATTTTACGTGTTGCCCAAGCACCAACTGTCATGGCTGGGTTAATATGTGCACCTGATACACCACCAATTACTAATACGATGCCAACGATTGCAAAAGCAACGAATAATGGAGAATTTTGTACGGCGAAAATAGATGTGACCAGTAAAAATGCACCTATAAATTCCGCTAACAACGCTCCAATAATTGGGTTTTGTTTGATTTTTTTATAAAAACCTTCGCTTCCAACCATAACGAATGATTTCATTTTGGTAGTTGCTTCAAATGTTTTTTTAGTTGTCGACTTTTGTTTCGACGCAATGGCTTTTTTCTTTACCATTAGTTTCTCCCTCCTTAAAGTGAAATATATTTGTAGTATAACACAAAATTATATTGTGAACATTAGTGATATAATATTTCCATGGCATTATTTGTTAGACAAGATGAAAACCGATCAGAATATCAAAAAAAATTAGCAACTGAACTTCAAGAAAAATCTAAGCAGCGTGCTGATGTAGTTACTACTCCTGATGGGGTCGAGGATTCTGCATATATGAAAGGCACCAAGAAAACTACTAGTCTTGCAATGGTTTGGTTATTAATATTTTTTGCTTTTGCAATATTAATACTTTCACTGATGTTAAAAAATTAAATACAGGATTATAATTTATAATATTTTAAGTTATGTATGATGATATCGAAGAAATAAGAAAAATTTTATTAAATGAGATTTCTACTAGCGGTATACCCCGTGAATTATTAAAATCTAAAAAGATAAGACAGCTTTATAGTAAAATTCCTAGCTTGTCTATTGAACAAAGAGCTGATTATGGAAAGAAAATAAATGATTTAAAAAATGAACTTGAAAAAGCTATCTTGAAACGTGAGACAGAACTAGATAAAGACGAAGTAAAAAAAATTGATGTGACTGCTCCTTGGGATGTGAATTGCAGAAAAGTTGATTTATTTAACACCGAATTCGGTACCGTCCATCCATTAACTGTTGAATTGGAAAATATAATCGACATTTTTACTAGAATGGGTTTTGAAGCTATCGAGTCAAGACAAATAGATGATGATGAACATATGTTTACATTATTAAATTTTCCTGACAACCATCCTGCAAGAGACAGTTACGATACCTTTAGGACAGATGATGGTTTTGTGCCACCAGCTCATACCTCAACAATGCAAAATCGAATATTAAAAAATGGAAAAAGTAAATTAATTAAAGACGGTCAAATTGCTGCTTTTGCGTTTGGGCGTTGTTTTCGTAATGAAGATGTCGATGCCACTCATGAGCATACGTTTCATCAATATGAGGGAGTCTTCGTTAGTGAGAATGCGAATTTAAGTCAAATGCTTGGAACCCTACGTAGTTTTTTTGAATCATATTACGGTCAAAAATTAAAAACTAAAACTCAACCTTCTTATTTTCCTTTTGTTGAACCAGGTCTTGAATTTGCAATCGAAAAACCAAAAACACTTGGTGGAAAGAAAGGTGATTGGCTTGAGATGTTAGGATGTGGCATGATTCATCCAAATGTATTAAAATTTGCAGATATTGATCCTGAAAAATATCGAGGTTTTGCTTGGGGCGGCGGAATAGAAAGACTAATAATGCTAAAATATGGTATTGAAGATCTAAGGTACTTTGAGTCGGGTAAATTACAATTTCTGAGGAAATTTCTATGATTATTTCATTAAACTGGTTAAAAAAATTTGTTGATATAGACATCTCTATCGAAGATTTATCGGTATTGATAGGTTCTAGATTGGTTGAGATTGAGAATGTTATTAATCTTAACGAAAAATATAAAAATGTCATAATTGTATCAGTCAAGGATGTAAAAAAAATTGATGGGTCTGATCATCTTACAGTCATAAAAATTGATGACGGGGGTATCGTCGATGGTTTAGAAAGAGATGAAAACGAATTGATCCAAGTAGTCTGCGGAGCTTCAAATATGAGAGCAGGTCTTACCGTAGCTTGGCTACCGCCTGAATCTATCGTTCCTGAGACTATAAACTCGTCCAATCAATTACATCTCGATACGAGAATAATAATGGGCTACAAAAGTAACGGAATGATAGCAAGTTCAAGAGAACTTGATTTGTATGATGATCATAGTGGAATTTTGGAAATTAACGAGGATATTACTCCTGGCACTTCTTTTTCCGAAGCATTTGAACTTGATGATTATTTGCTTGATATAGAAAATAAGTCTTTGACTCATCGACCTGATTGTTTTGGAATTATTGGGTTTGCCAGAGAAGTTTCGGCTATTTTAGGAAAGAAATTTAATAGCCCTGATTGGTTTATGGATATTCATCCAAACTTTGAAACGAATGATAAGTTGCAGATTTTTGCGGATATTTTAGACAAAGAACTTTCAGATAGATATCAAGCGGTAGTAATGTCTAATGTGAATGGTGATAAAAAATCGCCAATGTTGGTACAGACATATCTTTCAAGGGTTGGCATTAGGCCTATAAATGCAATCGTTGATGCCACGAACTATCTTATGCTAATGACCGGCCAACCTTTACACGCATTTGATTATGATAAATTTATTTCTTTATCTGGTGGTAAGCCAGAAATATTTGTAAGGTCTGGAAAACAAGGCGAAAGTCTTACTTTGATAGATGGCAGGATAATTAGATTGACTAATAATGACATTGTAATTTCAGCTGGGAATAGAGCTGTTGCTCTTGCGGGAGCTATGGGTGGAGCTGAAACAGAAGTTGATGAGAATACGAAAAACATCATTATAGAAAGTGCTTCTTTCAATTTGTTTAAATTACGTGCTACGCAAATGCGTCACGGAATATTCAGCGAGGCAATAACTAGATTTACTAAAGGACAGCCTACTGATTTGACTACTCCGGTGCTAAACATGGCAGTAAGATTGATGACTGAATGGTTGGGGGCGACAGTATCTTCTGGAGTGGCTGATTGTTTTCCGGTTAGGGCACAAGGACAAAAAATTGAGCTGTCGAGCTTCCAAGTCAATAATATATTAGGCAGTAATTTGAATATTGAGGAATTAATCTTACCTTTGGTTAATGCCGAATTTACTTTAGAAAGAATTGGCTCTGACTCTATTTCGATTACATCTCCTTGGTGGAGATCAGATATTCATATAAAAGAAGATATTATTGAAGAAATCGCACGCATTAATGGCTATGACAATATTGAGCAAACGCTACCATTTAGAAATTTTACAGCTGTAAAACCCAGCGAATTCGATTCATTTAAATCGAAGATTCGTAAAATATTGGCCCGTGGTGGTGCTAACGAAATCTTGACATATAATTTTATTCATGGTGATATTTTAAAAAAAGCAGACCAAGATGTCGAAAATTCTTATCGAATAATAAATTCAATAAGTCCCGAATTACAGTATTATCGTCAAACTTTAACTCCAAGTTTGTTAAATATGGTTCATCATAATATAAAACAAGGATATGCCGAATTTGCTTTATTTGAAATCAATAAAACTCACAAAAAGAGCGAGGGTTTGAATGAGGAAAAGGTGCCTATTGAATCTGAGTCACTATCACTTGTTATGACTAGAAAAGAATCAAAAAATGGTACTTCGTATTATCAGGCAAAAAGATTTTTTGAGTATTTGTGTCAATTTTTAGGTGTTAAAGTAGAATTTCAAAAAATAGAAAAAGACGAAAATAATCCGTCAGTGTCACCATTCGAAAAACTAAGAAGTTCTCAAATCAAAGAAATTAAATCTGGATCAGTGATTGGTTATGTCGGGGAATATAAAAAAAGTGTCATGAAAAATTTCAAATTGCCAGAATATTCGGCAGGTTTCGAGATTGACACAGTCAAATTATTCAACGCTTATCAAGATGCTGATAGCAATTACAGACCAATTAGCCGTTATCCTTCATCAGACAGGGATATTTGTTTCCAGGTCAATCCAAATCAAAATTATTCTAGTATTGTCAATGCTCTAGAAAGTTTTAAAAAAGATATTGATTACGAAATTGTGATATCACCAGTCGACATATATCAACCTATCGATGGAATTACGAAAAATATCACCTTTAATATAAAAATTACTTCTTATAACCATACCCTAACAAGTGAAGAAGTGAATGAATGCATAGACCATTTAATAGAATCGGTTAAAAAAGTAATTGATGTAAAGATTATTTAGACTTAGCAACTTGAGTAGCTTTTGTTATACTAATATATAAATATATACTTAAAAGGGGATTTATTTATGGCGACTCCTAAATCGCAAAGGATTGGAATTTGGATTATTGCTTTTGTACTAGCAGCAGGAACTCTTGGCTCATTTTTAGTAATGGGACTAAGCGTTAAAAATGGTCAAGTAGATAATGAAAGACTACAGGAAGCTTTTAATAATTATCAACTGAAGGTTGCAGAACAGACCTACGAATTGTCCAGCAAGTATTACGTTGAATTCAAAGAGTATGCTTCGAAGGTATCATCTTTTGATGCTGATACCGTAAAGGAACTTAGTAAAGTAGATATAAAGTTTGGTGATGGCGAAGAGATTAAAGAGGGTACGGACTATAATGCTTACTACATTGGTTGGAACCCGAAAGGGGTTATTTTCGATCAATCAATTTCGGAAAATTCACTAAAAGAACCAATTTCTAGCGGGAATATGATTGAAGGTTGGGAAGAAGGAGTCATAGGAATGAAAGTCGGTGGAGTTCGAGAATTAACGATTCCTTCCGATAAAGCCTATGGCGAGACAGGCAAAGGCGATGATATTCCAGCTAATACGCCTTTAAAATTTATAATAATGATTATTCCAAAAGTTGAAGAAGTGGAAATTCCAGAGGTTTTGAAAAAATATTATTCAAGTATGGGGATCGAAGGTTGAAAATAATATGAGCGAAATGATTTACGATTTGATTATTATTGGTGCAGGTCCGAGTGCTTTAACCGCTGCAGTATATTCTACTCGCGAAAATCTAAATACATTATTAGTCGAAAAAGGGGTAGTCGGAGGGTTAGTAGCTACGATTGACAAAATAGAAAATTATCCCGGTTTTTCAGAAGGTGTTGAAGGCTACGTGTTAGCTGAACAGTTCAAAAACCAGGCCGAAAAGTTTGGAGCAAAAATAAAATACGGAGAAGTATCATCAATAAGAAATGAAGGGAAAAATAAAATCGTAACGGTTGATGATGAAGAAATTAAATCAAAGGCATTATTGATAGCTTCGGGAAGTAGTTATCGAAAATTAAATATTCCAGGCGAGGAAGAATATCTTAGTCGAGGTATTCATTATTGTGCAACATGTGATGGTGCCTTTTATCAAGATAAAAGAATAGCGGTAATTGGCGGAGGAAACTCAGCAGTACAAGAATCATTATTTTTAATGCGTTTTGTAAAACATATTGATCTAATTTCACTAGGTGATATTACCGCAAGTGAAGTTTTGCGGAAGCAGTTAGATGAATACGAGAAAAATGGAAAAATATCCTTGTATACGAATACTGAAACTAAAAAAATTATTGCTGATTCTGGAAAAGTAGTCGGTATTAATGTAATTAAAGATGGCAAATTAAAACAAATCTTAATCGACGGAATATTTGTTTTTATTGGATTATCGCCTAACACACAGTTTTTAAAAAATAGCGGAATAATAATGGACAAACAAAACTTTATTAAAACTGATAAGGATTTGCAGACGAATATTCCAGGTATTTTTGCATCTGGAGACGTTCGCAATGGGTCAATAAAACAAATAGCCTGTGCTACTGGCGAAGGGGCGATAGCTTCCATAAGCATTCGAGAATATCTATCAAACTTATAACAAAAAAATAACCCCCATACATGGGGGTTATTTTCTAGTAGATTATTAGACGACTAATAAGCCAACGATCAACAATGCGATGATATTAACGACCTTAATAAGAGGATTAATGGCTGGGCCTGTGGTATCTTTATATGGATCACCGACTGTGTCTCCAGTAACAGCTGCTTTGTGTGCGTCTGAACCTTTACCACCAAAATTACCATCTTCGATATATTTTTTAGCATTGTCCCATGCACCACCACCAGTTGTCATTGATAATGCTAGAAATAGACCACCGACTATTACGCCCATTAGTAATCCACCTAAAGCTTTTGCTCCTAGGATAAATCCGACCAGGATAACTCCTATTACTGGAATTAATGCAGGAATAATCATTTCCTTGATTGCGGCGATAGTAACGATATCTACAGCTTTTCCATATTCAGGAGTTGCAGTACCTTTCATGATTCCCTTGATTTCTCGGAATTGACGTCGAATTTCATCTACAACAATTGATGCTGTTCTTCCAACAGAACGTAGTGTTAAGGAAGCAAAGAAATAAACCATTGCTACACCTAATAACATACCCGCTAAGACGTATGGATCTGATAAATTAAACTCAATACCATTTAATTTTTCTGTATAGCTTGAGAATAGTACCAAGGCAGCTAATCCTGCTGATGCGATTGCATAGCCTTTAGTAACGGCTTTTGTAGTATTACCAACGGCATCTAGTGCATCGGTAATTTCACGAGTTTTCTTTGGTTGATTTGTCATTTCAGCGATACCACCAGCGTTGTCGGTGATAGGTCCGAAAGAATCTATTGATACGATAATACCGGCAACTGATAACATGGCTACGGATGCAACAGCAATGCCAAAAATTCCTGCAAGGCTGAAGCTAACCAAAATTCCTGCAACGATAATAATTGCTGGAAGTAAAGTTGATTCCATGCCTACGGATAGACCCATAATAATATTTGTACCATGTCCAGAATCTGAAGCTTCGGCAATTTGTTTGACCGGTCGGAATTTTTTCGAAGTATAATAATCTGTAATATAAACCATTAAGCCAGTCACTAACAAGCCAATTAACGAACAGTAATATATGTTCGTTGCGTATTCGCCAGAAAATATTGAGTTTATAACAAAATAAAAACCTATTGCTGAAAATAGTAATGATGCTACAAGTCCCTTATATAAGGCACCCATAATGTCATTATTACTACTAAGACGTACAAAAAATGTACCAAGTATTGAAGCTATGATTGATACACCACCTAATAAGAGAGGTAATTCTACCGAACCCGTGACACTACCAGCTACTGCACCTAGTAAGATACCAGCGGTTAATGTGACTGCATATGTCTCAAAAAGGTCGGCTGCCATTCCAGCACAATCTCCAACGTTATCACCAACTAAATCAGCTATAACTCCTGGATTTCGAGGATCATCTTCTGGTATGTTCGCTTCAACTTTTCCGACAAGGTCAGTACCAACATCAGCTGCTTTAGTGTAAATACCACCACCAAGACGGGCAAATATAGAAATTAAACTTGCACCAAAGCTAAGACCAATTAATGCATCAATGTTGTTTCCAGTTACGTAATAAATTCCGGCTACTGCCAATAATCCTAGTGTTGTAACCAAAAGTCCTGTTACAGATCCAGCTCTAAAAGCTATTTGCAATGCTGGGAATAGGCCTTTTTTTGCTGCCGATGCTGTTCGAGAATTTGCACGAACTGCCACACTCATCCCGATATATCCTGTTATAGCTGAAGCAAGACCACCAACAATAAAGGCAATTGCAGTTGTCCAATTTAATGTCATGCCTATGATAATTGCCAAGATTATGGCGACTACGGCTACTGTTTTATATTGACGGTTCAAATAAGCCATTGAACCTTCTTGGATTGCCTTTGATATTTTTAACATATCGGCATTTCCTCTTGGTTTTTTATTTAGCCAATATATAAGGTATACGCTGTATATAATAGCCAACGCTACGGGAGCGAAAATTGTAATTAATGTAGTTAAATTTGAGTTTTGCATAATTTAAAAATTATATCAAATGATGCATCTCTAGTAAATAGAAAAAATGAAAACAAGAAATTTGAAATTGATACAATTTAAGATTTTTTTCTCATCGCTTTTTTTTGAATGACGGTTGCAACGTTAGTAATTGATTTCATTATTCCCATTTGCCTAAGTTGACTACGTAATTTATTTCGAGCATGAGTTGTCATGATTAAATCTTGCCAGGCTTGTTTGGGCTGTGATAGTTTTTTTGTAATTACTTCAACAACATCTCCATTCTGAAGAGGTTTATCGAAAGGATGTATTTTTCCATTAACGCGAAATCCATTTGCATGTTTGGCGATATCAGAATGGACTAAGTAGGCAAAATCTAACGGTAACGCACCTTCGGGCAAATTATAAATATCTCCTTTTGGAGAATAAACAAATATACGATCTTTAAATAAATCTACATTTAACTGATCTTTTGAAATTTCTTCGTTATCTTTTAATCTGGTAGCAATTTCTTGTAATTGAGTTATCCATTGTAGATTACTGGGCAATGTTGAACTTTTATTCTTTTTCGTATAATCTTTCGATGATTTTTGCTCGTGATAATGGAAACTGGCTGCTAGACCTCTTTCTGCAAATTCATGCATTTCTTCGGTTCGAATTTGGAACTCAACAATTTGTTTATTACGAGTAATCACTGTGGTGTGTAGACTTTGATATCCATTCGGTTTTGGTGCTGCGATATAATCCTTGATACGACTAATCATTGGTTGGTAGAGAGTATGAAGAATTCCAAGTACATGATAACAATCAACATTTTTTTCAACAATTATCCGAAGAGCCATTAAATCATATATGTCATCGATATTTCCGTCTACTTTCGCTAATTTTTTATGTAAACTATAAATACTTTTTACGCGTCCATCAATAGTTGCTTTAATGCCTTCTTTTTCTAAGGTTCTCATCACTTCGTTTTTAATCTCACCGAGTTTTCTTGTACTTTTTCCTAATCGTTTTTTTAGTATTATTTTTAAACGATTAAATTCTTTTGGATCGAGATAGCTAAAAGCAAGCTCCTCAATTTGCATTCTTACTCTCCCCATTCCAAGACGGTCGGCCATTGGCCCAAAAACTTCGAGTGATTCGCGAGCAATTTTTATCTGTTTTTCGTGAGATAAATATTGAAGGGTTTGAAGGTTATGTAATCTATCGGCTAATTTTATAATAATCACTCTAATATCTTGGCCGATAGCAATCAATAGTTTCGACAAATTATCTTTGGTGGTTGGCAAATAATGAGTTAAGTCCTTCATACCTGCACGTGCTTTTGACACCTTTGTTAATGCATCAATCAAAAAAGATACATCTCTACCAAAAAATTTCTCAATTTCTTCAAAAGTAGCTTGTCCATCTTCTACGGTATCGTGTAATAATCCTGCCAAAACGCTGTCTATATCCATTCCCCAAGAAATTAATGTGTCAGCAACTGCCAATGGATGATTTATAAATGGTTCACCGCTTGCACGTTTTTGACCCTCATGTGCTTTCGTAGCAAAATCAATTGCGTACTCAAGTTCAAGGATTTGATTTTCCTTGTAGTGTGGCCTAGCATTATCTAATAATTTATCTTTGTTTATAATACATTAATTATACTTTATCTTTTAATATAATGCTTGTCGCGTTATACTAAGTTTATTGATAAATTCAACATTTTTAGGCGAGGTGGGTGATTATGGGTCAAATAAAAATCGGTATTAATGGTTTTGGACGAATAGGCAGAAATGCTTTTAAGATAGCCTTTGAACGTAATGATGTTGAAGTTGTTGCGATTAACGATTTATTTAATCCGGAAGTTTTGGCTTATATGCTTAAACACGATAGTAATTATGGTACTTACGAAAAAGAAATTACTTTTGGAAATAATGAAATTATAGTTGATGGAAAAATAATCAAGGCTTTTTCTGAAAATAGTCCTGGTTCAATTCCTTGGGGAGGCTTGGGGGTTGATGTAGTAATAGAATCTACTGGCCAATTTACTACTAAGGATAATGCTTTGAAACATATTGAAGCGGGAGCAAAACGTGTCGTGGTGGGTAATTCGATTGATTCTGAGGATATCGACACAATTATCATAGGTGTTAACGAAGAATTACTAAAGCAAGACATTGAAGTTATTAGTAACGCTACTCCGACTACAAATTCAATAGCAGCAATCCTGTCGGTTCTTGATGGTGAGTTTGGCGTTCAGAAATCATTACTTACTACAATACATAGTTACACTTCGTCTCAAAAACTAACAGACCATCCTTTTAGAAATTTTCGTGAAGGTCGAAATGCTGCAGAAAATATCGTACCTTCTGTAACAGGAGCAACTACCGCTTTGAAAAAAGTACTTCCACAATTTGGGGATAAGTTCGATGGTTTAAGCGTGAGAGTACCGACACCTGTCGTTTCATTAAGTGACTTAACTGTTCTACTAGGAAGAAATACTACGATTGAAGAAATAAATGATGTTATAACTAATGCCTCGAAAGAGCCTTATTATCAGGGAATAATCGACATTAATAATGAGCTACTCGTAAGCCGAGATTATATAGGTAATAGTCATTCTGGTGTCGTCGATTTAAAACTTACAAAATTAGTTGATGGGAATTTAGCAAAAATTATGGTTTGGTATGACAATGAATGGGGTTTTGGTAATAGACTCGTTGAGTTAGCGGTTGATGCTGGACGAACTTTATATAAAGACAATATTAAATAAAAAAGCAGGCTTATTAATAAACCTGCTAAAATTTTGGCCATTAGGGATATTCAATTACCTGCAAACCAGGAAGTGTACCGTTATTTTCTAAAAATTCCATTGCAGCCCCTCCGGAAGTCGATATATATCCACCATTACTAATAATACGTTCTTTAGAATTTTTACTAATTAGTGCTGAAGTATCTCCACCTCCAATTACAACGAAGGCTTCTTTCGATAACTCTGCTAAAAATTCGCCAAAAGCTTTCGTCCCTTTTGAAAATTTTTCATCTTCTGCTTTACCAAAAGCACCATTCCAGAAGAGCATTTTGACGTCACATAGGCAATCGATAATTAATTTAATACTTTCTTCGCCAATATCAAAAACTGTATCAGTTGGTTTAATCTCAAAAATACTAACTTTTTTAACGTTACTATTCTGGTCCTGTACTACCACGTCAATTGGAAAAACAAATAACTTCTTCATTTTATTTGATAGTAAAAAAATGTCATGAGCTTCTTTAATGCAATCATCAGCACATAACGATTTACCGATGTTACAGTTGATTGACTTTAAGAAAGTATTTCCGATTACTCCAGCTATTACAAAAATATCGGCCTTGTCTTTTTCCATCATACTGTGAATCACTTTTATTTTATCTTTGGCTTTAGCACCCCCAAATACTAAAGCGACGGGATTTTTTTGATTACAGATGAATTTATTAAAGTTCTCGAGTTCAATTTGAAAATTGTTTCCAATAAAACATTTGTTCTTACCGATAATACTAGGTACTCCAACTATTGATGCATGAGAACGATGACTTGCCGGAAAAGCCTCATTGACGAAATAAGAAAAACCCCTTGAAAGTTGAGAAGCGAATTCGAGATTATTTTTTTCTTCACCATCATAGAATCTCAAATTTTCAAGCAAGACGATTTGCCCTGGTAATAACGAACTAATTATTTTATCTCTTTTTTCTCCAATACAATCGTCTATAAAAAGTACGTCAGTGTCAAAAATTTTTTCCAAAATACTTACTAATGGTTTCAGGGAATACTTTTCATTTTTTTCTCCATTAGGTCTACCTAAGTGAGAACATATTACTGGTATTGCACCAATTTTTTTTAAAAAAGATATGGAGTCTTTAATCATCTCAATTTTCGTCGAATCTGCTACTGATTGATCATGATTTTGAGGGACATTCAAATCTACTCGAACTAGAATCGGTTTACCATAGATATCATCTTTAATACTATTCAAGGTCTGAACTTTTAGATTTTCAATCAATTATCCCACCTCCTCAAATTGTTAATTTGCGATACACTTCTAACTAGATAATAAATCAATACATAATTATGTACAATTCCAAGCTTTTTAACAGGGGGGTTGATATAAGATAAGATAACGCTTATACTTTAGATTATGAAAATATTTCTTGGAAGTGATCACGGCGGTTTTAATTTAAAACAAAAGATTTTTGCCTATTTAGCAAAACATGGATATGATGTCGAAGACGTTAGTAATAAAGGTTTAGATCCTGCAGATGATTTTCCGCAATTTGCTCAAATTGCTGCCATAAAATTAATAGGTAGCACAGATCCGGATCCAAGAGCAATTTTGATTTGTACTGGTGGGCAAGGCATGGCAATGGCAGCCAATAGATTTAAGGGAATTAGGGCTGCTGTAATATGGGATGCTTTTGAAGCCAAAGAATGTCGTAATGATAATGACAGTAATGTATTATGCCTACCAGCTCGTATACTTCAAGATAACGAAGATGCTTGGGAAGGAATATTAGAAACTTGGTTAAACACTCCTTTTGCCGGAGCTGTAAGATTTAAAAGGCGTAATGCACAATTGGATGAAATATAATGAGTGAAATAGCACCATGTATCACTGTTGAAACTCCTGAGCAATACAATGCCATGGTTGAAAAAATTAAACCGTTTGCCAAACGTGTTCAGATTGATATTAGTGATGGGCAATTTTCACCAGTTTTAATGGTTCCTCCTGATAAACTATGGTGGCCGAAAGAGTGGGTGGTAGATATTCATGCCATGGTCAATTCACCTATGGATTATTTAAATTCTCTAATAAAATTAAAACCTAATTTGATAATTTTTCATGTAGAGACTGGAGTAGATCTTGTATCTATCATGAAAACTATCAGGCAATATGGAATCAAGGCTGGAGTTGCAATTTTGAAACCTTCCGTACCATTAGATTACGAGGAAATTATAAAAGAAGCGGATCATGTTTTGGTATTTTGTGGTGATTTGGGTTACTACGGTGGAAAGGCTAGTTTAATGCAACTTGAAAAAGTACGTTTAATTAAAGCTATTAATCCAAAAGCTGAAATTGGTTGGGACGGCGGAGTTAATATTGAAAATGCTTTTACTTTATCTCAAGGTGGAGTTGACGTATTGAATAGTGGTGGTGCAATTGGTAATGCGGAAAACCCGAGTGAAATTTATGATAAACTTGTAAGTGAAATTAATAAGCAGGGGGTGATTTAGTCAGTGGGCGGACAACTTACACTTATCCAATTAAAACAAAAAGCAAATGATTTACGAAAAGATGTGATTCAAATGTTAGAAAAGGCTGGTAGTGGTCATACTGCTGGTTCTTTGGGTTTAGCTGAAATTATGACCGCTTTATATTTCAGAATTATGAAATATGACCCAAAAAATCCTAACTGGGAAGAACGTGACGTATTTTTCCTTAGTAATGGCCATGTCGTACCTGTTCAATATGCAGCTATGGCTGAGGCAGGGTACTTTGATAAAGAAGAATTAATGACATTACGTAAATTAGGTTCTCGTCTTCAGGGGCATCCCGAAAGAAGTAAATTACCTGGCATTGAGAATACAAGTGGTCCACTTGGAAGCGGTCTTTCCCAAGCATCAGGCTATGCTTATGCTCTTCAATATCTTGATGATAATAAACATCGTTTTGTGTATGTAATGATGGGTGACGGTGAACTGGACGAGGGAAATATTTGGGAAGCGGCAATGTTTGCTGGAAAATATAAGCTTTCTCAATTAGTCGCCTTTATTGATAGAAACAATATTCAGATTGATGGTAGTACAGAAGACGTCATGCCACTTGAAGATCTGCATGGAAAGTGGAAATCATTTGGATGGCATGTTTTAGAGATTGACGGTCATAATATCGAAAGCATAATCAATGCCGTTGATACAGCCAAGGCCGTAACGAATAAGCCGACAGTTATAATCGCTCATACTATTCCAGGAAAAGGTGTAGATTTTATGGAATATGACTATAAATGGCACGGCGTAGCTCCTAACAGTGAACAAGCTAAACGAGCCTTGGATAAATTAAGGACATTAAATGGAAAAATTAATGCAGGGAGTATAGATTGATGAGCTATTATCCATTGAATCCAAAATTATATGACGAAGACGTTGAACAAGACACGATTCGTGGTGGATTTGGTCGTGGCTTGAAATCTGCTGGTGAAACAAACGATAAAATTGTGGCTTTATGTGCAGATTTAACCGAAAGTACTCAAATTAATATTTTTAGTGAAGCATTTCCAAAAAGATTTATTCAGACGGGTATAGCCGAACAAAATTTAATTGCTGTTGCTAGTGGACTTGCGGCATCTGGAAAAATACCATTTGCAAGTAGTTATGCTGCTTTTAATCCAGGTCGAAGTTGGGAACAAATCAAGTCTACTGTAGCTTTAAACGAACAACCAGTAAAAATTGTTGGTGGTCATGCTGGTATTGGCGTTGGTCCTGATGGAGCTACGCACCAAATGCTAGAAGATATAGCAATTATGAGAGTACTACCTAATATGGTTGTGGTTGTTCCAGGCGATGCTATAGAGGCCGAAAAAGCTACAAAATTAATAGCAGAAAATAATAAGCCAAGTTATATTCGTCTGGCTCGTCCAAAAGTTCCGATTTTTAGCACATTGGAATCTCCTTTTGAAATAGGCAAAGCATATATTCTTTGTGAAGGTGTTGAAGTTTCTTTGCTTGGTACTGGTTGTTTAACCTATCAATTATTGATTGCTGCTAAAATACTTGGTGATAGAGGTATTAGTGCTGAGGTAGTGCATGTTCCAACGATTAAACCTCTTGATATAGAAACGATTTTATCTAGTGCTCGAAAAACGGGGCGTGTGGTAACTGCCGAGGAAGCACAAATATCTGGCGGTTTTGGAGGTGCTGTTGCTGAGTTATTAAGTGAAAAAATGCCAACTCCATTAATGAGATTAGGAATAGAAGACCGATTCGGAGAGAGTGGTGAACCGATGGAACTGTTTGATTTCTTCGGGCTTACCGGAGAACATCTTGCCGAAAAAATTGAAAAATATGTTCATAACACGCCACAATATCATCGGGATTATTAATTATTAAAGGAGATAATTATGGGATTAACAATCAGTCAAATTCGTGAAAATACTACTAAAGCAAGAAATTTAATGAAACGTTCTCGCGAACAGCATTTTGCAGTCGGAGCCTTTAATGTTGATAATCAAGAAACTTTGATTGCAATTTCGAAAGCTGCACAAAAATTAAACTCACCTGTGCTAGTTGAACTTAGTAAAAATGAAGTCGTATCAATCGGTTTAGAAAATATTCGCGATATGGTTGATAATTATAAAAAAGAATACGGAATAGAAATGTATATTAACTTGGATCATAGCCCGACGGTGGAAGATTGTAAAAGAGCTATCGATGCTGGTTACGAATTTATTCATATTGATATTAGTCAGAGTGACCATAATGCGACAGAAGAAGAAATTATTGCAAAAACAAAAGAAGTTATTGAATACGCCAAGTTTACTGGTGCATTAGTCGAAAGTGAGCCACATTATTTTGGCGGTTCATCAGATGTTTTTACGGAATCTTTCGATTATGAAGAGATTAAAAAGACATTTAGTACTCCTGAAGGTGCCAGGTCATTTGTTGAGGCCACAGGAATTGATACTTACGCAGCCGCTATCGGTAATCTCCATGGTAAATATCCGGTTCCAAAAATACTTGATCTGGAATTGCTTAGGAGAATTCGTGAAGCGATAAACGTCAATACTCAGATAAGCCTTCATGGCGGTAGTGATACTCCCTTAAACTACTTTGAAGAGGCTGCTAAGATTGGTGTAAGTAAAATAAATGTAAATAGTGATTTAAGATATACTTTTAGGACTACTCTTGATAAAGTTTTGAGAGAAAATCCAAATGAATATGCAGTCGTAAAGTTAATGCCTGAAGTATATTCTGCTGTTCAAGCAGTTGTTGAAGAAAAAATTAGTGCATTTGGAAGCACAGATAAGGCAGTGATATAAGTGGTAAAGATTCTTTCAATTGGTGCTGCAGTACAAGATGTTTTTTTGAGTCATAGTCACGAATTAAAACCAGTTTCTGATAAAACTGCTGATGAATTATTTTTGAAAATTGAATTAGGCTCAAAAAATGATGTCAATAACATAGATTTTAGTACTGGTGGTGGTGCGACGAATGCATCCGTTACCTTTGCTCGTCAAGGTCTTGAAGCGGAATTTATGGGAACGATAGGTAATGACCCTGCCGGTAAAGCAGTTTTGGAAGATTTAGACAAAGAAGGTATAGATACAACACATATAAAATATAGCGAAAAATATCACACTGGTTTTTCAGTGGTTTTACTGGCATCTAACGGCGAAAGATCTTTTTTGACTTATCGAGGTGCGTCAACCCATTATGAATCAAAAAATTTTGATTTATCAAAATCAAACGCCGATTGGATATATATTTCAAGCATGGCTGGAAGCATGGACGTTATTGATAGGATTTTTTCTCAAGCCAGAGAGCTTAGTATGAAAGTCTTTTTTAACCCAGGTAAAAACGAATTAAAACAAGTTGATAAATTAAAAGGTTTGTTAGAAGATGTCGAGATACTTTTATTAAATCGCGAAGAAGCTAAGATGTTAGTTGACGGTGAAACGCTTGAAGAACTTGTCAGAAAACTGCTTCATTATGTGCCAGTAGCTATTGTTAGTGACGGTCCATCTGGTGTGATTGCTTCGGATGGTAAAACCATTGTTCGTGCAGGTATGTACGAAGACGTTAAAGTATTAGATAGAACTGGTGCTGGTGATGCTTTTGGTTCAGGATTTTTAAGCAAATGGGCATGTGGTAAATCACTCAAAGATTCAATCTTATTTGCCAGTGCAAATTCAACGTCTGTAGTAACCAAGATTGGTGCAAAAACTGGAATTTTACACAAAAATGTTCAGCTTCATTCAATGCCACTAAACGAAAAACACTTTTAGAGTAAGTTATGTCAAAATTTTTACAGCAAATATTAAAAGCCAGAGAGCCTATTTTTTCGAATGGTCTGATAAAACTTGAAAAGAGCACTGGTAATAGTGGTATTGACGCACGTTTAATTGCTGACATTTCGCATAAAGCTTTTTCGATTATGAGGTGTCTTGGCCTAGATGTAAGAGATACGAAAGCTATTGAACTTTATAATTCTATAAACCAAGCAGTTAAACGTCCTGAAGGTAGGGTATTATTTATTGATACTGATTATGTTTTGATTAGTATTGATAATCATGTCATTTCTTTTAATTTGATTGATATAGTCGAAAATTCACACCATCATTTACCATTAGGAAGTCATATATTTAATCACGGCCAACGTGCCTTAAGGGGTGAATTGATCGATAGATATGTTAGTCACGCTTTGACTGATGAAATAACTGTTAAAGAAATAGCTTCAATTATGGGATTAATGTCAGAAACTGATTCATGTTACAATTATTCCAGATATTCAAAAAAACAACACAACGAAATCAACAAGGAGAAAACAAGATGAAATACCAGATTTGTGTGTCAGGTGCTGCATCTGGTGCAACTGTCCAAGCTTCACATCAATTAGCATTTGATTTAGGAAAAGCTATAGTAAAGTCGGGAAAGACGCTTACGACTGGTGCTACGGTTGGTTTGCCATGGTTTGCTGCTCAAGGTGCTTTTAGTGTAAAGAACCGAGCAGGCGTTTCAGTTGGATTTTCTCCAGCCAGCTCTTTTAGAGAGCATGTCACTGTCTATCGTCTGCCGACAGTTGAATTTGATTATATAAATTTTACAGGCATGGCATACGTTGGAAGAAATATGCATTTAGTCCGAAGTAGTGACGCTGTTATTACGGTTGGTGGTAGAATGGGTAGTCTGCATGAGTTTGCAACAGCACTTGAAAGCAAGAAAGTAATCGGAGTATTACTTGGGAGTGGTGGTTTGGCAGATTTTGTGCCGACTTTACTCGAAAATATCGAAGCACCTGATTCTAAGTCAGTCATTTATGATACTAACCCTGAAAGATTAGTCGAAAAAGTCATTAAGGCCTTAAACGATAAATATGATGATTTTTCTCATGACGGAACTGATAATAATATAAATCGATCCCAACCTGACTGGAGTTAATTAAATCCATAAGATATTTGGATTTAATGTCATTTCAATATTCATAATGAAACAATAGTATAATTATCTAGATGGAGAATAAATTTCGTCTAGTAAGTGATTATCAACCAACTGGTGATCAACCGTCGGCTATCGAGCAATTGATAGACGGATTGAATGTGGGCGAAAAAGAACAGGTACTTTTAGGAGTAACTGGAAGTGGAAAAACTTTTACGATGGCGAATATTATTGCTAATAGGAATGTACCAACTCTAGTATTAGCTCACAATAAAACACTTGCTGCACAACTATATAGTGAGTTTAAATCATTTTTTCCGGATAATGAAGTACATTATTTTGTTAGTTATTTTGATTATTATCAACCTGAAGCCTATATAGCTAGTAGCGATACCTATATTGAAAAAGACAGTAAGATTAATGAAGAAATTGACAGATTAAGACACGCTGCGACTTCGGCACTATTGACTAGACGCGATACAATCATAGTTGCGAGTGTGAGTTGTATTTATGGTATCGGTTCACCTGATGATTATGCAGAAATGTCAATACACATTAAAACTGGAGAAAGACGCCAAAGAGACAAATTTATACGTCTTCTTACTGATATTCAATATCAACGAAATGATATCGATTTTCATCGAGGAACATTTAGAGTAAGGGGCGATATTGTTGATGTATTTCCTGCTGGGAGTGATGTGGCATATAGAATAGAATTCTATGAAGATTTAGTTGAAAGATTGACCAGAATAGATTATTTGACAGGAGAAATATTAGCCAAGCCAGAAGAAATTATAATTTTTCCGAGTAGCCATTATGTTACTCCCAAAGAAAAAGTAACAAGGGCTATAGAAGGAATCAAAAAAGAGCTAGAAGAACGTTTGGAGTGGTTTGAAAAAAATAATAAATTACTAGAAGCTCAAAGATTATCACAAAGAACAAAATACGATTTAGAAATGCTTGAAGAAACAGGTTTTGTAAAGGGTATTGAGAATTATAGTCGCTATTTAACCAACCGCGAATCAGGTGAACAGCCGGCGACTTTGATGGATTATTTTCCTGACGATTTTATGATGTTTATTGATGAAAGTCATATGACTTTGCCACAATTGAGAGGAATGTACAACGGAGATCGGGCACGAAAAGAAGTTTTAATTGAACATGGTTTTCGTCTTCCATCAGCATTAGATAATCGACCTTTGACTTACGATGAATTCAATAGACATATAAATAATGTTATTTATGTTTCAGCTACCCCTAGCCAATATGAATTAACTCACAGTCCAAAGCCAGCCGAACAAATAATTAGACCAACTGGTCTAGTTGATCCTGAAGTAATAGTCAGGTCTACTAAGGGTCAGATTGATGATTTAATCGCAGAAATTCAAGATAGAACTTTAAAAGGTCAACGTACTTTAGTCACTACTCTTACTAAGCGTATGGCGGAGGATTTATCAGATTATTTAAAAGATTTAAATATAAAAACTGCTTATATTCACAGTGAAATTGACACGCTTGAGAGGGGAGATATATTACTTTCTTTAAGAAGTGGGGAGTACGATGTTTTAGTAGGGATAAACTTACTTCGAGAAGGATTGGATTTGCCCGAAGTTAGCTTAGTGGTAATTATGGACGCTGATAAAGAGGGCTTCTTAAGGAGCGAAGGAGCTTTGATACAGACAAGTGGCCGAGCTGCCAGACACATTGACGGCAAAGTTATAATGTATGCTGATAACATGACTGATTCGATGAAACGTGCTATTGCCGAAATGGATCGACGTCGCAATATTCAGTTGAATTACAACAAAGAGCATAACATTACTCCAGAAAGTATTAAAAGGGACATTGGAGAAGGTTTAAGGTCTATCATACCTAAAAAAGTAGATGAAAATAAAATTAATTTGAAAAAAATTCCACGTGATGAAATACCAAGATTGATTGAGGATTTGACTGCTCAAATGCAATTAGCTAGTGCCAATCTAGAATTTGAAAAAGCAGCTGAATTAAGAGATTTAATTAAAGAGATAGATAATCATTAGTTTGGTAATGTTTTTTTATACCTAATTTTATATCTATAACTATAGATTATTCTTGAAATTATCTGATTTGTGTGATACAATAAATAAATTGCATTCAACGAATGCCAGGGTCTCTTTCAAAGACGAGCGCACCAGTGACATGATACGATTTCGTATATAGGCGCTATCACCGAATAATTCTCTTGTTTTCAAAATTGCATCAACAATTAATTCAGAAAGGCTATTAAATATGGCATATCAAAAAAGAAGCGGCTTTCGCTCGAGTTCCTCTCGTCCAAATTTTAATCATGGTCGAAATCGTAATACTCGAAAAGGACCAATGAAAAAATATATAAATCCGGAAAAATTTACTAACAAGGCCGTTCAAAAAGAGGACGAAATTCCTTATGAATCAAAAAATAAATTTTCTGATTTTTCTTTCGGTAATCAGCTTAAGTACAATATTTCGAGTAAAGGTTATGAAGCGACTACTTCGATCCAAGATCAGGCGATTCCATATATTATTGAAGGTAAAGATGTTATCGGTTTGGCAAATACTGGTACAGGAAAAACTGCAGCGTTTTTACTCCCAATTATCGAGCGTCAATCAGGAATTTCACTTCGACCAAGCGTTTTAATTATTGCTCCTACACGTGAACTTGCACAACAAATTGATGAACAATTTCGTGATTTTAGTAAAGGACTTGACCTGTACTCAGCTTTGATCGTAGGAGGGATGAATATCGATCGTCAAATACGTGATATAAAAAGGCGACCGCATTTTATTATTGGCACTCCAGGGCGTTTAAAAGACATGATTAATCGCAGATTAATTAAATTAGAGAACGTCACAACTTTAGTTCTTGACGAAGCTGACCGAATGCTTGATATGGGATTTTTACCAGATATCAGAGACATTATTGGCAATACTCCTAAAGATCGTCAAACTTTATTATTCAGTGCGACAATCACTCCAGAAATATCATCCATTATTGAAAAGTTTACAATCAATCCAGTTACTATTTCCGTAAGGACTAGCGAGACTAATGAACATATTGAACAAAGTGTTATAAATGCAAGGGATAAGGCCCATAAAATTGAACTATTAATTGATATGTTGAATAAAAGTGATTATGATAAAGTTTTAGTGTTTGGGGAAACAAAGTACGGAGTTCAAAGATTAAGTGACCATCTTGATAATATAGGTATTTCTTCTGTGGCAATTCATGGAAATAAGAACCAATCTCAGCGTCAAAAAGCACTCGATCGTTTTAAAGATGGTCGAGTAAAAGTGATGGTAGCAACAGACGTAGCGGCTCGTGGCCTAGACATTCCAAATGTTTCACATGTTATAAATTTTGACACACCACAAACTTATGAGGATTATATACATCGAATCGGTCGAACGGGTCGAGCCGGTGCTAGTGGTTGTGCTTATACTTTTATTGAAGCTAGATAACAAATAAATTATACGTTCAAACTTATTCTAATTTGAGTTATAATATTTTCTATGACACAGATATCTCGGGATGATGTGCTACATTTAGCACAGCTTTCTAGTTTAGAGCTAAGCGACAATGAAGTCGATATATTAATGACAGATTTAAGTAAAATTATTGGTTATGTGAATAAGCTGAGCGAACTTGATACCGAAGGTGTTGAGCCGACTTATCAAGTCACTGACTTGAAAAATGTATGGCGCGAAGATCAAATTATTGACTATGATGTCAATCGAGAAGATTTATTAAAATTATCATCTGAGTCTTGTGATAATCAAATAAAGGTACCGAAAGTTTTATAACATGACTACTATATCGGATATAAAAAAACAAATTTCTATAAATTCTGCACGAAAGGTTATTGAAGAATCAATAAAATTTGCGAAAGAAAAACAAGAATACAACGCATTACTTTCAATCAACGAAGAAAGAGCTTTGAAACTGGCTGATGATGTTGACAATGGAAAAATTACAGGTAAATTAGCAGGAATACCATTTGTAGCAAAAGATAATTTTTTGACTTTCGGAGGACCTACGACTGCTGGAAGTAAAATTCTGGAAAATTTTACTTCTCCTATACAAGCAACTGCTATTGAAAAATTAGAAGCTGAAGGTGCGATTTGTATTGGCAAGTCAAATCTTGATGCTTTTGCTCATGGGGGAAGTACGGAAAATAGTGCATTTGGACCTACGAAAAATTCATATGACTTATCAAGAGTAGCTGGCGGAAGTAGTGGTGGCTCAGCCGTAGCAATAGCTTTAGATATTGTACCTTTTGCACTTGGGACTGATACGGGTGGTTCTATTCGTCAGCCTGCTAGTTTTAACGGAGTAATAGGTATTAAACCGACTTATGGAACTGTAAGTCGCTTTGGAGTTGTAGCGATGGCAAGTAGTACCGATGTGATTGGATTATTCGCGACAAATATCAATGATATAGAATTAATAATGAGCATAATTTCTGGGAAAGATGACAGAGATATGACGACGTTGCCTGATTATTTTGAAATTCAAAAAGAAATAAAACCTAAACAAACCATTGGTATAATTAAGGATTTTATGGCTGACGGTGTTGATCCTGAAGTTAAGAAAAGCGTGAACGATTATGTTCAAAAACTAAAGGAAAGAGGTCATATTGTCGAGGAAGTGAACTTGCCAATGACAGAGTATTCACTGGCGATTTATTATATTGTCGTACCTGCTGAAATTTGCAGTAATCTCGCTAGATACGACGGAATAAGATATGGCTATAGATCTCCTAATTCTAAAAACATATCCGAATTATATAAAAAGAGTCGTGGCGAAGGATTTGTTGATGAAAACAAACGTCGTATTATGATTGGAAGCTACGTACTTTCGAGTGGTTATTTCGATGCCTACTATTTAAAGGCACAAAAAGCAAGAACTTTACTAATAAAAGAATTTAATAATTTATTTGTAAAGTACGATGCACTAATTGGCCCAGTCTCTCCTACTCCCGCATTTAAATTAGGTGAAAATACTTCTGATCCAGTAAAGATGTATCTTGAAGATATTATGACAGTACCCGCTTCTCTTGCGGGATTGCCGGCAATTAGTATCCCGTCTGGTAAATCAAGTTCGGGATTGCCGATAGGTGTTCAAGTTATTGGACCAAGAAAATCTGATGCAAATATTTTAGCTTTAGCTCGTTCTTTGGAGGAAAGATAATGGATCATGCACTAATAATCTTTTTAGCTTGGGTCTTTATTCTGAGTGCTATAATTTTTGCAATTGTTTGTAGAAATAAAGGAACAAAAAGATTAGACGTCGAGTATTTTAGAGTAAAGTACTTAGAGATAGAAAATAAGTTAAATAAAGTTGATGTGTCTACTTATCATATGCCTGTTATAGAAGCGGATAAATTATTAGATTTTGCACTCAAAGAAAGCGGATATGGTGGCAATACAATGTCAGAGAGAATGAAAAAAGCTAACAAAATATTTAGTGATAGGAATGGCGTTTGGCAGGCTCACAAATTAAGAAACAGAATCGTTCACGAGCCTGAAATAAAAACTACTTACGACGAAGTTAGATACGCTATAAATTGTGTCAAAAAGGCTTTAAAGGATCTGAAAGCGATATGATAAGTGATGAAATTTTAAAAAAGTATGACTTGACAGTTGGTATCGAGTGCCATGTTCAGCTTGCTACTGAGACTAAATTGTTTAGTGGAGCTGATAATGATGCTGATGACAAAGATCCGAATATTGTCGTGAGCCCTATTGATTTTGCCTTACCAGGTATGCTTCCAGTTCTAAATCGCAAGGCAGTTGATTTAGCGATAATTGCAGGAAGAGCTTTAAACAGTAAAATTGCTAGTATTAGTCGCTTTGATCGTAAACATTATTTTTATCCTGATTTACCAAAAGGTTATCAAATATCTCAAATGTATCAACCAATAATCGGTTCGGGAGTAGTTTACGTTCCAAGAGAAGATGGTAGTTCTTTCGACGTTCACATTAATCATGCACATATGGAAGAGGATGCTGGCAAATTAACTCATCATGGAGAATATAGCTTAGTTGATTTAAATCGAGCTGGAACTCCTTTAATTGAAATTGTGTCTGAACCAGATATTCATTCATCAGCTGATGCGAAAGCTTATGTAACTGAATTATATCATCTAATGACCCATAGCGGTGTCACTAAAGGCGATTTATATCACGGTAATATGAGATTTGACGTAAACGTTTCAATTTCTCTAAAAGGTTCAAATAGTTTGGGTACTAGGGCTGAAATAAAAAATCTAAATTCATTTCGTAGCGTAGAGAGATCTGTTGATTATGAATATCGTCGTCAAGCAAGTCTTCTAGAAAAAGGTGAAAAAATTACTCAAGAAACGCGTGGTTGGGATGAAGCAAAGCAAAAGACTTTTAGTCAAAGAAGTAAGGAAGAGGCACAGGACTACAGGTATATGCCCGACCCAGATATACCACCAATTTATCTAACTGACGAAGAAATATCCAAAGTTCAAGCCAATATTCCTATTTTGCCATTTGAATGGAGAAAAATTTTAGCTGACCTTGGGCTAGATTATGCTCAAATAGAGACACTATTGTTTGCAGAAAATGAATATAAGAAAAAAATAAGTTTACTTGACGAAGTCAAACGATACTATGAAAAAGGTGAGATTGATATTGCGAAACATTTAGCGAACTGGCGTATTAATATGCTTATTCCAATATTAAGAGAAGAATCATTTAAATTTAACAAGAATAATAATTTAAAGATTGAAATCGATATCTATTCATTATTAAAAGAAAATAAACTCAGTTCTACTAATGCGAAAATTTTATTCCGAGAAATTATTGTCATGGATGAATTGCCAAACGTTGAAAAATATGCTGAAGACAATGGTTATTTGCAAGTTAGTGACGATAGTTTTATTATCGATGTTGTTGACGATGTTCTGAATGATCCGTGTTGTCAAAAAGCAGTAAATGATTTTAAGAATGGCAATGAGAAAGTTATTGGATTTTTAGTTGGTCAAATTATGAAAAAATCAAGTGGCAAGGCTAATCCAGCTCTTGCACAAAAAATATTAAGGGAAAGGATTTAATATTAATGAAACAACCTACAAAAGCTATTATTTGTGCTGCCGGTTTGGGGACTAGATTTTTACCACAAACTAAAGCAATGCCAAAAGAAATGTTACCAATTATTGATAAACCAGTAATTCAATTAGTTGTCGAAGAAGCTGTCGCAGCAGGTGTTACAGAAATTATTATCGTCACTGGTTATACTAAACGTTCGATTGAAGACCATTTTGATAGGAGTGACGAACTTGAGACTGAATTACGCGAAAAAGGTAAAGATAAGATCGCGGATAGAATAAAGGAAATTGCCGAATTAGCAAATTTTGTATATGTAAGACAAAAAGGCTATCCAAAAGGTAACGCAAGGCCAGTTTTAAACTCCCAGCATTTAATAGATGATGATGAGCCATTTTTTGTGTTTTCTGCGGACGATTTCTTTAGTGGGAAAGTACCAAGAGCAGTCCAGATGAAAGAAGCTTATAATAAAACTGGTAAATCTGTTATTTGTTTACAAGAAATAAATCCTTCGGATGCTGATAAATACGGAATGGCAAAAATTGGAGACGATTTAGGTAACGGTACATTTGAAGTAGATGAGTTAGTCGAGAAACCGGGCGAAGCTAATCGTCCAAGTAATTATGCATCATTTTTGGGCTATTTATTAACACCTGACATTTTCCCAATTCTATCTAAAGAAAAGGTGGATAAAAAAGGTGAAATTACTATGTCTGAAAATATCAATGTTTTAGCACGTCAAGGAAAAGTCTGTGGTCAGGTAATTGACGGTGTCTATCATGATACCGGGGATCCTGTGAAGTATATTCAGACTGTGGTTGATATGGCATTAGATAGCCCTGAATATGGTAAGGCTTTCTCAGATTTTTTGAAAAAAAGAATCTGTTGATTATATTTGATTGTTAATTTACTGATACAGTGTTAAAATTAATAACATAAATACTAATGTTATATTTGGAAAATTTAAATGAACACAGCTGCTGAAATACTTGTAATAATCTTATCTATCTTTTTAGCTTTTTTCTTGGCTCTTAGCATTGTTTTAGCAATATATTTAATTAAATTGACTCGTGAAATACGTGAAGTAACAAAATCAACAGAAAAAGTGGTTGATAATTTTGGCTCCATTATTGAAAGAGTTAACGCTATAACAACTCCGTTAATAATTGCTAAAATGGTAAGTAAATATTTTAATAAGTCAAAAACTAGAAAGGGAAAAACAGATGTCGAAGAGTAAATTTGCACTTGGTGCAATACTAGGAGCGATCGTAGGTGTGGCGACTGGATTGCTAACTGCTCCAAAAAGTGGTAAAGAAACCAGGGATGATATTAAGAAAAAAGCTCAAGAAGTGAAATCTGATGTGGAAGTAAAAGCGGAAAAGATTATGTCTGACGCAAAGGATGTCGCTGAAGATGTCAAAAACAAAGCGACAGATATCGTCGAAGATGCTAGATCTGAAGCTACAGACTTAAGAGGAAGGACCGAAAGAGCTGTCGAGGGTGCTAAAAAAGGTTTTTTTAGTAAAAAATAAATTCTAGAAAAATATATATAACACAATGCTTAAGCATTGTGTTATTTTATATATAGGTATATTTATGGCAAAAAAAATTAGTAATAAAATTACAAAAGTTGTAGCATCCGATGTGGAAAATGGATCTCGTCGACAAGTTATTGAAGAATTGTTTTATGATTTAAATAGAAGTCGTGTTCAAATCTACAAAATAAATTTCATAAGAGGAATATGTTTTGGTTTTGGTACGGTACTTGGAGGTACCGTTGTTGTAGCCGTTATTATATGGTTATTGGTACAATTTGCAGGACTATTCCCGTCAATTGGTGATTTCATCTATCAAATTGTTAATATGATGCAAAATAATTAAATTTACATACGTAGTGACTTAATATTAGGTATAATAGCTACATATGGGAGGAAAAGCCAAAAACACGGCTGGCGATATACACCAGTTGAATCCATCTGATTTTGTGCATTTGCATAATCATACTCATCATAGTTTACTTGATGGCCTAACAAAAATTAATGATTTAGTTAATTTAGTTAAAGAATATGGTATGGAAGCAGTCGCTATTACAGATCATGGGACTATGTCTGGTGTAATTGAATTATATAAAACAGCTATCGATGCCGGTATTAAACCAGTTATTGGTATGGAAGCTTACGTAGCTACTCGTTCGCGTCATGATCGCGATCCAACAAAAGATAAGGCCAGGTATCACCTAACAATATTAGCAATGAATAATATTGGTTATCAGAATCTGATGAAATTAAGTTCTACGGCAAATCTTGAAGGGATGTATTATAAACCCCGCATTGATCACGAATTGATTGAAAAATATAATGAAGGACTAATTATTTTATCTGGTTGCAAAGGTGGAGAGCTCGGTGAAAATCTTATCGATGACAACTATGAGAATGCGAAAAATATTGCAAGTTGGTATAAATCTATATTCGGAGATAGGTATTACTTAGAGATGCAAGATCATGGCCATGATGATCATCCCAGTAGATGGGAAGGCCAGTCTAAAATTAATAAATATTTAGAAAAAATGTCAAATGAACTCGATATACCACTTGTTGTTAGTAATGACGGACATTATTTAATACATGAAGATCAAGATGCTCACGAAATTTTGTTATGTGTAGGAACCGGTGCTTATTTAAGTGATGAAAATCATATGAGCTTAAAAGATTTTGAATTACACGTTACTGATCCTCAAGATATAATTTCTCGTTGGGGAAAGACTCATCCGGAAGCAATAAAAAATACTAAATTAATTGCTGATAGGTGTAATGTAGAACTTAAACTAGGCGGTATATTAATTCCTGCATTTCCGACTTCAGATAATGAAACAGAAAAATCATTGTTAGAAAAATTAGTTTTTCGAGGACTTGCTTGGCGATACGGTGATTTAGACCGTAACGAAACAAGCAACTTAAGTGTTAATGAAGCTAGGTCTCATATACCAGAGGAGGTTTTAGAACGTGCCGACTATGAATTGTCGGTAATAGATGGTATGGGTTTTAACGGATACTTTTTGATTGTTCAGGATTTTATAAATTGGGGAAAAGATCAGGGAATTATTTTTGGTCCAGGTAGAGGGAGTGCTGCAGGATCAATAATTGCTTATGCTTTGAGGATAACAGAACTCGATCCTTTGCAATATGACCTGCTTTTTGAAAGGTTCTTAAACCCGGATCGTATCAGTATGCCTGATATAGATATAGATATTCAAGATACACGTCGTGATGAAGTTATAAATTATTGTGCTAATAAATATGGTGCAGGACGAGTCGCAAATATTGTGACGTTCGGCAAAATGGCTGCAAGGGCTGCGGTACGTGATGTAGCTCGTGTTCTAGAAGTGCCATACTCTGAAGCTGACAGATTATCGAAAATGATTCCTGCTCCAAACCAAGGTAAACATATACCACTTAGTGTTAGTATTCAAAACAACAAAGATTTGAAAAATGAATATGAAACTAATCCCACGGCCAAAACTGTGTTTGATTATGCAATTAGGCTTGAAGGCACAATACGTTCTCATGGAGTACATGCAGCTGGAGTTGTTATTGCTCCTGATGAAATAGTAAATTTCATTCCATTAGAAATGGCTCAAAAAGGCGTGATTGCGACCCAGTATCCTATGGGACCTGTCGAAGAACTTGGACTATTAAAAATGGATTTTCTTGGTCTATCTAATCTAACTACGATAAATAACGCCTTGCGTATTATAAAAAAAGTAAATGGAATAAAAATTAATTTAGACGAACTCCCTCTTGATGATAAAATTACCTACGAATTATTACAAAGAGGCGATACGACAGGGGTATTTCAGTTAGAATCTGCAGGTATGAAACGTTATCTGAGAGAGTTAAAACCATCGGTATTTGATGACATTATCGCAATGGTAGCCTTATATCGACCAGGACCTATGCAATTTATTGACAGTTTTATTAAACGAAAACATGGCAAAGAAAAAATTACATATCTTCATCCAAAATTTAAAAATGCATTAAAAGAAACTTATGGAATTTTGGTATACCAAGAACAATTTATGCAGATTTCGAAAGAATTTGCAGGCTTTACTGGTGGTCAAGCCGACACTTTGAGAAAAGCAGTTGGTAAAAAGAAAATTGATCTTATGCGAAAAGTAAAAGTTGATTTTGTTGAAGGTGCTGTAAAAACAAGTGGGGCTGATCCTGCTTTGGCCGAAAAATTTTGGGAACAATTAGAAGAATTTGCAAATTATTGTTTTAACAAATCTCATGCAGCATGTTATGGATTAATAGCTTATTGGACAGCCTATTTAAAATCTCATTATCCTGAAGCATTTATGGCTGCACTGATGACGAGTGATCGGGATGATGTCGATAGATTGGCGATAGAAATCAATGAATGTAAACATATCGGAATTAAAGTTTTGCCTCCCGATATAAATGAAGGATTTTTAGAATTTGCTGTTGTTCCAGAAAAAAAACAAATAAGGTTCGGTATGGCAGCTGTTAAAGGTGTCGGCTCCGGTGCAGTTGAAGAAATATTAAGAGCACGTGAAGATGGAAAATTTATTAACATTGAAGATTTTGCTAAAAGAGTATTGACATCGAAATTTAATCGCAAAGCCTGGGAATCATTAATTAAGTCTGGTGGTTTCGATAGTCTTGGTGATAGATCTGATCTAATGTTTAATCTCGATACTATACAAGCATTTGCTAGTAAGTTGCAAAAAGAAGCTGCTAGTGGCCAAATTGATTTATTCGGTGTATTAGGACAATCTTCACAAATTCAGCCAACTTTAGTCTTACAGTCTTCTCCAATCAAACACACTGAACGTGAACGTTTAATGTGGGAAAGAGAATTACTTGGTTTATATGTCAGTGCTCATCCTTTAGACAATTACGATACATATTTTGAAGAACAAACGATATCACTTTCGGGAATATCTTTGGATATGGAAGGTAAAAAAGCGATAATTGGAGGGCTAATTTCATCAGTACGAGCAATCGTAACAAAGAACGGTTCAAAAATGGCATTTGTAAAAATTGAAGATAAAACTAGCGAGGCTGAAATCATTATTTTTCCAAACCTGTACGAACAAATTGGCGCTAAACTAACACAAGATGCAGTAATACTTGCGACTGGAAAAATTAACTTAAAAGACCGTAATGGTAATCAAGGTACTGAACCTAAGATGATAGCGGACGAGATACAGTTTGTGACTGAACAAGAATTAATTGACTATCATTCCACTGGTAAAAAAATGGCAAAACCCAGAGTAAGAATCGAAAAAAAAGCAAAGTCCATAGAAAATAATAGCGATAAAACTCATAAATTAGTCGTGGACAATATTAAGAAAATTTTTGTTCATATTAAGGATCCGGATGATCATGATACATTATTCTCCATTAGACAGGTTTGTAGTGATTTTCCTGGTAACTCAGATATCGTGTTAGTACTCGGCACTGATAAAAAATCAGCAATTAGATTACCATTTAAGGTTAATGCTAGTGGTGAGCTTTGTGATCTTTTAGTAAAAATACTTGATGAGGATAGCGTAGCTCTTAGGTAGTTAGTGTAAAGAGTGCTATTCCTGTAGCTACGCTTACATTAAAAGATTTCTTTTTTCCTGTCATTGGGATTTCTACGATGTCGTCGCATTTCTGTATTAAATCGATAGGTATACCTTTTAGTTCTTCTCCTAAAATTAGAGCAATTTTATTTGTGGGGTGATATTTGTTCAATGGAATACTATTATTGGATTGTTCAAGTCCAACGATTCTAAATCCATCTGCTTTTAATAATTCTATATTGGGATATTCTTGATAATCAAATGGGACCATCGTTTCGGCACCTAAAGCAGTTTTATGTATTTGCTCTGACAGTTTTTTTGATATGTGAGGAAGCCTGGTGTCGTTGATAGTTGAAGGGTATGGGCTATAGCCGCTTATTATAATTTTTGATACTCCAAAACCTTCGCAAGTTCGAAAAATTGCCCCAATATTATAAGTTGATCTAATGTTGTGTGCTATTACGATAATTTTTAGCATTATATTAATTGTATCACTGCATTTATTCTATATATAAAACACAAGCGATTTGATATAGTATTTATTAATGGACGAGGATAAAATTCAACAAGATCATAGAGATCAAGAAGAAAAAGCTGTTATTCAACGAGCTGCAATCTTAAATGTCCAATATTTAGACTTAAGACCAATCGAAAATACCATACCCCTATGCAAAGATATTATCGATATCTCAACAATGTATAAAAATCGGATCATTCCTTTAATCGAAGGTGATGAATCAAAACCATATCAATTCGGAATTACTACCCAGACGCCTCAATCTTATATTAATGATCTTATTCGGCAATATAACGAAGTTGGTCGAAATATAAAATTATTTCTAATTAGTGATAGTAGCTTTAAAAATATGATGACAAGGCATAACCCAGTCATCAAAGTTATTCATAATGACATAGAAATTGCCAAAGAAGGAGATAGTGTAACATTTTCTAACGTAAGTAATACTCTAGATACTGTTGGAAGTGATGAAGTTTTTGACTATCTTATAGATCAAGCTGATAAACTTGGGGCGAGTGATATTCATATCGAAAATCAGCGAGAACAAATTAGAGTGCGAATGCGTGTAGATGGTGTATTACATCCAGTGGCAAATCTAAATAAAAATAGGTACAGAGTTATACTAGGTGCAATAGCATCCAGAGCAAATCTTTCGACAGCATCAACTGAATCGCAATCAGGTCATATGCAAAAAGAAATAGAACGTGACGGCAACAAACATTTATTAAATATTCGTATTGAAATGGTACCAACAATGTATGGCCAAGATTCAGTCATGCGATTATTTAATTTTGACGAATCTATGTTAAATTTGGATTTGTTAGGTATAGGTGAGTTAGAGATGTTAAAAATTAGAGAAGTCATAAGTCATCCTAGAGGCATGGTTTTAATGGTTGGGCCAACTGGAAGTGGAAAGTCAACGACTCTTTATAGTATTATAAATGCCTTGAACAATTCTAATCGAAAAATAATTACTCTAGAGGATCCTATTGAATATGGAATTTCTGGAATAACACAAATTCCAATTGATACAACAGGTGGAAAGAGCTTTTCTGATGGTTTACGTGCAGTTATGCGACTTGATCCTGATGTAGTTATGATTGGAGAAATTAGAGATTCTGACACGGCAAAAACGGCCATACAAGCTTCGATTACTGGTCATTTGGTGTTATCCAGTTTTCATGCAAATTCAACTTCTTCAGCTTTTAGTCGCATGATTGATTTGATTGGTATTAATCCAATTTTTAGTTCTGCTATTCGTATGATGTTAGCACAGCGTTTAGTTCGTCGTCTTGATGATGAAACGAAACAAGAATATGAACCAGATGAAGCTACAAGACAATGGGTTAAGGACGCTCTTAAAGCTTTACCATCACATATTAAAAAACCAGATTTAGACAATTTTAAATTATGGCGACCAATTATTACTGAAAATTCGCCCTTTGGTTTTAAAGGCAGACTCGTAATAATGGAACAAATGGTTGTTACTGAGAATATTCAAAAATTTTTACGTGGTGATATCAAGGATATTAATACTGAAGCTATTGAAAAAGCAGCTCGTGAAAGTGGCATGGTGACATTGCTTGAAAGTGGTGTTTTGGCGGCTCTTCGTGGTGAAACAACCCTAGATGAAGTGAATTCAGTAATCTAATTTATAAATTTTAAATGTTGACTTAATATCATTATCTGTTAAGTTATTATATATAATGGCTCGAGAAGATAGTTCGGAATCAAATCTCGGTAGATTGACGTTAGTTGTTGGCGTTGACGGATCAGGAAAATCAGCTTTTTTAAAATGCATGTCAGAACTAGAAAATACTGTCATATTTGAACCAACTGCCACAACGGAAGCAAAAGAATTCAAACAAAGATACATAAATGAATTAGTTGATGAAGATTATATTAACAAACATGACAATCTTTTTTTAAAATTGAATGAAAAATTTGATAAAAAAACCTCGGAAAAATTAAATGAAGGTGTTAATGTTGCAATATATGGCAGTGTATTAATTACGTTCGTAGCTCATAGTCTAATGCGAAATATCATAAATAAAAAAGGTGAATCAATCGATGAAAATGTTGATAGATGGATTAAATCAGAAGAGTTTATAAAACCGGACGAAATAGTATATCTGCATGCTCCGAATGAAGTGATTATTGATAGAATAAAAAAACGTCAACAAAAAGGGCATGATGAGGAAAAATTTTGGGGATTTAATTCACCACATTTTTTAGATTTCTATCAGGAAACCTGGCATACAATTATCGATAAATTTTCCAAAGAGGCGATAGTCAATTGTATAAAGATTGACACATCAATTTACTCAAGAGAAGATACCTTTGATTTATATATTAAAAAAAGAAAAAACATACATCGATAACACTTTCAAAATACCTAACATTGTGTTATAGTCGATAGCTGACTAACTATATAAACGTAAAAGTGAGTAAAAGATGAGTTTTGATTTGATTAAAAAAGTTAATGATTCGCAAAAAAAAGCGAAAGTTGCTAAAGTTCGCAGTGGTGATACGGTTCGTGTCCATCAAAAAATTAAAGAAGGCAACAAAGAACGTATCCAAGTTTTTGAAGGTGTTGTTATACGTACTGATCGGCGTGATTCCCATACTTCTCGTATTACTGTTAGAAAAATTGCAAGTGGTGTTGGTGTTGAAAAAAGTTTTTTGATCCACAGTCCACTAGTAGAAAAAATTGAAATTATTCGTCGATCGAAAGTTCGTCGCAACTATCTTAGTTACTTAAGAGAGCGAAGTGGTAAAAGTGCAAGACTAAAAGGTAAAAATTTCGATCGTGACAGTGTAAATATATTACATGATTCAGAAGTTGAAGCCGAAGAAGCTAGAATAAAAGAATTAGCAAAATCCGAAGCTGAAGCTAAAGCGATAGAAAAAGCCGAAGCTGAAACCGAATTAGCTGCAAAAGCTGCTGAAGTTGAAGCAAGACATAACGAAAATTAATATTTTTCCACAAAGTATCAATTTTATTAACGATTCGTTAAAACTATTCTTAGATAATTATTGAAACGTTTAAAATATTATAGAAGCAATAAATCATATAGAAATGCATAAAGTATGATTCTTGGCATCGATGAAGTAGGTAGGGGACCGTGGGCAGGACCGTTAGTGGTCGGTGCAGTCATATTAGGTAGCGTTCAAATTGATGGAATAACTGATAGCAAAAAATTATCAAAGAAAAAAAGAGAAGCTTTTGATTTAGAGATAAGAGAAAAAGCACAAGATTTTGGTTTAGGATGGGTAGAAGCTGTAGAAATTGATAATATTGGATTATCAAAGGCTTTGACATTAGGAACGATACGTGCCGTTGAACAAATTAAAAGTTCCTATCATGAAATAATAATTGATGGTACCGTAAATTTTTTAGCTTCTACTAATAAAGGTAATTATGTTACTACATTAAAAAAGGCTGACTTATTAGTGCCAAGCGTCTCATGTGCTTCAATAATTGCAAAAGTTGCTCGTGACAATTATATGATGATGCAAGATAGAATATATCCAGAATATGGCTTTTCAAACCATGTTGGCTACGGCACTACGAAACACGTCGAGGCGATAGAAAAATTTGGCATTACACCATTACACAGATTATCATATGAACCTCTTAAGAAATATCGTCCGAATAATATTTGGAATAATAACAGAATATTATCGACTAAACAGATTGGCGATATGGCTGAGACAAAAGCTTGTGAATATTTAAAAAAAAATGGACATAAAATTATAACTAGAAATTGGAAAAATAAACTTTGTGAGATTGATATCGTTTCAAAAAAAGGTAATACGATATATTTTGTAGAAGTAAAATACCGAGAGAAAAATAGTCAGGGTGGCGGATTGGCCGTGATTACAAATAAAAAGATTAATCAAATGAAATTTGCTGCAGAATATTTTTCATTATCCAAAAATAACAAATATGAAAATTTGTTATTATCGATAATTTCTGTAGCTGGTAAAGACTTTCATATTGAAAAATATTTAGAGATTACCTAAAGCTATTTTTACTGAGCTCTCGTTATCTTCAATAATTTTTACACGATTTTTTATTTCATTGATACCAACGTCAATGATTCTTGTAAGAGCAGGCTCTTCTTTTTTGGGTGAGAAAAAATTTATATATTCATCTAACTGTTTCTTTGTAATAAGAAACGAAGCAGAATATTTTGGGTATTCGTCATAGCTTTTATCACCACTGAATTCTTGTTTAATTATTTCCCAATTATCAATAATCCAATGCCATGTAATGTCTCTGCTATATTTATTGCGTAATAGATTAACTATCCAGTGTGACATGTCTTGTGCCCGAATAACCGACCTATCTGTAACAGTATTCAATAACTTATGAATCATCTCTATTTTCTTGGTTGAACTCAAGGCTATACAAATATCTTGTTTTAACTCTGGAGAATCACTACTTTTGTACAAGTTTAATAGATCACTTATTATTGCTTCATCTTCATTTCCATGACGAACGGCAACTGTTAAGATATGTGATCTCAATTCTGGATCAAGCTTTTTAATATTTGTGGTTTCATAAAAATTTATTGCTGTTGATAATACTGCTTTATCTTCGGAGTACGCCATTAGTCCTATAATGATACTTCTGAGTTTTGAGTCTGCCCCATCTTCATTTATTTTTTTAAACCAACCTAATTTTTCAAATTGATTTCTTGCTAAATTTCCTGCTAATGCCCGTAATTTTTTTTCTGCTTCTTCATCACTTTCAACGAATTTTTTTAATTCGCCAATTGTCATGCTTATGATTCCCCATACTACTTCAGTACATTCATTATTATATGCTGAAAGTAATGGTATCAAGTCAGCATAAGAAATAATTCCAACATTAGCTAAAATAACTTGTTCATTCAGTAATTGCATGCGATCGATAATCGGTAATTGATTATTTTTTATTTGTTCGACAAGCTTCATTAATAATTCTTTGTCATAGTGGGTAATATAATGGGCATCATTCGAAGTGTTTAGGCGAATAGGTTCGGATAATATGAAGTCATTTAACTTATAAGTTCGTTTATCGAATACTTCGGGCAAATTGGTGTAATTTGAGTTCAGAGGAATTGGCCATAAATTGTCCGATTTGTTATCGATATTATTTGAAATTTTTTCTTGAGTTAAAGTCAATTCATTATTATTTAATGATAAATGTACTACTGGGAAACCAGACTGTTTAAGCCAGCTGTCCATGAATTTGATTAAATCTCTTCCGCTGGCATGGCTTAGGCAATTCCAAAGGTCAATTGATTCGGTATTTTTGTATGCATACGTTTCGAAATAATTTTTTAGACCTGCTCGAAAAGCATCTTCGCCAATATAACGCACTAACATTTTTAATAAGCGTGCTCCTTTGGCGTATACGATTGCACCATCAAATAGTGACATAATCTCGTCTGGATGATTAACTTCAACTTTTACTGGTTGAACACCAGACAAGCTATCTCTTCTGAGGGCACAAATGCTTTCAAAAGATGCAAAATCATACCAAATATCCCAGTTGGGCTCTAATGCATCTACAGCTGTATACTCGACTAATGATGCGAAACTTTCATTAAGCCATAAGTCGTTCCACCATTTCATCGTGACCAGATTACCAAACCATTGGTGGCTAAGCTCGTGAGTGATTACTTTTGAAACATGTTGTTTAATAGCAATTGATGTTTTTTCTGAATCAACTAATAACGTAATTTCTCGATATGTTATTAGACCCCAATTTTCCATTGCACCAGATGAAAAATCTGGTAGGGCGACATGATCACATTTCGGCAAAGGGTAAGGTGTCGAAAAATAATCATCGAAAAAGTCAATAGCTCTAGTTGCGATGTCTAAGGCGAAATCAAGATAATTTTTATCTTGGGCAATTGTTGCCCAGACGTTTACTTCGACTCCACTTTTCGTGTAAGCGGTCTTTTTATGAAGCTCACCAACAACCCATGCAAGTAAATAGCTACTCATCATAGGTGTCGTTTCGAAAATCGTAACTAATTTATCATCTTCAGTCGATTGATCCCTTATCGGCATATTTCCGATTACCGTGACGTCCAGCTCGGTATATAATTTTAAGTCATAAGTTGCTTTTGCTGATGGCTCATCTATACAAGGGAAAGCTTCTCTAGCATGATGACTTTCGAATTGCGTAGCCAATAGCTCTTTTTTGACTCCGTTATGTTCGTAATAACATGGATATATTCCATGCATCGCATCGGTAATTTTGCCAATGTAAGTAATTTGAATCTCATGTTGTCCTTTTGATATTCTTTCTACTAGCAAAACTAATTCGTCATTATCTTTTTTGATATAATCGATATTTTTTCCATCAACTTTTACTGACATTATGTCTAAATCTTTACTATGTAAACTAATTGTATCTGAGTCATTATTTAAAAAACCTATTATCTCCACATAACCTTCGAAAGTTCTATTTAAACGATTGAGCGATATTGTGAGGTTGTAATTTATGGGAGTGAATTTATCTAAAAGTCTTTTTATATTTTGCATATCGTCCATTGTAACACTAACTAAGTTCTGCATAATAGAACTATGAGCACTGAATTTAGAAATAGAAGACTGTTTACTTTATTATTTTCGTTAATATCTTTAATAATAATTATTTTAACAAATACTCCTAGTCAAATAAAAACTTTTACAGGTTCAAAAGAGGAGAATTTGATTAACGAGGCCTCATATCTAGTTATAGATGTTTTGAAAAAGATTCCAATAAAAGGAAGAGCACCAAAAACAAATTATTCGAGAGAAGAATTTGGTAATGGTTGGATGAAAATTAACGGTTGCGATATGCGTAATATCATACTAAATCGTGATCTGAACGAGGTTGTTGTTGATATAAATTGTAACGTTACTAGCGGTATTTTAGATGATCCATACACTGGTAAGACGATCGCTTTCATTCGTGGTAGCAATACTAGTGATGACATTCAAATAGACCATGTCGTTTCACTATCGGACGCATGGCAAAAAGGTGCTCAGCAACTATCCAAGGAAAAAAGAATTGAATTAGCTAATGATCCCCTAGAATTATTAGCTGTTGATGGACGAGCAAACCAGCAAAAAGGAGACGGAGATGCAGCCACTTGGCTTCCTTCGAATAAATCATTTCGTTGCCAATATGTATCTCGCCAAGTAGCTGTTAAATACAAATATGATTTATGGATTACCCAATCAGAATATGATGCTATTGAGAGGATTTTAGATAAATGTCCAGGTCAATTGTTGCCAAAGCCATAGACTTAATATACAATAGCGATAGTACATTGCATATCGTCGGCCGGCAGGTCGACTTTTTTAAATGATTAGCCTTTAGGCGTAGGAGAAAAACATGGAAGAAATAAATATTAAACAATTAATTTTAGCTATTCGTTCAATAGCTGAAGAGAAAAATTTGTCCGAAGATATCGTAATATCTATTATTGAACAAGCTATCGCTGCTGCTTGGCGTCGAGATAATGGAGAGCGTGAGCAAGAAGTACGCAGTGTGCTAAATATAAATGACGGTACAGCTAAAGTGTTTGTGTCTAGAAAAGTAGTCGAAGAAGTTGTTTCTAGTGCTACGGAAATTAGTCTTGAAGATGCAAAAAAAATTAAAAGCGATGTTGTAATCGACGATGTTTTAGAAGATGAACACGAAGTTATTTCGTTTGGAAGAGTTGCAGCTCAAACAGCAAAACAAGTTGTACTACAGAGATTACGTGAAGCTGAAAGAGAAGCTGTCTTATCTGAATACGAAGATAAAATTGGAACAGTAGTAAATGGTACAGTTCAAAGAGTCGAGCCACGTGTAATAAGAATTGACCTTGGAAAAGCGGTCGGAATAATTCCTCAGAGTGAACAAATTCAAGGAGAATATTATAGCGTCGGAAATCGTATCAAAGTATATATAAAAGATATCGAAAGAGATGTTCGTGGTCCTCAGTTAATTCTTAGTAGAGGTAATGAGGAATTTGTCGAATATCTGTTTCGTCAGGAAGTTCCAGAAATTGAAACTGGTGCAGTAGAAATTAAGGCTATATCTCGTGAGGCAGGACGAAGAACGAAAATTGCGGTTGCGAGTACAGTTCCTGGTGTTGATCCTGTCGGTACGTTCGTAGGTGGACATGGCACTAGAGTCCAAGCGGTAATGAACGAAATTGGTGATCAAGAAAAAATTGATATCATATCTTATGATAAAAATATTGAACAATTTATTAAAAATGCACTTAGTCCTGCGGAAGTTGAAAAGGTAACAATTGACGAAAAAAATAAAAGAGCCACTGTTTTCGTTAATGAAGACCAACAATCGATAGCGATCGGTCGTTCAGGACAAAATGTTAGGTTAGCTAGTATGCTTACAGGCTATGAATTAGATATTGAGCAAATTGCTACTCCAAAACCACCAGTACCAGTAAAACACAAAAATGTCGAGGAAAGTTTATTTGAAGCAATAAATGAATCTACTGAATAGTATTTTTCACAAATAATATATTTTAGCACTCTTGACATGAGAGTGCTAAATAATGTTACAATATATATATGGCAGATGATTTTTCAGAATTTATTTCACATTTAACTGATAATGCACGTACCAGCTTGCATCACGCTAATATAATAGCTCAAGGTTATGGAAGCACGTATATCGGTACGGAGCATCTATTATTAGGAATATTAGCTCAAAGTTCTTCTGTTGGAGCAAAAGTTTTGGCCGATGCTGGTGTTACTTTAGAAAAAGCCCATAATGCATTAAATCTAGTTCCATTAACTGTAATTGTTAGTCCTGAAGCAAAAGCATTAAGCGAAACTGCAAAACTTACTTTAAAAATGAGTTGGGATATCGCCCAAGAATATAACCAAAATTATTTAGGCACTGAACATATCCTATATAGTATCTTGAATCAAAAAAATGCTAGGGCATCAGTTTTATTAAGAGATATGGGGATAAATCTTAACGAATTAATTGCTGATTTAGGAGATTATTTAGGTCAGCAAGATGATAGAACGATCGAAAATCCGAATATACTTGCATCTAAAAAGCATTTGTCAAAACAAAAAGGTGCACTGGGATTATATGGTATTGATCTGACCTCTTTGGCTAAAGAAAATAAATTAGATCCAGTAATTGGAAGAAAAAAAGAAGAAGAGAGATTAATAACGATACTAAGTCGTCGTACGAAAAATAATCCTGTTTTGATTGGTGAGCCTGGTGTTGGAAAAACAGCAATTGTCGAAGGTATTGCTAGGAGAATTGTAAATGAAGATGTCCCAGATTCACTATTAGATAAATCAGTTATACAACTTGATCTTGCTGGTATGATTGCAGGTACGAAGTATCGTGGTGAATTTGAAGAACGTTTAAAAAAAGTAATTGAAGAATTAAGAAAACAAAAAAATATAATACTATTTATTGACGAGCTTCACTTAATTGTTGGAGCTGGTTCAGCCGAAGGTTCAATCGATGCAGCAAATATGCTAAAGCCAGCTTTAGCCAGGGGTGAAATAAGATTAATAGGTGCCACAACCTCAGAAGAATATCGGAAGCATATTGAAAAAGATACTGCTTTGGAACGTCGTCTACAAACAATATTAGTTACTGAACCGAAGTTAAAAGATACCGTCGAAATATTAAAAGGTTTACGAGAGCGATATGAAAAATATCATGGTGTACTGATTAGTGATGATTTAATTAATAGTGTAGTATATATGGCTAATAGGTATATCAACGAACGTTTTATGCCAGATAAAGCTATAGATGTAATTGACGAAGCATCTGCATTAGTTCGTGTTCGCTCGGGCAAAAGTCCAAGTAAAATTAGAAATTTGTCAAAACAGCTAAAAGATTTGAATGAAAAAATGGAAGACTCCGCTTTAAATGAAGATTATGAAAGAGCTGCACTTTATAAAACTCAAATTAGTCAAATTAATGTCAGAATGGAAGAATTACGAGCTGAAAGAAAGAATAATTCACCTTTAACGCTTACAGATGACGATATTGCTCAAGCCATATCAATCATGACTGGTATTCCAGTTAATAAAGTTCAGAAATCCGAGGCATCTATGTTGCGTAATTTGGAAAAATATTTAGGTAAATATATTATTGGTCAAAAAGAAGCTGTCGAAAAAGTTTCAAAAGCAATTAGACGTAGTCGTAGTGGTGTTGCTAGTGGAAACAGACCGATAGGATCTTTTGTCTTTATGGGTCCAACTGGCGTAGGTAAAACAGAATTAGCTCGAATTTTAGCTCGTGAGGTTTTTGGAAGCGACGATGCTTTGATAAAAATTGACATGAGCGAATTTGGAGAGAAACATAACACGAGCAGGTTACTTGGTGCACCAGCAGGATATATTGGTTACGATGATGGTGGCCAATTAACTGATAAGATTCGTCGTCAGCCTTATAGTGTGGTGTTATTTGACGAAATTGAAAAAGCTCATCCAGACGTATTTAATTTGTTATTGCAGATTCTTGAAGATGGAAAATTAACCGATGCTAAAGGAAAAAAAGTAAATTTTAGCAATTCAATCATAATTCTAACCAGCAATTTAGGTGCTAGTCTTATGATGAAGGAATCAAGTTTAGGTTTTCATGTCTCAACAAAAAGTGATAAAACAAAACTTGATCAAATTCACAAAGAAAATTCTGAAGCCGCAGAAAATGCTTTGTCAAAAATTATGCGACCAGAGTTAATTAATAGATTCGATAGCATTATTACGTTTAGGGCACTAACTCACTCTCAAATTAGTAAAATATTTGATAATATTATAAATGAACTACAGCAACGTTTAGTTCAAAAGGGTATCCACTTGGTAATAAATCAATCTGCTAAAAAAATATTAATAAAAAAAGGTTATAGTGAAAAATTTGGTGCTCGACCTCTTAGGAGAACGATTCAGGATGAATTGGAGCATCGGATTGCTGATGGTATATTATCTGGAAAATATCAAAAGGGTAGCATATTAAATATTTTAACCGAAAAAGGCGAAATTCGAATTGAAGAATCAAGAGAATAGAAAAAGTTTATATCATCTTATATTTTCTTTTTTGGCGTGTTGTTTTTTAGTATTGATTTCATATTTGATAGTCGCTAACAAACAATACATTGTCGACCAAATTACAGTATGGCAATATAAACCTTCCCAGGAAGTACTAGCTTTAGTGGAACGAGCAGGAATGAGTGAAAGCGGAAAATTTATATACCTTGCGAGTGAACCTAAATTAGATGGTACTCAAAATTTTAATAGCGAATGTAATCGCGTAGAAAATGTAACATCCATTTTAGGGTGTTATTCAGATGGAAAAATATTTATTTACGATGTTACTGATAGTCAATTGGATGGGATACGTGAAGTTACTGCCTCTCATGAAACCTTACATGCAGTCTATGATAGGTTAAATCTTGAAAAAAGAGAAAAATTAAATAAACTCTTGGATAGAGAGTACGAAAAACTGAAAAATGATGAGAATTTTTCTCAAATAATTGCATATTATGATAAGGCTGAGCCTGGTCAATTTCATAATGAGCTTCATTCCCTGATAGGTACAAAAATATTAAATATCAATCCTGAATTAGAATCTTATTATAAGAAATATTTTGTCGATAGATCAAAAGTTGTTGCATTGGATGAAAAATATAGCACAGTATTTTCGTTGTTAGAAAATAAAGCCAAAGAACTAATTGAAAAAATGAATACTCTTTCGGATTCAATATCAAATAAAAAAGAAGAATATAATAATACATCACTAGCATTGAGTAATGAAATAAACGAATTTAATAAAAAAGCTAATGATGGGGATTTTGTTTCACAATCAGATTTTTATTACCAAAGGTCAATACTAACTAATAAGGTATCGTTATTGAATATATTAAGAGATGAAATTAATAATGATATTAAAGAATATAATGGAATACTAAAAGAATATAATTCAATAGCATCCCAATCGGAAAAATTATATAACAGTATTGATAGTACTCTTGCTCCAGCTCCGTCTATATAGGTTATACTAGATGTGATGGCAAAATCAAAAAATCAATTTACGTGTCAAAACTGCGGATCAGTATATCAAAAGTGGCAGGGGAAATGTGATAACTGCCAACAGTGGAATAGTTTAGTTGAGGAAATAGTAGAAAAAACTGGTAAATCCATTGTTTCAAAAAGTGAAAATACTGGCAAAGTTTTAAAAGTTCAACAAATGGGTTCAATTGTTGGAAAAGAGTTATTTTCAAGATTATTAACCGGCTTTGGTGATCTTGACGATGTATTAGGTGGGGGTATTTTGCCAGGAAGTGTAATCTTAATGGCAGGACAGCCAGGAATTGGAAAGAGCACCTTACTACTTCAAGTCTCAGCAAATATTGCTAATCTTCAGCCAGTTTTGTATATAAGTGGCGAAGAATCTGCGAATCAAGTTAGTCTTCGTGCGGAAAGATTAGGTGCGAAAAAGAGTGAAGAACTTAGTTTTGCATCTAGCACTAATGCTGATGATATTGCTGCGACTATCAGGTCATCAAATTACAAATTGGTTATTATTGATTCAGTGCAAACATTAGCGTTAAATGATATTATATCTGCTCCAGGAACAGTTTCTCAAATTACGAACAGTAGTAATGTAATCATTAGAGCAGCAAAACAATCTGGTTCAGCAGTAATATTAGTTGGTCATGTTACAAAAGAAGGTAGTATAGCTGGGCCGAAAGTTTTAGAACATCTTGTTGACGTAGTATTGCAATTTGAAGGTGATAGATACGGTGGTTTTAAAATTGTTCGAGCAGTAAAGAACAGATTTGGCTCAACTAATGAAGCTGCAATTTTTGAAATGGAAGAAGAAGGTTTGAAATTAGTAGAAAACCCTTCCGCGACCTTATTGGCTGAAAGACAAAATACTGACGGTTCAGTGGTTTTGGCTACTCTTGAGGGAAATCGTCCATTACTAGTAGAGATTCAAGCACTTGTTAATCCGACGAATTTTGGATATCCAAAAAGAACAGCTAGTGGCTTTGACTTGAATAGGTTAAATTTACTTATCGCTATATTAGAGCGACGTACGAAACTAAATTTATCAGATAAAGACATTTATATTAATGTAGTTGGTGGTTTAAAACTTAATGACCAAGCTTCTGACTTAGCTGTATGTATGGCCATTGCTAGTGCCACGGCATCTCGTCGTATAGATGATAAAACTGTCGTATTTGGTGAAGTCGGTTTGGGTGGAGAAATTAGATCAGTACGATCGATCGACAAACGTATTTATGAGGCGAAAAAATTAGGTTTTAAAAAAGCAATTACACCGAAAAGTAAACTAAAAGATTCATTTATAAAAGAAGTAACCGATTTAAGATCTGCATTAATTGATTATCTTCAGAAATAGGAAAAATAATTATGGAAATTGTATACTTACTACTAACAATAATATTAATTGAAATTACGTATCTATTAATAATCAATCAAAAGAAGCTTGTTTATAAAAAAGAAACTAGGCCGATATTTGTCGATACTTCTGTATTGATTGACGGTAGGATTATTGAAATTGCAAAAACTGGATTTTTATTCGGATCTATAAGGATTCCACGTAGTGTGATAGGTGAGCTTCAAACAATGGCTGATGGTTCAGACAGTGAAAAAAGAAGTCGTGCTAGATTTGGTCTTGATATTATCGCTGAATTACAAAAAGTTGATGATCTTGATGTTGAAATATTTCAGGATAAAAGTCAAACTGAAGAAGGTGTCGATGAACGCCTAATATTTTTAGCTAAAAAATACGACGGAATTATTTGTACAATCGATTACAATCTTAATAAAGTTGCAACAGCTGAAAAGATTAAAGTAATAAATATCAATGATTTAGCAATGTCTATAAAGATGGCATATCTACCTAGTGAAAAAATACAGATTGAATTAACTCAAAAAGGACAGGATTCTAAACAAGCAATAGGACATTTAGCAGATGGTACGATGGTTGTAGTTGAGAATGCTATTGATAAAATTGGAAAAATTGTAGAAATTGAATTTATCCGTAGCTTTCAAACTTCTGCTGGTAAAATGATGTTTGCAAAACTTTATAAACAAAAAAATGTTAATAAAAATATATCATTTACTGATAGGCGACGTAATGTAAAACGAAAAGAAACTAATCAAGCTAGATATAAATCTAAACAAACTCCATCTAGAGAACAGAACGTAATTAATTTAATAGATAGACAGCGTTAAAGACTAAAAATTCATTATTCTTTATAGATTGGAAGAGTGTCGGTATTTGAATCATTTGTATAATAACCAACATCAACTACTGATGCTGATACTTGTTTTTGGCTAGTATCACTTTCTGTAAGAGTTATATCAAAACTATATTCGTCCGAACCATTATAGGCAAAGGTATTTACTACAACACCAGCAATTAATATTTGAGTGCTTGATAAATCGAATGTCCCTTTGTTAACAGTTGCAGTTATCGTATAAGTGTTTTTAGTAAGTGGTTTTTTGTCGACATCTATAGTTACACTCGGTGGTTGGTCACTTTCTTTATGAGCATCATCATCTGAATTTGGATCGTAACCATCAGGAGCGGTAAACACATCTTTTTTGGTTATAGGATCGGTCATTTTTATTATCTCTAGTTCAATCTTTGCGGATGGCGGAGTGAATTCTGTGGCTTTCTTTTTTGAATACTTATCAAAAGTCATCATTGTTTTTGATTGACCTTGGGATTTATTCCACCAAGACGGATATAATTCATTATTTACTATCTGAATACCAATAGGTCTTACATACCAATCACCTGATTTCCATTTACCCTCATTAGCATAGATGTCTTTATGTGCATATTCGATTACTTTTGCGATAATCGAGCCTGGTAATGATGAAGTACCATTTCGTAGTATACTAGCGTCAGAATTTCCAAGCCATACTCCCATTGTAAGAGCCGGACTATAACTAACCATCCAAATATCTTTGGCGTTACCACCCTTGTCCGATGTTCCAGTTTTTGTAGCTGTTTTTACTCCAGGTATTTCCATACCTCTTGCATGGTATCCATTTAAAGGAGCTCTTGCATTATCGTCACTTAATATGTCGGATACGATATAAGCAGATTGTTTGTCTACAATCTGAGTTGATTCTGGATCAACCCATTTTTTTAATACCTCACCAGAATTATTTTTTACTTCAAGAATAGTCGATTGCGATTTATAAGCACCTTCACGGGCTAATGATGCATAGGCATTTACTAAATCAATTTGTTTAATACCACAACCACCAATTGCTGATGCTAAACCAACATTTACTTCGTCGCCTTGAGTGCAGTAACTTGTAGCTCCTAATTTACGAATAGTTTCAATCGTCGGTTTAACACCTGATATATACATTGCTGTGACAGCAGGGATATTTCTTGACGTTGCCAAAGCTGATCTGATCGTAACAGGGCCCTTAAATGTTCGGTCTGCATTATATAAAGGTGCTCCATAAATTGAACTAATATTCACGTCATTGAGTATACTTCCACTTCCATAATTTACGCCTGTCTTTTTTTCAAATAATTTTGCATAAACTAGTGCTTTTACAGTTGAGCCAGGTTGAATATAAGCAGTTGCAGCATTATCCTGTCCATAGCCAGCTAAATTAAAATCACGACTTCCCATAAGAGCTATGATTTGACCAGTTTTTGTGTCTTCAACAGTTGCTGCTCCGTTAGTAAATCCAGCCCAATCGGGAATCGAAGAGCTAAACATATCGTTCATAGCTTCTTCTAGTTTGTTTTGAATACGTATATCCAAGGTAGTTGTTACTTTTAGCCCACCTTTACCAACTGTTGATTTTCCGAGTTCTTTTTCTAGCTCGGATCGAACCATTTGTACAAAATGAGGAGCTTTGATATTAGTATATTGGCTAGCTTCAGGTGCTATATGATCGATGATTGGGTATTCTTTCGCTTCTTTCGCTTGTTTTTTGTCAATATAGCCCATACTTTGCATATTATCGATTACTTTATGTTGTCGGTATAATAATGCCTCATGTCCTTCTATATAATAAGGATTATAATATGACGGATCTTGAGGGATTGAGGCTAATAAAGCTGCTTCAGCAATTGTTAAATCCTTAGCAGATTTACTAAAATAAGTTTGAGCAGCGGATTCTACACCATTTCGACGACCACCGTAAGGAGATTCGTTTAAGTATAGGGTCAAGATTTGATCTTTGTTATACATACGTTCAACTTCGATTGATAGTATTATCTCTTTGATTTTTCGAGGAATTCCTGATAATCCACGTTTACCTGATTCATCAGCAAAGAAAACTTGCTTAATAAGCTGTTGAGTAAGTGTGGAACCACCTTGAGTATAACGACCTCTTAAATTATTTATTACCGCCCTAATTAAACCCGACGCACTAACACCACCGTGTTTATAAAATTCTTTATCTTCAATTGATACAGTCGCTTGTTTTAGATATTCATTAATATCTTTGCTGTCAACAACTAATTTGTAGTCGCCTTCACCCTTATCTTCCCATAACAACTCGCCATTTCGATCATAGTATTTTGTTACGGTAGTCTGTACTCTTTTGGCAAGTTCACCAGGTCTAATAGCATCAAGATCTTTTCTGAAATATGCGAACAAACCACCTGCCATTAAGCAGACTATCAAAACTGATATACCAGCAATTTTCAAAGCCATTATTGCACCACGTTTAGAGAACCAATATTTTGCTACTCGTTTTGGGTGTAACCTATAAAAAAAACGCTTTATTGGATTTTTAGGCAAAGATGCCAAATATTGTGCATGCTTTCTTGACTCTGTGTCTTTTTTGATTTTTCGAGAATGAACTAAATTAGAATATACGCTCAATCTTTTCGGTTTGAACTTGAAAAACTTAGACAGATTAAACTTTACTTTTCTTGATTTGAAAAATTTTTTACCCACGTGACATAATTCCCATAAACAATATGACTATTATAGCACTTGGTGTAAAGTCAACCAAGTTTTTATAAAGATAGAAATTTGATATACTTAGTTAGCGGAAAAGTAAAAAGTAATAATATAAATATGTGAGGATATAATGAAACTATCTGAAGAGCTAAAATGGCGAGGTTTCATCAACCAGACCACTTACGATGATATTTCAGTATTAAATGACGAGCCAATTTCCTTTTATATAGGTGTTGATCCAAGTTCTGATAGTATGACGATTGGTAATTTAGCAGCTATCATGATGGTTAAATGTTTTATTAAGCACGGCCATAAAGCTTTTCTTCTAGTCGGTGGGGCGACAGGAATGATTGGTGATCCTGATGGTAAATTTGATGAACGCAACCTGAAAACTGTCGATGAAATTAACAAAAATAAAGAAGCCATCGCTTCTCAATACAGGATAATTTTAGATGGCGATAATTTCTCCTTAGTTGATAATTATGATTGGTTCAAGGATATAAACTACCTCGATTTTTTGAGAAATATCGGTAAACATGTTCCAATGAGCCAGATGCTTGGTAGGGATTTTGTGCAGTCAAGGCTTGGGTCTGAAGGATCAGGTATAAGCTATGCAGAATTTAGCTATTCATTAATTCAAGGTTATGATTTTTTGCATCTTTTCAGAGAGTTCGGAGTAACTTTACAGCTATGTGGTGCTGATCAGTGGGGAAATTCAATAACTGGGGTAGATTTAATAAGACGTATAGAAAGCAAAGAAGCTCATGTCTATTCAACACCTTTGATCATAAATAAATCAACAGGGGCGAAATTTGGAAAATCTGAGGATGGTGCGATTTGGTTAGATCACAATAAAACTAGCACATATAAATTTTTCCAGTTTTGGCTTAATGCTGATGATGCTGGAGTTATCGATTACCTAAAGGTGTACACATTATTAGAAAAAGAAAAAATTGATGAATTAGATAAAGAGCTTAAAAATAATCCAGAAGCTCGTCTTGCACAAAAAATGTTAGCACGAGAGGTTACGACTTTAATTCATGGTAAAGAAAGAACTGAAAGCGTAGAAAAAGTGACCAATGTATTATTTGGAGGTGAAAAATTTGAAAGTTTATCCGAAGCCGATATCGAAATTTTATCGAAAGAAATACCAGCTGATATTACTGGAAAATCTGTGGTAGAATATTTAGTTTTGTCAAATATTGCACTTGGAAATAATGATGCAAGAAGATTAATTAGTGCTGGAGCAGTTTCTATTAATGGTCAAAAAATAACAGAAGATAGAATAATTAACGAAAGAGCATTAGTAAAAAAAGGCAAAAACAGCTTTGTTTTAGTCAGATAGAAATAATTATTTAGGAGGGGACGATGAAAATAAATACCAGTATGTTTAGAGCTTACGATCTAAGAGGATTAGTAGAAAAAGAACTTAACGCTGAGAATTCGGAAACTATCGGCAAAGCTTATGGTACATATTTGAAGCGTCATGGTATAACAAAAGCCATTGTCGGTCGCGACTGTAGAGCGAACAGTGAAGAATATGGCGATGCTTTGATTCGTGGTTTTAGTTGGGCTGGTATCGATACGATTGATATTGGTTTAAATATGGTCGGTACGTTTTATTGGGCTCAATATTATTTGGACATCAAAGGTGGTGCCTTTGTAACGGCATCTCATAACCCTCCTGAATTTAATGGTTTTAAATTTGCTATTGATTTATCAGAAACATTAGTAAGCGATGGTATGCAGGAGCTCTGTCGGATGGTTGTCGAAGATGATTATGAGCAAGGCGAAATACCTGGAAAAGTTGAGAAAAAAGACATCAGACAAGCTTATTTTGACGATATTATCAAGCGTTTGCCGATATTAAAAAAATTTAAAATTGTAATTGATCCGAGCTGTTCAACTGCTGGAGTAATTGCACCGGAACTATTACGCAAGGCAGGTTGTGAAGTTATTGAACGAAATTGTCAGATTGATCCGTCTTTTCCATTAGGTACGCCTGATCCGACTGAATTAATGGTTGCCGAGAGAGTACGTAAATCCGTTCTAGAGGAGAAAGCCGACCTTGGTTTCTCTTATGATGCGGATGGCGATCGAATTGGTATAGTTGACGAAAAAGGAGGAATTATTTGGAACGACGTACTGGTTGCGATATTTGCTTCCGATGTTTTGAGTGATCATCCAGGTGCAAAAATTATGTATAACACATTATGCTCAAAGGTTGTCGAGGAAACTATTATAAAAGAAGGTGGTGAACCGTTTATGTGGCGGACTGGCCATTCCTTTTTGAAAAAGAAAAACCAAGAGGTAAAGGCCGCGTTTATTGGTGAACTTTCTGGCCATTTCTTTTTCTCAGCAGATTTTTATAATCATGATGATGGCTTATATTCAACCATGCGACTACTTCGTTATCTTTCAAATACAAACAAGACGTTATCCGAAGTCGTTACTGGATTGCCGAATTATATTTCCAGTGCCGAAATTAAACTTGGTTGTGCTGATAATAAAAAAGTAGGTTTAATTGAAAACCTAAGTAAGCAATTAATTGCTGATTTTCCAGATGCGGATGTAATCAGTGATGAGCGTGCCGGTGACGGTGTTAGATTGAATCTGCCTGATGCGATGTTTGTTGTCAGATATTCCCAGAATGGGCCATATTTGACCATTAAATTCGAGGCAAAAACTAAAGACAGGTATGAGGAAATTAAAAAATATCTCAAGAATATACTATTAGGTCACAAAGAAGTCGATTGGACGTTCGGCGTCAATACCGAAGCACTCGATTAGCTGTTATCATATAAGTATGAATTTGTTATCACCAATTGATAGAGTTAAGGGTGTCGGAATTAGGAATACTCAGGCATTTGCATTGGCTGGTATTAACACCGTTGGTGATTTAATATGTTTTTTTCCAAGAGCTTATGAAGATTTTTCTGAAATTACTATGATTTCAAAAATAAATCCTGGAAAAGTAACAATAAAAGCTAAATGCGAAAAAATTTCTACCAGACCCGTTAGAAGAGGCCTTAGAATCACAACTGCAACGCTATCTGATGAAAGTGGTAAAATTCAGGCAATTTGGTTTAACCAACCGTATCGAGAAACGCAATTAAAATCAGGTGAAGAATTTTATTTTTCTGGAAACTATGAATTTAGCTATAATCGTTATCAATTAACTAATCCCAGTGCCGAACGCGTTAGTGAGATACCCGTTCAGACTGGAAGAATTTTACCAATTTATAAATCCATAAAAGGCTTAAAAATTCCTTTAGTTAGAAAAATTTTATCAGAATTAAAGCCTCTAATTTCAATATTGCCAGAAACACTTCCAGAACAAATAATATCAGATGAAAAATTACTATCTTATAACCAAGCAATTACTAAAATTCATTTTCCTGAAAAGTTAAATGACATCGAAAAAGCTAGAGAGAGATTGGCGTTTGAGGAATTGTTTCAGATGTTACTTGCCAGTCAACTCAATCGTAGTGAAAATTCAAAATTATCTGGATGGCAGATACTTTTTAACAAATCTGTCGCGGAAAATTTCGTAAAAAAATTACCTTTTGATTTAACTGCATCTCAACGAGTAGCATCTTGGGAAATTATCCAAGATTTGGGTAAAAATACTCCAATGAACAGAATGCTCCAGGGTGATGTTGGCTCTGGAAAAACTGTTGTTGCAGGCTTGGTAGCTTGTCAGGTAGCTAATCATGGTTTTCAAACCGCATTGATGGCACCAACAGAGGTATTAGCAAAACAACATGCAAATACATTAGAAAGCTTACTGAAACCTTTTAATATAAAGATTGGATTATTAACAGGAAGTGTAAAAGGAAATAACCGAAAAATTATTTACAAAAATATTGCCAACGGCGAAATTGATGTTGTTGTCGGAACTCATGCCCTAATACAAGAATCGGTAACATTCCATAAATTAAGTTTCGTTGTTATTGACGAACAGCATAGATTTGGAGTAAATCAACGTCAACAACTACTGAAAAAATCTAAATTTATGCCTCATTTACTTACCATGACGGCAACACCGATACCAAGGAGCTTGTCTCTAACTTTATATGGAGAACTTGACATCAGTATACTAAATGAACTTCCAAAAAATCGTAAACCAATAATTACTAAAATTTGGTCCCCTAATAGTAGGCCTCAATTATATAAAATAATTGACGACGAAATCAAATCGGGTCGGCAAGCTTATGTAATCTGTAGTCTTATAGAAAATAATATAGCGAATGAATTAAAAAGCGTTCAAGAAGAATTTAATAAACTTAAAAACTCAATATTTAAACATCGTCGCATTGGTTTACTCCATGGAAAAATGAAATCCGATGAAAAAGAATCAGTAATGAAAATCTTTTCTGAAGGGAATATCGATATTTTAGTTAGTACTACAGTAGTTGAAGTTGGTGTCGACGTACCTAATGCAACCATAATAGTAATAGAAAATGCTGATCGTTTTGGATTATCTCAATTACATCAATTACGTGGCAGAGTTGGGCGTAGTGAATATCAGAGTTATTGTTATCTGATGAATAGTACTAGCGAAAAACCTACAAAACGACTCCGAGAAATCGAAAATAGCAACGACGGATTTTATTTGGCAGAGGTGGATCTTCGTTTACGAGGTCCTGGTGAGATATATGGCCGAGCACAACATGGACCATTAAATTTGCAAATTGCAAATTTATCAGATACGAAATTAATTTCTCGGGTCCAAAAACAAGCAAAAAATTTCGTAGAATCCGGTATTGATTTGCTACAATATAAACAATTATCACATGGAGTTGAATATTATCAACGTTTAACTACATTAAATTAATAAAGAGAATTCATATGTATGCAGGAATAACACTTAGTAAAAGATCGGGACGAATAGTCGGAGTTCATCAAAAAATTGACAGAGTTGCCAGACGAGAATTGAATAAATTTATACCAAAAAATTCGTTTTTTCCATCTGCAAAAAATATTATTCATTTTGAAGGAATTAATGGTCCTGATGCCTTGAAGCATGTTAATAAATCCGAAGACGTTCCTTGGCATTTTATCGATCCAAAGAATATTCACAGTAGTCATTTATTAAATATTATTAGTGATCATATGCATAATTTAACTAAAGCTCTTAAAGAAGACAATAAAGAAAGATCAGCTTTTGAAGCTTCTTGGATGGCACATGCGGTAGTTGATGGTCTGAGTCCGCCACATCATTACCCTCTTGATGAAAAAATTGAAGAACTATGGGGCAAACCTCAAAGTAAAAGAAATTCTATAAAAGATAAAGGTTTGATACGTGGAGAAAATAGCATAGACACTATTTCAAAAAATTGGCAATACTGGGGTGGTGGTGGTGTAATGATGGCTCATGTAATGTTTGAAATGGGGGTGTCTTCAGCTATTGCTGGTGATAAATTTAAAAAAAATGGACCGAGTCGAAATGACATTATAGTTTTAGAAAAGGTTGGATTTGAAATTATGTTTTTGGATTCTCTAAGTAAAATTGATAGTCTAAAAATGTACGATTCTTATTATAAAAATGGTTGGACACGAAGTCTTGCTTCGAAAACAAGAAAAGAATTAATACCAGAAATTATTAAAACTGTTGTCTTAGCTTGGTATCAAGCATTAATTCTTGCGGAGAAAGAAAAGTGATTTTACGCATAATATCCGGTATATATGGCGGTAGAACGATTAAAACGCCTGGTAGTAAAACTACTCATCCCATGGGGGATAGAGTAAGAGGGTCTTTATTTAATATCATTGGAGATGAAATCGTTGGAGCAAAAGTCTTAGATATTTTTGCAGGTTCAGGTTCGCTTGGAATAGAAGCATTAAGTCGAGGTGCTTCAAACGTAACATTCATTGAACGGGATAATTTAGCATGCAAGATTTTGCAGGAAAATATCAAAAGTTTTAACTTAGAAGAAAATTCTAAAATATTAAAAATGAGTGCAAGTACGTGGATAGATAAAAATCAAGATAATTTTTTTGATATAATTTTTGCTGATCCACCCTTTAATGATCCACAGTTTTCCACAGTTTCGCGATTAGGTGGTCTTTTAAAACCAAACGGGCTTATGTTATTATCATATTCAGGTAGAGGTGCAGTGCCGCTCGTTAATGAAGTTGTTGTGGTGGACAATCGTAGTTACGGTAACGCGACACTAACGTTCTATCGTAAGAAATAACGGCTCTTTGAGCCGTTATTTTGTTATTACTTATATAATCTTGATTATAATGATTATGTTATAACTATTTGTAATTAATTATAAATTAAGGAAACATTTTGATGATTAAAATTAAGAAAAATATAAAAACAAAGTTTTATGATGGATTTACAATTATTGAACTTCTTATAACTATAGTAATAATCGGGATTTTAATTGCTATAACTTTTGTTTCTTATAATGATATTACTCAAAAATCAAAAATTGTTTTATTGCAATCAGATTTAAAGAGAGCCTCAGACATTTTAGAAATGGATGAATTTAGTAGTAGTAATAGAAAATATCCAGCCACGAAAGAATTAGCTAATTCTGGCAATGGTTTGATACCCAGTCAGGACGTAGTATTCAATTATACTAATATTAGCGAAGTAAATTTTTATTGTTTGACTGCCACTCATAATGACTCGCTATCCTACTACATATCGTCTTTGATCAGTACATCAATACTTGGTAAATGTAATGATTCCTACATATTAGGTTGGGGGGAACTGGAAGTGATTATGGCAAATCAATCATACATACTACCGATGGTGGCTATGCTGTAACAGGATCGACTTCTTTTGGTGTTAGTGGTGCGACTTCCGATATGTTTATTGCTAAATATACTTATAATGGTACTATCGTAAACTGTGACACTAGTATATGTAAAACCCCAACTATCACCGAATCTATACCATCATCATCTCTTTCTGATTTAACGGCAATTGAATACAGTTTATCAACTTCAGAAATTAATGAAACGAATCCATCAGCTACCGAAACGAATCCATCAGCAATAGAAAAAATAATAGTATCACGATAAATATTTATTATATTTATTGTGCGAGAGAGGACTTGGTCACGTTTCGCGACCCCGAAAATTCACGAATGCAATCGCAGATTGCATCGGAATATTCCCTTGCGACCCGCAGACTTGCAGGTCTCACCTCCATGCTAGGGATAAAGGTAAAAATTATCATATCAAATAAATAGATGACCCATAAAGGCCATCTTTTTATTTTGGTACGCGAGAGAGGACTTGAACCTCCATGCCTTACGGCACTAGCACCTGAAGCTAGCGTGTCTACCATTTCACCACTCGCGCATGTACTAATAATACATTTTAGAATAACGTTATTTTATAAGTTAAGCAAATTTTAATCAGTGGGTGAGTACATTGAGATGTCAGTCATACCGTAATCTGGGTTAAGCTGTGATATTAATGTTTTTAAGTCAGAATCTTGTTTAACACCAGGGTTTAGAGTCCCAAATGGGTCAAATACTTTTCGAATTTGATCATAAACATCTAGTAAATCTTTATCAATTTGTAAACGGGATGCGGTAGCTTTCAACCTACCTTCACTTGAATCGGCCGATATATTTCCATCAAACTTAGCAACGAGATCAATATAATCAGAAATTAACTTCAATGCTTTTTGTTTGTCGCTTACGCTATGTAAATTCAAAGTTGGACGAGCATTTATTACTCCATCAAGCCATCGGATGTGCATCGGAAGTGTAACATGATGTTTTTTGGCAAGTTCATTCAATTCATCAATGAATTCTTCCCGTCTATTGTTGGCAACTGATGCCCCGTCGATTATTGGTGGCATTGATTCCTCTTTTAATTTAGGTTGCATAACTGTAGCAAAAACATCTCTAATTGCATATAATTCTTCGTTTGGATATTTACTGCCTGTTGAGAATACCGATGCATTAATTTTTGAAAGTTTTTTAAGTGCTTGTTTTTCCTTGTTACGTTGAGTTCTTTCGTTAAAATCATTGAAACTCATAAACATTACGCATTCGATATTTTTATTATCGGAATTAAAGAATGGATATGTTTTCCCGTAAGCTAATGCCATTTTATAAAGTTCACCATCAAAGATTTCTAATGAAGATGGTTGTAAATTCATCATAATATCTGCGGTGTCTCTTGCTATTTCTGCACTATCAAACGTAGCAACGATAATGGATTCTGTATCATTGTAATACTCTACCCTTAGTACGATTTCAGAAATAATCCCTAATGTTCCTTGACTGCCGATAAATAATGGCGATAAATCAAAGGAACCATCGCGTCTTTTTACTTTTGCGATACCTGGGTATCCAATATTATCTCTTTTTTCGTATTTAATTTTATCGAAAATAATATCTTTATTATCTTCTAAAATACCGTCAATTTTTCGATAAATTTCACCTTCAAAGGTTTGCAATCCCTTTTTTTTGTCTAAATCACGACTAGTAATTCTACTTGACTCAATAATGTCGCCATTAGCCAAAACTATTTCCATTCTTGATATAAACGCTCCGATAGGACCATAAACACCAGAGTATTGACCACTATAATTATTAGCGACAGCACCTCCAATCGTACTGTATTCAGCACTTGACGGATAAACTGGAATGTATGTTCCATTAGACTCTAACACCTGATTTAATGCTCCGAATCTAACACCTGGTTGAGTATGTACAAACTGGTCTTTATTTTTTGGATTTACAAATAATACCTTATTCATGTGGGCGATAGTGTTTATAATTATTCCTTTACCAATAGCTCCACCGTTTTTGTCAGATCCTGAACCTCGAACGGTCATCGGCAAGACATGACCTTTTTCGGCTAATTGCCAAGTAAATCTAGCGATTTTTCGAATATCATTAGTAACTCTTGGATTGATTACCATTTCAGGGAGAATGGTTAAAATACTTCCATCGCGTGAGAATTTTTTTCGAATAGAATCAGCATTGTATACTTCACCCAAAATATGTTCATTAAGATATTGTGCAATTTTACTCATTAAATATTACCCTCGCAGTATTACTTTATTTATGATAGCACAAGCAACATCTTGAAAATAGTTGTTATTTTTCCACTTTATAGTTTAAGATGATTTTGCTATAATAAATTTCATGCGCGAGTGGTGGAATGGTAGACACGCTGGCCTTAGGAGCCAGTGCCGTAAGGCATGGAGGTTCAAGTCCTCTCTCGCGTACCAAATACTATTGTATATTTATTCATTTTATGTTAATAATATATTAGAACTTTTACATCATATCTTGAGATTTGAGAATGGCGTTATATATTTATTCAGAATGAATAAATACAATGCGCTATCCTCAATAAGATTGAGGTGGCTAATTTTTTTAAAAAAGGGAGTGGTTAGTTGTCTCAATTTATTTACCATGTTTTGATGTATTTTTAGTTTAATCAAGTAATTATTGGGACATTATTAACTTGAAACAATAAATTACAGTTCTTTTACAATTACATACTGTATATATTTTGTGTTTAAAACAAAAAAAGGAGTGGTATTTTTGAAAAAATCTAGTAATCTTGAACAGTTAAGTCCGTACTATTCAGCTTTGAACTCTAGGATTATTCATGGCGATTTAAGGATTCAAGATGTAGTTGTTGGTTTGAAGGGAATATTAGATGGCACTTATCCCGTTAAGCAAGTTAGTCCAGTTTGGTATGACTATGATAAAAATCATCCCAAAAAACCGTGGAACAAATCTTTGAAAAGGCAAGCTGCAAGAATTAGACAATTGAATCTATTACGTAATTGGAACCTAAGCGATTTTTCTATACCTTATGATATTGTTGAAAGCTTTGTCCCAAAAACGGATACCGAAGTCCTGATACTCGTCCCGTATTTACCTAGTAAAGATAATAATGGTTGTCTTCTAAGGACTATAAGGGAATTTTGGCAAATCATAGACCCTCCGGAAGGTTATAAGAAAGATTACGGTAAGCATTTATCCGAATCAAGTTTTGAAAACATCAAATCTATATATGATTCTAATTTTCCGTCTTGTGTCAAATTGGTCGCAATTGATTTAAATTCGCACGTGGATGTTGGTAAACTACCTTCATTTTCACAAAATGGTCAATATTTAGCTGGGTTTGAAGTTTTAATGTCTGCGATATACTTTCCAAAATGGTTAGAATCAATTAAGGACGGAAAAATCAATCCTCAACCTAAAATGGCCGGACTATATATCAATTATGCAGAAAAAGATATCGAAAAGACGGTTCCGTTGACAATTGGATATAATGGTAAAAACCAACGCCTAATACTAGGAACGGAATTACCGAAAAGTTGTAAACATTATTCGATCGTTACGATTAGAGAATTAGCAGTATGTAATAAAATGTAGATTTTTATCTACAATCAGCCCGATATTTTTCGGGCTATTTTATTTGATATAGAATATATCTATGGATAAAAATGAAATTGGAGTAGGACCACATCCAAAACCTTGGCCAATTGATGATAAATATGATCCAGAATTGCTCGAGAATGGCGATAAGCGTAATGTTCTGGATAAATATAGATATTGGAAAGTAGAGTCCATAAAAAATGATTTGGATAAATCGCGTACTTCTTTACATATTGCTGTAGAAAATTGGCAACACGATTTAAATATTGGTTCAATCGTTAGATCTGCTAACGCGTTTAATGTCGATACAGTTCATATCATAGGCAAAAAACATTGGAATCGTCGAGGTGCGATGGTTACTGATCGTTATATGAATATCGTTCATTATAAAACCGTTCAAGAATTCGTTAATAAGATGAAATCAGAAAATCGTCACATTATTGCATTTGATATCGTCCATGGTGCAGAAAATTTGAATGATTCCGAATTGCCTAAAAAATCAGTTTTTGTTTTTGGCGGTGAAGGACCAGGGTTAAGCAAAGAGATGAAAATGGAGGCAGAAAAAACCATTATGATTGAACAATTTGGCTCGACCCGTTCAGTCAACGTCGGTGTTGCAGCCGGTATCGCTATGTATGTCTGGTTACAGAGAAATATTATCAGGGTTGGAACCCTGATAAGTTAAATTTAAGAATTGTGATTTTTAATTTTCATTATTTTAATGAGAAATGTTGTAATTTAAAGATAATAATGTAAAGATAATCTGATGAAGACTACTATCAAAAATATATCAGACACAAAAGTTGAACTAACGGTTATTATTGATGCTGGAGAGCTATCTATTGCAGAGCAAGTTGCAACGGTAAAATTAACTCGTGATGTCAAGGTATCAGGATTTCGTAAAGGGAAAACGCCGGTTTCAATAGCTAAAAAAAATATCGACCCGAATGTACTACAAGAACAAACAATAGAAAATGCACTGAATAATGCAATTGCGACTGCATTTGTCAAAGAAAAAATACAAGTTTTAGACAGGCCGATGGTTAGTATACGTAAATTTGTTCCAAATGAAATTCTTGAATTTACTGCTGAAGTAGAAATACTACCGAACATTAAACTTGGTGATTACAAGAAATTGAAAATTACAGATGAAAAAATTTCTGTATCAGAAAAAGATGTCGATGAAATTATCGAACGAATCAGACGAAGCTTAATCCAAAAGAAAGAAGTGAAAAAAGTTGCCAAGATAAAAGACGAAGTATTGATAGATTTTGTTGGTAAAAAAGACGGTGTTGTATTCGAAGGTGGCTCTAGTAAAGATTTCAATCTAGAACTTGGTTCAGGTCAATTTATTCCTGGATTTGAAGAAGGTATTGTTGGACATAAAGAAAGTGATATTTTTGATTTAGACCTGACTTTTCCAGATGATTACAACAGTGATGAAATGAAGGGTAAAAAAGTCACTTTTTCCGTGACTTTAAAGAAAGTTTACGAGCTTACGTTGCCTGAGATTGATGATTCTCTTGCTCAAAAAGCGGGTCCATTCAAAACTTTAAAGGAATTAAAAACTGATATAAAAACAGAGCTCAAGAAACAAAAAGAACGTGAACTTGCAGAAAAAACGAAAGAAGATTTAGTAAACCAACTTGTAGAAAAAAGTCATGTTCCAATGCCAGAAGTTTTAATTAATGATCAGATTGAGTCGATAGAAAAAGACTTTACGAATAATTTAATGTATCAAGGACTTTCCTTGGATCAATACTTGAAAAGTAATGGTTTTGAGTCAAAACAAGTTTGGATTGATAAGGAAATAAAATTAATTGCAGAAAAACGTGTTAAATCTGGATTAGTTTTAGCCGAACTAAGTAAAATAGAAAAGATTGAAGCAACAACAGAAGAATTAGATAATCGAGTTGAAATGTTCAAACAACAATATACCAACAATGCTGAAGCCTTGAAACAATTTGATAATCCCGAAGTTCGTCGTGATATCGCTAATAGATTATTAACTGAAAAAACAGTTGAAAAATTATTAGAATTGAATAAAAAATAATCTGAATTTTAATTAGATTGACAAAATTTAGTTTATATACAAATATAACACTAGGGAAAATGGCTCTTTTATATATAACAAGGAGGTGGACTGGTTGGTAATTGATATTATGTCAATAACTTATGGTGCTATCTTGATTATCATTCAACCATTACTATATGCAAATATTTTTAAATATAATAAATGCGGTTTATATTACGTAATAAGTGCAATAGCTTTTATTATCGCACTTTGTGCATACTCGATAGCCATAGATGTTAATGGTACAGTTTTACTAACAAATAGTTCTAACTATATTACATGGAGAAACACCACGATAATGTATTGGACTAGTATCTGTTCATTCTTATTTTTAAATCTCAGTTTTAGATAAGCCATCGCTTCCCTTTTCCCTCAATCAATGATTGAGGGAAATATTTTGTCATTAGCACTCGCTTGATTTGAGTGCTAATTTTATATACAATAAATATTATGAATAAAGCATCAAATTATTTAATACCTACGGTTATCGAAAAAACATACGAAGGTGAGCGAGCTTTTGATATTTACTCTCGTCTTCTGAATGAAAGAATTATATTTTTAGGAGAACAAGTTAACGAGGCATCTGCTAATACAGTGGTAGCACAGCTATTACATCTAGCCTATACTGACCCTAAAAAAGATATAAAGCTATATATTAATAGCCCTGGCGGTAGTGTTTATGACGGAATGGCAATCTACGATACAATGCAGTATATTTCGCCTGATGTTCAGACAATCGGTATCGGGTTACAGGCCAGTATGGGTGCGTTTTTGCTATCGAGTGGTGCGAAAGGTAAGAGGTTTTTGTTGCCACATAGCAAAGTGATGATTCATCAACCGAGTCATGCAACGCGAGGAAAAGTTACTGATATGGAGATTGATCTCAAAGAGGGAATTGCAGTGAAAGAAATGTTGGCTGAACTATTAGCAAAAAACACTGGTCAAAAATTATCTAAAGTCAAAGATGATATGGAGAGAGATTATTGGATGTCACCAAAAGAAGCAAAAGAATATGGTCTGGTTGACGAAATAATTACGAAATCATAAAAATATAATTACTCCTAACAAATAGTGTTGACAATTTGTTTATAATACTAAATAATAATTACAAGAAGTAGTGTAGCTGTGGTTATCTATGTCTTTTTGTATTAGTGGCATATACAATTGACGACCTCAGTTAAGGGAATCTTCGGCGCCAAAGAAACCCTTCGCTTACAATGAAGCGGAAATAATTACAATTCATCTATAAGGAGTACTATAATTTATGGCAAAAGCCAAGACGAGTAGTGCTAAACGTGTCTTTTTTACCCAAGATGACACAGCACTCCAAATACCAAATCTAATAACTCATCAAAAAGATAGTTGGCGTGATTTCGTCGAAAATGGTTTGGGCGAGATTTTTTCTGAGCTAAATCCAATTGAAGATTACACTGGTCAGAAACTATCATTAAAATTTAATCAATATTCTTTTCAAGACCCAAAAAATAGTGAAAAGTTTGCCAAAGAGAACAATATTACCTTCGACGCACCATTACATGTAAATGTTGAACTAATTAATAAAATTACTGGTGAGGTAAAAGAACAAGAAGTATACCTCGGCGATTATCCTTGGATGACAGAGAGAGGTACTTTTATTATAAATGGCACAGAACGGGTTGTAGTGTCGCAACTAATCCGTAGTGCTGGTGTATTTTTTACCGCTGATACTACTCCAACTCGCAATTTTTACGGTGCGAAATTAATTCCTGGCAGAGGTGCCTGGTTAGAATTTGAGACTGCCACAAATGGCGTTATATACGTAAAAATCGATCGTCGTCGTAAATTACCTATAACTACGCTCTTTCGAGCACTTGGATATAGTAAAACATCAGAAATAAAAAGTTTATTTGATGATATTGACAACGGAGAATTCAAGTATATTGACGCGACACTAGAAAAAGATCCATCAAGAGGCACTAACGAGGCATTGATTGAAGTCTACCGTCGTTTACGTCCTGGTGATCTTGCCACCGTAGATAATGCCCGCAGTATGATTGAAAGAATGTTTTTTGATTTTAAACGTTTTGATTATAGCCGTGTAGGTAGATATAAACTAAATCAAAGATTACATTTAAATGTTCCTAATACGACAAAAAACCGAGTATTCCAGTTAACTGACTTAACAGAGATAGTAAGAGAAATAATTAGATTGAATAATTCTCAAGAAGCACCTGATGATATCGATGCTCTATCTAATCGCCGTATAAAATTAGTCGGTGAATTAGTTGCACGACAATTTAGAGTTGGAATGTTAAGAATGCAACGAAATGCTATGGACCGTATGAGTATTACAGAAATTGAAACTGTTACTCCAAGTCAGTTAATCAATGCACGCCCAGTGGTTGCAGCTGTTCGTGAATTCTTTGCAAGTTCACAATTATCCCAGTTAATGGATGAAACAAATCCTTTGTCTGAACTTTCACATAAACGTCGACTAAGTTCGATGGGTCCTGGTGGACTAAGTCGCGAAAGGGCAGGTTTTGATGTCCGTGACGCACATCCTACTCACTACGGAAGAATATGTGTCGTAGAAACTCCTGAAGGTGCAAATATTGGTTTGGTATTAAATCTAGCTACTTATGCTCGAGTCAATGAATATGGTTTCCTTGAAACACCTTATTTAAAGGTCGAAAATGGAATAGTATCTGACAAAGTTGAATATCTAGATGCATCTCAAGAAGCTACAGAAGTTATTGCTGATGCAAGTGTAAAACTGAATCCAGACGGATCATTTGCTGACGAACGAGTCAGTGCTCGAAACGGAATCTTACCAGAACAAGTTGATGCGACAGAAGTGACTTATGTCGATGCAGCACACAAGCAAATATTAGGTGTATCATCAGCTCTTATTCCTTTTATTGAGAAAGACCGAGTTGACCGTGCTCTTACAGGTTCAGCTATGCAAAAACAAGCAGTACCTCTATTGATACCAGAATCTCCAACTGTTGGAACTGGAATCGAAGCAGAAATTGCGAAAAATACTAGCCAATTAGTTCTTGCTAGTGCAGATGGTGAAGTAGTAAAAGCTGATGCCGATGAAATTCATATTAAATACAAAGACGGTATTAAAGTCTACGGATTGATTCATTTCGAAAAAAGTAATGATGATCGTTCAATAAACCAAAAAGTACGCGTGACACGTGGACAAAAAGTTAAAAAAGGCGACATTCTTATTGAAGGTGCGTCAATTGCAGATGGTGAATTGTCATTAGGAAAAGATCTTTTGGTAGCATTTATGCCTTGGGGTGGTTATAACATGGACGATGCAATCGTTCTATCTAGTAGAGTTGTACAAGACGATTCTTTGACTAGTATAAATATCAAAGACTACAACATCGAAGTTCGAGAGACTAAACTAGGCAATGAAATTGTGACCCGCGATATACCAAATGTAAGCGAAGAATCACTAAGACATCTAGACGAAAATGGTATCGTCCAAATCGGATCAGAAGTAAAAGCTGGTGATGTTTTGGTCGGAAAAATTACTCCAAAAGGCGAACAAGAGTTATCAAGTGAAGAGAGATTGCTACGAGCAATTTTTGGAGAAAAAGCCAAAGACGTCAGGGATACTTCACTAAGAATGAATAACGCTGGTGGTGGAAAAGTCGTAGGCGTTAAAGTATTTAGTCGCGAGAATGGCCATGAATTAAAGGCTGGCGTTTTAATGCAAATTCAAATTTTTGTAGCTCAGTTAAGAAAAATAAGTGTAGGAGACAAATTAGCAGGTCGTCACGGAAATAAAGGTGTAGTAGCAAGAATATTACCAATAGAAGATATGCCGTACCTAGAAGACGGTACTCCAGTTGATGTTGTTCTTAACCCGCTCGGTGTTCCTTCTCGTATGAATATTGGACAGCTGTTTGAGACTCATTTAGGAATGGCAGCTAGAGCTTTAGGTTATAAAGTTGCAACTCCTTCGTTTAATGGTGTATCAAATGAGATAATAAGCGAACAACTTGAAAAAGCTGGTTTTTCAAGCGATGGAAAATTTCAATTATATAACGGTCTAAATGGAGAACTATTTGAGGAAAGAACGACCGTCGGTGTCATGCATATGATCAAACTTCATCACATGGTTTCTGATAAGATTCACGCACGTTCAACTGGACCTTATACAATGGTTACTCAACAACCTCTCGGTGGTAAAGCCCAAAATGGTGGACAACGATTTGGTGAAATGGAAGTATGGGCACTTGAAGCTTATGGAGCAGCCTCTACTCTTCAAGAAATGCTAACAATCAAATCAGACGATGTGTATGGTCGTGCAAAAGCTTACGAGTCAATCATAAAAGGTGAACCAATCGTTGGTCCAAAATTGCCCGAATCGTTCAACGTGTTAGTTAAAGAATTGCAAGGATTAGGCTTGAAGGTTGATTTATTGGATGAATCCGAAGATGCAATCATCGATGCAGCACAGATGATCAAAGAAGTAAGTGATACAAGTGACGTAATCGTTCAAGAAGAATTGGACGAAACTATAGTTAGTGAAACTGATGGAGATATCACATTAGATGATGGTATGCATATTGACGAAGAAGTCGAAATAGAGGAGGAGTTATAATATGTCGCGAATTATTGCAACTACTGGGATTACGGATTTTAATGCTATTCGCTTAACAGTCGCAAGTCCCGAAGATATTTTGAAATGGAGTAATGGAGAAGTAACGAAACCAGAAACTATTAATTATCGTACCCAAAAGCCTGAACGTGATGGTTTGTTTTGTGAAAGAATTTTTGGACCAGTAAAAGATATTAATCCTCATGACAACAAATTAAAAGGTGTTCGTTCAAGAGAAGCAGCTGTTGATAAAAACGGTGAATTAATCACAAAATCGATAGTACGACGTGAACGAATGGGTCACATTACTCTTGCAGCACCTGTTGCACACATTTGGTTCATGCGTGGTATACCAAGTGCCATGAGCTTGTTACTAGGGATTACTGTTCGCAATATCGAACGAATTGCTTATTTCGCAACTTATGTAATTTTGAAATCAGATGATGAAAAACGCGAACAAATGTTAGCTGATATTGAGGCAGAATTTGAAGCTGGTAAAGTAGCTATAAAGATTCGCTACGAAAAAGAGGCTGACACCGTTTCTGGTGATGAAAATGCTGACATCAAAGCTCTTGCTGAACGACAATCTAAAGAATTAGAAGAACTAAATGATAATTATCTATCAAAGAAACTTCAACTTGAAGGTCTAGTTAAAGGAGCATTAATTAGCGAAGTAGACTATCGTAATCTTCCAGAAGAATACGAAGAATTAGTTGAAGTTGGTATGGGCGGTATGGCTCTCAAGACGTTACTTGATGAGATTGAACTTCCAAAATTGATTGCTAAGCTTACTGAAGAGGTTTCTGTAGCTAAAGGTCAACGAGAAAAGAAAATTTTAAAAAGACTAAAAATGCTTGAAGGAATGCACATAGCTGGTATTAAACCTAATAGCTTAACTCTTACTGTATTGCCTGTTATACCTCCAGATTTGCGCCCAATGGTGCAATTGACTGGTGGACGTTTTGCTACTTCTGATTTAAATGATTTGTATCGTCGAGTAATAAACAGGAATAACCGTCTAAAGAAATTGATTGATTTAAACGCTCCCGAAGTTATTCGTCGCAATGAAATGCGTATGCTTCAAGAAGCTGTTGACGCCTTGATAGATAATAGTGCTGCAAGAGGTAATAGAGCGGTCAATGCAACAGGCGGTCGTCGTAGGCTTAAATCAATTAGCGATATGTTAAAGGGTAAGCAAGGTCGTTTCCGACAAAATTTGCTCGGAAAACGTGTCGACTATTCTGGCCGTTCAGTAATTGTTGTTGGTCCAAAATTAAAAATTAGCGAATGTGGTTTACCAAAACAGATGGCGATAGAACTCTTCAAGCCATTTGTTATAAGCTGGTTAATAAAAAATGAATACGCATTTAATATTCGTTCAGCAACTCGTCTGATTGAATCTGGCGATGCAGTCGTATGGGATGCACTTGACGCTGTTATTGAAGGTAAATATGTACTTTTAAATCGTGCCCCATCGCTTCACCGTTTATCAATACAAGCCTTTCAACCAGTGCTGGTTGAGGGTAAAGCTATTCAATTACATCCACTTGTAGCTAACGGTTTTAATGCCGATTACGATGGAGATCAGATGGCAGTTCATTTACCACTATCTGATGCAGCACAAGCTGAAGCACGAGAGTTAATGAGTGCAACTAATAATTTACTTAAACCAGCTGACGGATCTCCAGTATTGAGCATCGGTCAAGACGTTGTTCTTGGAAACTATTACTTAACTTATGAAAAGAAACTTGAAAAAGTGGAAAATATAAAAACATATAGTTCGTTATATGAAGCAGAAATGGCTTATGATGCTGGAGTACTTAAACTTCAAAGTCCAATTCGAGTATTTTATCGAGGAGAAATGCGTGAAACAACTCTTGGGAGAGTATTCTTTAATGATATCTTGCCTGAAGATTTCCCTTACGATAATTTGCCTCAAAGCAAAAAACAATTAAAGAAAGTGTTAGCGAAAATATTTGACAAGTATGATGCCGAAGAAACAGCTCGCGTAGCTGACCGTATGAAAGGTTTGGCATTTAGATTTGCAACTATTGCAGCAGTATCAACAGGTAAAGATGACTATGTTCAATTTAGCGAAATTGACGAATTTGTGGCTGAAGGCGATGCCAAAACAACACTTATTTCAGAACAATTTGATCAAGGTTTGATTACTGAGGATGAAAGATATAATCTTACAATTGCTACATGGAGAGCTGTTGATCGAAAAATTGCAGATTTCCTACAAGAAAAATTACGTGATATGGACACCAGTATTAGTGTTATGGTCAACTCAGGTGCTCGAGGCGATATTAGCAACGTAAAATGGGCTTCAGCAATGATTGGTATTATGGTTGATTCAAACAACCATGAAATAGAATTACCTATTCGTTCAAATTATAAAGACGGTTTAAGTTCTCTTGAACAATTCGTGGCTACGCGAGGTGCACGCAAGGGTCTTATCGATACCGCACTAAAGACTGCAGATGCAGGATATTTAACTAGGCGTTTGGTTGATGTGTCTCAGGATGTATTTACGGTTGATGATGACGAAAATGTTATTGATGGAGGCTTTAAAATTTATCGTAGTGAATCAGAACTAACTATGATTAATTTCGGTAATCGTTTAGTTGGAAGATATACAGCCGAAGATATCCCAGGTTATATAATGGCAGACCAAATAATTAACAGAGAAATTGCTAATAGCATAGAGGCTGATGAATCTATCGAAAGTGTCAAAATTAAATCAGTACTTTCGACTAATTGCTTAAGAGGTATACCTCGAAAGAGCTATGGGATTGATATGGCCACAGGTAATTTAGTAGAGAAAGATCAGCCTGTAGGCGTAATCGCTGCTCAATCTGTTGGTGAACCTGGAACACAGCTAACTCTAAAAACCTTCCATAAAGGTGGTGAAGCCGGTGGAGACATTACTCAAGGTTTGCCTCGAGTTGAAGAATTATTTGAAGCTAGAACTCCAAAGGGTCAAGCAAAAATTTCTGAAGTTGCAGGAGTTGTTGATATTTGGGAAGAGGGCAACAAATATATTGTTCAAGTTACCCCTGAATCAGGTCACATAGAAAATATTAAACTTGAAGGACGAACAGCAATTGTTAAATCTGGCAGTGATATCAAAGCTGGTGATATTTTAGCAACAGGTGAAAGCGAAACTAAACCTTTAATTGCACCATTTGACGGTGTAGTTGAGGTTACTGAAGAATCTTTAATTTTAGCTGCCAATGCTTGTTCGCCAGTTCGCTATGATGTGCCAGGAAATATGCAATTAACCGTCAGTGCGGGAGACGTAGTAGAACCGGGCGATCGTTTATCAACAGGCTCAATCAATCTACATGATTTAATGAGGCTTAAGGGTATAGAAGCAACTCAACGATATATAATTAATGAAGTTCTCCGTATCTATGCAGCTCAGGGTCAGGACGTTGCTGATAAACATCTAGAAATAATAGTACGTCAAATGTTTAGTCGTGTTCAGATAGAGGATCCAGGTGATAGTATATTTGTAACTGGCGATATTGTTTCAAAAGCATCAGTAGTTGAAGTTAATAATGATTTAGTATCTGCTGGAAAAGAATTAATTAGTTATACTCAATTACTATTAGGAATTACCAAGGTTTCAATCTTTTCTGACAGTTTCTTATCTGCGGCATCTTTCCAAGATACGACTCGTGTTCTTATAAATGCTGCTATCAGTGGACGCGTTGACAGATTGCATGGCTTGAAGGAAAACGTAATCATTGGACGCAAAATTCCAGTTGGAACTGGTGTCGTAGGTTACGGATTGCCCGAATCAGACTTCGACATTGAACATGAAATTGCCGAAGATGTCGATTTGACTGAGTAAATAAAAAATCTAAAATATAAAAACTCCAGTCAAAAGACCGGGGTTTTTATTATTCACTTATGCTATTCAACATAGAATGTAAATTAGATCATTACAAAAAAAGTACATATCGATAATGGATTGATAAGTGGTCTGCTCAACAAAAATATGGAGCAGACCACTTAATCGCAATACTGTTAACTAGTAAAAAATATCGATATAAGAGCGAGTAATAATAGGTTAAGTAAAACTACGATAATAATTAATATTACATAAGTAACCATGCTAACCATACAATAATTTTCTTCAAACGTTTCATCTGAACTACCGACACCACTATCTAACTCTTGTTGACATAAATTGTATTCTTTAACAAAATGATGTACGCCATAAATGGAAAGTGTAGTAAGAGTTAAACCGATAAATTTGAAAAACATCAGCAAAAATTCACCCGCCTTTTTATACTAATTTACAGAGCGATATGCACTGTAATGATCTAATTTGTAAACGATCTACCTCTCATTTATGCCTCAAGCATAGATGATTGATAAGCTGTATATTAGCATAAGTATGACGTTATGTCAAGTTTTACGATAGGCTTGTTGTTTTATTGTTGTTTTTTTGTTATAATCACAATTGAGTTTACTCTTATCAGGCTAACGGATTATTTGAATGTGTACGAATTCGCAAGAGCTGATAAGTATGATACAGAGAGAACATGCTGAGTTTAATCTGTAAATATATCGGATCAAACTGATCCAATGTTTTAAATATGAGAATTATATTTTAAGGAGTATTAATGCCAACAATTAATCAATTAGTGCGAAAACCGCGCAAGACGGCGATAAAAAAATCGAAGTCGCCAGCACTCGGTAAAATTCATAATGCACTAAAAACACATTATTATGATCAAAACAGCCCTTTGAAAAGAGGTGTTTGTATTCGTGTGACGACAAAAACACCTAAAAAACCGAATTCAGCTCTTCGTAAGGTCGCTCGCGTTCGCTTGACTAATCAACAAGAAGTTTGGGCATACATTGGTGGTGAAGGCCATAATCTTCAGGAGCACGCTGTAGTACTAGTTCGTGGCGGTCGTGTGCCTGATCTTCCAGGTGTTCGCTATCATATTGTGCGTGGTGCACTTGATTTACAAGGTGTTGTAAAACGCAAAAAAGGTCGATCTAAGTACGGTACCAAGAAAGAGAGTAAATAATGCCAAGGAAAGTAACGACTAGTCTTCAAAGAAGATTAAATCCAGATAGAAAATATCAGAGCATACTTGTTCAACGATTAATTAATAAATCGATGCTTGATGGTAAAAAACATTTGTCAGAAAAATCTATATACGAAGCTCTTGAAATTGCAGCTAAAAAACTTGGGAGCGAAAATCCTTTAGAAGTATTTGAATCTTCACTAAAGAATATTTCGCCAAATTTTGAAGTAAAATCACGTCGTGTTGGTGGTGCTAACTATCAAATTCCATTTCCTATTCAAGGTCATCGTCAACTTCATTTTGCCTTTAGCTGGTTGGTTCAATCAGCAAGAGCTCGCACCGGACAATCTTATGCACAATGTCTTGCAGCAGAAATAGTTGATGCCTATAACGAAACTGGTGGAGCTTTCAAAAAGAAAGAAGATACCCATCGAATGGCCGAAGCTAACCGTGCGTTTGCTCACTTTGCACGTGTTTAATTATAAAAAGTAAAAAATAAAGGAAATAATATGGCTGAAAAACAAGTCGCTTTAAAGGATATCCGCAATATAGGTATTATTGCTCATATTGATGCTGGTAAAACTACTACGACAGAAGGTATTTTATATCGTACTGGTTTGTCACATAAAATTGGTTTAGTCCATGAAGGTGAAACTACTACCGACTGGATGGAACAAGAGCGAGAACGTGGTATTACGATTACTTCTGCAGCTGTTACGACTTTTTGGAGAGATCATAAAGTAAATATTATAGATACTCCGGGTCACATCGACTTCACCGCAGAAGTTGAACGCTCTTTGCGTGTTCTTGATGGTGCCGTAGTTGTTTTTGATGGAAAAATGGGTGTCGAGGCTCAATCTGAAACGGTTTGGCGACAAGCTAACAAGTACAGTGTTCCAAGGATATGTTTTATTAATAAAATAAACCAAACTGGTGGAGATTTTTTCAAGTCATTAGATTCTATACATAGAAGATTATCAAAAAATGCTCTTCCAATACATCTTCCGATTGGGTTTGAAAAAGATATAAACGGTGTAGTTGATTTGATTGATATGAAATCTTACACATATAAGGATTATTCCGACCATGAGTTAATTGTTGGTGATATACCTGCTGATATGCTAGAAAGAGCAAAGAATGCCAGAAGTTTATTAGTCGAAGCAGCAGTCGAAGCTGATGACGAACTGTTTGAGAGGTTTTTAGATAAAGGCGAAGAGTCGATTACAATTGAAGAGTTAAAAAAAGCATTACGTAAGCGTGTACTGGCTGGCGATTTTTATCTAGTAACAGGTGGAGATGGTCGTGGAGCAATAGTCGAAAAAATTTTGGATTTAGTTATCGAATACTTACCATCTCCTATTGATATTGATTCAATCTGGGGTAAAAATCCTAAAACTGGTGATGACATCGAGCGAAAACCTAACGAAACTGAACCTATGGCTGCACTTGCTTTTAAAATCGCCACGGATCCATTTGTTGGGAAATTAATTTTCGTTAGAGTTTATAGTGGAAAAATGGTTGCTGGTTCGTACGTTCTTAATACAACGACAGGTGAAAAAGAACGAATTGGTCGCATTGTTCGTATGCATGCTGACAAACGTGAAGATATTGACGGTATTAGTGCTGGTGATATAGCAGCTGTTGTTGGACTTAAAGACACATTTACTGGAGCTACCTTATGCGATTCAGCACACCCTATATTATTGGAGGCAATTTCTTTTCCTGAACCGCCAGTATCAATTGCCGTTGAGCCTAAGACAAAATCAGATCAGGAAAAAATGGGTATTGCATTACAAAGACTAGCTGAGGAAGATCCAACTTTTCGTGTTCATACAGATGAAGAGACTGGCCAGACGATTATGTCAGGGATGGGTGAGTTACATCTAGACATTCTAATTGATCGCATGAAAAGAGAGTTTAAAGTCGAAGCAAATATTGGCGAACCTCAAGTTGCATTTCGTGAATCAATCAAAGGTACATCTAGTGTTCAGGGTCGTCATGTCAAGCAATCAGGTGGTCGTGGTCAATACGGTGACGTCTGGATTAAATTTGAACCAAACGAACCTGGAAAAGGCTTTGAATTTATAGACGTAATTAAGGGTGGTGTTGTCCCGCAAGAATATCGTAAGCCTGTAGAAATGGGTGTTCGTGAAACACTTGATGGTGGTGTAATTGCAGGATATCCTGTAGTTGATGTGAAAGCAACTTTATATGATGGTAGCTATCACGATGTTGACTCTTCGGAATTAGCCTTTAAACTTGCTGGTGCTCTTGCAACACGTGAAGGTATTAAACAAGCCAACCCAATATTGCTTGAACCAGTTATGCATGTAGAGGTAACCACACCAGAAGACTTTATGGGTGACGTTATCGGTGATCTTAACGCCCGACGTGGCCGTATTGAAGAAATGTCTGACCTTAGTGCTGGTGTCAAGCTTGTGAAAGCCTTTGTACCACTAGCCAACTTATTCGGTTATACTACCGACCTTCGTTCCATGAGCCAAGGCCGAGCTGCAAGTACTATGGAACTTGCCCAATATGAGGAAGTACCACCAAACGTATCTCGAGAGATAATTGAAAAACGTGGTAAATAAATTATCATAGTAGTATGAGATTTCTACACCAAATGGATAGCCATAAACTAGCCTATTCTTTTGGTGGCGTACTATTAACAGGATCTTTTTTTAGTAGTATTTTAACTGAAGACGTTCGTTGGATACAGTGGCACTTCAGTAGACTAGGCGAAGGTGAAACTTTTTCATCCTATATATTCAATATTACGTTAATTATCTCGTCGGTACTGATGTATTACTTAGCGGTTAATGTCAGGGATAGTATTAAAAATATTTCTACGGAAAAATTGAACATTAGTATTTCTAACAGAGCAAGTAATACATATTATAAAGCTTTTTGTTATGTGACTGTTTGTTTATTAGGTGTAGCAATATTTCCATTTGATCGCTTTCCGGTAGTTCATAACATTTTCGGGTATTCGATGCTATTTACTTTTTTATACTTGTGTATATTTTCTCAAAGAATATTACCGATCTTCTCTAAACAGTTCTATATTTTTGGTTATTTTATTATATTTTTAACCATGATACTTTATACATTTTTTCTTGGTTTTAAAACAATAACTTTATTATTTGTTGAGGCAGTCATTTTAATTTTTTTATATAGGTGGTTCATTTTATTTTTAAATGGAATAAATAATATGTCGAAAAATACATAAATCAAAATAACACTTTACTTATAACTCTGTTTTCTGTACAATTTCATATATACGTCGCGGGGCGGTAATTGTAATTGCTCTCGTCAAAAATATTAATCAACTATTCGTCGTTTGGCGATAGTAAAAAAGGAGAAAATATCAAATGGCAGATTTTGATCGCACAAAACCACATGTGAATGTTGGTACTATGGGTCACGTAGACCATGGTAAAACTACATTAACTGCAGCTATTACAGCTGTATTAGCAAAAAGGATTCCAAGTTCAGTAAATAAGCCAGTATCTTATGCACAAATTGATAATGCACCAGAAGAGCGTGCTCGTGGAATTACCATAGCATCTTCACATCAAGAATATGAGTCAGAAAAGCGTCACTATGCTCACGTTGATATGCCTGGACACGCCGACTATATAAAAAACATGATCACTGGTGCTGCCCAAATTGATGGTGCCATATTGGTTGTTGCAGCAAACGATGGTCCACTTCCACAAACACGTGAACACGTTTTATTAGCTCACCAAGTTGGTGTTCCAAAAATCGTTGTTTTCTTGAATAAAATGGATCTTGCTGACCCAGAATTAGTTGAATTAGTTGAAATGGACATCAGAGAACTTCTTGCAAAGAATGGTTTCGATGAAGATGCTCCGATTATCAAAGGATCAGCAACAAAAGCACTTGAAGGTGACAAAGAATCCGAAGATGCAATCATGGAACTTGTAAAAGCTCTTGACGATTACATACCAGAACCAGTCCGTGATCTCGATAAGCCATTTTTGATGCCAATCGAAGATGTCTTCTCAATCAAAGGTCGTGGTACTGTTGCAACTGGTCGTATTGAACAAGGTGTTGTTAAATTGAATGACCCAGTTGAAATTGTTGGTATTCGTCCAACTCAGTCATCTGTCGTAACTGGTATTGAAGCATTCAAAAAGAACCTGAATCAAGGTCAAGCAGGAGACAATGCTGGTATTTTATTAAGAGGTATCGAACGCGATCAAATTGAAAGAGGTCAAGTTGTAGTTAAACCAGGTAGTTTATCACCTCATACAGAATTTGAAGCTGAAGTATATATTCTTAAGAAAGAAGAAGGTGGAAGACACACTCCATTTTCTAAAGGTTATAAACCACAATTCTACTTCCGTACAACTGACGTTACGGGCGAAGTTGAGCTTCCAGCTGATAAAGAACTTGTTATTCCTGGTGATACAGTATCTTTCAAAGTTAAATTACTTGCACCAATCGCTATGGATAAAGGACAAACCTTTGCTATTCGTGAAGGTGGTAAAACAGTTGGTGCTGGTGTAGCGACAAGCATCATAAAATAAAATTAGTTTTCTAATTGTTAAATACCTCCAATTTTGGAGGTATTTAAATATCCATATACTTGAAAAATATCTTATAAATGTGTTATAGTTACGCCTGTATTAAATAATCGCATCGAGAACTACATAGTGTCATAATAGTAACTGTTCCATAATGTAGGTTACGATGTAGCACAATAAATATAGGAGAAATATGTCCACAACAGAAAAAGAGCAGAATTTAAGAATTAGGATTCGTCTTAAAGCCTATGACCATAAAGTCATCGATCAATCGGCTAAACAAATAATAGATACAGCAATCAGAACAGGTGCAAATATATCTGGTCCCGTACCTCTTCCAACCAGAAGAAGTACATTTACTGTCGTAAAGTCACCTCATGTTTACAAGAAAGGTGGTGAAGCTTTTGAAATGAGGGTACATAAGCGATTAATAGATATCACTAATGCAACACCAAAAACTATCGATAGTTTACAGAATCTAAGTCTACCTGCAGGTGTAGATGCAGAAATTAGAATGTAAAGCTTAAATGTATAATTTAATAAATAACCTCCATATTTCGGGGGTTATTTATTTGATTACTATTTATTAACGCTTTTATTGTAATTGTAAGTTGTTTAATATCTCCATTGTATCAATTTGAAGATTTAGAACCCAAAGCGAGAGAGCAAAAATATAAATGAATAAAATTGCCCAATATATCGTTTGGTCGGTAATTTTATAAGTCATAAAAGGTGTTTTGTCTTTAATGATCTTAAAAGAATTGTCTGAAGCAACTTTTTTAGCAACTTTGGCTTTAACGATTTTTTTCTTTTTAGCTTTTACCATTGATCCCACTCCTTTGATATATATTTATGACAACAGTATGACGCATTTTTAAAATAAACTCAAGCATTATTAATAATTTTTTTAAATTATTTTTTTGTTATACTCAATAATAGATGAAGATTACTAATAACAACAAAAAGAAGTTGATTTGGGGGTTAATATTAGCCATTTTTGTAGTGATTATTATAGTAATAATAATCATTTTTATGAATCATTCAAAATTAAATAATAGTAATTCTATAATAAAAGAAAATAATACCGATTCCAAAGTTATTGAATCGGAGAAAAAAACGGAAAAAAGTAAAACCATTCATATGGTGGCTATGGGTGATATGCTTGCTCATGACACTATAATAGTCAATGCTACAAATGAAACCAGTTATAATTTTGGTTATTTTTTTAAAAATATTCGACCAATATATAATAATGCTGAGATAGTTTTTTGCGATCAAGAAGGGCTTAGCTCCGGAGAAAATTATGGCATAAGCGGATACCCTTCTTTTAATGCTCCGACTGAATTCGCATCCGGTCTTCAATCAGGTGCTGGCTGTAATTTTATTAATTTAGCAAATAATCATATTGGAGATAAAGGAATAAACGCCACAAACGCTACTATTGATTTATGGACAAGCCTTAAACCGAAAGCTATAAGTGGGGCAAATAAAAGTATCGAAGACCAACAAAAAGTAAGCTACGTTACTATTAACGATATAAAAGTTAGTTTTTTAGCTTTTGCTGATTTTAATAATAATAAATCAACCCCTAGCTATAGCGTCAATATTTATCATGATGAGGAACTTGTTAGAAAATTAGTCAGTGAAGCAAGGCAAAATTCAGATTTAGTAATCGTATCAATGCATTGGGGAATTGAGGATTCGAATTTTGTTAGTGTTGATCAACAAAAACAAACAGAATTACTCGCCTCTTTAGGTGTTGACATAATAATTGGGACAGGCCCTCACGTTCTACAAAAAGCAGAGATAATAACTCGTCCAGACAGTGGCAGAATGGTTGTTTGGTACTCATTAGGCAATATGCTATCTTCTCAATTAAATATAAAGCAGTTGATTGGTGGAATTGCAAAAATGGATATAATCAAAGACAATAACGGACTAATTACCGTTAATAATTTATCATTTGTTCCAACATATATGCATTACGAATGGACGGCACAACAATCTGCTAACAACGATTTATTAGCTAGACATAACGCAATGATATATCTATTGAAAGAATCTGCTCAACCTTTGTCAAGATCATTATTCAATACGACAGTCGAAGAACAAAGACAGTACGTTATTGATACTATAGGTACTGAAGTAGTAATAGAGTAAAATATCAAACTCATATTTATTTAATGGCACCATTAGATTTAAGTTTTTCTAGAGCTTTTTCTAAATATGGCCATACTTCTTCAAAAGTAAGACCACTTTCATGAATTGCAGTCGCTAATTCTGCTCCAACATATCTAAAATGCCAGGGTTCATAGTTATAACCAGTAATTGATTCTTTATCTTTAGGAAAACGTAATATAAATCCGAATTTATAAGAATTTTCTAATAACCATAATCCGTCTCCAGTCGTTGCAAAACATTCACTTAAATAACACTCTTGTGAAATTGTACTGATATCCACCGACAACCCCGTCTGGTGTTCGCTTTGACCCGGTCTTGCTATGGATTGATTTGCATTTATTTCACCAACAGAATTAGCCAAACTATAAAAATATAATGATTGCAAATCAGATGATCTGTATCCGCTTCCTATCATTAAATAGTAACCATCTTTTTCCGAAGCTAAAAACATATCAATTAATGCTTTTTCGATATCGGATCTAACAGATCTTTCATCATCACTTTTATCCGTTCTTGTTTTGACGTTTGGTATTTTTAATTCCGAAGGCCTATATTCTATAGGTAATGGATTAGTTTTATTGACCAAGACCCAGACACTATCAGGTTTCGTGTAATCATCAACTATAGCTCTAACTTTTTTCGTACCAGGGAGCTCGATATATACAGGTTCATTTCTTTTTGCCACTATCGCTCTAGATTTTTTTATAGATAATTGACTTTTTTCGATCGATTCTTTTGCTTGAGATTCTATTTTATTTAAATATGAAAAGTTTAAAAATTGAATCGTACCGAATATAGAAAAAATAATTACAAACAAAATAATTATTTTTGTCCAATTTTTATTTTTCGGAAGTTTTCTATTGAGCATTATTTATTTATTTTACCATAATTTAATACTTTAATTATTGACTAGTAACAGATTGTGTGATATATTCAAACGGTAACTTATAAGATAATAATAAAAATAATTCTTGGTGAATTGGCAAGTCTGACTAAAGAAACTGTCTCCCACCGAGAATTTTAATTGGGAGAAAAAGCGCTATGAAAGCACTTCTCGGTACCAAAATTGGTATGACCCAAATCATCGGCAAAGATGGCGTCGTAATTCCTGTGACGTTAATTTCTGCTGGTCCTTGTACTGTGACTCAGGTAAAAACCGTCGAAACAGACGGCTATACATCAGTTCAAGTGGCATATGGTGAGGGTAAGAACCTGAGCAAGGCCGTGTCAGGACATGTAAAGTCCGCTGGAATTAACCCGAAATATATTCGGGAGATTCGTGTCGAAAACTTACCTGAAGGTTTGTTAATAGGCAGTAAGATTGATGTAACAACATTTGAACTAGGAGACGTCGTTGACGCTACTGGTGTAAGTAAAGGTAAAGGTTTTGCCGGTACGGTAAAACGACATAACTTTAATACAAGCAAACATACGCATGGTGGTTTTGGGTATGCTCGTAAACCAGGATCAATTGGTTCAATGTATCCACAGAAAGTTTTTAAAGGAAAAAGAATGGCTGGTCGAATGGGGAACGAACAAGTGACAGTAAAAAACTTGGTTGTATCTTATATTGATCCAGAAAACAATCTTATCGGCTTGAAAGGTGCAGTTCCAGGACCGAAAAAAGGCTTGGTGATTATCGGAGGTAAAGAATAATGGCTACTTCAAAAAATACTGATGCAACAATCACATTACCTAAAGATATATTTAATATTGATGTAGAAAATCATGAATTATTAAAGTTAGCCTATGATAGTTATCTTGCGAAATCTAGAAAAGCTAATGCAATCACTAAATTACGTGGTGAAGTAAGCGGTGGTGGTAAAAAGCCATGGAAACAAAAAGGAACAGGCCGAGCTCGTTTTGGATCATCTCGTAATCCAATCTGGAGAGGTGGTGGTATAGTATTTGGTCCCACTGGAAATGAAAATTATACCAAAAAAATACCAACAAATAGTAAGCGACTTGCTGTTCGTCAAGCTCTTTCTCTTGCTAATAAAGCAAAAATGATTTCTGTATTAGATTTTAAAACCACTGGAAAAACTTCAGAAACTGCAAAATTTTTGAAAAATAACAAATTTGATCGACGCGTTTTAATGGTAGTAGATGAGAAAAATGCACAATTGATGCGTGCAACAAATAATATCCAAAATGTATTAGTCGTCAGAGCCAGTTATTTGAGTGTTTATCATATCTTAAATGCTGACAATATAGTAATTTCTCAAAAAGCAGTTGATGTTTTAAAAACATGGCTAGTCAGGAAGGATAAATAATATGATATCTAATCAAATTACTGTATTCCCAAGAGCTACAGAAAAAACATACGGTCTCTCAAAAGGTAATGTTTATGTTTTTGATGCACCCGTCAAAGCCAATAAGAATGAGATTCTTAAGGCTATCGAAAATCAATATAGTGTTACTGTCTTAGAGATTAAAACTTTGGTTCAAAAAGGTAAGGCTGTTAGATATTCTCGTGGTAAAAGAGCTAATCCTGGTACTACAACTAGACAAGATTTCAAAAAAGCTTACGTAACACTGGCGGATGGTAGTAAGATTAAAATTTTTGATGAAATTGAAAATGCAGAAAATAAGGCAAAAACTGAATCTCCGTCTAATAAAAAGGAGAAGAAGTAATGTCGATAAAATCTTACAATCCAACAACTCCAGCTCGACGTGGTATGACCAGTCAAGATATGAGTGATATTACTACGCGAGGCTTTATTAAAAGTTTAGTAAAGAGCAAGAAACAACAAGCCGGAAGAAATAACACCGGTAGAATTACCGTAAGACATCGTGGTGGTGGTGTAAAACGTCACTACCGTTTAATTGATTACAAACTTGCTCCCGGACTTAAATTAACTGTCGAAGAGATTGAATATGATCCAAACCGTAGTGCTCGCATAGCTAGAGTAAAAGATCAATTTGGCCTATTCCATTATATTTTAGCTGATACCGATATGTTTAAAGGTAAAAATATTCAAAGTGGTAAAGATGCACCTATTGAATCGAGTAACCGAATGCAACTTTCTCAAATACCAGTTGGTTCACAGATTTATTCAATTGAAATTCATCCCGGAAAAGGTGCCCAGATGGTACGATCCGCAGGAACAAAAGCTCAACTAATGGCAAAAGAAGGCGAATATGCCCAAGTTCGTATGCCTTCAGGCGAAGTTAGACGTTTTCATTTAAGTGCAACGGCCAGTATTGGTACTGTTGGAAATATCCAACATCAAAACATAAAGATTGGTTCGGCAGGACGCAAACGTCGAAAAGGAATCAGGCCAACAGTTAGAGGTGTTGTTATGAATGCTTGCGATCACCCGCACGGTGGTGGTGACGGTGGACGTCATGGTACTGGTAAGCCACCTCAAACTCCTTGGGGCCAATTAACATTAGGTTATCGTACTCGCCGTCGAAAAGATGTCGGCAATATGATTATAAAGAGTCGCCATGATGCGAAGAGGAAGAGGTAATTTATGAGTCGCTCACTTAAAAAAGGCCCATTTGTAGATTTTAAATTAGCCAAAAAGATAGAAGCGTTAGGACCAGATGATCGTACGATTATTAAAACATGGGCACGTTCTTGTACTATCAGTCCAGATATGGTCGGTAGAACTGTAGCTGTTTATAACGGAAGAGTTCATGTGCCTGTTTTGTTGACGGAAAATATGGTTGGTCATAAATTAGGAGAATTTAGTCCAACCCGTAAGTTTCGAAAACATGGTGGTAAGGAGAAGAAATAATGGCAGATACTATCATAGTAAAGTCTTATACGAAAGGTGTTGATCTATCTCCTCGAAAAGTATCTTTAGTTGCGAGCTTGGTTAATCGCCGAACAGTAGCTGATGCTTTGGTTATATTATCTCATACACCAAAAAGAGCTTCTTTGCCTGTTAAAAAAGCTATCGAAAGTGCCCGTGCAAACGCCATAAATAACCACGGTCTTGATGCAAAAACACTTGTAATCTCAACATTATCAGTAACAACCGGCACAAGATATAAACGCTTTATGCCAGCTAGTCGTGGACGTGCTCTACCATTCGAAAAGAAAAGTTCTAATATTCTAGTAGAAATTTCTGGAGAATTAAAGCTAAAAAAAGTCACCAAAAAGCAGTCAGTAGAAAATACCGATGCTAAAAAGGAGAAGAAGTAATGGGTCAAAAAGTAAATCCTAATAGTTTCAGACTCCAAATTCATAAAAATTGGAGCTCGAGGTGGTTTGCTAATAAAAAAGATTTTTCGAACTGGCTGATCGAAGATATTAAAATTCGTGAGCTGATTGAGAAACGTTTTAAAAGTCGACCGACGATAAGCAAGATAGAGATTGAGCGTTCAGCAAATCTTATTACAATCACTATCCACACTGCTAAAGCAGGTGTTGTAATTGGTCGCGGTGGTGCTGGTGTAGTTGAACTAAAGGCTGAAATAGAAAAAATTACATCTCTTCCTATTAGGTTAAACATCGAAGAAATAAAAAGACCTGAACTTGTAGCTAAACTTGTCGCGGAAAATATCGCTCATCAGCTTGAACGCCGAATTAATTTTCGTCGAGCGATTAAAATGGCTGCACAAAATACTATGACGGCTGGTGCTAAAGGAGTTCGTATTCAAGTCGCAGGACGACTAAATAATGCAGAGATGGCACGTCGAGAAAAAATTATCGAAGGTTCAGTACCTCTTCACACGTTACGTGCTGATGTTGATTTCTACGTTGCTCGAGCACATACTACCGCAGGTGTAATCGGTGTTAAGGTCTGGATATATAAGGGAGAAAGGATCTAAGATATGTTGTTACCTAAAAAAACCAAATATCGAAAGGTTCGCAAAGGAAAAAATGACGGCGTAGCAACTCGCGGAAATCATATTGCTTTCGGAGATTATGGTCTTCAATCTGTAGAAAATGAACGTATTACTAGCCGTCAAATAGAGGCTTCTCGTCAAGCTATGACTAGATATATTCAAAGAGGTGGTAAAATTTGGATTCGTATATTTCCTCACACTCCAGTTACACGCAAACCACAAGACGTCAAGATGGGTAGCGGTAAGGGAAATCCAGAATTTTTTGTTGCAAAAGTTAAAGCAGGGACAATTTTATTTGAAATGAAAGGTGTCGAAGAAACAATAGCACGTGAAGCTATGCGATTGGCATCTCATAAATTACCGATAAAAACTAAATTTATCACTAGGGAGCAAATCTAATGGCTAATAAAAGTAACGTGAAGAAATCACCAAAAGATGCACAAGAAGTGAAAACGGTCGTGCAACTTAAAGATGAGCTTACGAAAAAACAAGCTGATTTACTAGAAGCAAGGCGTGGCCATCGTTTAGGTGAATTAACTAACCCACGTGTAATTACACTGACCCGAAAAGAGATTGCCCGTCTTCATACTGCAATAAAAATTGCTGAAAAAGCCAAAGAAAAGGAGGATAAATAAAATGGCCAAAACATTGACAGGAATAGTCACATCAGACAAGGCTGACAAAACGATCACAGTCACTGTTACTAGTCGCGAAACACATCCTATTTATGGTAAGCAATATTCAGTCAGTAGAAAATATATAGCTCATGATCAGGATAACGAAGCTAAAAAAGGTGACAAAGTAATTATTATCGAAACACGTCCAATATCTAAAAGAAAATCATTCAAATTAGATAAAATTTTAGAGAAATCACACGATAGTATCGAAATAAAAGAGGTGGAGATTTAATATGATACAACAAGAATCTCGCTTAAAAGTTACTGATAATTCTGGTGCAAAAGAAATTCTTTGCATAAAAGTATTAGGTGGTACCAAAAGAAGATATGCTCGAGTCGGTGACGTAATAGTCGCAAGTGTTAAAGATGCTACTCCAAACGGTATTGTAAAGAAAAAATCGGTCATAAGAGCAGTAATCGTCAGAACAAAAGATAAAATTCAACGTAAAGATGGATCGACAATTTGTTTTGATGATAACGCAGCCGTAATTATCGCTGAAGATAAGACACCTAAAGGAACACGAGTTTTTGGACCTGTTCCAAGAGAATTACGTGATAAGGGCTATTCTAAAATAATTAGCTTAGCTCCGGAGGTACTTTAGAATGCCCGTAATCAAACGAATTAAAAAAGGTGATTTAGTGAAGTTTATAAGTGGTTCCAAAAAAGGAACTACAGGAAAAGTATTGGCAGTTTTAACAAAAAACAACTCTGTTTTAATTGATGGCGTCGGTGTTATTCATCGTAAAATTAAACCAAGCCGAATAAACCCACGCGGTGGCCAAAAAGATATTCATGTTCCTACACCTATACACAAAATAGCTTTAGTAGTTGACGAAAAAAGTATCAAAACTAGTCGAATAGGTTTAACCAAGAACGTTGAAGCTAAAACCATTCGAGTTGCAAAACAGAATAATAATAAGGAGATAAAATAATGGTTAAAAAAATTGAAAAATTGCCAAAATCTCCTCGCCTGAAAGCCCTATATAAGGATAAAATTGTTAGGGAACTACAAGCCGAATTGAATTTAAAAAACGTTCATCAGGTTCCGAAGTTGAAAAAAATTGTAGTATCAGCGGGTATCGGCAAGAATAAAGACGACAAAAAATATTATGAAGTAGTACGTAATACTATTACAAAAATAACTGGTCAAACACCTGTTGATAGGGTCGCAAAAAAATCGATAGCTTCATTTAAGATTCGTGCAGGCCAAAATCGTATCGGTATTTCTGTTAATCTACGTGACGCTCGTATGTATGAATTCTTGGACAGATTTATTAATGTGTCACTGCCAAGAACACGAGATTTTCATGGAGTAAGTCAAAAAGGTTTTGATAAATCAGGTAACTTTAATCTAGGCATTAAAGAACAATCCATTTTTCCAGAGTTATCTTTTGAGGAAACACAACTTTTACATGGCCTACAGATAACATTTGTCATTTCTGGAGGAGATGCAATCTATAGCCGTTCTTTATTAGAAAAATTTGGATTACCTTTTGAAAAACAAGGAGGAAAACGCTAATGGCTAAAAAATCAGCAGTCGCTCGTGACGAAAAGCGTAAAAAAATGATAATTAAATACGCTACAAAACGTGCCGAATTAAAAGAACTCGGCGATCTTGAAGGATTAGCAAAATTACCTCGTAACAGTTCGCCTACGAGATGGAAAAATCGGGATGCGATTCATGGTAGACCCCGTGGTTATATGAGAAAATTTGGTCTATCAAGAATAAATTTTCGAGAAAAAGCATCAAATGGTGAGATCCCAGGCATAACAAAGAGTAGTTGGTAGGAAGGAATATATATGACAATGCAATCAACAGACCCAATAGCCGACCTGCTAACTCGTATTCGTAACGCAATTGCAGTAGGCAAAAATGAAATACGTGTACCTTCAAGTAAATTAAAGGTAACAATCGCTAAAGAGTTGAAAAAAGCTAGATATCTATATGATATTAAAATAGAAAATGGAAAACCTCGCGACGTATTAGTAATCACAATTAATCAACCTGGAGAAAATCCTAATATTTCAGAAATTACCCGTCTATCAAAACCAGGACGAAGAGTATATGTAGGAGCAAACGAAATTCCAAAAGTTAAAAATGGCCGAGGAATTGTCCTTGTAAGTACAAGTAGAGGTGTAGTTTCAGGTCAAGAAGCTACTAAACAACGTCTCGGTGGCGAATTATTATTACAAGTATATTAAATTATTAAAGGAGAAAATATGAGTCGAATCGGAAAACTGCCAATTATCATTCCAGCCGGCGTGACAATCACGGTCGATTCAGATGTAATTTCGGTCAAGGGTCCAAAAGGCGAATTAATCGTACCACATCTGAGCGATGTTACTGCTGAGTTAACAGACGATAAAATTATTGTCACTCGAAAAAATGATGAAAGAATTGCCAAATCCCAACATGGATTGCAACGTACTCTAATTAACAATGCTGTTATTGGAGTCATTAAAGGCTATGAGAAAAAATTAGAAATCAATGGAGTTGGTTATCGCGTAAGTGGTGGTGGGCAATCTATAGAAATGTCATTAGGTTTTTCTCACCCAGTAAAATATAAATCAAAGGACGGTGTTTCACTTACTGTCGATAAGATGACAATTACTGTTAGTGGAATAGATAAACAAGCTGTTGGACAAGTTGCCGCAGAAATACGTTCAATAAAGAAGCCTGAACCATACAAAGGTAAAGGTATTAAATATGCTAATGAAGTATTACGTCACAAAGCAGGAAAGGCAGGTAAATAATATGGGTAATTTATCAAAGAAATTATTAAACCTTGGTCTAAGAAAAAAACGAATTAGATCGAAAATTATCGGTACAACTGAAAGACCTCGCCTTAGTGTGTCTGTTAGTAATAAGCATGTAAGTGCACAACTTATAGATGATATAAAACAATGTACCATCATATCAAGCACCACCGTTGGCACAAATCAAACAGGTACTATTACTGATAAAGCAATTTACGTCGGTTCTGATATAGCAAAAAAAGCCAAGAAAGTAAAAATTACTAAAATTGTTTTCGATCGTAATGGCCGACTTTTTGCTCGAAGATTAAATGCGTTAGCTGATACAATACGCAAGGAAGGTTTGGAGTTTTAATATGGCTGATTTAAATGTCAAAAATAGAGAAGGTACACCTCTAGCTGACTCAAAAAATAGACGATCACGACGTGATGGAACACCCGTTGAACAGAAACAATATGAAGAAGTCGTAATAAATGTAGACCGAGTAGCACGTGTTGTTAAAGGTGGACGACGATTTCGTTTTAAAGCATTAGTTGTCGTTGGTGATGGAAAAAGAAGAGTCGGTATTGGAGTTGCAAAAGGGGCAGATGTTCAGGCTGCTGTTACGAAAGCAACAAATGTTGCCAAGAAAAACATTATTAACATAAACCTAGCAAAAAATACGATTCCTCACGATATAGAAATAAAATTATCTGGTGCTCAAGTATTATTAAAACCGGCAGCACCTGGAACTGGAATTATTGCTGGAGGTGTAGTCCGATCAATAATCGGGGTAACTGGTATTAAAGATTTATTAACTAAATCTTTAGGATCAACTAATAAAGTTAATATTGCATACGCAACGGTTGAAGCATTAGATAATCTAGTTCCTAAAAAGAGTTGGTTGTCTAATAAATCAGAAAAAACTACAAAAAAAGTGGTTGATGAGGAAACAAAATAATGACTAAATATAATGAATTAAACGTAGTTGCAAATAAAAATAAGAAGCGAGTCGGTCGTGGCATTTCTGGTGGTCAAGGAAAAACTGCTGGACGTGGTACAAAAGGTCAAAAAGCAAGGACTGGTAAAAAACTGCGTTCGACATTCATGGGTGGCTCAGGTGCTCTTATGCAACGCATTCCAAAATCAAAAGGGTTTAAGTCTTTAAAGGCTCCAGTTCAAATTGTATATCTAGATCATTTAAATGCGTTAAAAGACAAAGATGTCATAGATAATTTTGTTTTATACAACGAGGGCTATATTGCTTCACCATATCAAGCCGTAAAAGTAATTGCTCGAGGAGAGCTGACAGAGAGTATCAAGTTATACGTCGATAACGCCAGTAAAGGCGTTCAGTTAGCTATCGTAAAAGTTGGTGGTACTTTTGTTAAAACTGCTGTACCATTGAAACAGAGCACAAAAAACGTAAAAAAATAATTTCGTTTCACAGTTAAATCTATAGAGAGGGTGTTCTACAAATGAACTGGAAAATAATATTTAAATCATTTAAGAATCGTGATATGCAAAAACGAGTCCTTATTTTGTTTTTGATATTCGCAGCTTATCGTTTAATGGCTCATATTCCTGTTCCTTTAGCTGAACCAACCCAGTTAAAAGAGGTAGTTAATAGTCTGATAGGCAACACGGACTTGGGTGGCTTTTTGAACCTACTTTCTGGTGGAGCTTTAACTAGTTTTTCAATCATATTAGTTGGAATGAGCCCATTTATTACAGCGTCAATCATCACCCAATTATTGACAAAAGCTATTCCTAAACTCGAAGAATTACACAAGGACGGTGAGTCTGGAAGACGGAAAATTAATCAATGGACAAGGCTAGTCACTCTACCATTAGCAGTCCTTCAATCAATTGCATTTATTTACATCTTAAGACAAACTGTTTTGGCAAATAATACAACCGTACTTACTGATGCATCAATTATAAATTGGATTGTAGCCGTAATAGCCATGACAGCAGGTTCAATGATTTTAATGTGGTTTGGTGAATTAATCACTGAACAGGGTATAGGTAATGGAATCAGCTTAGTAATTTTCGCAGGTATAATAAGCCAACTTCCGATAACACTTGCGTCAATTGGAAAATCTTTATTTGATACTTCATCAGGTAGCTTGGATGTTTTTGGTTGGTTTTCTATTCCAGTCAACCCGTCATACTTTTGGGTTGCAATAGCATTAGCAAGTGCATCGTTGGCAATACTGTACATATTAGTAAAAATTAATGAGGCTCAACGAATAATTACAATTAATTACGCAAAGCGCGTTCAAGGAAACAGTATATACGGTGGAATAAAAAGTATTTTACCTGTTAAATTAATCGCTGCAAATGTCATACCGATTATTTTTGCTGTAGCATTTCTTTCGTTACCAGCTTTTGTCGGACAAATTATAAAAGCAACAGGAAATGAATCCTACTTACCGTTAGCCGAAAATCTTATCAAATGGTTCCAATCGCCAACAGGAAGTCAGCTTTCTAGTTCAAATTTAGAAGCATTCATATATCCATTACTATATTTTATATTAGTAATTGCCTTTACTTATTTTTACACAGGTATAATTTTTAATTCTAATGAAATTGCTGAAAATCTACAAAAACAGGGTGGTTTTGTTGAAGGTGTTAGACCAGGAAAACAAACTGAAGAATACTTAAATAAAGTAGTTAATAGACTTACGTTATATGGTGCTCTAGCTCTTGGTAGCATCGCAATACTTCCGTTCTTGGCAGAATATCTGTTGTATAATTTCGCAGGAATCAGTGATAGTAACATATCAATGGGTGGAACGGGGCTATTGATTGTTGTATCAGTAGCTTTAGAATCTTTACGTCAAATCAATTCAAGAGCCCTAATGGTCACATACGACGATTATAAATAATACTATTTTTATTGACTATTTTATATTTTAGTTGTATAATATAGATGTATCTATTTGCATTACAAATAGTAGCAACTTTAAAAGAGAGGTGATGATAGTATTGAGGAGCCAAAAATCTTTTAATTATTTTTATTATGTAATTTTATTATTTTCTAATTACTTTACTAATACTCAAAAGACAATAACGCACAATTATGCAAAAGAATGCGTAAAAGATCAATGCAATCAAAAAATTATTTCTGCCGTCTATTTTTTGGAAAGAAATGAGCTTAAAAAAGCCCAAGAAGCATTATCTTATGCTATAAATGTTATTCAAAATTCATGCATGAAAGAAGAATATGCAGAATTTAGTAATTATTTACTCAATATTGTTAATCATATTTTTGATATTGATAGTAAAACATGCATTAAGTCGCTAGTTGTGATTGAATATAGACAAAATCATATGGTTCTATCGCCACAAAAAGTTCGTATATACCATATTATTGCTCCTTGGAGTAAAAAGATTTGGAAGTAATTAACACCGTCTCTCATTTAATGATATAAGCGCCGAAAGTGGCGCTTATTTAATTTGATAATATTGACAATTTAAAGTTCGAATCGCTATAATATAAACAAGCTAATATTTAAAAACAAATCACAGTGTGTTTTGGATATTTACCTCTTTACGTTTTTTTAGATTTGATGTATAATCATTAACTGTAATTTATGGTTAGCCAAAAAGAAGTAATTAAACTGCAAGGCAAGGTGGTGGAGTCATTACCGAACACCCAGTTTAAGGTTGAACTTGAGAATGGCCATAATATAATCGCTCACATTTCTGGTAAAATGCGTAAGCATTATATCCGTCTTGTACCTGGCGATAAAGTGGAAGTTGAGTTGACTCCTTACGATCTTAGTAAGGGAAGAATCACTTTTCGCTTAAAAGATTAATAATATTAAATTAACTATCAGGAGCATTTTTGAACGCTTATGAAGGTTCGTGCAAGTGTCAAAAAAATCAGTTCCGATGATCAATTCGTACGTCGTAAAGGTGTACTGAGGATCATCAATAAGAAAAAACCTAAGAATAAACAAAGGCAGGGTTAAGTATGGTTCGAATTTCTGGGGTAACAATCCCATCAGAGAAGCAGATTCAGGTAGCTTTGACGTATATATACGGCATTGGTCCTAATTTTGCTAGCACCATCCTTGCGGCGGCTAAAGTTGAGCCGACCACTCGGGTGAAAGATCTCACCGAGGCTGAAGAACAACAAATTCGCGAAGTAATCGACAAAGATTATAGAGTTGAAGGAGATTTACAGCGCTTGGTAGCAAATAATATTAAACACCAAAAAGATATCAATTCCTACAGAGGCTTACGACATAAATCTGGATTACCAGTACGTGGACAACGCACTCGTACAAACGCACGAACTCGTAAAGGAAAAGGTGTTGCCGTTGGTGGAGCTCAAAAGAAATCAGCGTCCAAGACGTAGAAAGGAATAGATTATGGCAGATGTAAAAAATACGACCAAGAAAAAACAACGCCGATCGGTTCCTTCCGGTCAATTGCATATCAAATCAACTTTTAATAATACAATAGTTACTTTTTCCGATAAAAAAGGAAATGTCCTAGTTTCTTCAAGTGCTGGTGCATCTGGTTTTAGAGGTAGCAAAAAAGGTACTGCATATGCATCTCAAATCGCATCAGAAAAAGTAGCCGAGATTGCAAAAAGCCAATTTGGAACTGCTAGTGTTGATGTATTTGTAAAAGGTGTCGGCTTGGGCCGAGATTCAGCAATTAGAGCTTTAAATAACTATGATATTTCAATAGACAGTATAAAAGACGTTACAGGCGTACCTCACGGCGGTGTGCGACCTCGCAAGGTGAGGAGACCATAATTATGGCAAGAGATATATCACCAATTGTTAAACAAAGTCGGCGTGAAGGCTATGCACTTCACTCAAAAGCTCATAAAATTATGGCAAAAAAAACTGGTATACCTGGTCAACATGCACATGGCAGACAAGGTAAATCAAGTCTTTATTCAACTCAACTTCGTGAAAAACAAAAGGTCCGTCGCACTTATGGATTATTAGAGAAACAGTTTGCAAAACTCATGTTAGAGGCTGACCGTATTAGTGGTAAAGAATTATTACCAGGTGAAGTACTTATTCAATTACTCGAACGACGTATTGATAATGTTATTTACAGAGCAGGATTTGCAACTAGCCGTCGTGCATCGAGACAATTAGTCAATCATGGACACTTTTTATTAAACGGACGAAGAGTAAATATTCCTTCAATTCGTATCAATCCTGGAGATGAAATTACTGTTAGACCTAAGAGCGCCAAATCTGGTTATTTTAGTCAAATAGACGAAGTAGTAAAGAATACTTTTCAAGAACCACTAAGTTGGTTAAAAAACGACATAAAAAATTTAAAAATATCAGTTACTGGTTTACCAAAGCGTGAAGAAGCAGAACCAGATATTAATGAACAATTAATCGTTGAGTATTACTCACGTTAAACAAAGGGTAAAGGAGCAAAATATATGACAAAAATTATTCACAACCCAGCACTTGCAGAAATAATTGAACATAGTTCGACAAGTGCAACATTTGATATAGAACCTTTGCATGCTGGATACGGTAATACTCTAGGTAATAGCTTACGACGAGTTTTATTGTCAAGTATTGAAGGTGGCAGTATTGTCGCTTTTCGCATTGAAGGTGCTAGTCACGAATTTACTACTGTCGAAGGAATTAGAGAAGATGTTGTTGATATTATGCTTAATATCAAAAATGTAAAACTACGAATATTCACAGATGAACCAGTTGAGCTTCGTCTAGAAAAACATGGCGAAGGACCGGTTACCGCTGGAGATATTAAAACTACAGCTGATGTTGAAATAGTAAATTCTGATCAAATTATTTGTAATATTGATGATCCGAAAAAATCAATAGTTATGGATTTCGTTGTTGAGTCCGGAAGAGGTTATCAAACTATTGAAGATTCGAGTGTAAATAGAATTCACAGCGATATGATTGCAGTCGATGCAATCTTCAGTCCTGTAATCCGAGTCAGATATAAAATTGAAAGTACTCGTGTTGGTCAAGAAACAAATCTTGATAAATTATTGATTACGATTGAAACTGACGGCACTATCACTCCGAAACAAGCCTTTGAAGAAGCATCAGCAATCTTAGTAAATCAATACACAGCTTTAGCTGGGTCAACAAAGGTTGAGTCAGCACCTGCATTAGGACAAGATAATCAAGATGACTCAAACGAGTTGAACACACCTATAGAAGAATTGAGTTTATCGGCTCGTACAGCAAATGCTTTAATCAATAATGATATTCGAACTGTCCATGATTTAGTAACATTAAGCGAACAGGATTTACGTGAGCTTAAGGGTTTCGGATCAAAGGCATTAGATGAAGTTAAAGAAAAATTGACAGAATTGGAAATTTAATTATGCACCGACACGGATATATAGGACGCAAATTTGGTCGAGAGTGTGACCAACGTGACGCTTTAATAAAAGGTTTGGCGACTAGTTTAGTTATGCATGGCAAGATTGAAACCACATTACCAAAAGCCAAAGAACTAGTTCGTTACATTGAAAAACTGATCACAAAATCTAAAAAAGGTGGTCTTAGTAATCGTCGATATGTAATTTCTGCTCTTAGCACTCACGAAGCTTCATACAGATTATTTGATGTTATTGCACCACAATTAAAGAATAGGGATAGTGGTCACGTTCGCGTAAAGAGAACTAGGGTAAGAGTTGGAGATGGTGCACAAATGGCAACGATTGCTTTTGTAGACGAAATTATTGACACTCCAAAAAATATTGTTAAAGGGGAGGAAAAATCGTAATGGTTAATTCTAAAACATTTTCTCAAAAACCAAGCGATGTAAACAGGCGATGGATATTAATTGACGCATCCTCAGCACCATTAGGCAGATTAGCTACTACTATTTCTAAATATTTAATAGGAAAGTATAAACCTACATATACACCTCATGTCGACGCTGGTGATTACGTCGTTGTTATTAATGCAAAAAATATCATAGTCACTGGAGAAAAAGAAACTGACAAAAAATATTACCATTACTCTGGATTTCCAGGAGGAATGACTGAAGCCAGTTTATCTGAACTACGTACAAAATATCCTGAAAGAATCATTTCTGAGGCTGTAAAAGGTATGTTACCAAGAAATAAACTTGCATCAGAACGCTTGAAAAGATTGCGAGTTTTTACGGACGATAACCATAGCCATACTGCACAAAAGCCAAAGAAAGTCGAGGTTAAATAACTATGGCCGAATTAAAATATTTATACGGACTAGGAAGAAGAAAGAGTGCTACTGCACAAGCTCGCTTATACCCAGGCAAAGGGATTATTACCATAAATAATAAACCTGCGACTGAATACTTAAGTGGAAATAAATCCCAATTAGCAGAAATAACTGACCCGTTAGCTCTTGTTAACAAGCAAAAAGAATTTGATGTAACAGTTGTCGTAAAGGGTGGTGGAGTATCCGGCCAAGTCGATGCTATTAAATTAGCTGTAGCAAAGGCTCTAAATATTGGTTTTAGCGATTTACGTCCATTACTTAAAAAGGCTGATCTACTTAAACGTGATTCAAGAGAAAAAGAACGAAAAAAATACGGACTACGATCCGCACGAAAAAGAGAACAATTCTCAAAACGTTAATAAAACTAAACTCTGGAAATTATCCAGAGTTTTTTTATATGTCAGATTATTACAAAAGTGCATGTCTTTTCGATGATTTTGAGGAAGTTTACTTTATATAAACTTCCTCAAATACGTATTTAGTACGTTAATATTTATCTTATATAACTCAAAAATTCTGATATTGCAGAAAGTTTAATATCTCCGCATTGTATAGAATATATGATTAGTATAAATAAAAGTAGGTACAATACCTTAGCGATACTCCAGGCATTATCCTGGCTCCTTAATTGACGTCCAGCCAATCTTTCAAAATTTAACATGTCTGGATAATCATATGGGCTTTTTTGACTTCTATTATAGCGACTATTCATAATTACACCCCCCTTCACACATTAATTTATTACATAAATAGGTGCGATGAATATTACTCAAAATAATCGACAGCGACATGCATTGTAATAATCTGACATATTAAATTGCTTAATTCTTTTTTAATAATAACTAAAAAAGTATACACTCATATTTTATCACATATAAAACTAATTGTCAATCTATATTAATATCCATTCACTTCATCATCACGTACTATTAATAATGTATAATAGAAACAACTATGACAAAACCAATTATTTTGACTGGAATAAGATCGAACGAAGAGCCAACGATAGGCAATTATCTAGGTGCTATATTACCTATGGTAGATATACAAAAAAAATATGCTGGTACATATCAAATCAATATGTTCGTGCCAGATTTACATAGTTTTACTACACCAGTTGATTATAATAATTTATATAAAAACACCTTACTTAATTTAAAGTATTTTATCGCATCTGGTCTTGACTTAAATAATGAAGATACATATATTTATCGTCAAAGTTATATTCCTGCTCATAGCGAATTAACTTGGATTCTTGACTGTTTTACTTATGTTGGCGAGATGAATCGAATGACTCAATACAAGGAAAAATCCAAGGATGATTCTGAAAGCGTATCAGTTGGTTTATTTAATTATCCAGTATTAATGGCTTCCGATATTTTACTATATGGTGCAAAATATGTTCCCGTTGGTGAAGACCAATTTCAACACATCGAAATAACACGTGATATCGCAAATCGATTAAATAACAAATTTGGAGAAATTTTTGTAGTTCCCGTATCAACCTCTGAGCAGTCAAAATTTATAAATCGTGATAATGGTTTGCGTATACGAAATTTGGTTGATCCTACTAAAAAAATGAGTAAAAGCTCCGAAGAAAATAGGTCAAAAATACTATTAGTCGATAGTCCAGAAATCGCATATAAAAAAATTATGTCAGCCACTACCGACAGTATTGGTTTTATAAATTTTGACTGGGAAAAACAACCAGGTATAACAAATTTGCTACAAATTCTAGCTTTAATTACAAATCAAAAACAAGAAAATATTAATCTTGAATGGGTAGGACTACAAAATTATGGATATCTTAAAAAAGCAGTTGCAAATGCTGTTTCTGATTTTTTAACTGACTTTCATTCAAAACTGAATAAAATATCTGATGATGAATTACTATCAAAGTTAGAAAAATCAGAGCAAGAACTTATACCTATTGCTAACGCTACGTTATTAAAAGTACAGAAAGCAGTTGGCTTAAGATCAAAAGGATAATAATGACAAAATTTTCCAGTCGAGATATTTTAGATATTTTAAGACTTTTTAATATAGCAAAAGCAGATAACATACCTCGACAAATTGAATTAATAAAAATATTCAATCCAAGTAATATAAATACCTTGGTATCTTTTAAATTTTTAAAAGAATATTATTGTATTTTATCTGACACATCAGCCAATGATGACGAAAAATATATATTATCGGAAATTAAAAAAATATTTCCAAATATCAATGGAGAAATTATCAAGAATCCTATTATGGATTCCGACACTTTTGGAGTTCCCAATAAAAAACAAGATTGTTATCTTTTCAAATCAGTATCAAATAAAATAAGGTTGGATATCAAACTAAGTACAGAATTTCCAAAATTTTCTAGAAATATTTGGCAGAAATATATTAAAGCTGGATATATTTCTGTAAATGATAAAATTATAACGACACCAAAACACGAAATGAATATTTATGATAAATTGTCAGTTAGTCTACCTAAAGAAAAAAATTATGACGATATAGAATTTCCTATCATATATATTGACGATGATGTTATAGTCATAAATAAACCAGATGGGATATTAGCTCATTCTAAAGGTGTATTGAATGATGAATTCACCGTTGCTGATTTTTTTCGAAGATATACTAATTATAACTTAGATACGAATCGTCCAGGAATAGTTCATCGACTAGACAGAGACACTAGCGGAGTAATGATTGGAGCGAGAAATGCTAATACTGCAAAAATGCTTCAGAAACAATTTTCTGAAAGAAAAACAAAAAAAATATATTTTGCAGTGATTAACGGAGTGCCTAAATTATCTAAAGCAAAAATTGATCTACCAATAAAAAGAAGTACTTCTCAGCCAAGTACCTTTCGCGTTGACGTAAATGGTAAATCAGCTATAACGAATTATGAAATAATCTCTACTATAAATAACAAGTCGTTAATTAAATTAGAACCTCAAACAGGTCGCACTCATCAGTTAAGGGTACACATGAAATATTTAAATACTCCAATTATTGGTGATAAAGTATACGGTAAAAAATCTAATCGCATGTATTTACATGCCTACAGTTTAGAAATAACAATACCAACGTATGGACGTAAAATTTTTACTTCACCAATACCGATTGATTTTATTAATAAATTTCCAAAAGCTGATATAGCATGAAACCCATTATTAATAATTCAACAAATTTAATGATAAATAAAATAATAAAAAATTTTCCACAATCATTATTAATTACTGGTGAAAAAGGAGTTGGTCTAAGTACAATTGCTAATTATATTTGTGAATCATTAGATTCTAAACCTTTTATCCTGTTACCAGAAAAAAATGAAATGATAGATTTTGAAAAAGGTGTAATTTCGGTTGACGGAATTAGACATATCACAGAGCTTTGTAAATCTAAGATAACAAATAAACGCATTATCATAATTGATTATGGTGAAAAAATGACTATACAGGCACAAAATGCTTTCTTAAAACTTCTTGAAGAACCGAATGAGAATACGCATTTTATCATAGTGTCTTGTTCAATAAACAAATTATTACCAACAATTTTGTCGCGAACCGAAAAAATAAATATAAAACCTATAACGTATGATCAATCTAATAAATTACTAGACAGCCTTGGAGTAACTGAAAAAATAAAAAGGTCACAATTGTTATTTATCGCTGAAGGTAAGCCAGCTGAGCTAACTAGATTATCAAAAGAAGAATCGTATTTTCAATTACGTAGCAATATTATAAAAGATGCAAGAGAATTATTAGGAAGTAATACTTATAATAAATTATTGTTAGCACAAAAATATAATGAAGATAGAAATTCAGCACTATCACTGATTAATGATGCTTGTAAAATATTAAAGATAAGTATAATAAATAATCCCCATCCTCAATTACTAAAAATTGTAGACAGTTTAGTATACACATATAAGCAAATTGAAGCTAATGGTAATATACGCTTATGTATAGCTCGTATATCAATATAATCTGTTATAATATCAAAAGATTATGTTCGGTTTAATTTTAATTATATTATTAGGAATTTGGGTTATCTGGCAACCTCAAACAGTTAGTGAGGTTGCTAACGATATTCCCGCTAAGCTATCAGAAAAGCTTGATCAACTTTGGAACATTGCTCAAGATTCATTACAGAGTAAGAAATACCTTAGGGCAGAGAAGGCCTTGCTCACTATTTTAAGAATAGATGAACGTAATTCTAGTGCCTATAATAGACTTGGTATTCTTTATGCTAAACAAAAATCTCTAAAAGATGCTATTGAATGTTTTGAAATAGCACAATCGCTTGAACCAAGTGCTAGTAGTTTACATAATGTAGGACTAATTTATTTAGAGACAGAAAATTACGAAAAAGCCGCTTTGGCATTCGAACAGGCCTTATCTATAGAAAGTGATTTACCATCAAGACATATTGCCTATGCAAAAGTACAAGAAAAACTTGGAAATACTAAACAAATGCTAGAATCTTTAGAAGAAGCTGTAAGGCTTGATCCAATTCCACAAACATTAAATATTTTGGCGGATGCTTATGAAAGAACTGGTCAAGACAACTTAGCACATAGACTTCGAAAAAGGGCAACAAATTTAATAATTCCTCAAAGTCAAGCAAATAAAATTAAACAACCTCGTCGAGTAATAATGTAATTTTATAAAAAAGTACCCTTTGAAATTAATCAAAGGGCTTGAATTTGTTAAAGGTTGTTGCGATTCAGTAGTTCAACAACAAGACAATTTTTCTTTCAAATTATCTTCATTATTGTAAACGCACATTAGTTTTGGAGCAAAAATTACTACATCCCACCACGAACCACCTGAGCCACATCGATAAGATACAGACTTTAATTGCACACTCATAGGCCCAATAACTTTTGGCTTGAGCCAATTCGGTTGACAATTTTTACCATACTTACCTGGCTTAATCGTTACCCTGTATCCATCAGCGGTAATTCTAGTTTTTTGTTTTTTTAACATATTATTTTGAATTTCTCTGACAGTAGGTGATCCAAAACCAATGTGAAGAACATAATAATTTTCTTCGTTTAAGATTGAATCATTATGTATGTAGTTCAAAACTGAACCATATTCAAGTTCGACTAAATAATAATATTCACAGTGATCTTCATCAATAGATAGACAAATCGATAATACATTTAACACACCTTCAATCGAAAATCCTTCAAATTTATGCAACGTACCGTTACTAGAAATTAATATTAAATTTTCTTCAATTTCACCAGGAATTACTATCGGCAAACAAAAAGCACCTCCTAAAAATTGTAATAAATCGCAACATCTCTTTTAACGTACTGTTGAGCATATATTACTCAATCTTTAATATTAAATTATTTCATAATTATAATTCATTGTCAATTAAATAGCCACATCCTGTCGGAGTGGCAATTTAACTTGGTACTGGGGGTAGGATAGCGGTTTTAGACCTTCTCCACTCACTTGTTCAGAAAAATACCCGCATATGCGAGTGCTTTTCTTCACTTCGTTCGTTACGCCGAACCTACTTTTTTACTACGTAAAAAAAACGGTTCAAATCCTAGCCTGAAATAACCAAATTAAATAGCCACATCCTGTCGGAGTGGCAATTTAACTTGGTACTGGGGGTAGGATTCGAACCTACGAAGGCGAATGCCAACAGATTTACAGTCTGTCGTGTTTGACCGCTTCACTACCCCAGCTCATAAGTGAACTTGGAGCCGCCTCTCGGATTCGAACCGAGGACCTACGGTTTACAAAACCGTCGCTCTAACCAACTGAGCTAAGGCGGCAAAAACATACTTGAATATATTATCTTAAAATTGATATGTCATCAAGATGTATATGGAGCCGTGGCTGGGATTTGAACCCAGGACCTCATCCTTACCATGGATGCGCTCTACCAACTGAGCTATCACGGCATAAAATACCTCTACGATGTTAATTACGTAAATATATCAGTTGGTAGAGCGTTGCACTCATACGATTTTACTCGCCTTGCAGGCTCGAACAGCAACTGAGCTATCACGGCATAAAATACCTCTACGATGTTAATTACGTAAATATAT
>DAOPJW010000001.1:125167-202238 GCA_035399865.1 Candidatus Saccharimonadota bacterium
CAGTTGGTAGAGCGTTGCACTCATACGATTTTACTCGCCTTACAGGCTCGAACAGCAACTGAGCTATCACGGCATCATCGATAATTCTAACATATAAGGTGTTCTATTTTCAATGAACTGATACAATTAGTCTATGGCAAATTATAGTTTTGATGTAGTATCTGAGTACAATAAGGCAGAAATAAACAATGTTTTTGCATTAGTTCAAAAAGAGATAATTAATCGTTATGATTTCAAGGGAACGCCAGCGAATATAGAATGGTTAGATGACAAAAAAGGTTTTAAAATTACTGGGTCAAATGATTGGCAAATTGAAAGTATTATAGAAATTATTCGTAAAAAGCTTGCTTCTAGAGAACAAAGTAGTAAAATATTGGATTTATCAAAAGCAATCAGCGACAGTAATCTTAAAGCAGTCAAAGAAATTCCATTTATTGAAGGGTTAGACCAAGAAAAATCTAAAAAAATATCCAAGATACTAAGAGATAACATGCCTAAACTAAAAACTCAAATTCAAGGTGATTCAGTCAGAGTAACAGGATCTATTAAAGATGATTTACAAAAAGCTATGCATCTAATTAAAAATAGTGATCTAAGCTTTCCAATTTCATTTATAAATTTCCGATAAGAAATGTTGTAATTTGCTGAGTTTTTTGGTATAATCTACCTCTAATAGTTTATCAATTGCCATTAGTAATTTAGCTAAAGGCGAACATAAGGAAATATATGGCAAAAAAGAATACCAAGAGAAAACTTGTCGGACTTGTAAGTGAACTTAGTGGTCATCGTACATATTACACGACAAAAAATACCCAAAATACTACCGAAAAAATCAGATTAAAAAAATATGACCCGATTGCACGCGTCCATGCTTTTTATACTGAAACCAAAAAGAATCTCGGTCGCAACGAAGTCAAAGAGAGAAAAAGTTAATATAATAACTCGACTTGTCTATCCAGATGACGAGCAAACCAAATTCCGTCTTTTAGCATAGTTTCAAGATGATTTGTAGCTATGTGTTTACTGTCCGTATATAAATATATAACACCATCTAAATACTCGACTGATAATGGCCAAAAATGAGCGCTAAAGACTCTTGCTACACTTGCTGGCAATAGACGTTCAACTTCAATTGATTTCGTCGAAGGGGAATAAACAGAAAAACGACTCGTAAATTCTGTTCCGTAATCTTCAAACGTTCCCATATCAATTTCGTTCATATTTGGGTAAATTAAAAAAAACGAATCATAAGATTTCGTGACACCACTCTTAGCTTTAATAAAAAAATGGGGTATATCATATTGGTTCTGTAAATCTACTGTAAATATTAGCCAATTATATACTTCTATTAATCCGTTCTGTTTACAAACCACATCACTTCTATCAACCAATTTAATATCATATCCGTCCACAGTCCCAACACAATAATGATTATCTTGATGCGAAGTTGATGACGTAAAACCTCTAATAATGTCGCCTTCGTCAGACAAACGATTTACTGAGCCAAAATTAACCAGACTATATTTTTCAGCAAATTTGTTTATTAATCTTTTATGTTTTCTTGAGCTAGAAAAATTTCTGGCTATATTGTACATAATCCGTTTTGTTTTTAAACGCAACGGTCGGTGCATTATGATTTTTCCTTGGCAATCAAGTCTAAAATTGTAGCGACATACTCGGCATGAGACCAAGTCAATGGGGCAGGAGATATTATTTCATGAGTAATTGGATCTATCTGCTCACTCATAACACCTGTATTCATAGTATGGCTCTTTGCCCAATCTAATATCTCTAGGGCTTTTTCAATATTACTATTATCTATATAGTACTGGGCTAACCAAAAAGACGTTACGAACCAAAAATTTCCAGTAACACCTGGACTAACGCGTCTGTAATCATCATCTTCGTATCTAGGAAGACCGAGAGCACCATTATTTATATCAAACATTTCTTCTATAGTACTAATGGATGATTTCATTTCAACACTGTCTGGTGAAAATAAACCAAAAGTATACGCACCAAATACACTAGAGACATCAACTACGCCATTTTTTACTATTTGTCCATCAACGATGTTAATCCCATGATAAAAAATCTTTCGTTCTTCATTATAGAGATGTTTATGTGCTGCTTCTTGAATGTCATTTGCGACACTTCGCCATTTAACTGCGTTATTAGGATCGTTAGAGGCTGATGCTAAATCAGAAGCAGCTAATAAAGCTGCATAGGTCACCGCGGTGGTATATGTAGTAGTAGAAAAGATTCTTTCCCATAAATCATATGTAGCTCTAGGCAATCCTGAAATTGAATCGACAAATTCGGCAAGAAAATTCGCCATTGGCACTATCATGTCTTTATAAAATTCTTTCAACAGACGTGTATCAGGATCCATCTGATAATATTGTGCAAACATAAATAATGGCAAGGCTGTTTCATCTTCCTGAATCGGTGGCGTTACTACTCCGTCGTGAATATAGGAATGCCAACTACTACCAAGTGCACCATCAGCACGATATTTATGCATGAGATATCCCTCAGGATGTAAACAGCGTTTAGTAAATTGAAAGAATCTATATGCTTCTTCTTTATAGCCCATCCTTATCAAGGGCCAAAGTACATAAGCTCCGTCGCGAGGCCAACAATAACTGTATGCATCTCGCGAATTATTTAACATTGAAGTATCAGTACTGGCAATTATTGCTCCTCTTTTATCAATCTGTGATTTAATTATCATTACACTTTTAATAAAGTTTGATCTGTGTTTTGGATCAATCTTGTTAACGATATTTGTTATCGGTCTAAGCCATTCATGCCACCAATCAGCAGTCCGACGTAGATTATCCATAGCTTTATCTTCTCTAATTTGCTTATGAATTCTTATTGCCTCGCGAGTAGACATACCTGCAGTAATCCAATAATGAACCCGTTCTGAACTATTCGCACCTACATTTACTTTAAATCTAATAGTAGAATCTACTCGTCCGTGTTCAACATTATTCATGCCTAGTTCACCGTCAATAGCATCACAAAAAGTGCCTTCTTTACCTTCAATACCAAATAACCCGACGGTATATTGATCAAAAGATTCATCACGATGTTTACCGGACACTACAAATGCTCTTCTGCCTCTATAATGTAAAATGGCATTACTATCTGGTAAAAATTGAGCCGTGTCAGTGTTGCTACGTGAATCACCTATAGCAAATGCTTGATGTAAAAATAATCTCACTTCTCTAGGCTCATTTCTTAAGTTAACGATGTGGATATTTCTAAAAAATGCACTGACATGTGAATCAACAAAATCATCGAATTCAAGTATTATCCCAAGACGCTCATTTTTTGCAATAGTATGACCAATAAGAGCATTGTAAGGATATCTAAATTTAAAAGTCCATTCATTGGTGGGATTTTTAGGATTATCTATCCAACTTAAATCGCCATTTATCCAAATACCAACTTTATGTCTTGTATTATTCCCAGCAGAATGATTTTCTAAACCAACATAAGGATAATAAAAATCATGTACAGTTCCAAAACCATTCAACCCGACATGTAATTCACCATTGCTTAATACTATCGGCCTGGCCATTTAATTCTCCGTTAAGTGTTTATGATATAGTCTCCAGCGTAGATCTCGGAGTGCATTCATATAATACAAAAAGGCATCATATGGCGAATCATAAGCACTAAAATAAGCATGAACGTCACCGTCATTAAACCACTTAGTACACATGTAATAGAAATGGTCAGAAATCTGTAATTTACGCCAGTCACTAATTAGCTCTGGATCATCACTTCGCATTATGTCCTCTTCCAACTCATAAACATATTTCAAGGCTTCTTGTTGCATACTATTTCCCAACCAAGCTGTTAAATCTCGCTCAGAGTCCGCCCATGTGACTGTATGAGGCATACTTATTTCTCCAACAGGCTGGAATTCGTCAACTGCCTCGGATACCGTATAGAAAGTGTTGTACTCATTCTGAAGCCATCTGCTAACGAAATCTTCATAAAAGTCAAATATACCTGTATCTTCCCATTGATGTTCACCGAAAGTTTCATAATCCATAAAAAGGTTTACAATTTGCTTATCGCCAAGTGATACGTTCACCCAATCCGTATAAGATTCAGCCTTCAATGGCCATTGCGACCATCCCTTGTCACTAAACCTAAATGCAACATCATCACTAAGACGATAATTTTTCAAAAGTAACGATATATTGTTCGTACCTGCTGGTCGATAGACATAGTTTGGGCTTCGCCATTCAAGGATAGGGTCCCAACCTTCAGCTAAGATACCCTTAAAGCCATATTCTTCAGCCCATTTCGCTAAAGAATCGTTATAAGACAATTCAGTGTTACGAAATACACTAGTTTCTACTCCAAATATTTCACGTATCTTTGATTTATGAGCTTCTACTTGTCTTTCAAATTCACTTCGACTATAGAAAAAAGCAAGAGAGTGATAATATGTTTCACTGACAATTTCTACTCTGCCAGTGTTAATTAGTTTTTTAAAACTTTCAATCACGTCTGGTGTCCATGATAGTGCTTGATCTATAAATGTGCCCGTGATACTAAGAGATACCTTAAATTCAGGGTGGCGTTCAAGAAGCTTTTCTAAAACTTGATTCATTGGTCGATAAGATTTATCTGCAACTTTTTTGAAAATCATTTCGTTATTGGAACGAGTTTCATAGACACGTTCGTTAAAATAATCATGATTTATTGCAGTATCAAATACACTATATTTACGTACGCGATATGGTTGATGAGCATGTAAATATAGAACGATGCCACGTTTACTCATGATACGACTCCTTGTTTCATGGAATTATAAATATTATAAAATTTTGTAGCTACATCGTGCCAGGAAATTTTACAATATTCATTTTTTACATTTTGTTTTAGAGAACTATTTAAAGCTTGGGATGTAGCTATACCGATAATTTGATCTGCTAAACGATCTTCGTCCCAAAAATCATAGCGAAAAATACTATTCAATACTTCACCAACGCCTGACTGTCTAGTTACTATTAATGCATTATCGTGATGTGCAGCTTCAAGTGCAGTCAGTCCAAACGGTTCACTAACGGAACTCATTACGAATATATCACCGACACTATAAGCGTCTCGCCATTGCTTACCTCTGACAAAACCTGTAAAAAAAACTTTGTCGGAAATGCCTAAATCAGCCGATAATCTAATAAGTTCGTCCCTCTGTTCACCATCTCCAGCTAATAAAAATACTATTTTGTCATATTTACTACAAGCTTTGGCTGCAGCCCTCATAAAATTTACTAATCCTTTTTGAATAGTGAATCTGGTGATAGTGGTTACTATTGTGTACCCAGCATATCTCAACGACTCAAGGTATCTATATGTGCTGTAATCATAAACGTATCCGTCATCAAAGCTTGCTACATCAATAGCATTATGAACAACTTCAATTTTTTCTGCGGGTATGCCATATTTTTGAACAAGAATTCCCTTGGTAATATTACTAACTGCAATGATTCTATCTGCCATCATTAGTCCTTGATACTCAATTTCATGAACTAGGGGATTGCCATTATCGCTACCAGAACGATCAAATTCGGTTGCATGCACATGCACGATTAGTGGTGCATCCGTCAGTTCTTTGGCTCTTATCCCTGCCTCTATCGTCAGCCAATCATGAGCGTGAATAACATCAGGGCATTTTTCACCAACGAGATATTCAACAAATTTAATATATCGCTTTTGAACTCCACGCATATCTTTCAAGTCATTCATGTCAGCTTTAGTAAACGATTTATTTAGTAATTTTGAGCTATCATACGCACCCAGACCATAACGCTGCAGAGGAGTAAGGGGAGTGGCACAATGAATATTCATAAAGTCAATATTAGGATGACTAGCAGTGTAAGGAATTACAAAGTCAATTTTTGCCCCGCGCATAGCCAGAGCTTTGGACATATGATAACAAGCTACTCCTAAACCGCCACTATTGTGAGGAGGAAGCTCCCACCCAAGCATCAAAATATTCATTTTACTAAGTTGCATTTAGCCTATTTTAGGCTAAGCAGCCTCCTTCGAATCATATTATCTTTTCTTTCTTGCATTATTATAAGACGACGCTAATGCTTTTGCAACACTTTAAATATATATAAATACCTGTTAAAATATTTCGTGGTTAATACTAATCATAGGGGCATAGTACAACGGCTAGTATATGGGTCTCCAAAACCTAAGATCGTGGTTCGATTCCACGTGCCCCTGCCAAACAGGAAAGAGAAGCTCCTGATGAAAGTTCTCTACAGTTTGACCTCTTTTAATGAGGTCTTTTTTGTTGGTTTGGTTAAGCATTTTTTGTTCCTCCATAATTTGCTTAGTTTTTTCGCATTTTTGAGCAATTGATTTTGCTAAATATGTGTAATTAACAGATAGGGAATTGTTCGTGAATATTACTGAATTGAATAGTTTGGTTAAAATCGTGCGTTTCGCCTCATTTGTTAAATCAGCAGACAAAAATTGGTCGTATGCTGTCTGTGTCAGCTCGATAAGATCTATGGCTTCGCTGTGCTTGTTTTCAATCGTTGCGTCGGAGACTAGCAGCTGGTCGGATAGTTCTTCGATTTGCTTTTTAAAACCGACGTGTTTAGTTTCATAGCGATCCGGCGTAATCACTCCCGTAAGTTTATCGTCGTACAGCATTTCATCCATTATTTCGAGCTTATTAATTCGTGATTTGATCGTTTCTCGATATGTCTCGGCGGAATGGGTGTTTAACTCGAACTCGCTATTTAAACGAGCCACAAGCCACTTAACAACCGCAGGTGACGGGCTAATCAGTGCTTTGAGCTTATTGGTAAGAATCTCTTGTATGTATTCCTCGCGAACCATTTTGTTTTGCTTGCATGCAGGAAGGTCTCTTTGACATGCGCCATATAAGTGTCCTTTCTGGCATTGCCGAGTAATTATCTTGCCGCAATGCCCACAAACTAAGATATTTCTTAATACCACATCATGCTTGTGTTGTTTCGAAGATCTGCCACTATGCATTTTTGTTTGGACGGCATTAAATAGCTCCTTGGTAATCAATGGCCTATGTGAACCGGCATACGTCTGGCCATTAAACTGAATAATCCCCATATAGTATGGATTTTGAAGAAGTTTGTGAGTAGCACTTTTAGCAAGCGGACGACCACTATATGTAGTAATCCCGGCTTGTTTTAGAAACGCCCATACCGTGACCGTTGACTCAGCTGGTTTTAGATATAAGTTAAAGGCTTTTTTGATAATCGGACTGGTTTTTGGGTCGGTAATATGAATGCGTTTGCCGTTTCGTATGGCGCTCGTGTAGCCGATGGGCGGCCGAGATGGCATCCAACCTTGGGCTAATTTTTCCGTCCATCCTTTCATAGCTTCTTCGCGTAAATTGTCAGTGTATTTTTTTGCTACTGCCAGATGGATATTCCACATAAATTTGACGTCGGACTTTGATTCTTTATGGAGTTTGATATTTTCTTTAACCGCATGAAGCATGCGATCGCCGTCAGCTTGCAACCAGTCGTCTATCAATACCGCGTCTTTTAAATTGCGGGTTAGGCGGTCGGTTTTTTCAACCGCTAGATTATAAACATTGTTCTTGTAAAGGTAGGCGAGTAGTTCGCTGAATATTTTACGGCTTTGTTCTTTGGAAGCGGTTTCTGCAATTTTGTATATTTTAACTACTTTTAAGCCATTTAATAGGCAATAACCCTGCAAGAGCTTTAGCTGGGAATCAAGAGAATAGCCTTCGTCCTCCTGTGATTTAGACGATACCCTTGCTAAAATTACAGTGCTGTCTTTGCTATTTATCATTGCTATTACCCTTGATAATAATTTCTTTGCCGTTCGCAAGAGTTTCGAAAATCGTAATCAAGCCTCTTCCGACTTCTTCGGCTTGTTGTTTTGTAACTATTTGTTGCTGTTGGCGTTCGAGTATCTCGCGCAATTCATTAATTGCTTCATCATCTACCTGAAATGATTCAGTTAATATTTTGATGACGTTATGAAACTTTTCTGCGCCGCCCATATACCCTCCTAAACGAAAAAGACGTTCCGAAATCGTGCTCTCCGTACGGATCGTTATTCTCGTTAAAGCTGTCGAATTGTCTGACAGCTCGGACTAGTCCTAAGACATCGTGCAACTCGAATATGCCCCGAGTCAGATTCATCGTGTTGACCTTTCTGAACTCGTCGTTCAGTTTTGCTATTTCTGCTACTTTCGTTGTTTCGGTTTCCATATGGAACCTCCTTATTATTTCTTGAGCGGGCTTTCTGCCGCTCTGGCGAGCAAACACGGGCTGCAAACCAAAGAAGTCAAGGTGGAGACTTGTACTACCTTGACTTTTTTGGTTCACCCGTATAATGAGGAGACAGAGGAAGGAAAAATTCTAATTATTGATATACTTAAGCCATGACAAGAGATGATTATAAGACCGCTCTTCTAGATAAAGGCTTTGTGTTTCTAAAGACGCAAATGGGCTATCCCGGACGGGGCGAAGAGGATGTATATATGCACCCAAATTACCGGTATAAGTTTTATGTCACACGCTACGACAAAAATAACGAATCTCTATACGGTTTTTATACCGGTGAGAAAAATGGCGAGGATCTCGATGATATTTGTCCGCGCAATGTGACAGATTCTTTTAGTAACAAAGGGTTATTAATGTGGTCAGATGAGGCATTTATTAAACTTATGGAACAATTCTCTAGTGAGGCTACGCCAACTGAGCGCGAGTTTAGCATGGATGACGCTGATGAGCTTATAACCGTTATTTTACCTACTATAAATAACGACCGTTAGTTTCGCATATTTTGGTTGAGTCACGATCACTTAATTTTGCTTGTGATAATTATCGATAAATGCTTAAATTGTTTTAATATGCAAAACGACTCTCCATTAGTAATGTTTATTTCGTTGTTATTTTGGGTTGTAATTATTGTTTTGATTTATAAAAATGCAAAAAGAAATAAACAGTCAAAAGACAATATTGAAGAAGTTGATAAATACGGTTATCAATACACGGCAAAACAATACATAATGACTAGAGCCGAAACTGATTTGTTTCGTAAATTATATAACAGCGTAAACGAAAAATATTTTATATTTCCTCAAATTCACCTTTCTGCAATACTAAATCACAAAATCAACGGTCAGAATTGGCGAGGCGCATTTAGTCATATAAACGGTAAATCTGTTGATTATATTTTATGCGACAAGAATACATTAGGTTTGATTTGCGCAGTAGAGCTGGACGACTACACGCACAATAATGTTGACCGCGTAGAGCGAGATCACGAAGTTGAAAAGATTTTAAAAAATGCCGGCATTCCTTTGGTAAGATTATATGATTTTAATAATAGATCAGATGAAGACATTAGAAATATAATTACTGAGGCTCTGAAAAAATAGAGAATCTTTTTCGCCCAAAAATAAATCCGCTAAGAGCTCAAGTTAGTGGATAATTTTTTGGGAGAATAAGATCACTAACAGATTTTACACCGTAAGTTTTTTTGAATATAATAGAATCAGGCCTTGTGGTGGAGGCCTTTGGGAGGAGCCTGTGAGAGCAGGCTCTTTCTCGTCATTAATACTCGAGTTTGATAGATAACGAACGACCTTGATAGTTTTACTCGATACCAATAACGAGGGGGTATGTAAAGGGAAGGGTTAAGAAGGAATACGCCCAAGGCATGGCGACTGCTTAAGTAGAATGCGCTAGAGGTGTTATAATTAACTAATGAGTTCAGGAGATATTATATTTATTCCAAGGGTCACAGACAAGAACCTAAGTAAGAGCGGTTTGGGTATAGACCATGCCATTATTAATGCATCCACTGCCGCTGGATATCCAGGCGTTTTTACTGAAACAAAGAATGCCGTAGATACCTTAATAATAGACCCCGAGACTGATAAGCTTACGCTGGCGCAGAGTACTTGTTATCAAAAACTACCCTACGCATCAGTAGACGCAACTAAGCTATACTCTGACGCGGAATATAGGCTAAAAGAATTTGTTATTCCAGTTCTTGATTTTCAAAGAGACCATGGACTTGATATTCTAAGTACTCCATATCTATCGTATGAACACTTCAATACAGAGTACTTTAATGTAAGCCTTGCAATGGTTAATGAAACTATCGGCAACGTAAAGGCTAGTGGAATTGAGTCAAAGATAAATGTTGTCGTAAATCCAAAATGTAATGCGCTTTTAAACCTACAAGAGGTATCATATATTGCATCACGGTATGGTGAAGACTTCAAGAATGATGTTGATTATTTTACAGTAAAAGTAGAGGGTCTTAACGATAAAACCGCCAGCCTAGACGAGCTGATTGGACTTGCGCGTCTTGTACACGAATTATCATGGCATGCTCCGGTAATAGTAAACCCAGTGGGAGGCTTTGGACTTGTTTTAGTTTTAGCGGGAGCTTCATATATATCCAGCTCTTGGAGAGGTAACGAAGCCTATATAGCTAAGACAGGACCACGAAGCAACACAACTTCTACGAAGGTCTATTATCCGCCAATAATGAATAATTTGGATATAAATGATTTGCGAAAGATGGGTTATTTATGTGATTGCGAGTCATGCAGCAAAAAACTACCAGAAGGTAACGATGTGATAATCAAACATAAAGTTACAATAATTCGTGACTTATACCGCGAGCTATCATCCCTAAATGGTGATGCGCGAGTTGAATATGTTAAGAACAAATATATAACTGCACAAAAGGAACTGAACAATCTTGCAGTAAATAAGATAGGACCAAAGAACAATACTTACATAAACAAATGGGCAACCGTACTAAATGAAGTAATAAAATGGCCCAATGAAGTACAAGATGATGTTGAACTAGATAAACTGCTCGAAGAAATTGACAAGGATGATTAAGTTAGTTTTAGATACGAACGTGCTACTAAGGGGTTTTGTCAGTGCTCGCAATGGTGAAAGAAAGATACTCAACCTTGCACTCAGTGGCCGAGTTGCTATATATGGCAGTAATGAAAGCTTTTCGGAATACAAAGAAAAAATAAGAATAGACCGGATAATGAATTTCTACCCGAACAAACATCTTAGTGTAGAAAGAATGGAAAACCTATACACAAGCGTTATTTCTCTCGTACCTACTAATACGATTAATCTAGGCGGCCAAATAAGCGTAGACCCAGACGATGACGAGTTTATAAAAATTGCGATAGCATCTAGAAGCAATATAGTGTTATCCCACGACAAACATTTATTGAAATTAAAAACATATGACAATATACGCTTCATCAAACCAGATAAATTTATAGAAGTGTATACTAAAGCGCGCGGAGGTGTGCTCTATTTGTAAGCATCTGATCGAGGAAATATTCCATAACCGTGTAACGACGCATCAAATCTAAGTCGTCCTTATGTTTACCAGCTTTTACAATTACACATTTCCTGCTTGTTGACATATCAAAAGAAACAAGCCCCACACCGGTACGTTCAAACTCCTCTACTTTTGCTCGATGTACAGTTTCAGCTGGCATAAGCAAATAAGTCTCATCAGCAAAATATCTATACCGATTAGCTTGGTAAAGACCCTGTTTCCAGTCGTAAAGCTTAGCCTCGTACGCAATAACCTTGCTAGCTAGTGGTAACCATCCGTTTATTTTGAAGTATCCAGTGTCTTCATTAACTACAAATCCCTCTTCAATCAATTTTTTTAAAACCTTATGCTTTAAATAGCTATCAGAGATATGAACCCTACTAGTTAAGTCATTTATCGTTATGCCTTTTTTTCTTTTATGTCTATCTGGTAAATTATCCAACACTTGGAAAAAATTTTCGTTCGTTAGATTGTAGACTTGTTCGTGCGATTGTCGGATAGCCACTTTTTTGTCAAGTGGTTTAACTAGGACAAGATCAGCAATCCCATGTGCCGTTGGGACTTCCGTTCTTGAGATAAATTTTTCGTCCGTTAAACTTATTTGAAACAGTTCAACAAACTGGGCTTCATTTTTTTGTTTTAGCATAAGCTCATTAGGAGTATAGCAGTCTCTCATATTTATATCCACCCCCTATCACCATTTTAGCATTATTCTAGCACGATTACTGTTCTCGTTATGAACAAGGGGTTATAATCAATCTAGTGAATATATACCTAGATATTGATGGAGTACTGCTTGCGAATGATCACTATCCAGCGAATCATTCCAAAGAGTTTATTAAATACGTCTTAGCTAACTACTCGGATATAACCTATTGGCTGACGACTCATTGCCAGGGCGACGCAAGCCGGCCTATTCGTGATATTGGTAATCTATTTGATAATGAAACGGTTGAGCTGATGGAGAAGATAAAACCGACCATATGACTAGATTCGTCCGCCAAGACCGATGCTATTGATTTCACACAACCGTTCCTTTGGTTTGACGACGACTTATTTATCAAAGAGCGCGATGCACTTATAAATCACGGGGTACTTGAGAATTGGATCGAAGTGGACTTACGTAAAGACCCCGACGCACTAGGCAAATTTATACAGAGTTTCCCGATACCGATTAATGCTATAGAATGATGACATGCCTAGACATACTAGTGTAAACTTGTTAAAAAAGTACTATGGTTAAGCAGATTAATCCCGACGATTTTCCGCCAACAAAGCCTGAAAAAGACGGGATAAGGTATTTACGTGGCAAAAAAGCCTTAAATTTTCAGAATGCTTGGGAGGCAACTAACGTTACTCTACGAATTAACCCGATATTTTATATTCTCCTTGAGTTAAGGTGCATATTTATTGAATACATGGATCTAGAAATGAAATATTTCGACAATCGCCACCGCTATTCGCCAGAACATAGACGTTTATTGGATTTGATGTTTACATATATGTTTGAGCAAGCCAAAATAGATAATCCAGAAATGGTATATATATTTTCAGATACATTTATGTATAAATATTTAAAGTATAAATATAGCCCCGAGAACAAGCGTTTTTACTATTGGCAACGTATATGTAGCCATGCTGATAAAAAGCAAGTATTTGTTTGGCACGAAGATATCGATAAGTATGATAAAATCTTGAGTGCAAAGAACAGAGAAGACTAAAATACATACACGATAGTTAGGCTTTGTGGTGAAAAGGTAGCCTTCATAGAAAAAATTCATGCTCTTTCAAAAGAGGCCGAATAAACCATTTAGATAAGTAGGGTAGTTAATATTTTCTCCTTTACTTAGGTAAGGTTATAATGTATCAAATACATGTTTTCGAAATAGACAGAAGCAAGAATAAACTTTATATAAGTTGCAGTACAAAAAATATACAACAAGATTTTGATAAATTTAAAAAAAGTTCGCAAAAATATAACAACCATAATTTTGAATGGCTTAATACATAGAGATTATTTGTACCACGTGAGCTATAATGTCAACATATGTCACAAATAATTACAAAAACCCCATTGAGTGAATACTTATGTCGTTACTCGATGTAAATATTAAGGATACTTACAGCAGCGCAAATGCCAACGATATTTTATTTGAATTTTATAATCCAGTAATTGAACAAGCAGCAAAATATGATCGCATCACGGGGTTCTTCTCTCCAGCCGTTCTTGCTATAGCATCTCGAGGTTTTGCCGGACTAATTAGCACTGGAGGAAAGATTCGATTAATAACCTCCGTACAGCTTGACGACAGAATATATAAGTCAATTATTGAGAATAACCACACACTAGATGATACATTGTTGGACGGCTTCGATCTTCAAACCATAAAATCAGAACTAGATAGGGACTATCTTTCAGTCTTTGCATGGTTATATCGCACAGGCCAGCTTGAAATGAAAGTTGCAGTTATGAGCAAGGAAAGATCTATGTTGCATCAGAAGATAGGTATTGTTACTGATGCAGATGGAAACTCTATATCGTTTAGCGGCTCTAATAATGAGACTCCTAACGGATGGCAGCATAATATCGAACAGTTTAAAGTGTTTAAAGGCTGGAATCCTTATACTGAATCATTCTATGAAAGTGATAAAGCGGAATTTGATGTTCTTTGGGATAATTTATCATCGAAAGCGTCAATTATGAGTTTAGATGACGCTATTAAAAATAAGCTTATACAGATAATAGAAAAAAACAGAAAAGGCGATATTAATACTGTAGTCAATAGAATACAAAAAAGAGAACATATTAATAGAATTCGTATAAAACCCGCTCGAGGGAATGATGTCGTATTTCAAACCGACAATAAAGAAATAATTGAACAGCCATCATTAAAGCATCAAGACAAGAATACTAAAGACACTCGCAGTTTATTTGATTATCAAAAGCATGCTATTCAGCATTGGTTTTCAAATCAGTGTATTTCTATTTTTGAAATGGCAACAGGAACCGGAAAAACATATACAACAATAAATGCCTTGAAAGAGTTCGGTGAAAAAAATGGATATTTACGCGGAATTGTTGTTGTTCCGCTAACTACATTAACAATGCAATGGCAGAATGATATACAAAAAATATTGCCAGATTATAGGATCATCAATACGTCAGTTGATAATAATTGGAGGCAAGTCCTACATTCACTATCAATGTCTAAGTTGCTAAATGGGAAGCCTGAGAATTTTATAATCATTACTTCATATAAAATGTTTCCCACCGAGAGCTTTCTGGATGCGGTCTCAAAAGTTGCTGACGACTATATACTTATTGCTGATGAAATGCATAACCTAGTTACTGATAGGTGTATTGACGCAGTTCAGAAAGATAGTTTTAAGTTTAAGCTAGGGCTAAGTGCTACACCTACTCGACTATGGAAGCCGGAAGAAAGCGCATTTATCAGCAAGGTCTTTGGGGATAACAGTTTTTCATATGATCTCAAAGACGCTATTAATGCAAAGTTTTTAGTGCCTTTCAACTACCATCCTGTTTTTACGTATATGGATTCTGAAGAATATGAGCAATATGTTGAATTAAGTAAAGCGATTGCACAACTTTACGCAGCATCAAACGGCACCGGCGATAACAATTTTCTTAATAAAAAACTTATTGCTAGGTCTAGACTGAAAAAAAATACCAGTAGTAAAATACCTGAACTTTCAAAGCTAATAAAGAATCTTAATTCATCTAACAATCTTCATCATGCTTTGATTTATGTTGACAACGAAGACTTTCTAAGCGAATTACAAAAAATGCTTTCAGAGAACAATATCATAACAACGAAGTTTGTGGGCAATACCCCACTAGACGATAGGGTTAGAATTATAAAGAATCTTCGCAACAAGACAATTAAAGCTATTGTTGCGATCAAATGTCTAGACGAAGGTGTCGACATACCTTCAGCTCAATCAGCTTTTTTCCTGTCGAACAACACCGACCCACGAGAATATGTTCAGCGTTTAGGTCGAGTACTACGAAGAGATGACGAAGGCGATAAGTCAAGCGCCGATATATACGATTTCATAGTTCTACCACCAAAAAGTGTTGAATTTGATAGTGAATCAGATAGGAAAATTGCTCGGAATTTAATCAGAAATGAATTACGACGATCTGCCTTTTTCCAAGAATTAGCAATGAACGGTGATGAAGCTAAGCAGCTAATTGAAAACCGGGTTGATGATTATGGATTCGTATTTGACGATAAAGATTTGGTGTATAATAACAGCGAAGAGGACTTATAGATAGATGGATAATTTATTGAATGAGGACATGTCTGCGGCAATTGATAATCTTGGCGTTTCTTTACATGATAAAGAATTGATAACAAGTATTCTATTTGAAGAGCGAAGTAATAAGGAACGCGACTGGGAAGACGACGCGGTAAAGTATATCGTTAATATGCTGGAGAGCCTAGAGGTTCAACAATGATATCATTTGACAGAATATCAATAAGTAATTTCCGGGCATACAAAGATGTTGCTATAGAGTTTGAGTCAAAGAATGGCGTATATTTGATTTCCGGTGATAATAATACTGGCAAATCGACATTCTTAAATGCCATCAATTGGTGTCTGTACGGAGACACTCCATTTTACACAGTAGACGACGTAAAGGAAGTTGTCAGCCTCCACGCCCCAGAGGGCACGATTGCTAGCGTCGAAATATACGCGACGATCAGAGGAACAAAATATAGATTTTTTAGATCAGCTAAAAAGAGTAACTTTCAAGGAACTTTGTCAGTCGCCACTGAATCAAACGGAAACTGGGCTGAGCAAGATTATAGCTCAAGCCTAGATGCTGTTCGGCGCATACTACCAAAAGACCTACGTCACCTATTCTTTTTTAATGGCGAAAATTTGAAAGATATATTTTCAACTAAGCATAATGAAAACGATCTAAAGTCGAGCGTCTACAAAGTTTCAGAAATTAATCTAATAGACAAAGCAATCGAACACCTTTCGATCGTGGAGCTTGGTTATTTGCGTGAAATAGCAAAGAAAAATAAATTTGCTGATAAAATTAAGCAACTTGAAGATAATAAAAATGAGATTGAAAGCAACATTGAAGGTCATACACAGGTAATAACGGAAACTAGACAAAAAATTGATGAAAAAAAGCGAAAAATTGATGAATTAGATAAATTGATAAAAGATACGGCTCAAGCAAGGCTTTTGATCGAAAAAAGAGACGATCTCTCTAAGCGAATTAAAGACTTTAAGATAGAACTATCCGATCTTGAATTCTCTATGGCAGAAAAACTACAAGAAAACTTTCACAAAGTGCTACTCTATAACGACTTTTCTGTTTATGCAGATAGCTTAGTAAATGCAAGCAAAAAAGGTCAAATTCCACCACCTATCGACCCACATGAAACAGCGAAAATTTTAGACTCGGGTGTTTGTATATGTAATCGTCCAATCGGAGATACAGAAAGACACTTTATTGAAAATCAACACAAAGAATTTGAACGCTTGGAGGAACTTAGTTTTTTAACAGAAGGAATACCTTCGTTTGATGGAATTAGGAATGATATCCCCAAGATAAAAAATAATTATACAGATAAAGTTAATGATTATAATCAAAAACAAAATACTAAAGCCCAACTTGAAATTGAGCTCAATTCAGTAAATACAAGTCTACAGGACATAGATGAGGCCAAGATGCACGATGACCCTCAGCTGCGCAGGTCTAGGATTAATGACAGCATCGAGAAGTTGCAGTTAAGTCTTGGATTTGATGCTTCAAACAAAGATAAATTAATCATACAACTGAAACAAATAACTGCTGAACTTGAAAGAACCATACAAAAAGATGACACTACGCAACGGTTGGATAATTTGCGAAAACGAGCCGAGACATTAAGACAACAACTGTATATATTAAAAGACACCTTAGTAGTTGCAGTACGGGACAAGCTTCAACGAAGCTTGTGGGAAACTTTTTCAAGTATTCTGCCGAATACTGATTTTACCGAAATTAAACTTAATGAAGACTTCCTCTTGTCAATGCCATCGCGAGATGGGGTTGTATATAACCCGAATATAGTATCCGTTGGAACAGTAAAAGTGCTAGGATTGTCCTTGGCACATGCTCTGTCAAAAGATATGGGCTATACGGATGTTCCATTCCTAATTGATAATCTATACGGAAACATCAAAGAAACTCACTTTGAAGAAATAACTAAAATGGTTACTGCTTTAGCACCAGACAAGCAGATAATTATAATGGACTTAAATATAGAAAGCACAGAGGCAGGATTCCCTCCAGAAGTTATTGCAGGCAAGTTTATGTTAGTCCGGAATAGTGATGAGAGCAATACGACCATTAGAAAGGTTAACAAAGATGAAATTTAGTGACAAGAAGTGGCCAGGCATAAGTATTTATGAAGAAGACAGAAATTTAATTCAAAGTATAGCTCAACAAGCAGGCCCACTAAGAGGTATTGATGCTAAGGACGCTTTGATGATTGCAGCGGCCCTGGCCGCCAAAGCAAAAGCACCAGAAGTTGCACCATCGAAGGACAGACGAGTCGACACAATTAGCCCCGGAAATCTTAACACATACACGGAGTACAAACAGTTTATAGCCTTGATATACTACATGACTAATGGCGGAGAAAATCTCAACAACATGAATGACCCAAAGGTTTTAACGGAAAACTTCGTGGATTATGCTAGAAGAGGCCTAAAAATGCTAAAAACGAACTATCTTAGTTCAATTGATGGAGCGAAGAAGTTGGAAGAACAATTTGCTGAGCTTCTAGCAACAGCAACGAAAAAATCGTAAAAGTAAATCTTGACTATAAATCTCGTATTATATTTACATCACATTAGAACAACACAAACACTATACATTTATCTAGGCCTAGACCCGAGCTGTAACAGATTAGTATGTTAATATTGTCTAATTAACTTCAGAAACTTTTTCATATATAGCTAAACTATAACATACGAATGTACAATTAATGATTTGACAGACAAGATATAAGTGAAATTAAACTTATAGATTCAAAGATCTGGCTTAAACGATGAAAGATTATAATATAATGTGCATACTTCGTATATGTTAACTCTTTTGGTTATGACGAGTTTAAGTTTTTTATTAAGAAGCATTTCTCTTAACCTAGATAATCAAGACTAAACGAGCTATACTTAATACAAATTACTAGGGGAATATTGGTGTCTAATAAAAAATTATTGAGGGATGTGAAACAAAAACCCTACTATTCAAATAGTGGTGCTATTCTATATAAAGCTGATTGCTTAGACATAATGGCGGTAATTCCCGAAAACTCTATTGATATGATTTTTGCTGATCCGCCATATAATCTTTCTAATGGGGGTTTTACGGTTCATGCTGGTAAACGCGTAAGTGTAAATAAAGGTAAATGGGATGAGAGCAAGGGTGTTCAGACGGATTTTGAATTTCATATTCGTTGGATCGAAGCCTGCTTTAGGATATTAAAGCCAGAAGGCACACTCTGGGTCAGTGGTACATATCACTCTATTTATCAGTGTGGCTACGCCATGCAATTGCTTGGATTTAAGATACTAAACGATATTGCTTGGTTTAAACCTAATGCATCGCCAAATCTAAGTGGTCGATATTTTACCGCCAGTCACGAAACTCTTATTTGGGCGCGAAAAAGCGAAAAGGCTAAACATATTTTTAATTATCAAGACATGAAGAACGGTAATTGGCACGAAAAAGACATGCTAAAAAAAGACGGTAAACAAATGCGCAGCGTTTGGTCCATTCTTACACCTCGTAAAGATGAAAAAACCTTTGGCAAACATCCAACCCAAAAAGCTACCGCGGTACTCGATAGGGTTGTACTGTCATCAACTAATCCTGGTGATATAATTTTGGACCCATTCACTGGTAGTTCTACAACTGGCGTTGTTGCTGTGCGTAACAAAAGAGAGTTTATCGGTATAGATTTAGAGCAAGAATATTTAGACTTATCGATTAAACGTTTTAAGAATATAATAAGTGCAAATCGGGAGACTTCATGAAACGATTAGATTATTACAAGCAAAACAACCTAATAACAGACGACGATATTTTTAATCACTTAATAAAAACACTTAGGCCAGGTATTTCCGATTGGGAATATTTTGTTAACTGGGATAAAGCCTTTTATAACACGAGGGCGATCGAATCAACTCTCAATGTTATGAATTATTTGCTTGGTAAGGAAAAATTCGATAGTGAATTCCGTTATCTGGCTCAGAAATATCCTGAAATAATTGCAATGATACCAATCCTTATTGTTCGTAATGGTAATAAATCTAGCGACTACCAAGTAGTGACTGTTAACGGCTCGAGTATTACCGAAGAAGCATTTAATTTCTCCGGTAAAAACCATTCAGATGAAGATATTAATAAAGCAATTCTATTTATACATAATAGTGGTTTAATTCGTATTTTTGAGAATGATGGTGTTAAAAATCTTGTAGATTACGTCTTGGGGGTTGAGGCAGGTCTTAGTAGTAATGGGCGTAAGAATCGTGGCGGTAAAGCAATGGAGAATGTTTGCGATGCACTACTCCAGGGTATGAATATTGAATACATTTCGCAAGCTAGTTCTAGCGATATCAAAAATAAATTCGGTTTAGAAATAAACGACACGGATGGTAGACGTTTTGATTTCGCACTAAAAGTAAACGACAAACTATACATAATTGAAGTTAATTGTTACTCGAGCGGTGGTTCTAAACTAGATAAAACAGCTAGTGACTATCGTGGGCTGCAAGACGATTTACGGAACCAAGCTACCTTTATCTGGCTAACCGATGGCCAAGGCTGGCTAAAAGCAAAGAACCCTCTACATAAAACATTTGATCATAATGATTATATTTTAAATATTGAAATGGTTAATCGCGGGGCTTTTGTTGAGATACTAAATAGTTAAGCAATTTTTTGCTATTATATCCTTTTGTTTATAGCTATATATTCATCACTAAACAGACAAATAATCCAATTACCTCTGTATGATTATGTAGTAGAATAGTCTACATCTTTGACAGATATACAAAAAGCTTATGGCGCGTATATTTGACTTTTCTAAAAATCCTTATGCTATGTATTTATCATAACTGATGTTAAATTTAATTAAATCGATTAATTGTTTGCGGAGGGTCAAAATAATGACAAAAATTACCTCAGATATCAAAATCGTAGCCTTATTCACGGCGATCGGGTTGTCGCTCTTATTAGCCCCTGACGCGTTCGCTGCGTCAGCTGACGTCGCGAAAGTCGAAGACTTCATACGCAACGTCATCAAAGTCATCGCAGGTTTAGCCGGTCTCGTAGCGACCGGCTTTTTCGTTATCGGCGGCTTTGGCTACATAACCAGTTCTGGCAATCCGGAAGATGAGCGTATGGTACTGCCGCTGTTTAGCCCGTACATCGAGCAAGGTGAAATCAGTAATCTGCCGTCGTTCAGTTTCTATGCCAAACTGTCGGCCGTAAATTCGCAAGAGCCATTGTCTGGCATAACGTTGCTACTTAAAGATAATGGCAGCAAAGCCGTCAAAAACAAGGTTATTAAACATTCACGCAAAGTATTTGCAAAGAAACAAGAGGAAACAAAAACAAAAGAAGAGAAAGATAATACCGAAACAAAAAACTTACCAAATTCAATTAAAACTGATCCAAATAAGACAACACCGCCAGACACCATGCTAGAAATTGAATCTATTAATGGCTAGTTCGAGCTTATTTAGTCTTTTTCGTATCTTTAATATAGTCGCAAAGCACCGCAAGCACCATTAACCGTTGGTACAGACCGGATCGACTTCGTTTTACAAAACTTTTATAACTTGTTAATCCGACAAATACAACTAATACACCGACTAGGTAGTAATACCAGTTCAACCAGAATATAACTGCCGGTAGTAAAACGATAGGTATGACCCGAGTCAGTAGCTTTTTCACCAGCGCATCATAATAACGTCGAAATCGCTCGTATGACGATGGCTGTGCAGCATTATGTATTCGCAGATAATCAGCATAAGTCCTGAACTCTTTAACCTGTGCCTTGAAATACTTATACGTAGCCTCGTCGTCGGCCGCGTCATACATCGCGTCGAACCCAATACGCGACTTGAAGAGAACGTAGTGCAAGATAATTAAAATATAATCGACGTTCGGCGATAAGAAAACGACCCCGATTAAAGCACCTGATCCAATTGCTAACCATTCCATAGATTCCATCATATCATCTTACCCATTTCTTGAGGCCAGTGAACCTCAGCATCTCTTTGACGAGTTCTTCTGGCTGCATCCGTCGCATTAACTCGCAACTATCATTTTGTGACAATATATTTAGACTGCCTTCCCATAAAATGCCATCAATAATTACTAGTTTGCGGTGATGACCGCTAGTAAACAGCATATCTATACCCATATCTTGCATTATGTCAACTGCCTAAATGGCCTGTTCTCTACATATTTGTTCATGTTCATTGAAAGGTTTTGTGTTCACAATAATTTTTATATTTTTTAGCTCGTAACTTATGAATGCAATTCCGTCCATTTCGTTCTCCAACGTGTCTATGAGCCCCTGCCAAAAATAAATTCATCTCTATTCATGTACGTAAATTTGTTTTTACACCATAACTACAGTAGCTGTGAAATTGATTTATATGGTTCTAACTCTGTTTATAAATATTTTTATTAATAATCACTTCTATACGGAACAATCTTATATACTTTAAGTTTTGTTATTGTTTTCATATTCACGAAATAACAATATAACAAAATAATGACCATGAACATCGAGCATCTTTTATTAAAACCTTAAATTATACTAATAATATATTGAAAAAATAGCATAATTTAGCAAAATAGTGTATAATACAATAAAGTACACATTGTCTCTTAATGCAACCAGTCCTCAGCACCTTATTTGAAAATATAAATCATTCTAGAGAGGAGATTTGCTATTAATATTTTATTCATAAGCCCAAACTCACCATTTGAAAGTGTCGGTGGAGTTGAACGATATATTTCAAACCTGATTGAATATAGTGAAAAACAAGAAAATTTTAACGCTTTCTTTTTGTTGCCAACTAGTAAAGAAAAATACGTTTATCAAAGAGGTAAAGTTTATATTTTTAATGACAAAAATATAGATCGATCCTATGAAAGTACAACAAGGCAAATATCTGAACAAGCCCAGCTTTTTATTAAAAATGTCGAATTAATTTTAACTAATAAAAAAATCGACATTATCTGTGCTGAAAATTTTCCAGTCGGTTTACCACCAGCTTTTAGTATTTTACTCAGCGTCGCCGCCGTTCAATACAAGATACCAATTGTTTTACATATGCATTCGTTTACTATTAGCGATGTTCAAGCTGAATTAGTAAATCAATTAATGTGGAACAAAATCAGTTGTGTCAGTAAAAGCATCGCTGGTGATTGTTTTCAAAAAGGTGCAGATATTGATTTAATTTCGACTGATTACCTTGGCGTAAATACCAAGGTATTTTATAATACGACCGATAAAAATAATTCCGTCAGACAAGAATTAAATATATTGCCAACTGAAAAAATTATCATGACAGCTACCAGAATAATTCAAGGTAGAAAAAACATACTCGAAGCAAAGGGATTAATTACACTTGTTCAATCTTTCTCCAAGCTTTCACCCCGACATCCCGAAATGAAACTATTAATTGCGGTCGCCAAAGCTCCAGACAGATTAAAAAATGAATTCGATCAATCCCTAGAGATGCTGATGGGTTATATAAAATTACATAATGTTGAGTCTAAAACTATCGTCAAGGCTTTCTCATTACAAGAAATACCCGACGTCTACAGAGCATCAGATGTTTTTGTCCTCGCTTCCGAAAATGAAACTTTTGGCCAAGTTTTTACAGAGGCAATGAGTTCTGGAATACCTGTTATTGGTACAAAAGTTGGTGGTATACCAGAAATTATTAACGATAATCGCAACGGTTATTTGATTCAGCCTAACGACAGTAGTGTTCTAACTCAAAAAATTGAAAAATTGGTATACGACGAACCAACAAAAAATAAGTTTATTAGAGCCGGTAGTGATACTGTAAATAAAAAATTTGCCTTAAAAAAAACAATTAGTTAATTTCATAAATAATTTATTTAAAACAGTTAACGGAGATGGAATTGCTAAAAAAACTAAATAAGTCGATTTAGTGTCATAATATTTATAAATAATATTAGTTTTTATTCATCTCTCTCAGTAATCTTTTCGTAATGCTTATATAATGCATGGAACCTACCTCTGTAATTTTTTTTCCAAGGTTTACTTGGACCACAAAAATGCATAATTACAGTATTACCAATTACATAATCCATATCATATTTACCCTTACTTTTAATACGATAATAATCGAACAGTCTAGTATCGTAGTTATATTTAACCTCATCAATATTTTTTATATTTTTAGAATACATTATATTAATTAAATCTTGATCAGGTAAAAGTAGTTTTGAACGATTTTTCTCAATAAAAGAAAATATTTTATTTTCATCTATTGTTTTTCGATGTTGGTCTAAATTCATCAATAAGACTCCGGAATTGTAATAAACATCAATTTTATGAGGTAAAAATCTAATTTTACTAAATGCTGTTACAGGCAAATTATCACGATAAGCAGCTCCGTATAAATTATTTTCTAAATTTATCTCATACAATTCTCTGATTGGATTTAAAATTAATATATCTGGATCTATATATAAAATTTTGTCTAGATTCTTTGGCAAAAATTTATGGGCTAATAGCCGATAATACATTTCTTTTGGATAATATAATAATGCTGGAGAATCTTTGAATAAATCATCACTAATTTTAATTTCTATAATTTTTTGATTATATTTATTTACAAAATTTTCTAAATCTTTAATTTCTTCGCTTTTTATTTTTGAATGAGCTAAATATATATAAAAATATTCATTAGAATTATTCATAAACAATGACTTCAACATAACCTTAAGAGGTGGTATATAGTTTGAATCAAGTGTGACTAAGATATTTATGGTATTTGTATTCATATTATACATTTTAATCTATGATATATTTTTTTACACTTTTTACAAAATATTATATTGTGTCACAATTATAAGTAGTGATAGAATAATATAAGTATGAGAAGTATTCAAGTTGGTCAATTTATGTCTTTATATAAACTATTAGCTGATAATTATGAATGCTACGAAAAAGAAAATTCAAAACCAGAAGAAATCGTGAGTGAAATATTAAAAAAATCAGTAGAAAACAACGTATGTAGTCCAGTGATCAATTATGATAAAAGAGAAATTTTCATGTTTACATCATATTTTTCTAAATATGAAAGGCACGATGAAGTAAAAGTTGAAATTTTCAATGTTACACTTTTTGGTTTCAGAATAGTATAATTCCCTTAAATGAAACTAAGAGAAAAAATTAAAAATATATGTAGCTTATATCGCTCAAGAATTACTTATGAGTATTTTTTAATTTTTTTTAAAAAACATAAAAGAAAATTTGAATTTCTTATTATATTTTTATTATTTCTATTCCTTATTTTTAGTATTATTCCGTCTATAAACATCAAGGGAATAAAATATGTAAATTTAGGTGCTGAAATTAAATTAGAAAAAAATCAAAAAGCAAAATTAAAATTTAAAAAATTATCAGTTAATATAGTCCATTTTACAAATGATTCTTGTCCAAAAGATACAAAATGCTTTGGGGAGGGAACAAAAGCAGTTGAATATATTATAAATAACAACAAGCAATCTTATGCTGTTGGTAGTATGAATATAGAAAATAATTCGGGTTATATAATCGAGACAATAGATACTGATTACAAATCATACGCTATTATAAAAATAACTAAACAAAACACAAAATAAAAAATTATAATATTATTTTCTCTAGTTGTTGTTTCGTTATAGAATATGATTCGTTTAATAATCCAAGATCGGAATGATCCCCCCAAATATTTTTGTCATTACCATGAAAGTCAGAACCACCACTGGTAATTAAATTTCGATTAGTAGCAAATTCTGTAAATTCATCGACCATATCAAATTTTTTATCATTGTTATTCTTATCATATTGAATATTTATTGTTTCAATACCGTCAAAATTATTTCGAATAATTAAATTTCTCATATCATCAAACCCAAAACCACGCATAATATTAAAGCTCGGATGAGCACAAATTGCTTTTCCACCAGATTTCTTTACAATATCGATTGCTTTATGAGTCAATAATTTTCCTTTTGATTCTGACAATGAAAATTTTTTTAACATTAAGTGATCGTTAATTATTGTACTTTTGTTTGGTATTTCGCCATACATTTCTTTGAGACGTTCATAATTTTTGGGGTTGGAAATTATATCAATCGCTACGTGAGTTTTTGTGACAATATTTTTATTTTTTAGTAATTTTTCCAATCTTAATGAAAAACCTAATTCATTTATTCGTGTTGTCACTTCAATTAAAGCTTTTCTTCGACGGATATCCATTATTCGGCATATGTCATTTATATCTTTATTTTTAGTATCTATTCCTAATCCAACTACATGAATTTTTTGACCAGTTTCTTGATCTACCGTAGATAGTTCGATACCAGTAATCAATGACAAACCAAAACTTTTTGCTAAATTAAATAAATTATCGTCATAGGCACTTACTGAGTCATGATCAGTAATTGACATTGTTGAAATGCCTTTTTTTGATGCTAGTTTAATCAGTTCTTCTGGACTAAAATCTCCATCAGAACAAGTTGTGTGTGTATGTAAATCTATCACAATATTATATTTTTAATTTAGTAATTATAACATAAATATTTATAATTTAAAAATTTACGCCCCCAAAATAGGGGCGTAAAAAATAGTAGATGTTTATAAAAAATTATTTAATATTTTTTGTTTTACTTGCAATTTTTATTTTTTTCGGTTTTGGCAATTCTTTAAATGGAACTACTACTTTTAATACTCCACCATCAAAATGAGCTTTTATTAAATCAGCGTCAGCTCTTTCTGGAAGATAAATACGTCGATAAAGACTACTACCACTCTCTCTTACGATGTATTTCTTTTTCTTTTTATCCTCTTCTTTTTCATATTTTTCGGCTTGAATTACTAAATTATTTTCATCAATGCTAATATTTATATCTTCTTCTTTGAAATCTGGCAGGTGAGCCTCTACTACCATTTCTTTGTCCTCGTTAGTATAAATGTCAGTAGTAGGCATACTTATTGAACGCATCGGAGTAATCTCATCAACATCAAAAAAACGTTTCTGTAAAGCATCTATCTCTGCAAATGGGTCAAATCTAACTAATTTTGTCATACTAATAACCTCCTTCACTGTAAATATTATCTAAAATAACTTGAAGCTATTTATTAAATATATTTACCCCCTTTCTGATCGCTTCTATATATTATTATAAAAACATTAAAGATTGTTGTCAACCAACCAACCCTTTACGAATATCTAAAATATTACCGATAATTAATGTCACTTTTTAAAAAAATCAGAGTCTAATATATGTATTTTGTAATACTTTTGCTATACTGTCATATATGAAATCATTGTCTGCGAATAAACCACGTCTAATTGCAATGGTGGGTATACCGGGTTCAGGAAAAAGTTATTTTGCTGAACATTTTGCCGAGACTTTCAAAGCTCCGATTGTTAGTTTTCATCATTTTCGCTATGAGCTATTTAATGAACCTAATTACGGTGATGATGAGTGTGAAATAATTAATCGCGTTGCGAACCTTATGTTAGATGAGCTTCTGAAAACTGGGAGAACGATTTTATACGAAGGCAAAACAAATACCCGTAATGAAAGGCTTGCATTAGCAAAAAAATCAAGAGGCGCTGGTTATGAGGTTTTATTTGTTTGGGTTCAAACCGATATTGAAACAGCTCAAAAAAGAGCCACAAAATCCAGTGATGACAAGACAGCTATGACAGTTGAACAGTTTGAAAGGCAGATAAAAAAATTCATTCCGCCTAATCAGCTCGAGAAGATTGTAGTAATTAGTGGTAAACATACTTATGCCAGTCAATTAAAAATCGTTTTAAAACGCTTGGTCGAGCCTAGACCTAATTCAGACAATAATTTACCTCAACCTCGTCCAATAACGAGTCGAAACGTTTTAATACGTTAGAAATAATTAGTATGCCGATTATTCAAGATGAAGAATTTGGCAAAATAACTATTAGAAGAAGTAGTAAAGCAACGCAAATTAAATTGCGGGTTGCACCTGATGGAACATTAAGAGCTTCATTACCTATGCGTGCTCCTATTTTTTTAGTAAAACATCTCTTAAGGTCTTCGAGAGTAGAGATAAGGAAAATTCTTCATCAATCTAAACCAAATTATCAATACGTAGACGGAATGCAAATTGGCAAAAGTCATACTCTAATAATTATTCGACATAATCATAATATTATAGATGTATCAAGAAACGGCAACCGAATATCAGTCAAATTACCGAATGATTACGACATAAATAATCCAATTGTTTCTAGAAAAATTAGGAACGAGATAAATTCTGCGTTAAGAATCGAGGCAAAAAATTACCTTCCAAAAAGACTAAGTTTTTTATCTCAAAAATATTATTTTTCATATAATAAAGTACGTTTTTCGCATGCTAGTGGCAGGTGGGGAAGTTGTAGTAGCTCAGGCACTATTAGTTTAAATATAGCCCTTATGAAACTACCTTTTGAAATTATTGATTACGTAATTATTCACGAGTTATCACATACTAGGCATATGAACCATGGACCTGATTTCTGGGATCTTGTCGCACAAGCAGATCCAAACTATAGAAAACACAGACGTTTCTTGAAATCTCAAAATCCTTCTATTTAATGACATTAAATTATTGAATTCATTGTATAATAAATTACAAGATGCGTAAGGGTGGATCTTATATATCAACAAAAACAGCCAGATGGTTTAGTGTGGCTGGTTTTATAATTATGTTACTTCTTACCTTATTTGGAGTGTTAACCTTTTCTAAATATTCTAATTCGCATACAGAGTTGTATATAGCAATTCTATTCATAATTACACTTTGGTGGTTTTGTATTACGATAATAAACTGTTCAAAAATTTATCAAAGCTCAAGTAAAAAAGAGTTACTCTTAAGTAGAGCCAGGGAGTCTTTGCAACGTGACAGAATATCAACCATAATCAACAATATGACCGATGCTTTAATCAGCGTTGACGAAAAAGGGTTGATAGTATTTTATAATGCTGCTAGTTTGAATTTATTAGACACAAATCAAAATATTGAAGGCCATTATATTGACGAAGTATTGCCCTTAAGAAATCAAGAAGGTGAAAAGATATTACTTTCTGAAGAATTTAAAAAAAATAAATCAATCGTTAAACGAGATGACCTAAGCTACTTAATCGATGTAGGCGAACTTATGCGACTTGAAATTACATATTCACCAATAAGAAGTAACTTTAATCAAAATAATAATAAGCATTTAGGATATATCATAATTATGCGTGATATAACCAAATCAAAAAGCCTTGAGGAAGAAAAAGACGAATTCGTTAGTGTGGTAAGTCACGAACTTAGAACACCGATATCGATTGTAGAAGGTACTATTTCAAATGCATTAGTTATGCTCGATCACAAAGATAGCACAAAAAAAATGATAAAAGATTGTATGGAAACTGCACATGAACAGACTATTTTCCTATCAACTATGATAAATGACCTGAGCACATTATCACGAGCTGAAAGAGGAGTATCAGCAAATATGGAAATAGTAAACGTCGAGGAGTTAGCACATAAATTATTTGAAAAATATATGCCCGAGGCTAAGGAAAAAAAGCTAAAATTAAATCTAGATTTATCTCCAAAACTTGGAAGTGTACAAGTAAGTAGGTTATATCTTGAAGAACTTTTACAAAATTTCATTACGAATGCTATTAAATACACGAAAGAGGGTAGTGTAGATATTATATTTAAACAAAAAGATGATTTAATATCTTTTGCAATTAAAGACACTGGGATAGGAATAAGTAAAAGCGATCAATCAAAAATATTTAATAAATTTTATCGTAGTGAAGATTATAGAACTAGAGAGTCTGGAGGTACTGGTTTAGGATTGTACATCGCATCAAAATTAGCTCAAAAAATCGGAATAAAAATTCAACTCTCAAGCCGATTAAATTTCGGTTCGACCTTTAGTTTTTCTATTCCAATATATAAAGAAGACCAGACGTTGACTAATGATAAAAAATAATATATATTATTATTGACAGTCTGCTATGCAGACTAATTTAATTGGGAGCAAATTGTGGCGAAAAAAGACAACAAAACAGAACTGAAATCAAAAAATACTAAAAGTGAAAAAAAATCTATTAAGCTACCAAAATGGCTAAAGTCCATATTTAAACCATTTTTAGCCATTGCTAGATATTTCAAAGATTCTTGGTCTGAGCTTCAACAAGTCCGTTGGACAGACCGACGAGCAACCTGGAGCCTAACATTAGCCGTAATCTTATTTTCTGGTTTTTTTATAGCTTTAATTTTGCTTTTTGATGAAATATTTAATTTATTATTTAAGATCATTATTAATTAGGAGATAGAGGTGTCAAAAAGTCGATATTCAGATACATCAAGAAAATGGTATGCCATTCATACTTACAGTGGCTATGAAGAAAAAGTTGCTGATAATATAAGACAACGTATAAACGCAGTTGATATGGCAGATAAAATTTTCGATGTTATGGTTCCAAAAGAAAAACAGATTGAAATTAAAAATGGCAAACGAAAAGTTGTTGAGAAAAAAATATTCCAGGGATATGCTTTAGTCGAGATGAAACTTACAGATGAGACTTGGTATATAATTCGAAATACTCCCGGAGTTACTGGATTCGTTGGTACAAGTACCGAACCTACGCCGGTATCAGATAGTGAAATAGCAAAAATTAAAAAACGAATGGGAGTAGAAGATCCAAAACACCATATTGATTTCAAAATTGGTGAGGTTGTAAGTATTACTGACGGCCCATTCAGAGGTTTTGACGGTTCAATTTCTGAAATCGACACCCAAAAGGGCAAGGTTAAAGTAATGGTTAGCATGTTCGGACGTGATACCTCGGTCGAGCTTGACGCTTTACAGGTTAATAAGGTATAATACCCCAGTTACACATGATATGCGACTACAGTCGCGGTAGATAGTAAATAGTAGTTAGTAGCCGGTCAGCTTCAAGCCAGCGTTATAATCTTTCACAATATACCACCTACCATATACAACTTACTAAATTCGGAGAATTTTAAATTATGGCAAAAAAAATTATCGGAAACCTGAAACTTCGCATTCCAGCAGGACGTGCTACAGCAGGTCCTCCAGTTGGTTCAACATTAGGTCAATGGGGTCTAAATATGATGGATTTTATAAATCCATTTAATGAATCAACAAAAGATTTAATGGGAAAAGATGTGATAGTTCACTTACAAGTTTTTGAAGATAGAACTTTTACTTGGAAATGTCTTGGCCAACCAGTCGATGAATTAATTAAAGAAAGAATTAAAATTCAAAAAGGTAGCGGAAAACCCCACGTAGAAAAAGTTGGTAAAATATCCAAAGCCCATCTGGAAGAAATTGCCGAAATCAAGAAAAACCAATTAAATGCTATAGATATGCAAGGTCGCGTAAAAATAATTGCTGGCACCGCAAGATCTATGGGTGTAGAAGTAACAGAATAATTATCAACTCATACAAATACTACGGTCACTAAAGTCCGTAGTATTTTATTTATTAGTAAATTGTATTTAAGAAATGCTGGTACAAATATGTTGGAAAGATACAATCTATACAACCTATAGTTCATCTGTACATAATTAAAATATTATGCTAAAGTATTGAAAGTAATAATCAATGTTGGGACCATATCAGACGATATGGGTTTGTACCACAGAAAGGATTCATAATGACTAAAAAGTCAGACCTATTAGAACAAGCAAATAAACTCGGTTTGGAAATTACCGGAAAAAATACGATTGCCGAAATCGAAGTAGCCATTCAAAAAGCAGGCGAGACAGTCGAATCTGAAGAGCCAAAAACCGCTAAAGCTGGCAAAAGAAGCGAAAAATACATAAAAGAGGCTGAAGTAAAAGCAGAAAAAGAAGCCAGAAAAATAAAAGGAGATACATCTCCTCAGTCAGAAGAAGCTTTAAAAAATACCATAAAAAAAGGTCCGAAGCCAATCACTAGGTCAAAATTAGAACGTAGAAGTAAAAAATACAAAAAAGTTGCAGAAATCTTTGATAAATTAAAAATATATTCACTAGATGAAGCTATTGAATTAGCAACAAAGACAAATCCTTCTAAATTCGATGCTAGTATTGAAATACACTGTCGCCTTGGAGTTGATCCTCGACAAGCCGATCAAAATATTCGAGCAACCGTCGTATTACCAAATGGATCTGGCAAGACTGTTCGAGTTGCAGTATTTGCTCCCGAAAATGATCATGATTCTGCAAGAAAAGCAGGTGCGGATGTAATTGGTGATGAAGATTTCCTAAAACAACTAGATAAAGAGGAACTTAACTTTGATATTTTAATCGCCACTCCTCAATATATGCCAAAATTAGGAAAATATGCACGTCTTCTTGGTCCTAGAGGTTTAATGCCTAACCCAAAAAGTGGATCAGTCGCAACAAATATTGCCAAAGCCGTAACTGAAGCAAAATCAGGAAAAGTTGAATATCGAGTCGATAAACAAGCTATCGTACACCTTTCGGTAGGAAAAGTATCGTTCGGATCAAAAAAATTACTAGAAAATGCGACTGCATTCTTTGATAGTCTTAGAAATCAAAAACCATCCAGTATTAAAGGTATTTTTGTAAAATCTATTTCAATTAGTACTACACAAGGACCTGGAATTAAAGTTGATACCAGCATTTGCTAAATCATAAATATTATCATAATATATATAAAATAGTTGATTATTTATGTCAAAAAGTTTTTATAATAACGGTAAAAAAATACGACCAAAATCATATGAAGATGGTATTTTAAGTAGCCAACCAAACCCTGATGCCCGATTCATAAGTAAACATGATTCACTAATTGATTACATAAAAGCTTTTCGTATGTTGAATTTAAGTATTGTACTAACTTCTGGTACTTTTGATTTGCTTCATGTAGGACATGCAAAATATCTTGAAGAAGCAAAAAAATATGGCGATATACTTATTGTTGGTGTTGATAGCGACGAAAAAGTAAAAGTCAGAAAAGGACCTGAGCGTCCTGTAGTACCGGCTAATGAAAGAGTGAAAATGTTAGCCCATTTAAGGTCAGTTGATCTGATTACTCTTAAATATCCTGATGAGCCTAAATGGAATCTAATTAAACAAATTAAACCAGACACATTAATAGTAACTGAAGAAACTTATGACGATGATTCACTTCGAGAATTAAGTAATTATTGTGGTCAAGTAATATGTATGGAGCCTCAAGCAACCACGTCAACTTCGGCAAAAATTCGTAAACTCCAAGTTGGCTGGTCTACGAAAATTACCAAACCAGTCGAAGATATATTAAAAAAACATAAAGTAAGTAAAGAGTTGACAAAGGAAATTTTGGATGTATTAAGAAGTGGCCGTACAAAATGAAGAAAGATATTGAATATTTCGCAGGTTACATTCCAGTATTACACGACGGATATATTAGAGCGTTTAGTCGATATCCAAAAGCTACTATAGGAATTATAAACGATGAAATATTGAGTAATATCGACTATTTAAGAAAAGACATTAGAGCAATTAAACAAATAGATATCAAAAAAGCACTTATTGGTTTAGGTAGGAAAGCCGAAATTATCGATAAAAAAAGGTTGAATCAAATTATAAAAAGTCCAATAGCAATGCCTGATGACGATATAACTCGAACAATCAAAAATCAGAACCCAGATGCAGAAATATTTCTAGAACCAATTTTTTTACGCTGGGATAGAGATAATTCAATAACAGATTCAGTAATAGTTCCCGATAGCACTATTGATATTAATTCAAACGATCCCGTTATTAAGTGTTTGTCTAATGAATTGAAAAAAAGTACCAACTGGTGGCGTCATCTTGGTGTCGTTATAACTGATGATGATAATATAATTATAAGTACTCACAACTGTTGTGTTCCAACAGAATATAGTTCATGGATTGATTGCGACCCACGAATTACTGCAAAAAAAGGCGAAAATATTGAACGTTCGATAGATATGCATGCTGAAGCAAGAGCAATTGCCGAAGCAGCTAACAGGGGATTGTCGTTAAAAGGTAAAAATATTTATGTTAGTACATTCCCTTGTCCAAATTGTGCAAAGTTGATTGCAGTCAGTGGATTCAGTAAATGTTACTACATTGAAGGATATTCGATGCTTGATGGTTACGATATTTTAAAATCTTACGGTATTGAAATAATAAAAATTAATATCGAATTGCCAAAAGAAGATCCGAAAATTTTTAAAAAATATAATTAACGACTAATCTTGAATTTTACTTTTTTATCTTCAGGCAAATTATCCGAAGGTACGATTATATGAACATGCAAATGAGAAACTGATGCACCATTAGAATCAGTACCTCCAAATCTCATTGCGACTCCACCAGATTTAATCTTATATTTTTCAATTGCCCAATCTATATGTTCTTGTAATTCATTAAATGAACCGTCTTTTAAATCTTGAATATTTTCTGCGTGATAAGTTGAAATTGCCAAAAGATGATTCTTTGTATTATCATAAGGCCACTGATTCTCCGTTAATAACCATTGTTCGCCTTGTCTTAGAATCGGCTTTTTGTGATATTTCTTCATATTTTCCAAGCAAAAAGGACACTCGTGATTATTTTCAATTTTTTCCATTACTTGACGTTGTTCATCAAAACGGGCATTACTAATATTTACGAATTGCTTATCTTTTCTTTTATAACTAACAAATTTAAAGTCATATTTGTTATCTATATCTGCATTATGAAGATCAGATTCAATAATTTTCCATTGATCATTATTAACCTCTGGGAAAAAAGTGTCGGCATCTATAAAAGACTCTTCGACTTCCGTAGCATATATTCTATCGACGTCATTTATTGTTTGTCGATAAATTTCACCACCACCAATAATAAATACTTCGTCACTGTTCGCTAAGTTGTAGGCCTCTGGTATTGAATGTGCAACTTCAATATTTGGATTGCTAATCGAGTTGTCTTTAACTAAAACGATATTTTGTCTATTTGGTAAAGCTTTTCCGATCGACTTATAAGTTCGACTACCCATAATGACTGTATTATTGATTGTCAAATCTTTAAATCTCCTCATATCAGATTTCATATCTCCCATTTTCCAAAGTAAATCACCGTTTTTACCGATGGCCCTATTTTTATCGTAAGCAACTATAATATTTTTCATACAGCGGTACCACCCATATTAATTGGAGGATGAGCCACATAATCTTGAATAAAGAAGTGTTCAACCCTGAAATCTTCCAGATTTTTGATACTGGAATCGATAGTTAACCTCGGAAACGCGTACGGCTCTCGTTTTAATATTTCCTTAACCTTTTCTAGATGTTGATTGTAAATATGAGCATTCGAAATCTGAACAACCAGTTCTTTTGGTTTGTAACCTGTTACTTGTCCTATCATCATAAGTAGTGCGGCATAATGAACTAAATTGAAGGGAAAACCGATAGGAGCATCAGCACTGCGTTGCCAATGAACTAAAGAAATTTCCTTATTTCTTATATCAATATTGTAATGTTGTAAACCATGACAGGGAACGACTAGAACTTTTTGTTTATAACTCGGAGCTCGGCTAATGAGTGGCGGAATAAAAGGGGTAATGATGTGCGTACGTAACTCTGGACGCGATTTTATCTGTTCAATCATAGCGGAGTACTGATTAAACGTTTTATTTTCATCTGGAAAATCATGAAAAGCAACCCCATAAGATCCCGGGCCTAAATCACCAAGTTTAAGGTCGCGTTTTTTTGCTTTTTCCTCATTCGTAGTCCATGGCTTCCAAAAGCTACTACATCCATAATATTCTAGCTCTTCTTGTGTTCGAGCACCATTTATGAAAGCAATAATTTCTCCTAAAGCTTGTTTTAGGGCTCCAGACACAGGTCTCAAGCTTGTGTCGGACTTATAATTTGCAATCACTTCTTCTTTTGAAGCTTGAGTTAAATCACGTTCAGTAATTAAAGGGAACCCGTCTTTTTCAAGATTATATCTTAATTGATATCCTAAAATTTCAATAGAACCTTCGTCCATACCAGAGACCGCCTCACGACCTTCTTCAATGACTTTTTTCAATAAATCATGATATTGATAATCTGGCTTTCGTTTTTGATCATATTCAATAATTTGTTTAGGTTGCATATCCGCCAATCCGCACATCGCTTTAAAAGTTATATTTATTTAATTTTATCATTTTTAACAATATTATTAGTAACTGTTGACTTTTTGACCGCAAAATTGATATAATCTCTCAAGACATCACCAAAGACAGTAGCTGTCAAATAAGACTTAATTCGTTTATTTTAAAACGTTGCTACCGAGGATTATGTATTTCTTACATTTTTCGATATTTAGTCTTTGGCGATGCGAGATCCAAAGACTTTTTTATATCTCGCTTCGCCTTCGCCATACAGCGAAAAGCAAATGTCTGAACATTTACAATTCGATCGGAATAATTAACCAAAAGGAGAATTTTTATGGCAATTACACGCGATAAAAAGAACGCTTTGGTAACAGAATTAACTGATTTGTTTACTAATTCAAAAAGTTCAGCTGGTGCAGTTTACACTGGTTTAAGCGTAGCTGATATGCAAGAATTAAGAACCTCTGCACGAAGTTTTGATGTTGTGATAAAAGTAGTAAAGAATCGATTAGTGAGAGTTGCACTATCAAGTAGTGATAAATTTAAAAAAGCTGATACTAGTCTTCTAGTTGGACAACTAGTGTATGCTTTTTCGTCAACAGACGAAATCGCTCCAGCACAAGTATTAGCTAAATTTGCAAAAAGTCATCCACAAATGAAATTAGTCGTCGGTTTCGATGACTCAGGTTTATCTCTGGATACTCCAACTGTCACTGCATTAGCTGAACTACCAACAAAAGAACAATTACGAGGACAGTTTGTCAGTGTACTTTCAGCTCCTCTGTCAAGTTTCTTGGGAGTAGCAAACGGTGCACAACGTGGCTTTACGCAAGTATTATCTCAACGTGCCAAATCAATATAATTTTGTAACCATAATAATAGGTAGGTGGCAGTTAATAAATAATAGTTTGTGAAAATACCACAGCAAATTATTACCACATGGCACTTACCACATACAAACTATTAATAAAAGGAGAATGTAATCATGGCTGAAAACGAAATTAAGCTTACAGCTACTCAAAATAAAATTGTTGATGAACTCAATAAATTATCTGCTCTTGAATTGAGCCAAGTAGTAAAATATCTAGAAAACGAATGGGGAGTAAGTGCTGCAGCTCCTGCAGTAGCAGTTGCTACCTCTGCAGGTGCTAGCGAAGTAGCTCCAGCTGAAGAGACAAAATCAGAATACACTATCAATCTTAAAGATGCTGGTGGTCAAAAAGTTGCTGTAATCAAAGCTGTTAAAGAAATCACCGGCTTGGGTCTTGGTGAAGCAAAAGCAATCGTAGACAGTGCACCTGGAACCGTTAAAGAAAAAGCTAACAAAGAAGATGCCGAAAAGGCAAAGAAAATGCTTGAAGAAGCTGGTGCAACAGTAGAATTAGTATAAAAAAATTAATAAATTCCGATTGAATTTCTAACATACAGCCTCGATATTCGAGGCTGTATGTATTTATGTTTAAAATCTACAACATTTATTGATTTCAATCATAAATTGCTGTGGAAAAAACTAGTAATTGTTGACATTTTTACGATTCGTTGATATATATAAGATAATATCACCGCAAAAATAGACAAAGGAAACTGCGAGAAACTATGTCTGAATTACCAGAGAAACAAATAAAACGCCTCCATAGTTTAATACAAGAGGCCGAAACAAACCTTGCTGCTGCTAAAGAATTATTAATTAGTATTACCGGAGAAGGTGGCGTAGCTATAACGCCAAGATCGAGTAATATTGATGACGTTAAGGGAAAAGTAATTGAAGGTATTTTTGATGGCCAAAAAATGATTGGCCCAGATGGAAAAGAATATCCAGTACCCACGAACTATGCCAGTAAATCAAAACTTATAGAGGGCGATATTTTAAAATTGACGATTACTGATGATGGTAGCTTTATATACAAGCAAATTGGTCCTATAGAAAGAAAACAAATAATCGGAACTCTTGTCCAGCATGATGGTGCATATTATGTTGAAGCAAACGGACATGAATATCGTATTCTTTTAGCAAGCGTAACATATTTTAAGATTAACGAAGGTGACCAAGTTACAATAATTGTTCCAGCTGATAATCCTAATGCCACTTGGGCCGCAGTAGAAGCATCTTTGTAAAAAATAAATTGTATTATTCAAACTATCCCATATATTTGCAGGATATAATATTGCATTAATAATCAAAAGCATTATAATTAAGCTATCACTAGAGGTGAAAACAAAAAAGAGTAAAAAATACGTCAATAATCTAATTAGTTATTGCGTATAATCATACTTAGATAGAGGGGGAGTGTTAGCAATGTCAAAAGCATTGTATCGTAAATATCGCAGTAAGAAGTTTGATGATGTTATCGGACAAAAACATATAACTGATATATTGTCTAATTCTATTAAAATGGGAAAAATGTCTCATGCTTATTTATTAACAGGTCCTCGTGGCGTAGGAAAAACTTCTGTGGCAAGAATTTTAGCTCACGAAATAAACATGATAGATTATGACGAAGAAATTACGAATCTCGACATAATTGAAATTGATGCCGCCAGTAATAACAGCGTGGAAGATATTCGAGATTTAAGAGAAAAAGCTCAAATTGCTCCAGTTATATTAAATAAAAAAGTATATATTATCGATGAAGTACATATGTTATCTAAATCAGCGTTCAATGCATTATTGAAAACTCTTGAAGAGCCTCCTGAACATATCGTATTCATACTTGCCACCACGAACATTGAAAAATTACCTGCTACTATAGTTAGTCGTACTCAAAGATTTAGTTTTAGGCCAATAAGTGTAGAAGACGCTGTAAAACATTTAGCTAAGATTGCTAAAGAAGAAGAAATAAAAATTACTAAAGATGCCCTAAAATTGATTGCTAAACATAGTGAGGGTAGTTTTCGTGATAGTATTAGCCTGTTAGACCAACTTTCTGGATTAATTAACACTAATGATGTCAAGGAAATTTCCAGTGAACTTATAGAAAACGTTATAGGTTTAGCTTCAGATGAAATAATCGATAATATTATTTCTGCAGTAGAAAATAAGGACATCAATTCTGTTGTAAATATATTGGAAACTACATACAAACAAGGAATAAGTAGCCAAATTATTGCAAAACAATTGACTGACAAAATTATTGGCATGATTTCAGAAAAACCACGACTTCTTCCATTATTAGATTCTTTGATAGAAATAGAAAAAAGCCCACAGCCTCAATTAAAATTACTAAGCGTTTTAGGAATAGCTTCGATTAGTAAGCATCCAAATAAGACAATTGCATTATCAACTCCTGTTCATGAAATTAGTGCGTCGGTAGTTGAACTTCAAGAACAAGTCTCAACAATTAGAAGTAGCCAGTTAGACGATAATCCTATAAGTAAAATATTTAACTGGAAAAAATTTATTGAAAATACGAAAGAAAACGTAGCACTTTATAGTGTGCTATCAAAATGTAATTATGAATTAAATAATAAATCACTTACTATTTATGCTGGTAATAAATTTTATAAAAAGAAATTAGATGATATAAAATACAAATCTGCTTTAAATAATTATATAAATAAAATGGGATTTAATGATATTGAAATCTGTACGATTCCAACATCTGCACCATTAAAGGATAGTCAAGCTGCAGCAATTGCTGTTATTATGGGTGGAGGAGAAGAAGTGGCCATAGAGGAGATATAATTAAATGTCTGATAAACAAGTTACTGTCGGGAAAATACCACCACAAAATTTAGACGCCGAAAAAAGTTTATTAGGTGCTGTTTTAATTGATGAAGAAACTTTAGCAGATATTACTGAGCACGTCACAGAAAAAGACTTTTACGAAAAAAAACATTCTATAATTTATTCTGCAATAATGCGTTTATATGAAAAGCATAAACCAGTTGATTTATTAACCTTGACTGATGAATTAAAGCGAAAAAAAGAACTCGACATTGTTGGTGGTTCAACATACCTTACTGAATTAACAAATTACGTTCCGACTTCAGCACATGCCGAAGCATATGCAGAAATAATCGCTCAAAAAGCTATTAGAAGGAGGTTAATAAAAGCTAGTAGCGAAATATCGGAGATGAGTTATGATGAAGATTCTTCAACCGATGAGTTAATAGGAAAAGCTGAAGCAGAATTATTTTCTGTTAGTGACCAAACACTTAAACAAGATATTGTAAGTATAGAAAGTATATTGGACGAAAGTTTTGAAAGAATAGAGGAGCTACATCGAAACAAGGGTGACATTCGTGGTGTTAAAACTGGTTATCGAGATTTAGATAATATGACCGCAGGTCTTCAAAGAAGTGATTTAATCGTATTAGCAGCTAGACCGGCTATGGGAAAAACGACTCTAGTGACAAATCTTGCTTACAATATCGCCACAATAGCAAAGGAATCGGTATTATTCTTTAGCTTAGAAATGAGTAAGGAACAATTAGTCGATCGTATGTTAGCAGATGCCTCAGGTGTTGATGCTTGGAATATTAGGACAGGCAATCTATCCGATGATGATTTCAGTAAATTATCTGAAGCAATGGGAGAGTTGTCCGAAGCTCCAATTTATATAGACGATACTCCAGGAATGTCCGTACTTGAAATGAGAACGAAAGCCAGACGAGCTATGCATGACCATAATCTAGGATTAATTATTATTGACTATTTACAGCTTATGCAAGGAAATGGTCGAGATAATGGCAATCGCGTACAAGAAGTAAGTGAAATATCTCGCGGTTTAAAGCTTATAGCTCGTGAACTAAACGTGCCAGTAATAGCTTTAAGTCAATTATCGCGTTCAGTCGAATCAAGAAGTCCACAGATACCTCAATTAGCAGATCTAAGAGAGTCAGGATCTATTGAACAAGATGCAGACATAGTAATGTTCATTTATCGTGAAGCATATTACAACCCGGAAACGGAAAGAGAAAACATAACGGATCTCTTTATAGCAAAACACAGAAATGGACCGACAGGAAAAATTGAATTATACTTCCATCCAGAAAGATTACGTTTCATGTCATTAGACCGTAAGCACGGCGATTAAAACTACATGATATAATCATAGATAAATATGTTTAAATTCGAAATTACTGAATCTTATTTATATAGTTTTAGATATTATATTGGATACGCAATATTTATTATCGGTTTAATTACTACATTATTTTTTGTTAGCCTTTATCTTCCAGGCGGATTATCTGACCAAGAAATTCAATCTGTTATAAAAAGTGATTCTATAAACCGATTTAACATGTTATCTTTTGATATAATCAATTTACCTTTTCATTTATTACAAAAGATTAGCATTACGCTATTTGGATTTTCAATATTAAGCATAAAATTACCTTCGATAATACTCGCACTATTGTCGACTATAGGTCTGTTTGCAGTACTAGGTAGATGGTTTAAACCAAGAGTTGCAATCTTAACATCACTAATTGCTATCACTACTGGTCAGTTTTTATTCATTGCTCAAAACGGAACACCTGATATTTTATATCTATTCTGGCCAATCAGTATAATTTTTATTGCAAGCCATTTACCATTTCAGCCTAAATACAAGTATTTATTTTCTGCAATTCTTTTTTCAGCTATAGGTCTAAGTCTTTATACTCCGTTGAGTGTATATATATTAGTTGCTGTTATTGGAGCAACTCTATTTCATCCTCACTTACGCTTCTTGCTTAGGCAATTATCAAGACCAAAACTTATACTTGGATTGATATTTTTATTTATAACGATTACTCCGTTATTAATAAATATCATTATGAAACCTTCTTTGATAATGACTCTATTAGGAATTCCAAGCCAATGGCCAGATATCTTTGCAAACTTAAAATTATTAGGCATACAGTATCTTGGATTCTCAAACCCCTACAGCACAACACTAATGACGCCTTTTTTTGAGCTTGGTTCTATGCTCATTATCGCGATAGGTATGTATAATATTACAAAAACAATTGAAACAGCAAAAAGTTATATCATGGCATTTTGGTCTGTGCTATTAATACCAGTGGTGGTATTGAATCCTAATTTTACAAGCATCACATATTTACCACTTGTAATGCTTCTGGCATCAGGTATTAGCTATTTGTCTAGCTACTGGTACGGATTATTTCCAAAAAATCCCTACGCAAGGGTTGGCGGTCTTATACCATTGACGGTATTGATATCAGTTCTTGTATTTTCTGGTGCTGATAGATACGTCCAAGGTTATAGATATGACCCAAATATTACATCGAATTTTTCAAAAGATTTAAAATTAATACCAGATGACACAAAATATTTACTAATATCAAATGAAGAATTGCTTTTTTATCAAATATATGCAAAATATAAATCTGAAATAAAAATAATACAAAAGCCTGATGGTGATGAATTTCTGGCAAGTAATAAGGCAAATACTAAATTTTCTGGTTACGAAATAAAGCGAATCATAACCACATCAGCTACAAATGATGCCGATAGATTTTACCTGTATAAAAAGATACAAAATTAAAGTATACTTGTTATTATAGAAAATCAGACTAAGGAGTATTAAGTATGGCATTTGATCAAGTAAAAATGTTGAATAATTTAAGAAAAGCACAGAATGAATTAAAAAAAGAAATTGTAGAAGTAGAAGCTGGCGATGGAGCAGTCGTCGTTCAAGTAACTGGCGAATTAAAAGTTAAAAAAATTAAAATTGATCCCGATCAAGTTGATTTAGATGATATCGAACAACTTGAACATTGGTTGGAAATAGCAATCCGTGATGGTTTTAGTAAAGCACAAGAAATTGCTGCACAAAAGATGAAACCACTAATGGGCGGTCTAGGCAACCTAGGTTTGTAAGGAGAGAAACTTGACTCAATTACTTCCGTCAGCACTTGTTGATATTATAAATGAACTCGGAAGACTTCCCGGAGTTGGAGAACGTACCGCAGAAAGATATGCGTATTATTTGCTTAAGGCGGATAAAAATACTAGTAAAAAATTAGCAGAAACTATTAATAAGCTTCATGAAAATGTTAAAAATTGTCCAGTCACTTTTGCACTTATTGATACAAAAGAATCAGTTTCTTCACTATATGACGATCCAAAACGCGATAGGACTTTAGTTGCCGTTGTCGAAGAACCACTAGATATCATAGCTCTAGAAAGAACAGGCCAATATAACGGAACGTATCATGTACTCGGCGGAGCTATCAGCCCGATAGATGGAGTCGGACCAGAAAAATTACATATACCTGAACTAATTGAGAGACTAACCAAAGATAACGTACAGGAAGTAATTATCGCAACTAATGCAAGTGTCGAAGGTGAATCGACAGCCTTATTCCTTCATAAATATATAAAAGATTCTGGAATTGAAATAAAAATCACTAGATTGGCTCGTGGGATTCCTGTAGGCGTAGATTTAGAATACGCTGGGCAAATAACACTAACACATGCTCTTGAGGGCAGGAGGATATTCTAGTGTACGAAAAAATAAAAAAAATCGTTGAAGAATCAAGAAAAATAATTATAATCCAAGCAGAAAATCCTGACGGGGATTCACTTGGTAGTACTTTAGCATTAGAAGAAATACTCGGAGACTTGGGAAAAGAGGTGGCATTACATTGTCCGATTGAAATCCCAAAATATCTAAATTATATAAAGGGTTGGGATAGAATTTCAAATAATTTCGACACGTCTTGTGACTTAGCAATAATCGTTGATACGACAGCGGAAATTTTGTTATCAAAAACTCTTGATTATCCTGGGGTGCGTCATTTTATTAAAACTCATCCTGTAATTGTAATCGACCATCATGATAGTAAATCCAGCCTAGGCTTTGAATGTGTTGAACTAGTTGAAAATGCGGTTGCGACAGGCGAAATAATCTATCGTTTATCGAAAAAATCTAATTGGAGTATAAATACCCAAGCTTCAGAAAATATTTTAATTGCGATTATGAGTGACAGTTTGGGATTCATTACCCAAAACGTAACATCTGATACTTTCGAAATTTCTAGCGACTTAGTTAAACTGGGTGCTAGTCCTTATCTAATAGAAGGACGTCGCCATGAGTATATGAAAAAATCTGCAGAAATATTGAAATATAAAGGCGAATTAATTGAAAGAATAGAATATTATCTTGACGGAAAAATTGCTTTAGTACATATTCCTTGGGAAGATATTCAAAAATATAGCGATAAATATAATCCAAGTGCTTTAGTATTAGAAGAAATGCGTTTCGTTGAAGGTGTTGAAATAGGTATTGCTATCAAAACATACCCCGACGGTAAACTCACTGGTAAATTGCGAAGTAATTCACCTATAGCAGGATTAGTAGCGGGCTATTTTGGAGGTGGTGGACATGAATTTGCATCTGGCTTTCGCGTTTATGAATCAATTGATACAATTATTCCAGAAATATTATCAGCAGTTGATAAAGCTTTGAAAGAAATATCAAAATGACAATTAAATTACATAACACCGTCAATAATCTAGATGAAGTGTTTGTACCAATAAAAGAAGGCCAAGCAAGTATATATACTTGTGGGCCAACAGTATATAACTATCAACATATTGGCAATTGGTCTGCATATATATACTGGGATATTTTAGTAAGAACATTACTTGTAAATAATTTCGAAGTAAAAAGAGTACTAAATATTACTGATGTTGGTCACCTAGTTAGTGATGCCGACGAAGGTGAAGATAAACTTGAAAAAGGTGCCAAACGAGAAGGAAAAAGTGCTTGGGAAATCGCAGAATTTTACACTGACGATTTTTTGAAAGGTTTCGACAGTTTAAATTTAATAAGACCACAAGTTATCGCCAAAGCAACAGATTATATAAATGAACAGCTTAATTTAGTAAGAACATTAAAAGAAAAAGGTTATACTTATCAAATTAACGATGGAATATATTTCGACACTTCAAGGTTTTCTAGTTATGCTAATTTTGCACATCTTGATTTAAACTCTTTAAAAGCTGGTGCAAGAGTTGAATATAATATTGAAAAAAAACATCCTAGTGATTTTGCTCTTTGGAAATTTACTCCAAAAGGTGAAAAAAGAGATATGGAATGGGAAACACCCTATGATCTTTTAGATGCTGGTGTATGGGATCTTAAAGATGAAAATAACTCTAATCGACAAATTATGGGTTTTCCTGGATGGCATTTAGAATGCTCATCAATAGCCACGTCGCTACTTGGTAATACAATTGACATTCACACTGGTGGAATAGACCATATCCCAATACATCACACCAACGAGATAGCCCAATCTGAATCTGCTAACGGTGTAAAATTATCAAATTATTGGCTACATTGTAATCATTTAAAATCAAACGGTACTAAAATTAGTAAGTCACTAAATAATGGATATACTCTTCAAGACTTAAAAGATAAAGGATATTCACCTCTGGATTTCCGAATGTTCGTTCTGCAAGGTCATTATCGTAATGAGGGTAACTTTACATTTGAAGGCTTAACGGCTGCTAAAAATCGTCTAAAAAATTGGTACAATGTTGCTACAATACGTCATCAAATTAATAACACTACTAAAAGTGATAAAGAAAAAATTCATAGTGAGAAAACAACGTTAGTATATGCATTTTCTCAAGCTATTATCGAAGCTGTAAATAACGATCTTGCTACACCAGAAGCTCTAAGAATTGTCGATGATGCTTTTTCAGATGTTCTTAGTAAATCACTAAATAAAATTCATAGGCCAGCTTTCATCCAGCTTCTAGAAACAATTGATGAAGTATTAGGTTTAAAATTAATAGACAATACACCCGATATTTCCGACGAACAAAAAAGTATAATTCTTGAACGAAAACAAGCTAGAAAAGAAGAGGATTGGTTTAAATCTGATGCACTGCGAGATAGATTAAAAAAACAAGGAATAATAGTCAGAGATACAAACAATGATAGTATATGGGAATATGCTTAATAGTTAATTTAAGTTATTGCTTTTTAATGAAATTTTATCCAGAAAACTCTTGGCAGGTTTTTTTTGTTTTTCCAGCTTTTTATTCTGTTTTGAAAAATACACTTCAGCTAAGACACCAATACATCCAGCAACTGGAATAGATATTAAACCACCCAAAAATCCAAACATATATATTCCAAAAGTGACTGCAACTAATATAACTAGTGCTGATAATTCCATTCTTTTTGATTGAATCTTTGGAGATATATAGTTTCCTTCAAGTTGTTGATAAATAATAAAGAACACTAAGAATACGATAGCTGCACTAAAATCATTTAATGCCAGTATGACGCTTACTGTTGTTGCGCCAATCATCGCACCAAACATAGGTATCAATGACATAACAAATACGATAGTAGCTGTCGGAATCGATAAGTTATAAGGAATATTAAACATGAAGCTCATTATAAAAATTGCTAATCCAGCCACAGCACCGGCAATAGCAGCAACTGATAGTTGTCCGATTACATAATTAGTAACAACTTTATACATTTTTTCTACGATTGAACGGTGATAATGCATACGTTCTTTATCTGCATACAAAGACCAGAATCTATCTAGCCAAATTGGACCCTCTACAAGCATTAAAAACGTAATTACTAATACAAGGATTGTAGTCACTACTACAAAGACTATTGAACTTATCCCTGTAATAAGTAGCGAACCAGCGGTCGACGCAAATTGCGTCGTTCCATTTTTTACGGATTCAATAATTTTATCTACTTCTGGTTGAAGATTATGTTTGGTAATAAATTCGTTTGCCCCAACGTATTGCTTACTCGCAGAATCAATTAAACTTGGAAGATTATCAGTAAATCTGACCATTTGTTCTAGTATTGGAGGTATGACTAAAAAGATAATGGTAGCTATTACGGATAATACAGCTAAATAAGAAATAGCGGTGCTAAGTGAACGACTTCGGCTTGGTAATATTTTTAAAATTTTGTTAACCGGCATATTAAGTGCTATTGCTAAAAAGAATGATATTCCCACAATAATCAGAGCAGTCCTTGCACTATAAATTAAAATCGCTAACAGAACAAAACCAATTACTACTAGCCAAAATCTAACAAATGTTTTCGTGTCTATATCAATTCGTACGTTCATAAGCAGTATTATACACTAATTTACTATTTCATATTTTATCTATTTTCTACTAGTTATTATATTATGAATAGCTATAAATTACATAATAAATTAAATTTATATGAAATTTAATTGTTTATTAAGCACGATTTAGTGTATAATAATGTTTATGAGAATCTTAATAATAGAGGATGAACACAAAATAGCACAAGCCCTCAAAAAGGCATTACAACAAGAAAATTACGCAGTTGACGTATCATATGATGGGGACGACGGCTTCGCTATGGCCACCACCGAACCATACGATTTAGCAATCATAGACAGAATGATACCTGGCGAATATGACGGTTTGGGTGTCGTAAAAGCTATGCGTGAAGCAAAAATTCATACCCCAGTATTATTATTAACCGCAAAGGGCACTGTAAACGACAGGACTACAGGACTTGATGCTGGAGCAGATGACTATTTAGTAAAACCATTTGCTCTTGAAGAACTACTAGCTCGAATACGAGCATTATTACGTAGGCCTAACGAAACCCATCAAACTGTTTTAACGATTGATGATTTATCAATGAATACGGTTACTTATGAAGTAAAAAGAGCTGATAAGATAATAAGCCTAACTGGTAAAGAATTCGCTCTTTTAGAGTTTTTGCTCCGAAATCAGGGTAGGCCACACAGCAAGGAATCAATAATCAGTCATGTCTGGGACTATAGTGCTGATGTCTTACCTAATACCGTAGAAGTATACATGAAATATCTTCGCCAAAAAATTGACGATCCTTTTGACAGACCTTTATTACATACTGTTCGAGGCTTTGGATACAAATTAGACGTAAAATAAGGAACTGAAAATGTTCAAGTCAGTAACCCTTCGTTTAACTGGTTGGTATTTATTAATATTAATGATGCTAAGCTTGATATTTAGCATTTGTATATATCAAATTGAGTCAAACCAAATTCCTGCTAGACTTGAAAGTTTCCAAACAAATATTCAAGAATCACAATTTTATATTAATAATTCGTCAGACACAAACAAGAACAACAGGCTAAGAGAGATAGAGATAAAAAATTCGTTATCAGCACTTTCTACTGAATTATTATATGTAAACATAGTAGTGTTAGTGCTTGGAGGTTTAGGTAGCTATTTATTAGCAAAACATAATTTAAATCCGATAAAAAAGGCACATGAAGCACAGTCAAGATTTACTAGTGATGCTAGTCATGAACTACGTACACCGTTAGCGACAATGAAAACAGAAATCGAAGTTGCCCTCAGAGATGATAAATCAACTACATCGGACTTAAAGAAGGTGTTATTGAGTAACCTTGAAGAAGTTGACAGACTGTCAAAATTATCAGAAATGCTTTTAAGTATATCTCATCTTGAGCACAATAAACTAAAATTTGGAGCCGTAAATCTTAATAAATTATTTGATGGAGTAATTAAAGATTTTCGTAAATCTTCTAGAAAAATTACCGTAAAAGGTTCAAGAAGATTGATAGTACACGGCAACGATCTTGCAATAACTGATTTAATAAAAGTATTAGTTGAAAATGCTATTCAATACAGTCCTGAAAACTCAGAAATTACCGTGAATTTCTCTAAATTTGATGATTATGCAAAATTTGAAATCACTAACACCGGTAAAGGTATAGAGCATAATAAACTACCCTACATATTTGATAGGTTCTATCGCTCCGATTCTTCTAGGACAAGCGGAGATCGTAAAGGATATGGTCTTGGTTTAGCTTTGGCTAAAAATATAATTGAACTTCATAAAGGAAGACTATTCGCCAGTAGTAACCCTGATATTGAAACAACGTTCTCATTTTTAATACCGTTGACGAAGCGTCAAAAAAAATATTGATTTGTCTTAAATAAAATTACAACATTTCTATAATCATATTAAGCTTTGCTTAAGAATGATGTGAGACAATATAGATGCAATAAATTAAGTCAAGGAGGGAGTGAAAATGAATACTACCATCACCGACCGAAAAATATTACTTACCAAAAAAGGCATAAAAGAATTAAAAAAAGCTATCATTCAACTAGAAAATGATAGACGAAAAGCTTTTGATGAGTTACGAGATTTAGAAAAGACTTTTGGTCGCGAAGAGAGGCTCGATAGGATTGAGAAAATATCTACATTGGAAAGTATCGAAGCTGAATTGAATGATAAAAAATTCATACTATTAAATGCAAAATTATTACCGACAAGAAGGGAAAGAATAAGAGTAGCTATCGGATCAGTAGTTGATTTAATAGATATGCACGGACAGTTGATTCGCTTCAAAATAGTCGATAGCGTCGAGGCTAATCCAAGTGACGGAAGAATTTCTATTAGAAGTCCTTTAGGAAAAAGTTTAGTAGGAAGAACAGTCAAAGACATCATCAAATGGGGAAATGACAGTAAAATTTATAGACTAAAATTAGTAAACATATCCTAAGAAGCAATACTCAATAACGTCCAATTAACCCCATTATTTTCGCTTCTTAGGTGGTATCTAGAAATACCATCAGACATGGTAAATACTTCGGCTATTTTTTCTCCTTGTCGAACCAAACATCTTAATCCTGCGTCCAAAAAATAGTATGTATTGCCTCTGAATTCAATTCTGCGCGGATATATTTCTAAATTTTTTCGAAAGCCCAATGATGTTACGGACACTTTTTCATTAATTTCAATTTTGTTCATGATATTTACCCCCCTATTAACTTGTTGTTTTTTAAAAGCCAAAAATATACAATACTGGCTTTTTTATTAGTCAGCGAACGGACTGGTGGGTAAGCTAAAGATACAAGAAAAATAATACCGTTCGAATCATTTTTCCGTTTAATCTTGAACTATAAATTACGTGTGTCAATCATTGGCTAGATATTTAGCTTGACGACATAAATGGTGGCTATATATAAGCCTGTAAGTAGAAAGGTTGCCCAGTACCTACATAGCTAAATTAATTATACATTAGTCATTATATGAACAGTCAATCATAAAATCTATGTGAAAATTACTTCAAAACTATTATAGATTATATAAAATATTTACTTCTTCCACAGTTAAAGCCCGATTATATATACGAACATCATCAATAATTCCGTTAGCATAATAGTTCGTAGAACTACCAAAAACTCCAATTCTTCTATTTATTACATTACTAGTGAGTATTCCAGTCACTACTAGTTGTCCGACGTTAATACCGTCTATATAGCTAACTTTTGTTGTTCCGTCGAACGTAAAACCGACAAAATGCCAATTGCCATCGACTAAACCAGAACCGTGGTTAGAAACAAATCTTGCATTAGTGTATATGCCTGTTCTAATTGAACCACTAGTAGGTATGCTTAATTCTAATTCTGAACCACCAAAAACAATATGATAGCTATCTCCTGGTGTGCCTAACGATTTAAACCACACAAAGACAGATACAGCGTTTGTATAGCCTAAATTGCTAGGTAAATTGATATAGGTAGTCGAATTATTAAAACTGTAAGCTTTGTTGTATTTTCCTGAAGTTTGAGGAGCACCAACAACCGAACCATTTCGACTGTTGCCACTATAATCTCTGTCATCAATATCAAAAGGATAATAGGCTAATATGCCATCACTTACACCAATACAGCTACCAAGTTTGGGAGAACCATTATTTTCTATATAATACCTACTATTATCTTTTTTAATATTAAGGCAATAGGATGGCTGACTTATATTATTATCTGTAATAATGGTAGTGATACTATTACCTGAACTTGTTTTTAAACACATATTGCCAGAAGAGGGTATAGGACAGTCACTCACATTTAGCGGATAATTCCCATTTTCTGTTTGATATATTTCTATTTGCTTTGATGCGTTTACTAAATCAGATTGTAAAATGGCATACTTTGCTTTTTCAGTCACTCCATTATAAGAAATAAATATAATTACCGATAAGATACCTACAGTAGTAATGACTATAAGTAATTCAACGATTGTAAAGGCTAACTGATTTAATTCTATTTCAAAGAGATTGTTTGTACGTATTTTTGGAACATGCAATAAGCCAAAGATACGTTTTTTCATAGTAAGAGTTTAGCATTAGCGTAATTAAAAATCAAAAATATCATAAAAGCTATCAATCTTTACTTGACAAATAATAATTGATATACTTATAAAGTAATTAACCATTAATAAAACAAACAATGAGATTAAAACATTGGCTCTTGCCAAATAAAACTAACAAATTTCATCCCGTAGCGTTAAGACCTTCTGGGTTATTTGTATTTTTAGCAATTTTTATAGCTATCACTCCCGTTTATAATATTATTGCAACTGGAAAAGCCCAAATTCTTGGATACGCAACGAATATTAACGTTAATGATTTATTAGCTATTAGTAACCAAGAAAGAATAAACAACGGACTACCTTCATTAAATTTAAATTATCAATTGAATAATGCATCCTTAGCAAAAGCAAATGACATGTTTACTGACAACTATTGGGCTCATGTCGCACCAGACGGCACACAACCTTGGTCATTTATCATTGGAGCAGGATATGATTATAATTCAGCAGGTGAAAATCTTGCCAAAGATTTTAATACGTCTTCAGGCGTAATAAACGGATGGTTAAGTAGTCCTAGCCATAGAGCTAACGTATTAAATGCTAATTATAAAGACATTGGCTATGCGGTCGTGAACGGCACACTTCTTGGTACTGAAACGACATTAGTGGTAGCGATGTATGGAAACCCAGTCGAGCAAGTAGTGGCAACAGCTGAGACCAATCCAGTTGAGGAATCACCCGTAATAGTAAGTCAGCAGAATCCAACCGAGAATGCAACTCAATCAACAACCCCTAACTCCGTGAAACAAAGTACACCATTATCTCAGACCCAAAGTGATCCAATCGCTAATGAAAATAGTCAAGAATATCCAAAAGCAGAAATAACTAGTACGAATATCACCAAGACTGAGGTTCAACCAAAAGTAATCGAAAAAACGCCATTGAAAAGTTCTACTACAGCCGTTTTAGGTGCGGTCATATCTGTACCGATAGATCATTATATTTCATTAAACTGGGGTCAAAAAGCTTCTCTACTGCTCACAAGTACTATGGTTTTACTTTTTGTAATGAATCACACTATAATTTGGCGAGAGCATAAACGTGGTGCTAAACATATTTGGCTAAGAGCTCATCCATTAGGCCAAGGCTCAATACTCGCTGTAACCATCATTATTACGCTTGCTAATGGAGTAGGGGTTGTATTATGAAAAAAGAACACCATAAAACTCTTAGGATACACACAATTTATAACATTCTGATTTCAGTGGCTTTAGTGATTGTGATTATTTTTGTGCGTGATGTTTCTTTACTAGCAGTAACAATTTTTCTGTTATTTTATGTGACTGGTAACGGTATTATTCACACAAAAAGAAACAGACTAACTCACGATACTCTGGTTGAATATATCGTACTTGCGGGGATCGTATTATTGCTCCTAATTAACGTCCTTGTCAGATAATCTTATATCAGAATTTGAATATAAAGATAATAATATCAATTTTATTAATCCGAAAATATAGATTAAAATTTTAAAAATCAAACCTATCGGCGTAATCAGAAATAAATTTATATTATCGATAATTGAATAGCCTTTTGTACGCATTTGTATAAATAAACTACATAAAGTATATAAGCTGAATATTGCGATAATAATAATCAGTAAATCTTCATACTTTACTATTGCCACCAAACTAATCATTACAACTATAGATAATATCAGAACAATAATTCCTATCTTACTTCTTAGAAATAATATTGACTTATCTATTTCATAATTTATGTAATCATAAAAATTATCAAATTTCGATTTTCTTGAAATATAAATATGATAATTTAAATATACTTTTACAATATTATGGTTATAAAGATTATCCACGATAGATTTTCTATCATAAATTATACCGGTTCTTAATGGTAGTAGGGTTGTAATAATCCCAAATATTCGATGATATAGTTGGCTTAATAAATTGAAGTGAGATTGAAATAAACAGGTAAGATTATTTGATAAATATATTTGATGCAACGGATAAATAAAACCTGTGTTATTATCATCAAGCAATCCAATTGAAAATTTATTAAAAAAGTTTTTTGATAATCTATCACTTTCTCTTAAAAAGATTACATATTTACTGAATAGATTATTTCTTATAATACTAACAATATTATTTGTTCTTTTTCTATAAATAATTTTTATATTTTTTGATTTATTTTTATTAATGTATTCATATATTTTATGTACCGTGTTCTGATTTGTATTCTTATTGGCTATAATTAAAACTTTACTTTTTTTATAGTCAAAACTATTTATATGATCTAAAAAAAATATCATGGATTGATAGGATTTACCCAATTCGACAACAATACCGAAAGATTTTTCTAATTTATTTTTTTCAACAAGTAATGATTTATTTTGTATTTTTCTTGTTCGACGTATCTCTATGAAATCAAAAATTATTTCAGATATTATAAATAAAGTTAATAACGTAATTAATACTATTTGAATAATCATATTACTTCCTTTAATTCAAAATACATTAGTCTACGTGTCAAACTCCAAATCCCATCACATGTCATTATCGTCAATCTCGGCGTCTCTGGATTATCGTGTAGCACACCGATATAGTTTGGCTTCACGTACTCATCATTCACATAATAATATTTAAAAGAATGTCCATTTTTAGTTACAATTATTATTTCATCGCCAACTACTAAATCTTTCAATTTAGCTATAACAGAATCGCGATTGTGACCATATAAAAATGTATTTCCTTTTTGATTATTAGGCAAAGCAGTTCCGTAACCAAAATATATTGCATCATCAGATACAGTCCAACTATTAGTATTTGAATCATAATATCCGTATTCAATAGGTAAGTTTATTCCTAATCTTTCCATAATAAAAGTCTGAGGTTCTCCATCGATTATCGTTTTTGAAACGATATCTCCATAGTTTATTTGTTTTTGCCTGTAGGTTACATCATTTGGAGAATAACTGAATTCATATTGACGATTTATCGTTGATTGAACTTGCAGACCTAATAAAACAAAGATGCAGACGATTATATACAAAGATACCACCCTTATAAAGAGTGGTATCCTTGTCATAATGTTTTTATTTTTTATCATTTTGTATTTATTTTAACTAGAATTGTCGGAAAATCAAATTTCTAATAGCTGATCCAAGGACAGTTATTAAAGCAACTGTTGCTGTGGCGATAGTAAATACTGCAATTTTTGGATCACCGTCAGTATTAGCTAAAGTTGTAGCACCCAAGACACTACCACTTCCGTTGCCACAGTTTGTTGGAGCATTAAAAGTGTATGACCATTGGTTAGTTGCACCATCTTTTATCGAATAACCTTCGTCAGCGATAGCATTTATTGTAACGGACTTTCCATTAGCAACCGTATACTTATCAGCACTAATGACCTTACCGTCAACATAGTATTTTATGCCTTCTGTGGTTGGTATTGTGTAATATCCAAGCAAATCACAGGTTGATGGAGTGAAGGTTGGAGCAACAGGAGTAACGTCTTGTGCGCCTAGCGTACAATCTTCTTCAGTCAATTCTGAAAATTCTGGAGATATCCATTCTGATACACCTTCAATGCTATAACCTCGATCAGCAATAGCCTTGACAGTGATGCTAGTTCCGATATTTGCTGAAAAATTACCAGCAACTTGCTCTGTTTCACCTATGAAGTATTTCACATGAGCTAATGACGGTATTGTATAAGAAAAACTACTTCGAGTTTCTTCACTATCACAAGTAGGACCATTAAATACTACTTGAGTAGCCACAATAGAACAATCTGGAGCAGTGAAAGTATGAGACCATTCTTTTGTACCATCAATAAAGTAACCATTATCAGCATGAGCCTTAATAGTTATAGTTGTTGGATGATATACCTTGTATGTACCACTAAATATTTTGTGGCCATCTTTGTAATAATCAAAATGGTCTGATCTTGGGATAATATAAGAACCTTCTTTGTTACATGCTATGTCAACGAAAGTAACTTCGCTTGGTTCAACTGGTACATTACAGCCATTGTTCCAAATTTTTTGACCTTGAGCATCCCAATTCAAACCAGCATGAGATATAGCTGGATGATATTCCCGATGAGACCAATAAGCAGGTTCGGTAAATGGTGGTATTATATCTCGATTACTATGATGTGTCCCGTGACCACCATTTTTATATATCGAATCATCGTCAACTTCTACTTCTGTATATGGATTTGAACCAGAACTTGTTGCATGGCAAAGCCTTATTTTTGTTGAAGTTGCATATGCTTTTTGTGCACCAAGTAACCCAGTTGAACTAGCTATAACCATCACCATTGATGCTAGTATTAATAATTTTTTACGCATCTATTTTCCCTTTCATATTATTACTTAAAACAATTAAATTATGATGGGTTTTGGTTTTTTTGTCAATATTATAATAAAGTTAGTGTTTAATATTTTTTCGTAGTCTGTTTTTGTGAAATAATATTATGTTTATGTCTTTTTGGACGGTTCTAATGCTATACACTAATTCCTCCTTTATCGACTTTAATATTACATATATATTATAACATGATTTAAAGTTAAATAAAAAATAGATGGACATTGATAAGTGCCCATCTATTAAAAATTATTCTAGTTAAATTATGGCCTCAAAGTACCAGCGAATACTTGCCAAGCTAGAAGCGATTTTGCGACCAAGCTGAGGACTATGTACATAAATTCACCGTATAGATAATTTTTCCATTTGCCAATTTTTTTGTATTGCAAGACCATATTGACTGCAAAACAGTTAAAGAAGATAAATATTGAAACAAATATCCAATATACAAAGGTCGGAGCTTTACTGCCGTTATCTGAAGCTAGCCACATATAGAAAGCGATTACGACCCAAGGGATAATTCCAGCAATAGAACCCACCCAGAAACTCAACCAATTTGTTTTTTTCGTTGTTTGATTATGAATCTCCATAATTAAACCAGTTAGATTCATGATGGCTGTCAAAACGAATATCATTATTAAACTAGGTAAATCATAAATTCCAACCAATAACGAAATTGCAACCATCATAACACTGGCAGACAGAGAGTATTCTATCCAACGAGCTTTATTTAATCCCTTACCTAAATCATCGTTATATTCCTTGTTATATACTGTTGCGATAAGGAAATGTGCAGTTGCACATATAAAGAAAAAGACGGCAATCAACATTGGCAGAGACATATTGAATAAATTAGTTGTAATCGGTTCGAGGGATTGCGTAGTTGGATTAAAACCAAGATAACTTCCACTTATTGGCAATTCGTATGTTTTGCTTAAAACGACTATGGCCAAACCTTGTATAAAATGCAGAATAGCCATTGATAAATTAAATTTCTTTAACCCTTTGAATGTAATATTTTTATTCATAATTAGATTATAACATAACCATTTTATGAAAATAATACCGTAAATATATCTGTAAATAAAATGTTTGTTATCAGTAGTTGGTATAATAGTAGTATGGAAAAGATTGAAAAAGCTTTTCACATAATAAATAGATCTGATTTCGTTCCAGAAAGTACCAGAGACAAAGCTTTTATTGATATTCCGTTACCAATAGGTTATGGACAAACAATTAGCCAACCTTCGACAGTAAAAAGCATGTTGTACTGGCTTGACCTCAAGGTTAGTGAGAAGGTTCTAGATATCGGTTCTGGTTCCGGGTGGACAACAGCATTATTATCTACAATTGTTGGCAGGGAAGGGAAGGTGTACGCTGTAGAATTAATCCCAGAATTATTGAAATTCGGAAAATTAAACTGTAAAAAAGTTGGTATTAAAAACGCCAATTTTTACCTGGCAGGAAAAAATTATGGACTACCAAATTTTGCTCCTTTTGACAAAATATTAGTTAGTGCATCAGCTAATAGATTGCCAATAGAGCTCATCTATCAATTGAAAATTGGAGGGAAAATTGTAATACCAGTATTGGACGATATTTTAGAAATTACAAAAACTAGTGATAAAAATTTCAAAACAATCAATCATCCAGGATATATATTCGTACCATTAATTGATTATAAGAAATAATTTAATTTTATATTTGTAAAAAATAAAAATTAAATTATTTTATTATTGAATAAATGCAATCATTATTCTAGAATGTTTTAAGGACCTTAATATTTTTAATTATCGAGCCACTAATAATTCATTTGAGAATCACTAAAAAAGGAGAGTGGTATTTTGAAATCGGAAAGTTCAACTAACCGAACCAAATTACATCCACGACCCGGTTTTCAGGATGAAATTAAACGCCAATTTCTTATATCAAAGAACAAGGTTGAATACGGTTGAATATTCTATAAATTGTATAATTGCCATAGAATAATCTTTAACTCTAATTAATCCGAAAAATTTTTAGTAAAAAATTATAAGTGGCTCGATTTTAAAGGTTCTTTTATGAGAAATGACAACACAGTCTGTCCATCATAAACTTATTGCCCGGCTATTTTATTAGCCGGGTTTTTATTTTAATTATCAGTTGTTACTTTTCCGCCAATTTTTTCCCAATTGTCTAAACTAGTAAGATTTATGACGTTATTAAAGCCATCTTTTTCTAATATTGCTTTTGCTTCTTTTGCACGAATGCCAGTTTTGCAATAAACATAAATAATTCCATCCAACGGTACATCAGGTTTTATTCCATTCTGGATGTCCAATAGGGGAATATTAATAGCATCCTCGGCATGCTTTTCGGCATACTCTTCTGAAGTTCGAACATCAATGATTACTGCATTTTTTCCAACGTTTTCTTTTATTTGACTTATCGCTATATCATAAATATCGTCTTTGCTGTAGTTATTTATGTACATATAAGCACCCACACCTATAATTGCTATCAATATCGCTAAACGTATAATTTTTTTCATTTTTTCTCCTAATTGGTTAATTTTAAATAATATTTACATGTGCATTATTTTATAATATTACCTTAACCTTATTATATTATTATTTTCAATTTTTATAATAGAAGAAGGTAATCTATCAGATAAATCACCGCCGTTAATATATAAATCGACTGATTTGCCAAAATATTTTTTTGCTTCTTTAATATTATTCGCGATAGGCATATTTGGTAAATTTGCACTTGAAGTAAGGAGAGGACCTGTTTCAAGTAATAAATCGTAAATTTTTTTATCAGATACAAGTCTAAATGCCAGACTCCCGACTCCAAGATGTAAATATTTTAAAGTAGTTTCACAAGGAATAACTACACTGACTGATCCAGGCCAAAATCTTGAAGCAAGATCTAAACTATTTAAATCTATTCCTAAGCTTAACAATTGATTAAGATTGGATGCGATAATCGTTCCAGGTTTTTTATCGCGTTTTTTTAATTCGTATAGCCTTGCGACAGAAGTTTTATTTTTTGCCTGAGTCACAATTCCATAAACTGTATCTGTTGGAATAATACCGATTGCACCATTTTTTAATTTTTGCAGATTATTATTAGATATCTTAAAAGAATTTTGATTCATTCACGAGCCCTAGCCAAACATTAGTATTTCAGGTTTAAATATCAATAACAGACCGATTATCAGCATTAATCCGCCACCGATTAAGCTTGAGTATCTGGAATATTTCGTTGAAATACCTGTCATTTTTAGAGTAATCATCGCGATAATAAATATAATTAGATCGTCTATCATAAAGAATAATATATAAAGCAAGATGTAGCCGTAATATTGCCAATTTTCTAAATGGCTGAGCGTCAGTACCTGAGTATAAATTGCAGGTAAACCGGCCGAACAAACTAATTCCACAAGATTTACTGCAAATGCTAACAAGATAATTCCACCGATTGCTATTAGCAGATTTTTTCTCGAAGCAATTTCTCGTAATTTTTCAAAAACTACTTTTCGCTCTTGTTTATTAGTTACCTCACAACCACCATCTTTATTTTCGATGCCTTTTTTAAAGCTGTAAGCTCCTCCGATAAGTGCTACCAAACCGATTATTATCCTTATCCAAGAAACATAGCCAATAAATATAATCAAGTTCAACCAAGCAGCCATAAACAGGAAATAACAAAAAGCTGAAGCAAATATAAATATTGAACCGAGAATCCACATTTTTCTACGATCGTTAAAACCTAATAGTAAACTAATAAGAAATAGTAGCACCCACATAGCACATGGGTTAAATCCGTCTAACACTCCCATGATTATCGTCAATAGGGGCAATGAAAAATCTATAGTATTTATTTTACCTATAAATGGCAGACTAATAATTTTTGATTCTTTTGTTTCAATAGTTTGATTTTTTTGCTCTTCATCATCTTTTTCATCAGATTTATTATTGTCATTGATAATTGAAGAGATTGAATCAGGACAAGTTGACACAACACATTCTTCAATTCTATCTTTAATTTCTTTGTCAGTTATTCCTTCTGAAAAACCGACAAATTCTTTATCACCAATAATCAAATAAGGGATGCCACTGACATTCGATCCAAGTTCACTGGAAACTTTTTTCATCAATGTAGAATTAGTTTTGTTGTAATACACTTCATACTTATTGAGGCTTATATTTGGATAACTTGGCAAAAGTTCATTTAAAAATTTACTTTCTTTTTCACAATGTGGACAACCATCACCCCAAAACATATAAATATCAAGGTTTGTTTCAGCCTTGACAGTACCACCAAATAACAAGCTGACAAAAAATACACAGACGAAGAGGATTGAAAAGAATTTAGCGATTTTTATTTTCATTGATAGTATCTACAAGTTTTTCTTTTTTAATTTCACCTACGAGCCTTAGGAATTCCTTATTTTCTTTATCTAAAAAAATAAAAGTAGGCAGAGTTTGAATTTGATATTGATCAATCATTTCTTTCGAGGAATCAATGTCAAAATATTCGGTCTGTAACCAAGGATTCTCTTTTTCAATTTCAGCCCATCTAGGTTTCATTACTAAACAACCTGGGCACCATACTGCACCAAATTTCAATACTTTCATGAATTTTCCTCCTTTTTTAAAATATAATTAAAAATTATCTTAATCTTAAAAAATTTAAACGTAAATACAATTATACGATAATCGATAACAATTATGAAGTTTTTTAAGTAATAAATTATAACCACCAGATACTACTAATAATTCTATTATAGCTCTAGTGGTTATATTATTATTAAAATTTATCAAGTTCAGCTTGTAACTCTGTTAATGAAGCGTTACTTGCGTCTAAATCAACTGAGTCAATGACTGTAGTTGCCTCTTCTAAATCTGATGAGGATTCGATTTCAGGAGCTTCTGGAAGTTCCTCAACAAGTGCGTTTCCTTCAACATCAATAACTTCTGATGGATTACCGTTTAGGCGATCATAAACTATATATCCAGCTACTCCAATAATCGCAACAATTATTATTACAATAATTACCTCTACGGCTGAAAAACCTTTTGATTTTGTCATTGTGATATTCCTCCTTCGCTAGTTGTTTGGGGAGCTAGCTGAACAGCAGAAATTAAATTCTTAAGAGCTATTCTATAATCCTTAAGCGTATCGACCTGTGATTCGACTTGAACTTTATATTGACCTGCTACACCCTTTGGATCATCTTTATCACATCCGAATTGACTTGAGGTATTAACAGAATTTTGTATGGCTAATTGAGCCGATTCTCTAGTTTCATTTACATTGCTTAATAATTGTTCGTAATTTTCAACGTTAATTTTATTACTATCAGCAAATCTTTGTACTTTTTCAGATATATTATTAAATAGATTTAACTGTCCTTGACCTAATTGATTCATTTTCGTAAACGTATTTTTTATGCGATTTGAACTTTGTTCACAAATTTTTCTTTTGTTTTCATCTAATTTTCCTGAACCATTAGATTGACCTTGTTCAGCTGGCGATTGATTTGAACCACCATTAGATTGACCGTCCACTCCTCCAGCATTATCGCTTATTGCTAGTGCAGTAGGCACTGTTAAAACTAGTGAGAGAGTTATCCCAGCAAATATAGTTTTAAATGTGTGTAAATATTTAATTTTCACATTTTATCCTTTCTATAAAAAGCTTAAGCATTAAAGAGCATATAGTCAAGATTAGAATCAGTAAGTGAAATATTGTAAAAAATGAGATAATAGTAATAGATGAATAAAGAGAAAATCATTACTGACGAAGATATTGTCTTGAAAGTGACAAACGGTGATATCGATGCTTACGGAGAATTAATGTTTAGATATGAACAAAAATTACTTAGATACGTAATTTATCTAACTAGAGATCAAATATCAACTATGGACGTAGTCCAAGACACTTTTATTAAAGCATATCAAAATATTAGGGGATTTAATCCAAAATTTAAGTTCTCTTCCTGGATATACAGGATAGCTCATAACGAAGCTATGAACGCATTAAAAAAAGAACGTCACATTAATCGAAATATTAAAATCGAGAGTGTAGCTAATAACGATAGTGAATCAGAAATAATTAAAAAAATCGACAGAGCTATACTTAATAATAATCTTAAAATTTGTCTAGATGAATTAGATAACAAATACCGTGAGATATTAATGCTCCAATATTTTGAAAATATGAAATATTCAGAAATTTCCGACATATTAAGGATCCCGATTGCCACAGTTGGAGTCAGATCTGCACGAGCTAAAGCAATACTTAAAAAAATATGTCAAAATAAGGGAGTTAATTATGAAATATAAAAAACACATTATTTCAAAAAAGGTTTTAGAACGCATAAAAACAGGTGAGGTTAGTATGCGTCCTGCGATTTACTTTAGTTTATTATCAGTATCAATAATTATCACTAGTATATTACTAGGCGTCGTAATGTCTTATTTATCAAGTATTTTGTTTTTTTGGACAAAAATTATAATTAGTGATTCAAAATCATACGGTTTACAACGTAATTTAAATGAAATAATTTCAACCTTTCCATGGTGGACAATAATATTATTTGTCATTCTATTGGTATTTATAATTTTCTTAATTCGTAGATATGGTAATTTATATAGACAAAAATCGGAACATATTTTGATAATAATATTGTCCGCAACTTTAATTATAGGATTCGTTATGTCGAATTTTAACATTGGAAGATTAAACCATTCAGGACGCAATAATAATCAAGAAATTCCACGTTGGCAAATCAAATGAAATAAATATTAGTCATTGATTGTAATATATATGCAAACAAAATTATAAATAAGGAGATTTGCATATGAACAAAGTATTAACTTTAAGTGTTATAACGGGATTAGTAATAATAGGTGGGTTAGTTTCTTACCCATTAATAGCTGGTGCACAAACGGCTCAAAATCAACATAATTTTAATAATAAAGGTTATGGGAATGGGTTAGAGATTAAAGCAGAAGCTATGAATATGACAGTAGATCAACTAAAAGACCAACTTCAAACAAAAACTATTCAACAAATAGCTTTAGAGAAAGGAATGACAACAGATCAATATAAAGAGAAAATTAGAGAAATATCAAAGAGTCATTGGAAAGAAATTGGCCTAAGTGATGAAGAGATTCAAGAAAGAACACAAAAACAACAAGACCGACAGGCTAATTGCGATGGCAGTGGATTAAATCAGAATAAGTACGGCCTTTCAAACAAAAGATAGAGAAAAAAAATTTAAAAAGCCCACGAACGTATAATACGTCGTGGGCTTATTGGATTAGAATAGGCATTATAATAAAATTACTTTGGTATATATACACTTTTCATAGTGTAACTATCCATAGGAAGGTCACTTGTTAATGTGCCGTTGTCACTGATGGCATAAATAATCAATCTAGTGCCAGGTATTTGGGGCAATCCATTAACGGTAAACCCTTGATTAACCTTGCTGATATTGCCAACTCTTTCACCAAAATTGTTATATAACAGCAGTCTGGTGATATTTTGACCAGTGACATGTAATACATATTCTCCATTTACTAATGTTAACTCAGTATTCATAACCGGCTTAATATAGTCTATTGGGAGCCCAGCACATGTATAGTTTACGTAAAAACTCTTTGACGACATTTTATCGTCACCCTGCGTACTAAAGGCTGTAACTAATAGCTGACTTGCCTGATATTTTTTCTCAGGCCATTTCAATCTGGCTGTAGCATTGTCTGTACCTACTGGACGCAAACTCATCCAATTTACAATTTTCTGAGGAGAGTTAGGATCATTCTGGTTGATTATTAAATCAACGTTTACATGATCGACGTTTATGCAATTTTTAAACTCCAACACCATACTTTCACCTTCTGACCATATCATTGGCAGATAGATTGGTATTAAATTTGTACTACTTCCTATAATGCTAAAGTCAACCCATTTAATACCCATAGTGTTCTGGGTTTCTGTCAGAGCCGAAAACGCATACACGTACCATGTGTAATTACCTACAGCTAAATCTTGTTTAGTTAAACTCCAATCGGTTCCATTAAAGACCATAGACCCAATATCTCTACCGGTCTTATCTTTGACTTTAATATGATTAATTGGACCCTGTACTCCACTTAATTTAATAGTGGCACTTTTTCCAGAAACTTTAACGTCAACGTTAAACATCGGAACAGTTGTTTTCGAGTAGTCATTTACACCATTTTTAATATTTATTGCGAATGACTTCGTCGAAGTAACGGCTGTAGTTTCATCAGGGGACGAATATGCTACCATTTTAATAATATGTTCACCGTCTTGTACGTTTTTTATTCCGTACATAAAACCTGTTGGCGTTTGGTTCATTGACGCAATGAAGTTCCCATTTGCATCAAAAATTTTCAGATGATCGACAAAAAAACAATCTTCCGTGAAAACCATGATTACACCATCCTGATAATAAGCAGATGCTGTGAAGAATGGTTCACCATTGACTGATCTTTGGATACCTCCTCCAGCAAAAACGGGACCGACACAACTAAACATCAACACAAAAAACATGATAGCAACTAACAGAATTTTCGGACGACATTTCATACAATCCCTTCCTTTCTAATCCAAATTGTGAATACTACCGTTTATAATAAAATCGGTAATTCTTTTGCTAAATATAGCAAACATTTATATTATAACATAACCGATAAAAATTTACAACTTTAAAGATTAGGAACTACCAAATATCTCTTTTATCGGCTTTAAACAACCAAGCAATAACATATTGAAAAATAAATAAGGTAAGCGAAATTATACTCAAAAAATAACCGACGACTTGAGCTACTTCATAATTAATTAAGTTACTTTCTGTAAACCTAAAAATATATACTAACAAAGTCGCAACAGCGATTAGAATCATTTTTATTATTGCCACCAATTCGGCAGTAATTTTAATTCTATACTTTTTAGTAAGTTTTTTATTAGAAATTTTAATTAAACCTGGAGTTAACGTTTCGGCTGATTGATGAACGATTTTTTTACTAATCTGAACAGCAGATATCGGCATTTTTATAAAAGCATATATCGTTAAAATTATCATTAAACTTAACACAACAACACTAATAATTATTAATAAGCTCTCGGGGATATTTATTAAATTAATTGGTGTTACTGCTATTTTATTTTCGTTAATAAATATTGAAAAAATGTAATCTTTATACTCGCCAAAATATAGTACGATTATCCAAATCCACAATAAAAAGCAAGAAAAATAACCAAAAACACCGATGCTATTAGTAATAATTTTACTTATATTGTATTTTGTTTTTTTGTTCATATTATTCCTTATGGGGCTATAATAACAGTCGTCGACAGAGAAGGAGAAGTGGTTGTAACCGTTGTTATTAGTGAATTACCTGGAGATAATATTGAATTCAATGTAGCACTTGGTGAAGTGGAGTCGATGAAGAGTTGATTTACCATTCCGCTCGGAACTTGACATATTACTGAAGAACAGTTTTTTATATAAAAATCTGAATCATATTTGATTATCAATACATCATCATAATTAATAGTTAGCCCTGCTAAAACAAAACTTTTGTCATCTAATATAGTTATGGCATTAACATAGTCATTGTTCGTAGTTCCCCACTTTTTATTCCAATAATAATCGCCATTGGGTCCAAATTTAATAGCAAAAATTTCTAAAGAAGTTTCCCAATTGAAACTGGCGTAGCTACCAACAATAATATAATCACCATTTTCAGTTTCTATTACAGAACTAGCGTAATCTTCACTGTATTCTCCTATATACCCCCAAGTTTTACTCCACAATAAATTACCGTTAGAATCATACTTGATTATTAACGCATCTATATTACCGTCAGTAGAAACCATATAACTACCAGCGATTACATAGCCACCATCGTTAGCCTGGATAATTTCTTTAGTGTAATCCCAGTTTATATCACCGTATGTTTTATCCCAGATTAAATTACCATTTGAATCAAGTTTTAAAATAAAAGCATCAGAATCGCTAGAACCACCTAACACGAAACTAGCAGTATAGCCTGTAATAGCATATCCGCCATCTGTAGTTTGGATAATATCGTGACCAATATCACTTCCGGCTCCACCCCAATTTTTACTCCAAGATAATTCACCCAAAGAATTATATTTAGCTATAAAAACGTCATCATATCCAACAGTATAGCTAGTAGTTTGACCTGTTATTACAAAACCGCCATCGTTAGTAAGATCTATTCCGAATGGAATGTCACTTCCGCCTCCACCCCAATTTTTGCTCCAAGATAATTCACCCAAAGAATTATATTTAGCTATAAAAACGTCGAAGCTCCCAGCACCGAAGCTCTTTGTCTTTCCAACCATAATGTAGCCATTATCAGTGGTTTGAATAATTGCATTACCAGCATCCTCTCCAGACCCACCCCAAGTTTTTGTCCACAATATCGTACCAGTTGAATCAAATTTTGTAATAAATGCATCTTTATTACTTGTTGCACCAAAACCATCCGTAGCACCCGATATTACATAACCTCCGTCATTCGTTGCTATCATATCAGTTGCGGTATCACGCCTAGTGCCTCCATAAGATTTAACGAAACTAATTTGTTCCTGGAATTCAGCAATATCACTCGATTCAGTTGCTTTAAAACTAATTTCTCCAGAATCATCAGAAATAACTAATCTATATGTTTGGCCGTCAGAAATAAATGAAGCATTGTTATCACTAGATAATTGTATGCAATGTTGCGTACTAACGTCAGGAGCATTTGGACAGTTATTCTCATCGAGTGCTGTTGGATAGGATTTATATTTTAATTTATAAGATTCTAGCTGGCTAGAGGCATTATCTAAATCACTTTTAATAGCAACTGTTTTCGTTTTTTTAATTATTGTGCCATAGGAAAAAATTGAAATTGTTACTAATATTCCAATTATGACAATAACGACCAAAAGTTCTAAAATCGTAAATCCTTGATGTAACTTATTATCTTTATTCTTAATAAAATTATTCATTATTTCATTATTATAATATAAAAATAAGCGTTTTGTTAGAGGTAATTGCAGATGATTAAAAGATTACTAATTATAAATTTAAGATACTATTCTATACTGATTGGTGTATTAGGAAATAAGTTTGTAACTTGGCTGAGGATGAGGGATTCGGTCACCAATGATTTGCCTTGCAAATTTTCGCAACCCCGTCTCGCTTGGTTGCGTTCGCAATCCAGGCTCCGACCTTGCACACTGCAAACTTGCAGTGCTCACCCCTAAAGGGGTTCGAATCCCAATCCAAAAATCATAAAAACCCTAGATTAAAACCTAGAGTTTATTTTTATGGCTGGGGATGAGGGATTCGAACCCCCGATCATGGGACCAGAACCCATTGCCTTACCACTTGGCCAATCCCCAATATTTACATAATATATCATAACATTTAATAGGTTATAATAAACAGATGAGTAAAAAACAGTATCCAGTCGTGACCGTAAAATTAGATAAAATCGTCAGTGGGGGACAAACGATAGGAACACTTGATGATGGGCGTAAAATTTTTATTTGGGGTGGACTTCCAAACGAGACCATAAAAGCACAAATCACAAAGAAAAAATCTAAATACGTCGAAGGTATAGCAGTTGAAATAATTAATCAGTCAAAAGAAAGAGTTGAGCCTCTTGATAATGATAGTTACTTATCAACCAGTCCTTGGCAAATAATGAATTTTAAATATGAACAAAAGCAAAAAGCTAATTTAATAAAAGAGGCTTTTGAATTACAAAATATTAAACTTGAAAAGCCGATAAAAATTTTCACTGACAAAAAACAGTACGAATACCGAAACAAAGTTGAATTCAGCTGGTATTGGGACAAAATAAATAGCAGGATAGATTTAGCCTTTTTTAAACGAGGTTCTCATGACAAAATACCTAACGATGGTACAGCCTTGGCGATATCGCAAATAAACCTTGGGGCAATAAAAATTCGCGATCTACTTCGCGACAAAAACACCAATGCTCGTTCATTAAAAACATTACTAGTAAGATGCGACCAGCAAGGTAATATTTCGGCACAATTGTATTTGAAGGAAGAGAACATAACCATATCTGAAAATGATTTTGAAAAACTGAACATTCAAGGTCTTGAGTTGATATTTTCTAATCCAAAAAGTCCAGCAAGTGTAATTACCAAGAGGCTAAAATCATTTGGTAACACGAAGCTAAACGACATGGTTTTAAATATGCCATTTTCATACACTCCCGAAAGTTTTTTTCAAATTAACATTCCAGTATATGAACAAGCATTAAAAGATATTAAAAAATGGATAAAAAAAGATACGAAAGTAATTGATTTATATAGTGGCGTTGGAACTATCGGTTTAACTGTTGGCAATAAAGACACAATATTAGTAGAGATTAACGAAAGTGCCTTTAGTGAAATGAAGTCCAATATTAAAAATATAAATAAAGAAAAAGACTTCAAAGCAATATTATCACCAGCTGAAAATGCACTGGAATACATTGAAAATAATTCAACAATAATAGTTGATCCTCCACGCACCGGCCTTCACAAAAGTTTATTAGAAAAATTCATAGAGGTTTTACCTGAACGAATTATTTATTTATCTTGCAACCCAATAACTCAAGCTAGAGATATAAAGCTAATCTCAGAAGAATATAACATTTCATACCAAAAGGGTTACAATTTTTTTCCAAGAACACCTCATATAGAAAATTTAATAGTACTTGACAGAAAAAATACTTTTTGATTTTGCTAATGGTTGTAATATAATATATAACTAAGTTATATCGTGTAACTTTATAGTTTAAATGTAACGTACAGAGATTACTAAAAGATATGAAAAATTTTTTGATAAATAATAAAAAAGTGATAATTTTGGCAGTAATTGCAATTTTATTTGTGACAATTATTGCCACAGGCACAGTACTACTATTAAAAAATAATGTAGTCAAGGAAAAAGAACCAGTTAATTCAGGGCAAACGACAAAAACAGAAGCAGAAATTAAAAAAGAAGAAGCAATTAAAGCGGAGAGGAGTAAAGATTACCAAAAAGCCTTGGAATTATTCGAAAAAGCCAAGGCCGAATACGAAAAAGTTAGCAACGAAGAAGGCGTCATCGATATGGATGCGAAAATATTTATCATCAAGCAGAAGCTCGCTGAATCAACATAATCATTTAAAATAAACTGGTAAAATAGCATTATGAATAAAAACATAAACGGTTTCACTATAGTAGAAATGTTAATTACTATCGTTATTATTGGTATTCTTATGACTATCGGCATTACGTCATTTTCTAACATAAGAACTGAAGTTCAAGATCAAGACAAATTGTCTAAAGCTACAGTAATAAGTCAAGCACTTGAAAATTATTACGAAAAACATGGAGAATATCCAGATTGTAATCAAATTGTTGGTGTTTCTTCTACTGATGCCTCTAGCACTCTTGATGATATAGATCCAAATATTTTTGCTTCACCCCAAACACTCGACGGAACCAATTCGATTACGTCTTGTGTTGTCGATCCTGAAATAGACACTTTTAGTTATATCGTTACCAGTGATAAAAGCCAATACATCTTAAAATATCGTGAAAAATCGACAAATACTGTCAAGGAAATCGCAAGTCGCCACGGATCAACTTACACACTAGCTTCTCCGTCTTCTAGTCCCACTACGAACGTTTCTTTACTTGTTAATGATGTTATAGCTACCGTAAGTACCGTTTCCTGTACTTCGGGAACTCCTTACTATTCGATAAGTAGTCGAATAAATGATGGCACCTGGAGCTCATGGAGCCATTGGTCTTCAACAATTACAACATCCCAACAAACAGCTAATGATGGAATAAAGTATGGTTATAGAGCACAAGCTAAATGTTATTCAAGTGATACCCAGACCAGTAGGTCAGTAATTGGTTCAGAGGCTACCTATATCGATCCGATTTCAACACCATCCGCACCAGTTGTTACTGCAAATAATGTTGGAGATAATACTACTTGGTCGTGGCCAGCTGTTACTTGTACTGCTGGATCGCCCTCATACCAATATGTTTATACTATCTCGCCATCAGGCTATAGTTCTGGAACGATGCCTTACAAGAGTAATTTGTTGACTTTTACTACTTCCACAGCCGAACAGACATATGCAGTGTCAGTTCAAGCGAAATGTTCCAATGCCTATACTTCAAGCGGTTGGAGTGGAAATGGATCAGCTAGTTTTTATAAACAACCAACAGGTAGTTTAACGCTGATTGATACAATAGAAGCTGGATATAATGCAAAAGAAATTATACTTTCAAATGATGGGACTTCTGCATATGTACCTAATAATGGCACTGATGAAGTTAGCACCCAGAACTTATCAATGTTCAGCCGTGATAACTCTACGGGCCTTTTGACATCACTGGGGACTATTAAGAACGGAGATTGGACACGGGCTGTAGTCATTTCCCCTGACGATAAGTTTGTTTATGTCAATTATTATGGCTCAACAAGAACGGTAGTTTATTCTCGAGACCTCAGCACTGGATTACTGACATATAAAAGTGCCTATACATCAATAAATCAACCTGGAGACCTTGAAATTACACCAGATGGCTTACATATATATGCAGCCAGAAACCCTAGTTCTGTATACAGATTCTCTAGAAATGCCAGTACGGGAGCATTGGGCTATTTAGGCTCGACAACTCCGAACAGTTCCTATGATATACAAGATTTGGAGTTGTCACCGACTGGTAGCCATTTTTATGCATGTTTTGAAAATTATACAAGAATATATCAATATAGCAGAAATGTGAGCACTGGTGCCCTTACGGCATTATCGCCAACTTATGTTTTATCCGGATCCCCATGTTCTTCAATGGAAGTTTCACCTGACGGTAATTTCTTATATTTAACTGATTACGATAGTGATGTAGTATACCTATACAGTAGAGATAATAGTACAGGTAAATTAACTGCTTTATCACCAGCGACAATGTCAACTGGTGATGGTCCATATCGAATTAAAATTTCGCCTGATGGGCTGAATGCTTACATAACTGGCCACGATGATAATAAACTTTATTTGTATGACAGAAATATTTCTACTGGCTTACTTACGCCAATGGCAACAGCGTCAATTCCAGTAGGAGTTGGTCCAGATGTCGTAACTTTTTCTTCAGATGGAACATTTGTGTATGTTACTATGAATCAATATAATACTGGCAATCCTGGTATGGTTTATATTTTTAGTCGTAGTTTATGATTATTCAACAAACCGATAAATTACTGCACACCACCGTTAGTTTTTATTCTTCGATATGCAAATTTCGCTCCGATACGCCAAGAGTTTCTTGAATCACTATCAAATTGATAGACTTCACCACCTTTTACTTCGCTAATTAAAACCAGAGCGGGGTTATATGGTGCCAAGGTTCGATAAAAGATTAAATCTTCGTCATTTATATGTTTTCTTCCAGGAAATACTTCTCTGAATTTATTTTTTCCAACTTCATCAAAATAAAACTGTCTGCCTTTTGGTGGTAAATATAATTCTGCTTTTAAGCCCATTCTGGATACGATTTTTTTAATGTCACCTAGTAACAATCTAGATTTGCCTTGGATATACAAGTATAACTGTTTTTTATTTGATAAAAATAAAGTAGCTTCGGCAGTTTGGCTAACAGGTGCTTTTAATAAAATTGCCTGCATAATCTCAATATCAAGACCAAAATAATCGGCAATAGCTCTTTCTATGGATATTTCATCGTACATTTTACTGCTCATATTCCTATTGTAACACCTATGTCCAGACCAATACTCGACTCAATATAATTTATGAACTAGAATTAAATAATGAACTACGAAAAACGCTATCAAAAATTAAATAATGCTCAGAAACTGGCTGTAGATAATATTGACGGACCGATAATAATAGTAGCTGGACCAGGAACTGGAAAAACCGAGTTACTAAGCATGAGAACTGCAAATATTTTGCAAAAAACTGATACATTACCAGAAAATATTCTTTGTCTGACATTTACAGATAGTGGAGCAAACGCCATGCGTGAAAGACTAACGCAAATAATCGGTAAAGAAGCTTATAAGGTTGCTATTCATACATTTCATAGTTTTGGAAGCGAAATAATTAACCGTTTTGGAAAATTTTTTTATAACGAAGCTCATTTCAAGTCGGCAGACGAGTTAAACGTATTTGAAATTATTAATCAAATATTAAAAGAGTTGAATTATGATAACCCACTCGCAAATACGCTGGATGATAATTATATATATTTAAATGATATTAAAAAATCGATTTCTGATTTGAAAAAAAGTGGACTTGTTAGTGAAGAATTAATAAATATATTGAATGAAAACGACATTGTAATGGACAAGGTCGAGAAAATATTATCACCGATATTCAATCTCGGTATATCAAAAAATACTGCAATAGAAGCCATCAAACATATTGAAGAAATCAGAAATATAAAAAGCAATATCGCTACGTCATTAATAACGCCACTATCGATAGTATTAGCAGACTCATTACAAGAAGCCTCGTCAAATGCTATTGAAAATAACTCGACTAAGCCTATAACAGCTTGGCGAAATGATTGGTTCAAGAAAGATGAAAACCGAAATTTTGTATTAAAATCACGTGATAGACAAGTAAAATTGCGAGCACTCTGTCCAATTTACGACAAATATTTGAATCGAATGAGAGAAGCTTGTCTTTATGATTTTGACGATATGATTTTAAGAGTCGTTCACGCAATAGAAATGTTTAGCGAGTTAAGATTTAATCTTCAAGAACAATATCAATATATAATGGTCGACGAATTTCAAGACACCAACTTGGCTCAAATGAGAATTTTACATAATTTGACGGACAATGACATAGTCGGTGATATGCCGAACATTTTAGTTGTTGGCGATGATGATCAAGCGATTTATAGTTTTCAAGGTGCTGATATTAGTAATATTATTGATTTTCGTAGCCACTATCCAAAAGCTAAGTTAATTACCCTCACCGAGAACTATCGCTCGACAGATAATATTTTGAAAAGTTCGCGAAATATTATCACACAAGGCAATGAAAGGCTTGAGAACTACGTAAAGGAATTAAATAAAGAACTTATCAGCCAAAAAGGAAATATCCCTAAAAGTGTAAATCTTTTTGAAGCCGAAAGCATCGCAAACGAAAGACATTGGCTAGTAACAGATATAAAATCTCGCGTCAAAGCTGGTGGGAAAGCGAGCGAAATTGCCGTTTTCACACGTCGTCACTCTGAAATCGAAATGTTATTACCATACTTTTTTAAAGCTGGTATAAAAGTAAATTACGAACATCGCAATAATATACTTGATGAGCCATTGATAATAATTATTGAAGAAATTTCCAGATTGATTATTCATATCGCTAATGGCCAACATAACGAAGCAAACTCAATATTACCAAAAATATTGTCACATGACGCATGGGGGTTGAAACCTATAGATTTATGGAACCTCAGTATAACTGCTGATAATAAAAGAAAAAAATGGCTAGAGATTATGCAGACAGATTCAGTATTTAAACCGATTTTTGATTGGCTAATAAAAGTATCTGCTGAAGTAAAAGATAAACCACTTGAAGAAATATTAGACATAATAATTGGCAAAAATTCAGAAAACCCAGAAGATTTTACAAGTCCGATATATAATTATTATTTTTCTAACGAGAAGATATCTGAAAGTCCTCAAGAATATCTTAATTACCTTGAAGCCTTGCGTACCATTAGAAATAGGTTTCGAGAATACCGCACAAATCAAACTCCCACACTATATTCTTTCATTGATTTTATTGACATGAACCGAAAGGCTAATATTAAAATTAGCAACACAATACAAGTGATTGAATCAGAAAATGCCGTTAATATTATGACTGCCCATAAATCAAAAGGCTTGGAGTTTGATACGGTTTATATCTTTAACGCTGTCGATAGTGTTTGGGGAGAAAAATCTCGAAAAAAGCCTCAAAGAATTAGTTATCCAGAGAATCTACCATTTGCTCAGGCTGGAGAAAATGATGACGATAAGTTACGACTCTTTTATGTCGCTATGACTCGTGCAAAAAAACATTTAAATATTAGTTATAGCCAAAAAAATGACAAAGATAAAAATACACTTAAAGCTATTTTTTTGGCGAATGAAGCTTGGGAGCCTCAACAAATAAATATCCCTGATGATTTTTCAATCATAATAGAAGCTTCGGAAATTGCTTGGTACCAACCAATAATAAAATCGCAATCTCAAAATATGCACGATTTATTACTACCTAAATTGAAAAATTATAAACTTAGTGTAACTCATTTACAGAATTTCGTAGATGTTGTAAGGGGAGGACCACAGCACTTCTTTATTCAAAGCTTTTTGAAATTTCCAGAAAGAAAAAGTGTTAACTCTGCGTTCGGTACTGCCATTCACGACACTCTTCAACAGGCACATAATTTTTTGATATCGACAGGCAAAAAACAGGCGATAGAAGATATAGTAGCAATATTTGAACAAAATTTAATCGAACAAAGACTCAATCAGCAAGATTTTAATAAATATCTAAAAAAGGGAGCTGATTGTTTAAATCTATTTTTGAACAAAAATTATGATTCTTTTAGCATCAATCAACTGACCGAACTTAATTTCAATAACCAAAATTCAATAATTAACGAAACATTAATTACTGGAAAACTCGATCTGGTAGATATCGACAAAATAAACAAAAAAATAACCGTGACTGATTATAAAACTGGTAAACCATCGACGAATTGGAAGGGAAGAGATGATAAAGAGAAGATTAAATTATATAAATATCGCCAACAATTACTGTTTTATAAACTATTGGTTGAAAATTCGAGAGATTACCAGAACTATAAAGTCGAGCAGGGATTCATACAGTTTATCGAACCAAATAATTCTGGTACGATTTTATCACCTCTAGAAATCGACTTCCAACAAGAAGAGCTAGAATATTTTAGTAAATTAGTGAATGCGGTCTGGTCTCATATAATCGAACTGGATTTTCCCGATACATCGCATTACGATAAATCAATCAAAGGAATATTAAATTTTGAACAAGCATTAATTGACAAATATGATATATAATGTTAAAATTATATACATATAGAAGATTGAGCATTTGCTCTCTAAAATATATCCTTATCATATTTAAAGGAGGTGATAAATGTGTTTAAGGGAACATGCTCCACCTGTAAAGGAACGGGGGTATGCGAATGTAAAGGCAAAGGATGCCACAAATGTGGCGTCAAAGACGCCCTTTCGGGTGTATACCGTGGCAACAAAGTCGGCAAATGCCCGACGTGTGGCGGAAGTGGTAGAATTTAAAGAACCTTTTCATTATTTATCCCGACTAGTACAAACTAAGTCGGGAATTTTTTTATTTCTCTATTGACTCTCTTCGTCTGTTTTGGTATTGTTCTAATATTAGATTTTGGATCGAGTTGATATAAATTAAAATTCTCTAAAAATCTACGAAACTTCCAGAGAAAAGATTGTGATGGAAAATCCACCAGATTGAGTCAAGGTCGCTAGGAGGTGATAGTTCTTATCGTCGTAATAGTGGAGTTGATTACCTATGTACAACGTTGACTTGAATTTTGGGTATTTTTGCATCAAAAAAATCTGGTCCTTCCAAACCCAGTTAACGCGTGTTGTTACGCTTAGTCCTTAAGTTGAGGTTATGATTTTGTCCAAATTATTGGAACAAAGTAATAATGATTAACCTCCTAAAGGCAAAATAATACTGGGGGAATGTACCAACTATCAGGAGTGAATGTGATTTGTATACTTTTAACACTCCCGAGCAAAACGCGTTTTGCTTCCCGTTAAAGTAAACATATCCGATGCTTCACATTAGTAATATTGACTCACACAATCTTTTCTCTTTCTCTAAGGCCTCGCATGTCGAGGCCTTTAAATTTTCATTATTATTATGAGTTATAATTGTTTGAGGAAATTTATATAAATATGAAAACTATTTGGGACAAGCTACCAAAACCTTTTTTTGCCTTAGCCCCTATGGAAGGAGTGACTGATATCGTATTTCGTAATGTCATTCTAAAAACTGCCAGACCAGATATTTTCTTTACCGAATTCGTCAACGCTACAAGTTTCTGTAGTCCGAAAGGTGAACACAGTACTAGAAACAGATTGGAATTTTGTACTGATGAAAATCCAATCATCGTTCAAATATGGGGTAATAAACCAGAAGAATTTGCAAAAATGAGTCAATCAATGTCAAAAGACGGCTTTGATGGTATAGATATAAATATGGGTTGTCCTGACAAAGCAGTTGTTCGCACTGGTTCAGGTAGTGCTTTAATAAAAAATCCAGCACTTGCCGGTGAACTTATTTTTGCTACTAAAACGGGTGGGTTACCAGTTAGCGTAAAGACTAGGCTAGGTGATGTCAAAGCAGAAAATTGGAAGGATTGGCTATCCTACTTACTTGAACAAAATTTATCTAATCTAACAGTACATTTACGCACCAGAAAAGAGATGAGTAAGGTAAAAGCCCATTATGAATTAATTCCAGATATCGTAACACTCCGAGATAAATTAGCACCAGCAACTTTATTGACGATAAACGGTGATATTCGTGATCGCGAACATGGTGAGGAATTGACTAATAAATACGGCGTCGATGGAATAATGATTGGCAGAGGAATATTTGAAAATCCCTTTGCATTTGAAAAACAAAAACATAAACACAATCAAGATGAATTAGTTAATTTATTAAAATTACATTTGGACTTGTTTGATAAATATTCGACAATAACAAATCCTCGCAAATTTGATCCACTCAAGCAATTTTTCAAGATATATATTCGAGATTTTGACGGTGCTAGTAATTTAAGAGCAAAAATGATGCAATCAAAAACAACTGAGGAAGTTCGAATAATTCTTAAGAATTATGAAAAATGATATTAAAATGCCAAGACGAAACAAAATAAGTAAACGTGTTAGATATCAACAAAACAACAGTTGTCAGACAAAACGTCAATATTCAACCGAACAACAAGCTAAAAAATCTGCAGAATATCAGATGCTAATTAATTATGAATTGAATCTTTCAGTGTATAAATGTGAATATTGTTGTAAATGGCATTTGACAAAAAATAGATAATCTATAATTCAAGAACGCTCGTTTGAATATATTCACGCCAAACAGAACCATCGGATTTGAGCAATTGTGCTTTGCCTGTAGCTGTAATTTTAGGTGAATAGGTTGGATGACTAATAATCATATTTGTTTTTGAATCAGTCTGTTTATTGCCAAGTTGACCACTACCATTATATCCCCAACAATAAACAGCACCAGCGGTGTCGAGGGCACAGGTGTGAGAATCGCCAACTGAAATCGCCTGAATAGTCTTGCCCGACATATCAGTTCCGACTGTTGTAACAGCTACTGGCACAAGGCTGTCAGTACTGGAGTTATTGCCAAGTTGACCATAATTATTATATCCCCAGCAATAGACAGCACCAGCGGTGTCGAGGGCACAGGTGTGATGATAACCAGCTGAAATTGCTTGGATAGTCTTTCCAGTCATAGGCGTCCCAGCAGTAGTAACAGCTACTGGCACAAGGCTGTCAGTAGTGGAGTTATTGCCAAGTTGACCGTCACTATTGCTTCCCCAGCAATAGA
>DAOPJW010000002.1:0-182669 GCA_035399865.1 Candidatus Saccharimonadota bacterium
GAGCCAAGCTGAGCAGTCAAATAGGCCGACCGAGTTCCATGACCGGTTGCCCTAGTTAACTCCTTAGCTAGACGTAAAAAGAAGTCAGACTTAACAACTGATCGATCGGAGCCATACGCCGTAACTACGACTGGTGTATTATCAAGCCTTGATATTCTATCGATAGAATCTGGATCTAAGGCTGGTACGGCTCATACCTGCGTTATAACTTCAAATAATAAAGCCTATTGTTGGGGTTATAACGGTTTTGGTCAACTTGGGAACAATTCTTTAATCACATCTAGGGTTCCGGTCATGGTTGATACTAGCGGAGTACTTGATGGAAAAACTTTATCATCAGTATCTGTCGGGGGAGATTTTTCCTTTGCTTTGGACGATTCAAATACGGCATATTGTTGGGGCACAAGAATATATGGTCAACTCGGTGATGGGTTTGAGCTAATAAAAGTACCAACAGAAAAAGTCTCTCTTTAAGATTTATAGTTAAAAATTATCAAGATGGTTGTTTGTTATAATAAACACATGCAAAAAGGGTGGCAAAAAGAAACAGGATTCACAATCGTTGAACTTCTAGTCGTTGTTGTAGTGATAGGGGTTTTAACCACGATTATCTTTGTCTCTTACTCTGGAATTCAAAACAGAGCAGTAGTAGCTTCTTTGCAGTCGGATTTAAACAATGCATCCAAAAAAATTATGATGGACCAAGTCGTAAACGGTGAGTATCCTGCCAGTCTTGTTTTAGCTAATGATGGTAAGGGCATTAATCCGAGTCCAGGGACTTCCTACGACTATGTAAGAAATAACAGTACTAACTCGCCAGGTTTTTGTCTTGAAGCGATATATAACAATATAGCTTATAAAATTACAGAAAGTACTAATCCAATCTTAGGGAATTGTGATGATTACGGTCTAGTCCTTAATATTGATTCCGGAAATACGTCATCATACCCTGGATCGGGAAATGTAGTGTATGATTTGACTGGCCTAAATACAAGCATTTCTTCATATAATGCTAGTTTAGGATTTTCTGAAAATGCTTTCGATTTTACCAGTAGCAACACTGACGGTTTGACTGTTCAGAATAATAATTTTACAAATTTAAGAGATTTTACAGTGGAATGTGTATTTAAGCTTGGTGGTACGCATTATCATTATGATGGAACACTTGTCTCCTCTGGAGATTGGAATAACACTCATTGGTCATTTGGTGTCGATCAAGCAAACACCGCAGTGAAAACGAGGAGACCACATACGAATACCCCCTACTCATTCTCATTAAATACTTGGTATCATATAACATTTACTAGGCTTGGCACTAAATTTATTATCTATATTAACGGCAGTAAATTAGCTGAATATAATATTTATGATGCTATTCCGCTAGTTAGTGGCTGGTCTAATACCGGTATTGGCAGGGAGACTTATGCTGGGGGCTATTTTAATCTTAATGGCAAAATTTCTATAGTAAAGATTTATAACAGAGCCTTAAGTATCGACAAAGTTGTAGAAAATTTTGAATCAATAAGGACACGCTATGGAATATAAAAAATTAAATAAATTATCGGGATTCACAATCGTTGAACTTCTAGTCGTTGTTGTAGTAATAGGAGTTTTAGCTACGATTACAATGGTATCTTATTCTGGAGTACAAAATAAAGCTGTAACTGCCTCATTGCAATCCGATTTAAATAAAGCCTCTACATTATTAGCGATGGATCAAATAGTAAATAATATGTACCCTACTACAATTGCTAACGCAAATGACGGAAAGGGCCTCACCGCAAATCCTGGGAATATTTTTAGTAATTATTACGTGAATAATTCATCTGACCCGCAGACTTTTTCTCTACAAGCTAAAAATTCTAACGGTACGGTATACCGTATAACTAACAATAGTGAGCCAATGTTGAGTAGCGATTCTCGGGCTTCATGCTATGAAATAATGAATGCAGGGGAATCAACGGGTAGTGGAGTATATTGGATAAATCCTTCCAGTACGGTGATGCCTGTGTATTGTGATATGACAACATCGGGTGGAGGGTGGACATTGATAGTAACTTCGGCGTCAAATTCTGGTTGGAATACAACAAGTGTCTTAAACTACAATTCATCTACTCCATCAGTAACGAGTAATTATTCAATTTTAGATCAGGCTGACGCAATAAAGTCAGACATTGGTGGTAATTTACATTATAGATTAGATGCAACTAGTTTTGGCAGATGGGGTGGAGTATGGACAGCACCATACAGTTATACTTTTGTAAAAACAGATAATATTCAAACTTCTGTTACTCAAATAGAAAAATATGACTCATATACTTATCCATATGACTCAGCTATTGAGGCTAGAATGCCTTGGATTAGTGGAGGACCTGGGATATTAACTACGAGCACTCTGGCGAACAGTAATTGGTGGGGAACTATAGTGGGAACGTCCTATTCACCTGCACCTTGGATTAGTTCACAAAATCCAAATCCTGGAAAAATTTGGTATTGGGTTAAATAACGCAAAATTGACTATATTGTAAATATATATTATATATACTCTATGGACGAAAAAATTCAAAAAACAATTAATAAAACTGTTGAAGCACTTGAAAGAATTGGACGTTTTCTGGAAAAATATGGCAATCAACTCGACAAGAAACAGATTTCTACAATAGAAAAATCTATCCAAGAACTTCAAGATAAATCTAAAAAATTATAAACATTAGTTTACGGTTGGCAAATCTTCGACAGGGATGTTAAGAATTTTTGCTAACCGTTCAATCTGTTGAAATTTACAATACTTTATTGGTTCATTTTTGTTATCGAAAATCCGATAGTAATGTGAAAATTGAATTAGTTCACCTTTAAAATTTTTTACAGACGTATCTTTATCTATTCTTTTTATATACCAATCATCAGGATAAGTTTCAAGAATGCGTTTAATTTTTGCGTAATGGTTAAAGGACACTATTTAGAAAACTCTTTGCACCAGCTTCTTTTTAAAACTACTATTGAAGTACAAAAACCGATTAAGCTAACAAAAGCTATTACAAAGTATTTAGCTATTCCATCGTAAGTATTTGGATTTGTTACTATTGTCGAGTGAGCAATTGCATAATCTGAGTATGCATCAGTCTGGAATGATAATACTCCAGTTGCAGGATTGTAAGTGCTGTCAACTTCTGAAATAGTACCATTATGATCACGAAGTACTATGTATTCGGAATAACCTTGTAAATCATCGCTTAATTCAAAATTTACTGTCATTAAATTGTCGAGCTCGGTTATAGGAGTTTTCCATGCTTCTTCTTCTGTACCTTTATAAATAACTTCATTAAGACTTAGATCAAGATATTTGGCTACAGTCAAACTTCTAGCTAAAGTTTGGAACCCCTCAGAGTCTACGTCGGTAGCATCATTTATTACTAATTCGGCGTTACCATTAATTTCGTTTTCTGGTAATTCAACCGATGCACTTGTAATTGCATCACTACTGAGAGAAATTATATCTTCAGTTCTCTGGAAATTAGCACTTACATCAATCCCATCGGCTGGCATATTAAATGTGTAAGTTGCTTTTGCATCATCTGATGAAAGGGGGATGCCGTTAATGCTACCTGAAACGAATTGATAACCATAATCTGGGAGCATCTTGATTGATACTTCTGAACCGACTTCTATACTATATTCATAATCTTCATAATTAATTCCGGCTTCGGCATCTTCCCAATAAACGCCTCCTGGGGATGATCTGTAACCTTTTGCGGCAGTGATTTCAATAAATCCATGTTGAATTTGGTTTTCTTCTGGAATTCTTGGTGAAATACCATTGGACTCGTTTGATATTAAGAAAAATCCAATATTTGCCATGGCGTTTGATGTCGATTCAAGGCTGAAGTGATTTGGATCAGACACCATTACGTATTTATTGATCACACTTGTACCAGTTTCGGCATTAGTAATGACTGGTGGTTTTTCCACACCGTTCATACCTGTTAAATCGCTCCATAACCAGTTGGCAACTTTTGGGGTGAAAGTACCTAAGGAACCAGTGTAATTTATGTCAATTTTTCCTCCGCTTTGGACTAAGACATTTTCAACGTTGTCGGTTGCAATACTACTTTGATTAATGATGATTTGTCCGCCATTCTCTGATATCACTTGCATTGACTCTTCAGGGCCAGGAGTTGCATTCCAATATTTCAGGGCAGTTCCCGTCGTGTAGATTGAAATCTTTTCATAACCTTCTTTTGGTGATGCCTTTAATTCTAAAGCGGAAATCCCTTCTTGACTCGGGCTTAATATTGAGCCGATATTTAAATTTTTACCTTCAATATTCACAACTGATTCCGTGAATATTCCTCCTTCAAGATTTACGTTCATTTCATCGCTAAGTGGATCAAAATCTACTGGAGGTTCATATAATTCAGAATTGAATCCTCCGCATGTACCAATAATCATTTCTCCCATAAAATTTATCGAATATCCGGTGGCTAAGTTAGATTCGACAGTTAATTCTGGCCATGCAGGACAAATGGTTAATAATCCATCTCCTTCACCACTGATGTAACCAATACTTGAATCAGTTCGATTATCAACATTAATGTCCCATCCTCCAAAAGGGTTTCTGCTAATTTCCCAGTTATCACCACTTGCTGACAATATTGGAGTTTCAGCGGACTCATCAATTACTAAAACACCACCAATTGAAATTTTTACTGGATCTCCAGGAGGAGGTAATGGGTCTCCTGAGCCACCAGGTCCTGGGGCTGTGTAATTATAAGTATTTCCTGAGACTACTGTCGTTGAGCCGACGGTATTGACGTTTCTACCTCTATTAACAGACACAGTTATTAGATTTTCAGGGCTGGAGGCATCTCCAATTGTAAGTTGTGAACCAGACATAATTTCAATTGCTCGATCATCATCGCTCGTAGCATTTACATATAATGCAGAACCGTTGCTACCAATTATTGTCAAATTACCTCTTGTTTCAATCGAAATACTACCAGCTGTTTCTGTATCTATGGCATTATTACCCGAAAGCTTAATTGTTAGGTCACCATTCGCATATATATTTCTAGTAATGGAACTGGTCAAATTTAAAGTCTTACCTACAGTATCGAATGATACACCATCAACACCGTGTGATGAATTGTAGCCATTTGTTGCTGTAAATGCGGGATCTTCTGAATCATAAATCGTAATGCCGTTGACATTTACTCTACTTGAGTCTAAGGCAAAAGTTTTATTTAGTGGCCAAATTGAAAGAACTAAAAAAGCTCCGATAACTAGATATAAACCAATTTTTCTAATCTTGTAGTTTTTTATTTTTTTCAATTTAATCCCCTTTGTACAATGGATTGTTTTATTATAAAATTAACATTAACATTATTAAACATTATAGAAATTTAAGATACGATTGTCAATTTTAAAAATGAAGTTTTGCTCAAAAAATAAGAAACTAATAGTAATTTCGATAATAATTTTTTTTGGCTGTATTCTTGTTTATTCATCTATTAAAATTTTTATCTGGCAAAAGGAAAATAATATAGCCCAAAGGCAATTAGAAGAAATCAAAGCTACTGTGATAAAGAATAATGATATTGATTTCAAACTATTAAAAGAAAAAAATCCAGATACTGTTGCTTGGTTGAAAATACCTGAAACTAAAATTGATTATCCGGTTGTGCAAACCAAAGACAATGATTATTATCTATTTCACACTATTGACCGTGAAGTCAATCAAGCAGGATGGATATTTGGAGATTATCGAAATGATTTTCAAATACTAGATAAAAATACAGTAATATATGGTCACGGCTCTTTGAGTGGCATAATGTTTGGTACTTTAAAAAATGTACTTAGAGAAAGAGAATATAAAAATCAAATAATTGAACTCGTAACTGAAAAAGAAAAAACTAATTGGCAAATATTCAGTGCGTATCACATAAAAACAACTGATGATTATTTAAAAATTTCCTTCAATAGTAATGATGAATTTATGAAATATATAGAATTAATAAGTTCAAGAAGTGCATATAATTTTAACAATAATCCAGATGAAAACGACAAAATTTTGACACTATCAACTTGTTATAACGATGAAGAACGAATGGTAGTTCATGCAAAAATTATATTGCCGTAATTGTAGTGATGTAATTTTTTTTAATTTATGGATAATGATGAAAAACTAATGTTATTTTTCTGTAATGCAATAATTATCAAACCAGTGTAAGTATTCTTTCAATCCGTCTTGAATCGAGACGGTTGGTTCAAAACCTAACACTTTTTCGATTTTGTCTATTTTTGCCTTACAGTGTAAAACATCTGCTGGTCTTCTAGGAGTATATTTTATACTTACTTTTTTGCCACTTATTTTTTGCATCATATCAGCAAGTTCATTTATAGTGATAGTACTACCTGAGCCTAAATTAAATACATCCGTTTCCATTGCTTTTGTTGAAGCAAGGAAATTCGCATTAGCAACATCTTTTACGTTTAAGAAATCTCTTGTTTGATTGCCGTCTCCATATATAGTTATACATTCATTATCATTAATGTTTTTTGCAAAAATAGGTATTACATTGCCGTAAACATCAAACCTTTGGTTTGAGCCATAAATATTAAAGTATCTTAGACATACTCCGATGAAGCCATATATTTTAGAGTAGGCTAAAATCATTTTTTCTGCGGCGAGTTTACTGACTCCATATGGAGAATCTGCATTTTGAGGATGATCTTCGCTAATTGATGACTCAATTAATTCTCCGAATATCGCTGCGGATGACGAATACACGATTCGTTTGATTTTATTCACTCGCATACTTTCGAGAACGTTGATCGTACCAATCAGATTAACACTCGAATCAAGTTGAGGATTGTCTATTGAACGCTGTCTTCCGACGCAAGCAGCCATATGGAACACGACATCAATACCTGACCCTGCAGATTCTACGACTTTATATTTTCGAATATCTCCATCAATAATTTCTACGTCAAGGTCTTTTAAATTTCTTATATTTCCTGTTGAAAAATTATCTAAAACCCTTACTTCCCAATGCTTATCAATCAGTAATTTAACTAAATTTGAGCCTATAAATCCTGCACCACCTGTTACTAAAGCCTTTGGTCTTTTCATAATTGAATAACCTACCTTATAACTATCTTAATATAATATTAACAAAAAAGTAAACATATGTAAAATTTAAAAAAATGATTGAATCTGAAAATAAACAAGAAAAGATTATATTAAACTTGAAAAGCATATGCGATTACCTGATACTATATTTAAAGGTAGTTTTGTGAAGAAAAAATTTGAGATAAATCATAGAATTAAAAACGTCAAGAAAAAAATATTGTCATTTTATTCTAAATTAAGTTGTTTTTTCCGGAAAATAAAAGCAAATTTGAAGACATTGAGAAAAAAATTCTTACCTTTATTTAGATATATACGTAAGAATAAATATTTATTGTTCGCCATTACTTTATTTGTCGTTATCTTTTTACTTTGGCAGTTTATTAGTTCGTGGTTTTTCCAATCTTCGTTTCTGGGAGCAAAAACTTTTCCAAAAGCTACTGTATTTGATATTAATGTTGGGAATTTAAACGTAAAGCAACTAGAAGAACGTCTTGTAAAATTAAAATCAGATTTTGAAAGTGGCAAAATAATTTTGATTGGCGATGATGACAAGAAATGGATATTCAATACTAGTGAATTAGGAATATCATTGGATTATAAAACTACAGCGAAATCAGTTCAAGAACTAAACAATCTTAGTTTTACTGAAAAATATCGCTTATCAGCAAATCAGACTAATAAAGTAATCACACCTACGATATCAATCGATAATGATAAATGTTTGAAATCACTTTCTATTATTCCAGTCGTACAAGTTCAACCAGAGAATGCCTTAATTTATTATGAAAATGGTTTAAAAATAAAACCGGATAAATCAGGAACGGCATTTAGTGCGTCTTCGACCTGCAAAGATTTGCCAAAAAAATTAGCTAGTGGATTATCGGAAACTAACGTGTCATTAGAAATATCTAAACCGAATGTCAGTAAGACTGATCTGGAATCAGTGTTTCCGAAAATTCAGACAATGATCGGTGAATCACTATCTTTGAATAGCAATAATTTTCAATTAACGTTAACTCCAGAACAACTTTTTGATATGTTGGAAATATCAAAGACTGATTCGAACGTTAATGTTAGTTGGTCTTTATCCAAACTCGATGAACTTATTGATGGTATTGCGTCCAAGATTAATACCTATGAAAGTGGTTCAATATCAGGAGTTTGTCAGTATGTGGCGAGTGGAGGTGGTAATTGGTTAGATAATACTGCCACTAAAAATATTTTTGAAAACTTGGGAGTGAATAAATCTCGTTCATATAATTTAACTATGACTTATCATAAACCAGTGATAAAAACAATCAGTCCGGTAGCGTCTGGTAGTAATGGAACTGTCTATCTTACCTTTGATGATGGTATGGCATTCGGTGATCAAATTATGAATTACGCATCTTGCTATGGTGTTAAAGTTACTTTCTTTGAAGTTGGCGAGAGAGCATTTGGTGATACCACAGAGCTTCGCCGGGCAATTGCTGAAGGTCATGCCGTTCAATCTCATGGTCATTATCATGCTTTGTTTGATTATGGTCAGAGAAGTTATGAGTGGCAATATGATGATATCTATCAATCGATTATCGATATCCAAAGTATTACTGGAGTGCGTCCAACATATTTCCGACCACCCGGTGGAAACAGAAGTGATTCGACTTATCAAGCAGCCAGTGCTAACGGAGTGAATTTAATACTTTGGGGAGTATCATCTGGTGATGGTGCGAATATTAGCACATCCCTTACCTGTTCAAATGTTTTGTCGCGGGCTTTTAATGGTGCGACTATTTTATTGCATTCTACTCGTCAAAGTACTGCTAATGCTGTGCCGTGCATTATTGAAGGCTTGGCTAACAGAGGTTTCAATATGAAAGCTTTGCGTTGAAAAAATATATAATTTTTAAGCTATCATAAAGTATCGCAATGTATTATAAAAAATAAACTTATGTTTTAAAATGGATAATGTCATGGAAAAGTCAGAAATATTAGAACAAGTTGATAACATTCAGCAAAATAATAATGATGCTGAACAAAAAAATGAAAAATCAGAGGTGTTTTTGGATTTTAGAAAAAAGAAAATCAAGGTACCGAAGTTTAAAATAAATTGGAAAAAAATAAAAATAATCTTTGCATTAGTAATCTTGGTTCTGGTTAGTAGTGGAGTTGGTTCTTACTGTACGATTTTGTTTTTAAAGCACAACTCTGAATTGTTAAATAAGGTCACCCAGATAAATAATTACGATGTTGGCTACAATACGAATATCGTAAATATAGTTAGTGATGTTTCAAAAAGCGTAGTGAATATAACAACACAAAAGACTACCTACGGTTGGTTTGGGCAACGTGGGGTATCTCAGGGTGCTGGTACTGGAATAATCATAAGTTCTGATGGTTATATTTTGACAAATAATCACGTCATTGAAGATAGTGATTCTGTAAAAGTAACAATTCACAGTGGTCATGAATATGATGCAATATTGATAAAAACTGATTCAAATAAAGATCTTGCAGTAATAAAGGTACAGGCCGATAGTTTAAAGCCAGTTAAAATTGGTGATTCGGACAAAATTAAAGTAGGAGAAGAGGTTATTGCTATTGGTAATGTATTAGGTAGGTTTAGTGATTCAGTAACTAAAGGAATTATTTCGGGTTTAGGCAGACCAATCTTTACGAATAGTAGTCAGTTTTACGGAAATGTTGAACAACTTGAAGATTTAATACAGACAGATGCTGCAATTAATTCTGGAAATTCAGGAGGGCCTTTAGTAAATGCGAAAGGTGAAGTTATTGGTATTAATACGGCAATAATTGGAGATGCTCAAAATATAGGTTTTTCTGTCCCAATAAATCATGCAAAAGAATTAGTTGATAACATAGAAAAATAATATTGAAAACTGTCAGTAGAAAACTTATACTTAATTAGTACATTAAATTTTAAGTTAGTATCCAGAATGCAGTGAGAGAACTAGCTCTTTGACCTGCTGGCAACCGTTCGTTTTTGCGAAAAAGGTGCCCCTTCTAGCCTTATTGGAAAGATATATTGTGAGCTCCTTTTATCTTTTTATTTGGGTGGAAAGATACTAAAAAAAGGAGTTATTTTTATGTCAAATTATAAAACAGCCGAATCAGTTTCGCCAAAACACCCAGACAAGATATGTGATCAAATATCTGATGCGATTTTGGATGCACATTTAAGCGAGGATCCATTTGCTCGTGTTGCTATAGATGTTGCTGGTGGTCATGGTGTCGTGTTTGTAACAGGTGAAGTAACGTCACTAGCAAAAAAAGTGAATGTAGAAAAAATCGTAAAGAGGTTAGCTGGAAAAGTACAAGTGATTGAGCATGTTGCCAAGCAGAGTCCAGAAATTGCTCAAGGCGTAGATAGTGGTGGGGCTGGTGATCAAGGAATTATGGTAGGCTATGCAACTAATGAAACGCCAGAAATGTTGCCGTTAGAATGTGCCTTATCTAGACATCTTAATAAGTATATTTATGACGTATGTCCTTATGATGGCAAAACTCAGGTTACGATAAAAGATGGAAAAATAATCTCACTTGTTGCAAGTTTTCAAAATATAAAAAAAGATGACTTGTTGTCTATTGTGAAGGAATGGTTAAAACAAGAGCCACTGGCAAAATGTTCAGACAAAGTAAAATTTCATATTAATCCGGCAGGAGATTGGGGAATTGGTGGCTTTGATGCTGATGCGGGTTTAACAGGACGCAAACTAGTCGTCGATAATTATGGCCCTCGCATTCCAATCGGCGGAGGAGCTTTTAGTGGAAAAGATCCAAGCAAAGTTGATCGTTCAGGTGCCTATATGGCTAGAAGGATTGCCGTTGATTATCTAAAGCAACGTAAAGCCAAAGAAGTTTATGTATATTTGGCTTATGCTATCGGTCATGACCAGCCTCTGGAAGCTACGGTACTAGTTGATGGTAATGAAGAGAGGGTTGAGGGTTATGACTTGACGCCTAACGGTATAATAAACTTTTTAGATATGAGGAAACCACAATATGAACAATTGGCTGCTTGGGGACATTTTGGGAATTTGTCCATATCAAAGGAAAACGCTTGGCAATAAGATATTAATTGATAGCGAATGCCCCTTATGTTATGATTAAATGACTAAAGTTGTAAATGCGGGGGATAAAAAATGAACAATACACCAGTTCATGCAAGTGAAATTTCTACAAGAAGAGATTCGAGATCTTCATCGAATGGTCCAGAAAAACAACGAAAATTTAAATTAAAATTTCCTAAAAAGAAGTATATATTTTATAGCATTGGAATAATTATCGCAGTAGCATTAGCTGTTATAATCGGTTTATTGTTTTTTCAATCACGTTTATCTAATCATATTAGTAGCGATAGATATCAAGCAGTTTTTTTAACTAATGGTCAAGTTTACTTCGGAAAACTAAATAAATTAAACGGTAGCTATTTTAAATTAAAAGACGTATTTTATCTCCAAACAACTACAAAAGATAGTTCTGATACTGTACAAAATGCAAGCAATCAGGCTGATGGTGTTCATTTAGTAAAACTAGGAAATGAAATTCATGGACCTGAAGATGAAATGATAATTGATAAAACACAAATACTATTCATTGAGAATATTAAAAAAGATGGTAAAGTAACTAGTGCAATTACCCAATATTACAAAGATAATAAATAGTAATCGATGTGTTAAAGATAAAAAGAAAAGGACTAGTAAAACCTTGGAAAAAACGTCTGGCCATTAGGTTTACTAGAGGTGTTGCTTTCAGTGCGTTTTTGATAGCAATTTCATTGATTAGCGTTGGTTTTTTATATACTTGGGTCGTTGGCAAAAATGTAAAAAATGTTGAAGAAAAAATCGATACAACAATAAAAAATAATACGATTAAAACGGCAGAACCTGCAGACAACGCACCTGTTGGTATTGCACTTCAATCAATCACGCCTCGAGTTGCCCAGGGCTCAAAAGTATCGTTAACTATTAGAACTCTGAAGAATTCAGACTGTAAGATTTTAATAAGAAATGAAAAAAAAGAAATTATAAATGACCCAACTATTGCAAATAAAATTGCGGATGAATATGGTATGGCAGATTGGTCGTGGACTATGCCAAAATCAGCATCATTAGGAAAATGGTTCGTTGATATAAACTGTTATAGAAATCAAAAATCAGGTTATTATCGAGCTGATTTTTTGGTTTCAAACAATATTGAGTAAGAATTCAACGTAAAGAATTTACGTATTTTATCCAGTCCTGCTCACTAATAGGACTTTTTGATTTAATTAGAATTAATAAATTATTTTTTACCAAGATTGCTGATTGAGGACGATATTCTTTTGCAGATGTTCCTACATAAATGATTATTCCTTCGGCTTTATATTTGATATCGGCATCAAAATTTTGTGCTAATCCTTCAACATTTTCTTCAATATTTGGTTTAAAAGAATCAGGAATCGGTTGTTGACTGACGCTTATAGAAACATCATTAATTTTATCTGTATATGCATAAACAGGATCTGCTCCTGGTGGACTAACAATTTTCCATGTTGCTGGTAGACCATCACGTGTTATTGAAGAAAAAGAAGGATTAGAAGTTTCTAGCTTGGATATTTTATCTTTTATTTCACTATTTTTCTTTTTGCTGTCAGCCTGCATATAACTAATTAAATAAATCATTGAAAATGTTGCTAATACAACAACAATAATGATTACATATATAGATTTTTTCTTTGGAAATTTTATTTTCTTGAATTTATAGTTTATCTTTATTTTCGGTATTTTAAAAATAGTTTTTTTAGGAATTTTATCAACTGATGGCAATGCTTTAATTGGAGATGGTTTTTTTACTACGATATCTTGCCAAACTTTTGGACGTTGGCTCAATTTACGTTTATCACGTTTGATATCGTTATTCATACCTTTTATTTTATAGCATATTAATAAGAATAGTATGGTGTATCATCAGGTTGTTGTAGACCACCAGTAAATGTTCGACCGTGCATTAATCGCTTACTTGGATCGGCAGTAAATTGTAGAGTAAGGTCGGTGATAGTTGGACCTCTTGATACATCGTCGGGATATCCGAAAGCTTGTGAGCTATCGACTGTTACGAGGAAATAATAAAATCTAGCACAATCGGTGTTTATCCCAGAACTATCTATTGGTGTGTATGTATCATAATTACCAAGTGTAACATCGCCATAATTTGTATCTTGTCCCCAAGTAGTCATGGCCGGTGAAGTACAAGAAGTGGTAGTATTGGTCATGGATCGATATTTTAACTGCCATTTTGCGCCAATCGAGTTGTCGACACCATTTAAAAGCCAATAGCTCGGGAATACATCTGAGTCGGTATCTATCATAATTGAATATTTTGCTACCATTGGTTGTGAAAGTAATGTGGTTTGTTGAATGACTGGACTAGCATAAGATAGAGTTGCGCCACAACCACCACCTATAACATAAGCCTTTCCGTCAAAATATTCAGCGTTGGATCCATAGCGGTTGCTAGAATATTTTTGATTGGTTTCGAACCACTCACCAACGCCGGTCGGATTATTACCACTTGAAATTGTAGTATTAGCACTAATTGGCGCAACTAAAGTTACCGGTGTGCAGACGGTTGTTGCTGATCTGCCACCCATAATATAAACATAACCATTAGCTGCAAAGCCATCACCGTCGGCAATTGAACTAGGAAGACTAGTTGAATAATTCCAGTTACCAGCATTGCCGGTTGATGAATTGATTTGAGAATATTGACTGTCGCTAAGGTAATTCGTACCGTCGTTACCTCCAAATAAGTATAAATTATTTGCGTAAGCTACAACTGTAGCGCCACTTCTGGCGACATTAAACGAAGTGCTACTAGTTGACCAAGCTGATGATATATCACCTCCAGAATTAAGTTGAGGGCTAACAAAGACCGTATTTGTAGTCGTGGCGCTAGTATTTAATCCACCAACAATATAGATTCTGTTATTCCAGACAGTTGAACCAAATTTTGTTCTTGCGGCGGGCAATCCATTGCTAGCAGTGTTCCATGTGGCGATATCCCCAGAAGACGGTGTAGCATAATAAACCTCGGATCTTTCATCAGTAGCAGTATTGCTTTGGCCACCGATATAATACAAGGACCCGCCAGCTGTTTCTAGTTTACCCCAAGCTCTTAAGGCTGGTAAGTTTGCGGAAGTGCTCGACCAAGCTCCAATTGTTCCGTCTACACCTATGGGTGCATATGAAACATCATTAACTGCAGTTGTACAATCAGTCGCACTTACGCAACCACCAGCAACATAAATGTAGCCATTTAGTATTGCGCTACTAGCTCCGATTCGATTTGGGTTTGTTGTATAGGCATTGGCTGAGGTGCTATATCCAGCTGGTGCACCGCTATCATTATTGTAAACTTGGAAAGTTTGAATGACATCTGTTCTTGTGGTACAGCCACTTGGGCTTGTTCCGGCAGTACAACCACCTATAACATAAGCGTACGAATTTGAAACCGGAACGCTTAAACCCCAACGTTGATTAATTGTTACGGCTGAAACTTCAAAACCATTTAAAGCATCGCCCAAACTTCCATCACTTACATTTACTTTGATAAATTCAATGTCAGCTAGAACACCCTCTGTGGCGTCATAACCACCAACAACATAAATATATCCGTTATAGCCAAAAGCCGATGCGCGACGTCTACCTATGTGCATTTCGTTAGGCGATTGAGTCCAAGAGCTACCACTAGCTGCTACGACATTATTGTTGTTATCAATTTTTGCATAACGAATAGTGTCCATATCGACAAGGTTTGGTGAAACTCCACCAATTAAATAGACATAATTTGCATAAACAGTCCCACTCATAATACCAAGGCCAGGTTGTGTATCGCCTGGTACAACCCCAATCTGTAATTGTCCGCTAGTTGAGCAATTGGCGATTGCACCAGCTGCTTGAATGTTGCACTTATAAACTTGTTGTGCATAGGCGGTACATCCAGCTGAAGTTGAACTCGTACAGCCACCGAAAATGTATAGATTGCCAGGATTTGTTCCGGCCGAGGCGGGGTTAGCTCTTGTATAAGCATATGAATAAGAGACTGAAGTTGCGCCGACGCCAGTCATTGATTGAGCCGTCCAAGATGAAATACTGCCATCACTATTTAGAGTAGTTCGATAAATGTAATTAACATTGCCAGAGCCATCAAGACCACCAACAAGATATAGCCGACTATTAAATACAACTGGACTTGAAGCAGCAATACCGCCAGATATGGTATGAGTAGTGTCGACACACCAAGTATTTCCTCTATAAGTTCCAGTCGGACAGGTGGCTGGGGCCGTCATTTGACCAGTCGAAGAGATCGCCGTATAGGCCACATTTCCTGAAGTAGAAGAACAGGTGTTATTTGTACAACCACCGATTACATAAAGATAGCCATTAGTTATGATGGTTGCCGAAAGCATATTGCCGATATATGCTGTTCCAGGAAGATTACAGTTATATGGATTAGTGCCGCTACATGGAGCAGTGCCAACTCCGATTGACTCAGCAACAGTCGAGGCGTCGCCATCCTGATTAATTGTTCCGTAAATTATATCTTCAAGTGTTGCACCATTACAGTCACCAGTAGTTGTATTCTGTGATGAACAACCGCCAATCTCATAAATTCTATCCCTCCAAGCAACCATTCCAAAACCAAATCTCTGGTTTGAAACACTGCCAATAGTATTCCACGAACCAATACTGCCATCGGCGTTAATACTGGCAACTTCCGTATCTGATCTTACGGTTGTACAATAACCGCTTGCGTTCACGGCGCTACAGCCACCGGATATATAGGTATATGCTCCCCATACGACTGAAAAATTACCGCCATTAGTAAATCGACCAGATGTTAGACTTGTAGTTTGAACCCAGCTATTTAATGATCCGTCACTGTTAATTTTTGTATAATAAACACTTGTCAAAGGACTACTGCCGACGTTACTAGCTCCACCAATAACATATAGTCTGTCATTATAAACTTGAGAACTGTGTCCATACAGGTTATAGGGAAGATTAGTTGAGCTTGTCCAACTACCTAGTAATCCAGTTGGCGTGATATCGGCATATTGAACGGTATTTACCGGTCCAGAAGTCGATAAGCCGCCAATTATATATAATCGATTGTTATAAGCTACTGCCGAAAAATCGGATCGAATTGAGCTTAGTCCTGTATCTTGATACCAATAATTCCAAGTGGTTTTGTCGTTATTAGTTGGATGCCATAACTGTGGTTCGCCATTGGCGCCTAATTTTGTGATATATATTGTATTTTGACTAACGCCAGATGAATTTTTTCCGCCAATAGCGTATAAAAAGCCATTATAGGCAACTAAAGATAAATTCGATCTAGCCTCTGGAAGATCATAGGCGGCAGTTGTACACCAGCCACTACATACACCGCTACCTGGATTGGCGCTCTCAATTTCACCAGTAGAAGTATTAAACTTAGCCCAATTAATCGTTTGGCTAACACTAATTCCAATTCCATAAGTAATAACAGCGAGACCATTTGCGCCACTCGTTCCATCTCCTATAGAAACACCACCGGAACCACCATCACCAGCTCCATTTCTATATGTATCACTTGGATTGCCCGGTGTAGAACCACTACCGGCAGTGTTTGAAGTGCTAGTAGCTCCAGCAGTAATATAGCTTGAACCACCACCACCACCACCACCAGCGTCGGCGTTGTTGCTTCGAGTTGCTCCGCCGCCACCGCCACCATAATATCCTGCTCCACCACCACCACCACCAGCACGAGTCGTGTTTATGTTTGGTTGACCGCCATTTCCACCAGAAGCTAAACCACCAGCCACACCAGATCCGTCAGTCCCATCTCTAGTACGTCCGTCAGCGCCAGCACCACCAATTAGTGAAGATCCAGCTGCACCGTCATTGCCACTTGAATTTGTTCCACCGACCCCTCCAGAAATCTGCGTTCCACCACCACCACCATGAGCGTAACCGACGGTTGTTCCGGCGATACCACTAGTGCCACCACCAGCACCACCAGCACCACCAGCACGAGAAATTCTTGCACCACCGCCACCACCACCACCGGCAGCAATAGTTAAGGCGGTCGAGCCACGATAAATACTTGTGTAGCCACCACCAGCACCACCACCACCAGCGTCACTTCCACCTGAATGATATTGACCACCAGCACCACCACCACCTACATAAACGGTTAGTGTTTCACCTGGTGTAACCGATAAGGTTGCGCTGGTATAGCCACCGCCGCCACCATTTGCTCCAACTCCGCCATTACCGCCACCACCGCCGCCGCCACCACCACCCCAAGCTTTGACGGTGATACTAGTTACGCCACTTGGTACAACAAACGAATCAGATCCTTGAGTATTATAAATTTTTCCAGAAAAAGTGCTGCCACCTACTGAATAAATAAATCCCCCAGCGGCAACTGAAGCGCCACCCCAAGAACTAGTTGGCAGTGACATGGTGTTTAGCCATTCGTCAAATCTCGCACCAGTTGTTCGACCCTTTTCAATTAACTGTTCGTCAACATTAAAATTAATATTGGTTTCATTGTTGCCATTCATAAATTGTTGAGCAGTAGCAACATAAATACTTGGATCTATTGAAAGAGGAAACTTAGCTGTTTTTAGATTAGTGGCAATTATTTTTAATTTATTGTCTTTTAGTTCAAAAATAGCCTTGGCATCTGATTTATTTTTGTCCATTTCAATAATTGTTGGAGCGGGTATAGAAAATAATAAAGTGTCTTTTTCTGCATTTTCTTTAGCTTTTTGTAGTAATTCTGCATCTTCATCTGTTGTAGCTGCGATATTTCCACTAAATAGTAAATTTCCGTAAATACCAATACTGCCATCTGACTCGATTTTTGCTTGATAATTATTATTAAGCCCAAGATTATAATCAAATGATATTGTGTCAGAATTGTATTCGTTAAGAATAATATCTTCTTTTACTCCAGTATTTTGAATCGTATATACCAACCAGCCAGTACCATTTTTAAATGGAAATATAATTCGATTAGAGTCTTGTTGACCATTCCTTAGGGGATAGTTTGGTTTTAAATTAAACTCAAGATTGTTGATTGAATCTATTAAAGTTAAGCCGTTCTTTGGATTTTCATAAATAGTTGTTGAAATATTTGTGGCCCCCGTTTGAATATTTTCGCTTGAAATAAAACTTTGGCCGTTGTTAAAATCAAAGGTTTTTGTTTCTTCATTAAATGATATTTTATCTACGGTTGATTCAATAATTGGAACTAAGAGAGATTCGGCTTTGCCTAAATCATAGGTGTATTTTGAAAAATTTTCCTTAATAAAATTAAATCCAATAACAAACAAGAATATTGATAGTAAGATTATAACTATCAATCTAGTTTTAAATTTATTGTTAGTAATTTTAATTTTTTTCTTAACCATAGAATTACCTGTTTGAGAAAATGAAGTTTAAGTTACCGATATAAACATTAGCATTCTGACTAGCTGTCATGTTTATCTTAAAGACGATACTATTGCCCGCAGTAAAACCACAAGTTGATGGATCGGCTGCACCAGAAGCAACTCCAATTTGCCAAGCACTTTGTGAGCCGGTTGATACACTAATTGGCGAACCACAAGCGGATAATCCAGTAGCTGAATCGTTTCGATAAATTTGATATTCAACAGTTGCGTTTGAACTGTCGGTGCGACCCATAATTGAAGTTTGACCAGAAGCAAACTCCTTAAAGGTATTTGGTAGCTGGTAGGTAACGAAAATTCCATAAGTCTGCGCACTAGCTTGAGGTGAAGTCCATTTGTAAAAGTTGTAGGTCTCATTCGCACCACAAATTGTTGGCTGTGATGAACTGCCGTCGTTAATATTCAAGGTGTCTGAACAGATATCAGAAGTCATCGTACCAACGCCAGTTCCGTGCATAACTGCGTTTGTGTACTCAGGTGAAATAGTTATGACATTGTCTGGGCTTGAACCACAAGCACCCCAACCATCAGCTTCGTAGCATTGAAGTTTACCGAGCGTTGTATCGTAGTACATCGAACCGAGTAGCGCGTCATTGTCACTGGCGATCGGTGCAGAAGCACTGCGATCTAATGTAAGAAGGGTGACTGGACCACCATTAATGCCACTTCCAATTTGAACATTTGGTACGCTACTGCTCGATAGAGTCATCGAAAATGCATCGACATGGAATGTTCTGGCAGTTGCATCAGTTTGAGTGAAATATATGTAAGGATTCGTTGAGGCAGTTGAATCAGTTGTTATATAGCAAGTAATTTTAGCAAAGTCAGAAACCGTTGTGGCTAATGTTTGGGTGTTATAGTCAACACAAGATACAAAATTTGTTCCACCGTCACGAGAATATCTGATTGTAAAATTATCAAAGCTAGATGAGGAAGAAGCGTAAGCAGTCACTCGGTAAAGCGTGCTAGGTAGTGGATTGACAGAAAGTTTGTTTCTAACTCCCTGATTGGCTCCAGTCGTAACAACTCTTGCGCTATCGCTTGCATCGTAACCGACAGTTGTGCTTCTTGAAACACTTGCACTTGATACGGCCGTCCAGTTTGTTGAAAAGTTTGTATCATCATTAACGCTACCGTCAGTGGCATAGTTGTAATCGGCAGCAATAGTTACGCTTAAGTTGTCAACATAAAACACTCTCGCTGTACCACTAGCAGTCTGTCTGATAAAGATTGCATTACTACTTGAAATGCCTGAAGCAGGCGCTGTAAAAGTACAGTTTACTTTTGTCCAGATACTTGTGTTAACGGCTTTTGATGAAGTACATTCTGCTGTTGCGGTTGTACCGTCAGCCGAGTAATAAACATTTAAATCAGTAAATGTTCCGCTAGACAGCCTTGAAGTGAATGACACATTGTAAGTAGTATTGGCGGTTAGGGCAGAATCCATAGTGTTTTTTACGCCACTATTGGCTGAAGTTGAAGTTGAGACCGAAACCGAAGCTTGACCGGTTGCTATATAGTTTCCATAGGTTGTATATCGACTAACGGTTGAACCACCAATAGCAGACCAAGTGTTTGATGGAAAGTTGTTTTCACTACTACCGGCTACTTCAGCGCCACTGTCAGAAGAGTATTCTGTGACATTGCTATTAACTGATAATAATCCCGCGGCTGATGAAGTTTGAACACTCAGTAAGTTACCATCTACAGGGTTAATCGAACTGTCACGAATCGTAAGACCGTCTGTCGTAGAAGTGTGGCTTACTATTAATTCGGCTCCACCAGCACTCTGCATGGTATTATCGTAAGCTGATTGAAGAGTTGTTGAGCTAGAAGCTCCAGCTGCTGTCCAATCTGTACCGCTCCATATCATGGTGGCAGTTGTGTTCTGACGCATAGCAATAGTGTTTCCAACACCACCACCATTTACCGATATATTAAAATCATTGGATCCATAGGCAGCGGTTAGGTATATTATTCTACCTGGGGTATTGATAGTTGGATCTGGCAGGGTCGCTGTTTGATTGGAAGTATTAAAGCCGATAATTATTGCAGACGATTCATCTACTGATGACATTGATACTGTACAACTCGATGAAACTAAAGAACCACCAGTGTAACAATTATTATCATTAGACACAGTGGAAAATGTAGGGGTAGTCATTACTACTAAGCCATTAGCACCACTTCCGTAACCTGTTCCACCACTAATAACTAGATTGCCACCATTAGCATCACCGACAGTTGCATTACCTCCCTGAACGGTTAGTGTACCACCAGCTACTGCTGTAGTCGTGCTTCCAGTACCGCTCAACGTAAAGTTATTTGGAGTCGTGGCAGTTACTCCGTTGCCGAAATAAACACTATTCGTGTTGTCGAAAGTTAGTCTGGTTGTACCATTAGTACTTATTGACACACTATCTTTTCCTTGTAAAGTTGTCGAGCCAGCAGTGGCTGTTCCACCTGAGCCTAGAGTTAAATTGGTTGTACCACCAGAACTATTGTTATTGCCAATATTGATTTCCTGTGTACCACTTGTTAAATTTGAGTTTCCAATTTGTATGGTGCTTGCAATATTATTACCGATATATATAGAACCATTACTACCAGTTCCACTTTTAATGCCAGCATTTATTGAGATGTCTCCACCGTTGCTATCTGTACCACCACCAGCTCCACCTTGAAGTATTAAATTACCACCTGCTAAAGAGCCAACACCTGTTCCACCGTCACCTCCAGAAACAGTTAATGATTTTCCAGCGGTATCATTTGTTGCCGTGGTGACAGAAATTGTGTGATTAACATTGTTGCCAAAAGTTATGTCACCTGAACCAGAAATTGTGTAAACATCACTACCACTTGATTGCAATTCAATCAGATTACCAGTTCCAATTTTGTTTATAAAAATACTTGTGGTATTTGTTGAAGTATCAGTCTGAACACCTTGTGCTAATTGCAGGAATTGGGAGCTACTTAGGCCGTTGAGCAACTGAGAGTTAAGTGAGAATGGCGTTGACGAAAGTCGTTTCATAGGCACCATTTCACCATCGGGATTACATGACGAAAATGGTGTACAAGAGGCGTTTATTCCACCAATATTCATTGATAGCCATATTGTATCTTGATTCCAATCGACATTTGTTCCAAAGGGATTTATCGAACCAAGTTGAACAGATAAATAACCGTTTTTTACTAATACGCCTTGGGAATTTACATTAAGATGAGCTTCTGTCCATTTTAGAGTACCATCAACATTGCCAACACTTTGACCATCACCATCTTGGTAAATTTTAAATTCAAGATTGTAATAACCATCAGGGACTGTAGCACCCTGTGCGTTAAATAAACGACCTTGAAAATTCATTTGCTGATTGATACCGACTTCTGCATTTACTGATGAAGATAGAAATAATATAGAAATAAAAAATACGCCCAATAACAAGACGCAAGAAAACGACCACCTTAAAGCTTTATGAACTTTATTGAGCATTTTACCTATTTTAAACCCCGTCAGTTTTTGATAAAAACTATTTAATCCTCGCCATTTTTATCTCTTACAAGCATATACGTTTTTTTATGATTTTTCAAGATAAAAACAGATAAAATTTATCTAATTTGTAACAATAATCCACGCCTTGCTAAAACCTGTTTTTCATGTTGTTCTCCAACGAGAAAACTGATGACCGCAACTATCGTGCAAACATAAAGTGGCCAAAGAAGTAGTAATTGATTGGTCGTACTAGTAGACGCCGTACTGGCTGATGTCACGCTAGGTTGACCGTTGACTATCGCTGCAATTGATATAAATGCCACACGACCATTTGCATCGCTAGCTTGTAAATTTATTTGATAAGTTCCAGCTTTTGAATATGTGTGAGTAGTATTAAAAGTTGCATTATCGTTTCTGGACACGACACTATTTTTTGAATCTCCCCACATGATATTTATGGCATATGGTGGAGTACCACCAATTACGTTAATCGGTAATACAAGTTCTTTATCTGGAAAAACACCTTTTATGGCTACGTCCGTATTTAATACTAGCTGGCTACCTTCAAGTCTAATACCTGTTAATGGTAAGGATTGAGTCGGTAATACGTCATAATAGACGGTGACGATTTTAGAATCAGGTCCGGCCTGATTGAGCGCATCATATACTTTTGCTAACAAAACATTTTGTCCAAACATTAGATCTATGTCGATAGAAAAAATTTTATCGGTAGTACAAACTGTCGAGCCAGCAAAAATATCATTTTTAAAAATTTCAATTAGTGTATTGTCTGGGCAACTTCCAGATATCGTCACGGGCGTTGTACTGAAATGTTGTCCATCAATAGGAGATTCAATAACGGCTGCGACCGTAGGAGGTTGACCAGCAACTACTCCTGTTAAACTTATTGAACTTGAAGCGGGTCCTGGTCTTTCCCATGCGTAAGTGGTTGTTGCAATTAAAGCAAAACCTACTATAAACAGGAGAGCCAATAGGGGAATGTATGATGTGTGTTTGTGTGATTGTAGCTTACCGCTATGCTTGTGGTGAAGCAACTTTAGCTTCTTCGGCATAGACAATATTATAACACTTAAGCTTATGAAAATATAGTTTAATAGTATCTTGATTTTTTAATAATATGTTTATTGTATCGCCTGATACTACTTTTTAGAACGATGAATATGACAATTATAGCTGTTATTATTGCTAAAATAGTGCGATAGGGTATAACCCAGAACGTCAAACTTGAATTTATAGTCTGTTTATTGTCTCCGTAAACGACATTTAAGTCAGCTTTATAGCGTCCGAATAGAATCTTATTTCCAATCACACTTTTATCAAGGAGTTGAGTGAATTTTCTAGTACTATCAGGCAATATTTGTCTTGGTGGTTGATTAATTCCAAGTGTAGCAATCTTTTTCCCGAACATATCAGTTATCGTGACTAAACCAGAAGGTTGTTCATAAACATTCCCAGTATTAGTTAACCGTTGATTGAATTGGATTGGAGCCGATTCGAAAAAATTACTAACTTTACCAGAAACTTCTATATCATTTTCATCTCTGGTATCAATATTGCTTGCAAAAAAATCTTTAATAGATAACTCTTCTTTTGCTTCACCTTTTACTCTAATCATCAAGAGAGCTCCAAGACTTGCAGATAATGATACTCCGGTGTCCTTTAACTCCGGTGCTGTTGCAGTAAAGCGAATAGTCCCATAATATCCACCCGGTGAAGCATTGGAGGGAATATTAATAGTGATTGGCAATTTTTTTAGTTGCTTAGCATTAAGTAATAATTCTGACGGAAAGCTAACCCAATTTTTCAAAGAATAGGCTGATGTTTCGCTTCCTTCTAAGATTTTTGGAGTTCCATCTTCGCCAGCAGCTGTGAAATCGTTAATTTCTCCTTTAACTAGTAAACTACCACTAGAGATATCGCGAATATTGATTTGAGTCGTTAAAGTTTCCCCTGGATCGGCTGACAAAATTATTACTGGAGGTGCAATTTCAAGAGCTTGACCATTTAGACTTTCATCCGATGTAGGTTCAGCATTAACAATTGAAACAATACTAAAAGTAATAAAAAGGCAACTTAATGTAATGGTGATAAATAAAAATATATTTTTTTTCATGTTACTAGAATGTTGGAGTGCAGATATAAGTCAAGGTTGTTGTATAAGTACCAGCAGCTTGACTACCAGAAACGTTTACTATGTATGATACCGTATAAATTTGGGCGTCAGTTGGTCCAGCACCGCCAAAGGCACTGTCTGCTACACTGTCACCGGATGTAAATTTAAAAGTATCTTGTGTATTATAACCCGATGCAACCTGACCTTTCAAGTTTGTACCGTTAGAAGTAGCATCAATTTCTGCTCCAACCGCAGGGTCAGAAGTGGCTGTCGTATTTAATTTCAAGTTCATTCCAAATTGACTAGTGCCCCTTATTGAGGTGGTAGCCGAATTCATAGCTAATACTGTATTACTACCAGATGTCAAAGTTGGACCATTGACTGTAATGCTATAACCAGTTCCGGCGTTTGTTGATGCTGACATTTGTGACGTTGCTGTTGCTGTATCAGTCGGTGAGAATAACTGATTAAAGCTGACAGTACCAGCAGTGGCAGTTGTACAATCAGGAACTCCGCTAGTTTTACTAATTGTTGCTCCAGTACAAAATATGAGGGATTCGGGCATGATACCAGTTAACTCTATTTGAGTGGCTGTACTTGCAGCAACTACCCCTGTGTCTATTGGGCTACCGGTAGCATCAGTTGAAGCAAAGGTAGAAATACGAACATAAAACGATTGATTGGTAGTTGTTGGATTTGTAACGCTACCAAACAGATATGTAACAGCCTGAGCTGTAATATCAGCGGCTACTCTGGTTAAATGAGGTGCACCGTTTGTTGTATTAACCATTGTGAAACCTGTTGCACCAGTCTGATCATCTAGGGTTGCAGCAGTTGTTAATAATCCAGTTGGTGTTACACATGTACCACCGGCCTCGACACAATACAAAAACTGTATTGAACCAACATTGCTACCACCGGGGATTGTAAACGAATACAAGTGTTTTACGACACCGCCTGGTTTAGACCCACCGTCAGTTGCTCCAGCTTGTAAGGTTAGACTACGTGATGTAATTTGGGCTGCACCTGCACTCTTTGGTATAAACACAAACCATATTGAAGAAAATACGATTATAAAGCACAATACCAATCTTTTTCCAAGAAAACTTCGCCTACGACTCATACGAAAATTGTAGCACGAGCATTATCGTAGCGTCAACGAATATTTATTTTTTGTCCACAGTTTGAATTTTATTGCAAATCAATAAGTAGGAGTACAAATATAGGTCAGGGTAGTGGTATAAGTACCAGCTGGTTGACTACCAGGAACATTTACTATGTAAGAAACTGTATAAATTTGAGCGTCCGTACCACCAGCACCACTATAGGCACTGTCGGCTACACTATCACCAGTTGTAAATTTGAAATTGTCTTGCGTATTATATCCAGTCAAAGCTTGTCCTTTTAAATTAGTACCATTAGATTCGAGATCAATTTCGATGCCGATAGCTGGGTTTGAAGCAGTTATAGTATTCTCTTTAAGATTTAAACCGAATTGGCTAACACCCTTCATACTAGTTGTAGCCGAACCCATGGCAGTTATGGTATTGCTACCAGATGTCAACGTCGGACCATTGACTGTTATGTTGTAACCAGACCCAGCATTAGTCGAGGCAGCCATTTGTGACGTTGCTGTTGCTGTATCAGTCGGTGAGAATAACTGATTAAAGCTTATAACGCCACTTGTAGCGGTAGCACAATCTGGAACTCCATCTGTTTTACCGATTAATGCACCTGTACAGAAAACTAACGATTCAGGCATTATTCCGTCGAGTACAATCTGAGTAGCCGTGCTAGCTGTTACCGTACCTGTGTCAATCGGGCTTCCAGTAGCATCTTCTGATGCGTAGGTCGATATACGAACATAAAATGTTTGATTTGTTGTGGTTGGGTTAGTTACACTACCTAAAAGATAAGTCACAGCTTGGGCTGTTATATTAGCGGCAACTCGTGTCAAATATGGTTCACCATTAGTAGTATTAACCATAGTAAAACCAGTCGCACCTGTCTGATTGTCAATAGTAGCCGAAGTCGTGACTAGACCAGTAGGAGTAACGCAAGTTCCACCGGCTAAAGTACAATACAAAAATTTAATTGAACCAACATCACTACCACCAGGAATAGTAAAGCTAAAATTATGTCCGACAACACCGCCGGGCTTAGACCCACCGTCAGTTGCTCCAGCCACGAGAGTCAAACTACGTGATGTAATTTGGGACGCTCCGACACTACTGAGCGGAAAAAATTGTACTAATAATAAAGTAGATATTGCTAATAAGCTAAATAATCGTTGAATAAGTTTGTTGTGGTGTTTTTTCATTTTTTTGTTTTGTTTATTTTTACTACTATTAACAAAATAGTAACACTAGCGTTATGGGGTGTCAACAGCCGAAATAATTTTTTTCCAAAACTGTGGAAAAGTCGTGAATAATTTAATGGTTTACTTTAATAAGTGCCAGTCACAATCAAGGTTTGGCCACAAGTATAACGACCACCTGGTGTCATGTTACTTACATTTACGATGTAACTAATTGTATACAAGGTAGTGCCAGAACTCTTTGGTGCCGATGCTATTATTTCGCCACTTACAAAACGGTATTTATTTTCTGTGTTGTAGTTCGCTGAAGCAATGCCAAATCCAAACTGACCATTATCTGGGTTAGCACCAAAATTCGTAGGTAGACTATTAGCCACTAAATTTATTCCGAATTGTTCTATACCTGGCGTAGATGATTCTGTTGTAGCCATAGGTTCAATAGAATGGTTGCCATTGGTTGGAGAATTTCCGAAAATTTGTACGACGTATCCGTAGCTTGTGTAATTTGTTACAGAAAATGTAGCTGTGGTAACCGTCGCACTACTAGTAGTAAAATCTCCAAATGTTATGTTTCCAGAGCTGATATGAAATGATAACGCTGGGTCATCAGTCGTTTTTGATCCAGTCTGTATATGATAATCCGACGATGAGGACTCTCCGACAATTAAATCACCAGTTGCAGTCGTTGATTTGTAATTATTTGAGCTTCCTTCAACTAAACTTCCTGAGTCTATCACACTTTCGTCAAAACGATAATTTTGGGATTGAAGTTCAGCATAGGCTAAATTGGTTTTTATCGTGACACAAAAAAATGAAGTAATTAATAAAATACTAATACTTACTCCCAATTTTTTTCTCAGCATATATCTATTTTCAATTATTAGGATAAATTTTGCAAATAAGCTATAGCTGTTTGCTTAGCCTAAGGATAAGCTGTATACTATTGATACTAAGTTTATAGAAATAAATAAAATATGATTAAAATACCATCGGATAACACAGAACAAAATAGTACCGAACCACCAGCACCTGAAGTGCTTCAAGCTCAATCTAATGAGAAAAAAGCAGCTGTCGCATCATTGACGTCCCGTAGTCATCTAAGCTCCCAATTTCGTCATACCACTCATCGTCCAAGCCATAAAGCGACGTTTATCGGCCTTGCGGTCGTGGTTACGATTTTGTCGATTAATGCTGCAGTAATTGCATTCATTATAAAGGGTCAAGAAAAGACTTCTACGGAAACAAAAAAAAGTGAAGTTGTCATCAGCACAGATGTTCTTGGTAAATTAGGGGTAAGTCGTAATCCAATTGACAATTCTGGAACTGAGCTAAATGTTGGTCCTGATGCTAACTTTTTAGGAGCAATGACGGTCGCAAAAGATGTAAATATAGCTGGTCAGTTAAACTTGAATGGTAAGCTTTCTGCTTCAAGCATGAGCTTGACAAACATACAAGCTGGGACTTCAGCTTTTAACTCATTGAATGTGAATGGTGATGGTACAATTTCAAATCTGAATGTACGGAAAGATTTAACGGTTGAAGGCTTAACTAAATTACAAGGTGCGGTTACAGTTAGCCAATTACTGACTGTAAATAATAGTGTGAATATATTAGGTAACTTGTCGATTGGTGGTATTTTATCTATGAATAATTTTCAGACTAACATGCTAACTGTTGGTGGAAAAATTACAACACGCGGTTCTAGTCCGAGTGTTTCTAAAGGTTCTGGGCTTGAAGCAATCGACACGGTATCAATAAGTGGTAATGATGTAGCTGGTACCGTTGCTGTTAATACTGGAGCAGGGAATTTAAGAGGAGGAATCTTAGCTAATATAAGCTTTGTGAACGCCTATTCGACGACACCGCACGTAGTCGTTACTGCAATTGGTGCCGGAGTGGACGGTGTGTATGTCAACCGAAGCTCAACTGGTTTTAGTATCGGAGCAATCTCAGTCAGTCCAGCAGCTGGTCATGCTTTTGATTATATTGTAATGCAATAATTATTAAATATTGGCGAATAGCATCACCTTATTATCTCGTACGGTAATTATTCCGTTGATTATACTAAAAATAATTGGTTCGGAATCGGTTTCAATAATCACATCACTCGGTATGAGCATCGAAAAAAAATCTGCATGACCTGGTAGAATATCGAATTTTCCGATTTTATTTTCACCAGATAGAGAATTGGCTTCACCTTCATAATATAATTCGAATGGAGCTCGAGCTATGACATATATTTTTTGGATATCAGGCTGTTTTTGGCTCATTTTTTTGTTTTATCCCAAGAATTTCCTCTATTCCATCTAAGGTTTGTTCGATTGTAAAATATTGACCAGGCTTACCATTTAAATGTTCAGCTACAGCGAAATCCTGAGCAAAGAATTGTATAAGACTTTTTGCATTTTGATAATCTTCACGGTCAGATGGCGATAATTCATTTTCGCCAACGATAGCAATAATATTTTTTAAAGAATCGTGTTTTTGCATGATTGCCTGAACACGACCAACAAGTTCGTAATGTCTATCGCCCACGATCTGTGGAGTCAATAGCGACGAAGTGGTTTTTAATAAATCAACAGCTGGCCTTATACCACTTTCTGCTACAGAACGTGAAAGAACCAGGACTGAGTCGAGCTGTTGTGAAATTGCTTGAACAGCTGGATCTGATAAGTCGTCAGCAGGGACGTAAATAGCTTGGACTGACGTAATCGTTCCTTTTTCTGTTGAACTTAAGCGGTCTTCTAATCTCCTTAACTCACTGAAGATATTTGGTGCATAACCACCTTCTGATGGAATAAGACCCATATTTGTGGAGAGCTCTGTCATGGCTTGAATATGTCGATAAATATTGTCAACGAAGAATAAAATATCTCGCCCTTCTTCGTCTCTAAAATATTCGGCAGCAGTCGCGGCGGCAGGTCCAACCATCGAACGAATGGCAGGGGTAGCATCCATCTGACCAAAAAACATTATAGTGTTTTCTAATACCTTGGTTTCTTTGAGTGTTTCATAAAGTTCATTACCTTCACGTATACGTTCTCCTACGCCACAGTAAATTGATAGACCTTTGGCACTTTGCGTAACGTTGTGAATCATCTCTGTAGTTAAGACAGTTTTTCCAACACCTGCACCTCCTACGATACCGATCTTTCGTCCTTTTACGAATGGTGTTAAAAAATCGATTACCTTTATGCCAGTTTCCAGTAATTCTGTCTTTTGCTTGTTGCGGTAGCTATTTGTTCCGGTTGCTTCGCAAATCGGTCGTCTATTTTCATTAATAGCAGGTAGATTATCTAAAGGTTCTCCCAAAGCACTAAATACCCTACCTAAAGTTCTTGTTCCTACCGGTATGGATACTTTCGAATGACTACGAAACACTCTTTGACCACAGCGGAGAGATTGATCATTGGTCAAGTTAATACATACTGCTGTATTGGATTTAAATAAGTTGACTTCCAAAAATATTTCAGGATAATTTTCGACTGACAATAATTCTTTTTCCTCAGGCATTTCGCCGGTAATTTGGACTTCAACGATAAGGCCATGAAGAGATACTATTATCCCAGATAATTCTTCTGATAATTTCGTACTTTTTTTCTTCAACACAAGCCCCCAGTCTGTCGTCTTTTTTTCTTCAGACCGACGAGAACTTCACTTAGACGACGATCACTTTCACTTCTTTTTGCACGATAAAATTCAAATCGATAATCAGTTAGCATTTCGCTAGCTCGTTTTTTAGCAACTGCCATGGCACTAAAACGACTTGCTGCTTGGGCTAGGCTTGATTCAAGTATAGTTTGGTTAAGTGCCAAAGCCATCATAGTTATTTCCATTTGATCAGCAATTTCTTCGATTGATGGTTCAAAAATAGTATCCTCTTCACTAATTATTTCCTCATCTTCAATATCACCTTGTTCACTCATATCACGCAAACTTGAAATCAAGTCGATAGCTTTTATCTCTTGAACTCCAAGAGATACATATTCTTCATAATAAATTACGATTTTTGAATATGGTAAAACAGCTTCTACTAACGGGCTAACATCAATGTAATCTTCACTTTCAGGAACCTGAAAGTAGCGTTTAAATTTAATACCCATTTGAATAAGTTGATTTGCACCATGCGTACCTAAGACAATTATATCAGTAGATTTTTCGTCGTAATCTTGAAGCATTTTTTCGATAAGGCGTTGATCGATATCACCGCTCAGGCCAGCTCCAGCGGAAATAATAACAAAGACTTTTTTATCATTTTTATCCGTAAGGTCTCGATTAGTAATCCGTTTCGAAGGATCAATCTGGATGGATTTATAACGTGTCCAAAGTAATTGAAAGAATGCTTTTGATAAATCAACTTTTTTCTTTACTTTTGCAACGTGATTACTTGCGATACTTTCAAAGACACCAGTAAGATTTTCAACAGTCTTAATTTGGATTGTGTCTTTTTCAATTATATTAGCTCTTCGCATCAGTCTTGTCCTCAGTTTTTTCTTTATCTTCTTCCTCTTTGACTTTTGCGTTTTCTGTTTCAGTAACATCATTTTTATGTTCATTTTCGGCTTGTGAAACTGCCTCGTCTTTTTCGGAAACCTCAGCTTGTTTGATCGTATTTTCTTTTAATAATACATCCTCGGCTTTATCGTAATCTTCTTCACCTTTCACGTGTTTGATAATTGTTCTTACAGATTCCTTTAATCCTGGAATATTTATATTAATTTGACCGCTACCAAGTACTACAGTCTCCAACATTAATTGTTGCTCGAGTATTGAATAGAGTACTTCTGGAGGTTGTTGAAGAATCTCATAAATTTGTTTGCCCAGATTTAAATCAATTTGAGAATCTTTTGATAGACTAGCACCGAAGTGAGAAAATTCCTCAGCCTGTTTGTAACGGGCTAACATTTTAAACAGTGAACCTGATAAACGCTTTTGACGGACAGTTTGAGCGTTGCCACCAACGCGTGATACGGATAGGCCTACATTAACAGCAGGTCGATTACCTTTGCGAAAAACGCTTAAATCAAGAACGATCTGACCGTCGGTAATAGACATAATATTTGTTGATAGATAAGCAGTGATATCATCGTTTGGCGTTAAAACGACCGGCAAGGCCGTTAATGTTTTGCCACCGTCAAGTAGCTTACCAGCACGTTCTAGCAGACTTGAATGAGAATAAAACATATCACCTGGATAAGAATCTCGTCCTGGGTCAACTTCTTGCAATAAAGACAACTGTCGGTATGCTTCAGCGTGACTCGTTAAGTCATCATAAATAATGATTACATCTTTACCACCGTACCATAAATTTTCTGCCATAGCACAACCTGCGTAAGGAGCTAAATAGGATTGCGTCAATGAATCAAAAATATCGGCTAGTACTACAATAGTGTGATCCATTGCTCCAGATTCTTTGAGACCGTTAAGTAATTGTTCAATATCAACTTTGCGTTTACCAATCAAAACATAAACAACTATACGATCTGTACCATTTTGATTGGCACTTAATTGACTGAGTAGGGTACTTTTTCCAGATTTACTATCTCCTAATACCGCAATACGTTGACCTAAAACTATAGGGAAGAACATATCAACAGCCGTAACGCCACTAGCAAGCTGGTCCTTTAACATGCTTCTTGCCATAATTCCTGGTGCAGGGTTATATATGCTCGAATACTCTTTTGTTTTAATTGGACCTTTACCGTCAATTGGAAATCCAAGTGGATTAACTACTCGTCCAATTAAACTTTTTCCAACTGGAACATTGAATATATCTTTTTCTACTACAGCAAGAGTGCCTAGAGCTATTTTTTCAGAGTTAATATTAAACAACTTTGCTCTGTTGCCTTTAGTTTCACGTACTAAACCACGTTGTCCGTCTTCGAACAAAACTTGAGCTCCAAGTCTTACTCCCTCTAGGCCTTTTACTTCAACAATAAAACTGTTTACTGCAACGACTTCACCGGTCAAGTTGTCAGCTTCAATTAATTTTTGGAAGGTCGCATTGTCAAACACTATTAATTTCCTCGATTAGTTTTTCTCGAGAGGCCATAATATATTTTTTGAATGACCAGTCAAATATTTTACTTCCTGAACGTAAAATCATACCACCTAAAATTGTTTTATTAAAATCAAAAGTTATCAATATATCAGGGTTGATATTATCACGGAACCATCCGATCAGTTTCTTCTTTAAATCGCCAGGGGCTGGTCCTGCAAGGGTAATGTTTATCTGTGGTGATTTTATTGAGATAGTATTCAGCGTATTGACAAGTTCTTGGATACCTTCATTATCGATTGACTTAATTTTTGACCAATCATTCAATACTTCACTGGCCGTCTTGGAAATTTCAGGTGGTTTTGAAGTACGTTTAGAACCTGCTCTGCGTAAAATATCATTATGAGATTTCCATTTTGCATATTCTTTTATCTCAAACAATAAATCCGTCAAATCTTGAGGAGAAGATAAACTGTCTGGTAATCTAAATTTCATTTTTTAAACCTTTTTTGAATTCATCTTTGTGCTCGTTTAGCATCGAAATTAAATAATCGCTTTGAGCGCCCAAATCAACATTGTGTTGTAAAGTTTCGTTCAAGAAAGAGATTACAGCATCGCCCAATCTTGTATCGATATTTTTTATGATTATTTCCTCTTTAGTTTTGATAGTATCTTCTAATTGTTTTTCCAATTCTGCTTGTTTTAAGGTAATTTGAGACTCTAAATCGACTTGTCTCTTCGCATACTTTTTTTCAAGTTCAGCTTGTTGTTCTGCATATTTTGCTTTTATTTCTGTTTGGTGCTTGTCGATATCAGCTTGGGCTGCTGTAAGATTAGCTTCAGCCTGTTTTCTTAGTTGTTCAATGTCTGTCTGATAACGTTTTATCTCAGAATTAACAATTTCTTGCCCTAAATTTTCAACCCTTTTGTTTAGTTGGTTGATGATGCCATTCAAATCATGTTGTAACTCTGATGCTGATTTTTCGACAACAGCATCAAACTTTGCTTGGGATACTTCTAATAAATGTTCCCTTACTGAGGCTGGTAAATGTGCACTAGGTATTTTTTCTCGGGTAGGTTTTTTTGAAACAGTATCATTTTTATTTGGGAAAAAATGTACATAGGCATGTCTGAAAGCTATAGTAATTATGATTCCGGCGATGAATACGTCGATAAGAAGAAATATTTGTAAGTATATATTGTCCATCTAAAACCTCGTTAAAATTGTATAAATTGATATTAATGCGACTCCTATAATAACTAATACTAAAACTGATAGCTGTATGACATCCCGATATACTGCCGATTGCGACATCGGATTTCGTCCAACAGAGATGATACTGTTTCGAATCATAGAATAAATAATCATACTGACGACAATTAATGTGATTATGAATATTGCTCCACTAATAATTATTGGCATAGCATTAACGTTTTTTCCAGCCATGTTATTTGCAATATTTTGTAAAGCTTGTGGTATAAGAGTCTTTTCTGGCTGTTTGAAATAATAAGCCACATTAACTTGAACATTAATTTGCCCAATTGTTAGTTTTTGTTTATTGCCTTCGGAGTCGGTGTATTCTTGCTGACTATTATTACTAATTGTTGATAAATCTGCTTGGGAAATACCTATGACTTTAGAATTGGCTGTTGCTTTCATTCCAACACCTTTGATGGGTGATGCGGTTATTTGATCTCCCTCGTGAATTTCGCCATTGATATCAGATACTAAAACTGGTTGATTCCCACTTGTTGCTATCAGTACTCGATTTTCTTGATTGCTATTAATAGTAATCAATGAGCTACCATCATTTACAACAACTCCAATTATTCTATCAGCGTTTTCATTTGAAGAGGCGACAACATGGTCATAAGAATTTTTTTCGAGACTTACTATCGATCCCATTACTAAATTTTTGTCATTTGTAGCATATTCTTGGGCTACGGTTGTGACAGCATTTACATTGCTAAAGTTAAAAAATGTAAAAGCTATCGAAGTGATAAACAAGCATAAAAAAATACTATTAAAAAAATGACTCGCACGGAACTGTTTGATGAATTTTTTCGTCATTTTTTAAATGCCCCCATAATGCTTAAGTATAGCAAAAAACATGAGGTTAGAGCTAATGTTTATGTTATTATTAAATTAATAAATCGACGAGGAAGATATGAGGGGACTTAATAAATATCAAAAAGGGTTTACTTTATTGGAACTTTTCGTTGTAATCGTGGCGTTAATAATATTAGTTGCTTTGATTTTTTTACTTAATAACTAAATATCTAAGTAAAAATAATTAAGATTATGGAGGATATTTCAACTATGGATACAACAAACATCGAAAAACTAAAGACTTTTACTATGGATAATATTCCAGAGTTAGATACCGTCGTGATGGGTGCTTTAGAATTATTAGGCCAACAGGAGCTACCAAAAATTGATACAACTTGCTTTTCTCGTCCTCTTGTAGTTGGGTCTGGGAATGCTGAACAAACCGGTCGTATCATGTTCGAAAAAACTGATGCTATTTTTGCTTCAGAAAGTAGTTACATGGAGAAATTAAAAAACATATTAGAAATTGACGGGGTTGTTTTAGTCTCTGCTTCCGGCGAAAAACATGCTCCAATAATAGTAAAAAATGCAAAAGAATTCGGTAAAAAAGTTATGCTGATTACGAATTCTCCGAATTCATCAGCTAGCAGGGAACTTGATAAGATTGCTGGCGATATGGAATTTATATTTCCGAAGAATCGTGAGCCCTATACTTACAATGTTTCAACTTATATGGGTATGATTTTAGGGGCTACTGGAGAAAATGCCTTGGATATAAAAAAATTTATAGAAAATTCTATTAATAATTTAAATTTTCCTGATTTTTCGAAATATAACAAATACTATCTTTTATTGCCATCTAATTTTTCTGGCTCGATAGGCATGTTGCAGAATAAATTCATAGAATTATTCGGTCGTATGATAGCTCGGGATATTGAAACGATCGAATTTGCACGATTACATGCAACGACTGTCGTTCCTTCAGATGAGCTGTTTATTAGTTTTGGCGAAAAAGACGAAATGTGGGGCGATTCAGAAAATAGATTTTTCGTTCCTTTGCCAGATAAATGTGATTACGGAGCTATGATGGCAGTCGGTTATTACATAGTGGGCCAAATACAAAAAGCCTACCCAAGTTATTTTAAAGAAAATATCGCGAATTATTGCGAAAAAGTATCACGCTTATCTGGACAGAACCTCAAGCCGATAGTAGAAATTTAGTATATTCATAATACATAATAACCAAAACTTTCGGAATATCGTAAGTTATTTTGGAAGCTTGTCGAATAAATTATATTGTATGATTTTCGATGATATGGATTTTTCTATTCGAAGAGATTTTTCGCAATCGCCGAGCTTCGAAAAAGTACTTATTTGGTTAGGGCAGTCATTGAAATTATCAGAATCTTCATCAAATAGACTTTTTCCAAACATCAACTGATTTGTTTTTAAACCTAATAAGTCGATAATCGTAGGCATTATATCTAAATGTACACCTTTATTAGGAACAGTTTCTCCGATTTTCTGTTTTGGTAATTTAATGAATAGCGGTACTTCTTTTTCTTGATTAGACGATGAATCGTAATCTATCGTCCCAGCTTTAAAACTTGGAAGTACTGGAGTGTGATCGCCATAAATTACAATCAATGAATCATCGTATATACCGTAAGATTTTAGTTTTTCAAAAAACTTTCCAATCATTCTATCCGTGTAATTTATATTTTCGATATAACCACCAACTTGATTTGGGTATTTACTTTTATCAATGCCAAACTCTTCAATTTCTTTGTTAGTTGCGAACGGGACGTGTGAAGATAGAGTAATTACATAACTAAAACTTGGCTTGGGCTGATCTTTAATATAATCGGCAGTATTGGCAAGAAAATCACCGTCGTTTAAGCCCATATTTATCTTAGTCCCTTTTGGATAATTGTCGGCTGCATAGAATTTTTTATATCCGATTGATTTTAGTGCAGAATCACGATTCCAAAAATTTCGATTGAATCCGTGATAAACGTAGGCTGAGTAACCGCTTTTTGTCATTAACTTGGGAAGACCTGTGAAATCATCTCTTCCGTATCTAACGAAGATGGCAGCTTCATCTAGAGGAAAGTATGATAAATTGGCTGTAAAATCAGTATCAGAAGTATGACCTGCTCCGTATAAAAATCTTTGGTTTGGAAAATAATATGAACTATTCGCAAATTTATTTAGATTCGGGGTTATATCCTTGTTATCAACTTTTTGATTTATGATAAAACCTCCCAAAGATTCCACTTGAATGATAATGACATTTTTACCTTTAGCAATTCCATTTAACTCACTATTCGGTTGTTGAGGTTTATACTTTTTAATCCAATCGGTAATTTCTTTTATTTGATCTTCCGATGGTATTGTTATTTCCTGTTGGATGAATCGAGCGATATCGACTGTATGCGTACCGATAACACCATAGTATTGGGCCGTTGATACTATATCGTAATCTTTTTCAAAGACCTCTTTAAATTTATTGCATCCAAGTGGTAAACTTAGCCAACAACTAGAAAATAGGATAATGATAATAATTGCAGAAGTTTTCCAGTTCGAATCTTTGATGTTGTTTTTATCTATGATTTTTCGAAATGTTGTTTGGATTTGTTTACCAAAGAACACGACAAAAATAATATCTGCAAAGTAAAGCAGATACCACCATTCTAATAGTTCCCAAATTGCGGGCAATACGTCTTTGATTTGACTGATGGCAGTGACTATGCCAATACTTGGAAGCGAGGAGAAATAGCTGAAATAAATGATATCAATGACTAATAAGGTCGATATTAAAAAAGCTACGATTGTTAGTGCCTTATTTTTACATTTCTTTATTAAGTAGAAAGGCGATAATAAGAATGCTAGGCTAAATATACTGAATATAATACTATTCCAGTATTGACCAGACCACGTTAATTTCAAGACATATGTACTGACGCAAAAAAGTTTTATACTAAGAGTAATTGTAAAGAATATAACCAAATACTGGTTATATATAAAAGATAGAACTGTATTCTTTATTTTAGCCATTAATTAATTTTAAACGCTATTACTTAATTTGAATAGAACAAATTAAATGTACAAAAATTATGATTTGACATACTTTTCATACTTTTATAATATTAGACGATGATTAATAAAAAACTTTACGGGACATCAACAGTCGGCACTAAAGGGCAGGTAGTGATACCAGTACAAGCACGTGAAGAGCTTAATATCAAAGAAGGCGATAGATTATATGTCGTGGGTTCCAAAGATAGTAGCACATTATTTTGTTACCAGAACAGATGTTAGAAAAGCATATTGAAAAGATTAGCCTACATATCGATGCTTTCAAATTAATAAAAAACAGTAACAAATAGGAAAAATATGAACCATCATCTTAGCTTAAAAAGCAAAATAATCATCATGTTATCAATAATGGCCAGTATATTTTTGGTCGCTCTGGATCAGATGATTTTTTCAACTTCTCTCGGGAAGATTGTTGAAGAGTTTAATGCTTATTCGGCACTCAGCTGGGTTATAACTGCCTACATGGTTACTACTACTGTTACAGTGCCAATAGCCGGTAAGTTTTCTGATATGTTTGGTCGAAAACTGGTCTTGATGACGGGAATAGCTATATTTTCGATAAGCTCATTATTCGGTGGTTTAAGCGGTGGTATAGAACAGTTGATATTTTGGCGAGCCTTACAGGGTATTGGTGGTGGAATTATTACAGCCAATGCTTTTGCAATCGTCGGCGACTTATTCGCAGCAAGAGAACGAGGTAAATGGCAAGGACTTGTAGGTGCGGTGTTTGGTTTTTCATCAATAGCTGGTCCCCTGATAGGAGGTTATTTGACGGAGTCTCATAATATTTTTGGTTTTATCACAAACTGGCGCTGGACTATTTTTATGAATGTGCCGATTGGGGTTATAGCCTTCTTGATAATTGCTTTATTTTGTCCAATGTTTAAATATAACAAAAATCCTAAAATCGATTTCAAAGGTGCAGTTTTGCTAACAGCTGGATTATCGATACTCATATTAGCAATCGATAATACTGAATCGATATTTGCTGAATTAATTTCATCGACAGGCCTGTCTTTATTTGGACTTCGCACTATTATGATAGCTCTTGTGATTCTTATATCGGTAGCTTTTATCCGTGTCGAACGATCAGCAAAAGAACCGATTATTCCATTACATTTCTTTAACAACCGAAATTTTTTGCTAATAATAACAATTTCTATGTTATTTGGAGCAGCATTCCTTGGATCAATACTTTACTTGACTCAATTTAATCAGCAGGTGTTTGGTGTTTCGCCGACTAAATCAGGTTTAATGTTATTACCTATGGTTTGTGGCATGATGGTTACTAGTATTGGAGTCGGTCAATTAATTTCTAAAACTGGTAAATATAAAACCTTTATGCTTACTGGTTTTATTGTTGTAACTATTGCTATATTTTGTATGCTATCACTTAACCCTAATTCTAAATATTTACAGGAAGCTATCATAATCTTCATTTTAGGTATTGGAATGGGTGTAGGTATGCCAATAATTAATCTTGCGGTTCAAAACGAATTCGCACAAGAAGATATAGGCGTAGCTACGAGTTCAAGCCAATTGTTCCGTAGTCTCGGTTCGACGATTGGTATTGCTGTATTCGGTGCTATGCTAACTGCTACATTTACGAACAATATAGGCGATTTGACTAATAGTAAATATATTCAAATGCTTAGAAGCAATAATTTTGTATCGAAAATGGGAGACTTAAACGACTCTAATACGTTGTTGGCAATAAATAATCCGACTGTTAAGAATAAGATTAAAGAGGAATCTGATAAAGCTCTCAAGAACTTGCCAGTTGCTCTAAAAAATAAGATTACAGACGAACTAAAATTACGACAGGATGAATATTCAAATATTGTTGTCCATAAATATAGCAATGGTATGCACAGAATATTTCTAACAACTGGATTATTGATGGCAATTGCTAGCTTTTTAATAATATTTATTAGAGAAAAACCACTTCGATCGGCAAAGCCTACAGATACTCCTGGTGAAATGTAATTTAGTGCTTGTGTCTATATTAAAACTATTCTATAATAATATTCATTAGCGTTATTTTTATAGCGTTTGGTCTTGACGTATCAACGTCTGATTGATACGATAGTTGATGTGTCTTGCGCTAAAACTAATTAAAGGTCGAAGCACGTGAGGCTGTACATAAGTACAAGGAGTTTAATCACATGCCAATAGCCATCGAATTTGTGCCTAGTAGGCGCAAAAAGATAGCAGTGGATGTGGTGCCTGCCGAATGGCAACTGTATATTGCACAGTAAGAGTCGTCTGACTCAAAAATCCAAGTTTCTTTTTGAGAGAGAAACTTAAAAAAACAATGAAAACACCTCAAGGCACCGGGGTGTTTTCTTAATATTTGCTTATCAGGGTCGGACCCTGATAAGCAAATATTAAGAAATTATTAAGTAAATATGCTAAGATCCAGAGTTGAGATTATTATTTTTGGGATTAGAAAACCTAATAAATATAGTTAATGTATATAATGATATTGCGTTACGTGTTGTCTGGTAGTGAAATTCCTGCCTTCTCTAATTCAGTATTCAGGGCATTTCTTAATTTTTTATTATCACTCCAAATTTCATATTCAAGTTTTTTACCATTTAAATAAAATGACGGAGTAGCATCAAGATCTGCTTTTTTGCCTAACGCATAGTCATAATCAAGTTTCATACTAATTTCTTTTGATGACATATCAGATAAAAATTTGTCAATATCAAGATTTAACTCTTTTGCGTAGCTTATAAATTTATCTGTACGTTTTTGACCAGTTAATAACTCCCACTCTTTTTGGGAATCAAATACTCTATGGTGCATTTCCCAAAATTTTTCTTGTAAACCTGAAGCTTCTGCCGCACTAGCTGCGGCTCTAGCATTGTTATGATATTCAAGTAAAAAATTTCGATAAACGTATTGAATTTGGTCTTTATATTCTTCAACTATTGTTTTTATATAATCGTGAGATGTCCCACAGCCAGGGCATTGATAATCAGCATATTCAATTAGTGTAACTTTGCTATCCTTATTGCCATAAATGTGATCGGAAATATTACCATTAGACTCATTACCTAATTGGATAGATGCTGTATCAATTTCATCAACATTTAATTTTGCAGAACTTTCCTGATTATTAGAAAAGAATAGCAACAATCCAAAAACGCCAACGATTACGACTGTAAAAATAATCCAAGAAATTTTACTCAAAATTTACTCCTCTAATTTACTTATAATATTGTAGCAAAATCTATAAGCTTATTGTAGTGTAACTGCAAAAAATATAGGTTACAATTATATAAGTAATGTCATCAGTAACACTTATACCAGTAATAATATCTATATTAGTATTTTTTATACTGTTATTAGTCACGGCTGTAAAACCAAAACATAATAAATTGAGTTATTTCGAATTAGAACGAAGAGCATCTTTGGGCGATGATACAGCTAAAAAATATTTGCTAAGAGAAAGACTATTAATAGATGTATTTTCATTACGATTAATTTTGATATCACTACTACAAGTTTTAATATGGTTGTTTTTGAGTGTTGCTTTCGGAATAGTAATCGCTATAATTCTTGCGATTTTGACTGCTTTAAGTATTGGATTTATTTCGAATTTAAGTATTGTGCAAAAGTTGTCAAACGGAATATATAATCGATACGAAAACTCAATTTTAAGTTTTATTAAAAACCACTTAAACATTTTCCGATTATTCAGAAGCTATTCTAAAGACGATTTTAACCATAATTTATTTATTAATTCAAAAGAAGAAATGCAACATTTAATAACGAAGTCTGAAAACGTTTTAAGTGAACAAGAAAAAAAATTTTTAATTGCCAACCTTTCTTTTAATGATAAATTGGTTAGTTCGGTTATGACTCCACGTAGAAAACTAAAGCTTATCAATAAATCCGAATTTTTAGGACCTTTGACGCTAGACAGTTTACATAAAATTGGGCACAGTCGACTACCTGTTATGAATGGTGATATAGATAAAATAATTGGTATATTACATCTTGATAAACTACTTTCACTTGATAACAAGCGTTCGGTGACTGCTGAAAAAGCAATGGATAATAAGGTATTTTATATTCGTGAAGATCAAACTTTAACACAAGCCTTATCGGCATTTTTACACACACAAAGCCTATTATTTATAGTCATTGATAAAGAGTGTAAGACTAAGGGATTGATTACTATAGACGATATCATACATTCTTTCATGGGTTACGAGTTAATAGATGATTTTGAACAACATAGCAATATCAAAGCAGTAGCATCTAGAGATATAGGTGTTATAAAAGATACGAAAAATAATTTTATTGAATAAAACCTTTTTTTAAAAAAGTCAAACTTAATATTTCTTTTTAAAAATTTCCTTAATTTATAATTACAACTCCCCTTCATTACAAAATATGTCCGACCGTACGAAATTAGTAATGTAGAATTTTTGACATTTTTGAACATTTTTAATATATTCTATTTGATTTATATAACTGTACCCAACCCTGCAATCCAAGATCATTTATTGAATCTATTAATATTTGCTGATGATCTTGAATACTCATCCAGACACTTTGCTGAATTTGAGAAAAACCTAATTGACGAAGTAGTAATCTAAATTTACGACGTAATTCGGCTGAATCTTCAGGAATATCAAATATGACCATTAACTGTCCGTCACTTTCAAGTTGATTTGCAATAAAAGGTTGTATTATTTGACGTCCCTTTAGAGAAATAGATAAATTATTTCCGTCTATAATGATTAAACGATGGTCTTTGGCACGACTGAAGGAGACTCGCAATGTCGAAATGGAGTAACCAGAATCTTTTTCTAATTCGTTAAAAAAGATATTCGGTTTAAAATAAGAGTACGAGTTATTTTTAGTGTATGGTATTAGAGCTAATAAAACATAGGTTAGGGCTGATTTTTTACGATGTAGTTTAGTCATATATTCTATTATATTACACATTATGCTCGACCAGACAAAAATCGTAATAAATTGATAGATATATCAGTGGGTGATAGAATATAACCTAGATTTAAGGAATAAATATGAAACGAACATTAGTAAGAGAATTGTCATCTAAATATGAAGAGACTGTTACCCTCTGTGGATGGTTACATAAAAAACGCCTATTAGGTGGTCTAAATTTTATAACCTTAAGAGATCGAAGCGGTATTGTTCAATCTTTAATTGAAAATAAAGAAGAATTAGAAAAACTAAGAGGTATGCAAATAGGCACAATTTTGTCACTTACGGGCAAAGTTGTGGCTGATAATCGTGCACCAGGTGGAGCTGAATTACACGATGTGAGCGTACGAGTTGATGTTCCAGTGATTGACGAACCACCAATAGAAATTGACAAACCGATATCTCATAAATCTGAACATTTGGATACTTTGTTTGATACAAGAGTATTGAATATTCGCAATCTTCAGGAACAGAAAATATTTAAAATTAGAGCTGATATCGTGCGTTATTTAAGGGAATTTTTATATGAACAGGAATTTGTCGAAATAGATACGCCGAAAATACTAACCGAAGCCACCGAAGGAGGTGCTGAAGTTTTTCAACTAGACTATTTCGGAAAAACTGCAACTCTTGCACAAAGTCCTCAGTTTTACAAACAAATTATGGTTGGAGCTTTTGAAAGAGTTTTTGAAATTGGCCATTCATATCGAGCTGAACCTAGTGCAACCACTCGTCATTTAACAGAAATTTATATGCTAGATATAGAAATGGGTTTCGTTGAAAATCACGAAGAAGTTTTGGACGTGGTAGCTAATATGACCCAATATGCTTTAAAAAAGATTTATCAAGAAAAAATAACAGATCTAAAAAGCTTAAACGCACCAGAATTAATTTTGCCAATTGATGGTAAGATTCCTCAACTTACGATCAATCAAATTCACGAAATGTACTTTGAAAATACAAAAATTGATAATACCAAAGATAAAGATTTAAGTCCTGATGAAGAACGTTGGGTAAGCGATTATGCACGTAAACAACTAGGTAGCGATTTGATATATGCCACTAACTTCCCTGTTGAAGCAGGAAAATTTTACCACAAATTTAATTACGAAGACGGTACGGTTTATTGGGCTGATTTAATTTTTCGTGGCGTAGAAATTTCAACTGTGCCCTTAAGGGAAAATAATTATGAAAAAATGATTAATCAGATGAAAGACTCTGGTTTAGACGTTGGACACGAAGGCTTTAAATATTATCTCCAAGCTTTTAAATATGGCCTACCAACTCATGGTGGTTGTGGATTTGGAATCGATCGATTCGTTCAAAAAACAATAGGACTAGCAAATGTTAGAGAATCAATCCTATTTCCTCGTGACATAAATCGTTTAACACCGTAAATCAGTAAAATTAAAATACACCATACAGCATCACATTTGTATAAATTAGTGTTCGAACAGATTTTCATACAGACGTAATATTACTTGGAAATGATTAATAATAAAATAATATAGATTTGACCAAACAGGTTATAAAGTTAGATAATGATAATATGAAGATTAACCGCAGAATTATGGCTTTATGTTTGTCGTTGTCTGTATTATTCGCATTTTTGCCAATAATTGCTACATTTGCTGAAAATGAGACAATAAGCAATCAACAGGTTTTACAAATTCGCAATAACTGCAATTCAGTAGAAAATACTTTGAATCAGCTCCATTCTAGTGATGCTTTGCTTAGAGTAAATATGGGACAAATGTATGAGTCGACACTTACTAAAATGATGGATAGATTCAATGGTCGTGCGGAAAGTTCAGGCTTTGTGATAGCGGATTTATCAGAAATTTCTTCAAAATATGGTTTAGCATTAGATAATTTCCGAAGTGACTACAAGATATATGAAGAACAATTATCATTAGCTATCTCAATAGATTGTTCAAAACAACCTACTGTTTTTTATGATGCAGTAGCTTTAGCGAGAATAGAAAGAAAACAAGTATATGCAGATGTGTTAAAGCTGAACGATCATATTAATCAATATCAGTTAGCATTAAATCAATTTGGAGAATTTTATCAATCAAACCAAAAGGGGAATATAACAGAATGAACGAAACAGATGAACTAACATTTCGTTATAGATATCGCTTTTTGTTAATGATTATCTCGACGATTATTATTGCTATTGTATTAGTGTCGATAAGTATATCGATGTACTATAAAAGCGGAGCTGCTCAATTAGACTTAAGTCGTCCAGGTTATAAATCTGTTAGATCTCAAGTCACAAACGATGAAACGGGTAGTTTTTCGGCAACTGGGAACATTGATCAGAGTGTAATAAATGAATTTAAAGATTTGTACTATAGTCAAGCAAAAAAAATTAAAGAAGCTAATGCTTTCAGTGGAGATCCACTTGATCCAGTATCTCTATGGGAAACTGTAGAATAAATTCTACTTTATTGACAATTTTTTACGAAGCCAATTATCTACTTCTCCAGCACCCATAAATATGATTAATTTTCCTTTTTTTCTATCATTTTCGATAGCATTCCAGAGTTCGTCATTAAAATCAGAAATTATAACCTTATCATTATTGGTAATATTGACTATTAAATCTTTAGGTTTAAGTATCGGTAGATTTGGATTCTCGCGGGCTAGATAGGTTGGAAGCCAGTAAATTTTTTCTGCTTTTTCGAACTGATCGGTATATTCATGTTGGAGTTCGTGTTGACGAATATTTTGATGAGGTTGATAGACTAATACGACATGTTTTGACAGTTCACTTGCTAGTTGCAAAGTTGCTTCAATTTCTGTTGGATGATGGCCATAATCGCTATATATATTTTCAACCATTTTTTCAAATCTTCTGCCAGTACCGGGAAACTTTGATAATATTTCATCAGTTGAGGTTTCGATGCCAATTTCCCATAACGCTTCTTGTACCAGAGTCGCATTGCGACGATTATGTTCTCCAATTAATTTCAAATTATCATTTGAATTTTTTGAGTCGATTATTTTTACTTGTGGCATATCCTTATATAATTCAGCATGTTGATTATCCCAAGTAATGATGTGTTGACTTTGGGTGGCGAATTGTCGAAATGCCTCCAAATATTCTTTTTTTGTGGGATAAGTATCTGGATGGTCATAATCCAAAGAAGTTATTAATGAAATAAAGGGACTAAAATTCAAGAAATTTCGATCAAATTCATCACATTCGTATATTAAATATTCACTGTTTGGATCAAATTTACCACTAGACCCAAACTTAATCGTTGTGCCAATTGAATAACTAACAGGTATGTCGAGCTTCTTGAATGTCCAGATCATCATACCCGTAGTAGTAGTTTTTCCATGTGTTCCGGCGATAGCAATCAATTTTAATTCTTTTTCAGAAATTATATAATTCAAGAGTTCATCACGTTTAGCGATATGAATGCCTAATTTTTTAGCCAATACTAGTTCAGAATGGTCTTCAGGCAAGGCAGAAGTATAAATAAACCAATCGATCGGACGATCGTGATGGTTTGCCATCAAAAAGGAGCCGTCTTGAGTGTTACTGATGTTGACGCCTCGTTTTCTTAACTCTTTTGTCATTAGCGACTCTTCATTATCAGAGCCGATTACATTGTGACCAGCGTCGTGGGCAATTTCTGCTAATGGGCCAATACCAACGCCACCAATTCCAGAAAAGTATATGTTCATAGGATAAGTATAACATTCATTTTCTCATCACCGTGATATACTAGTCTTAATATATAGGTGGGACTTTTGGTTTAATGGTTGATCGCAGACAGATAAATCGCAACATGAAACGTTTACAGCATCTAAAAACATGGCAGTTGGTAATATTACTGATACTTTTTGGATTTATTTCTGCAACTTTTTTGAGACTTAATAACATTGGTATGATTAAAATTCGTGATGCTGTTATTCAGGCTGATGAAAAGGGTGATAATAAAGTAATACAAGAGCGATTATATGATTTACAACGCTACGTCTCTTCACATATGAATACAGATTTAGGCAGAGGAGTATATTTGGAATATTCATATAATCGAGCATATCAAGAAGCTCTAACTGCCGCCTCTGTCGATAGTAACCCTAACGGTAATATTTACGCAAAGGCCCAACAAGTCTGTGCTCCAAGATACACCAGTTGGTCTTATTCGTATGTCATGTGTGTAGATAATGAAATTTCAAAGTATCCATCCAGTAGTAATTTAGTTAGCCAGATTAATATTAAACAAGAATTATTTATTCATGACTATAATTCTCCAATATGGTCACCTGATTTTGCGGGTTGGTCAATACTCATTTGTGTAGTGATTTTAATAATGATTTTAGCAAGAATCACTAGTGTTGCTATCTTAAAGATCATACTTCGCAAACATTCAGAATCAATTTAACCGTTGACACAGGGGTGTACTCTAATGTACTCTACTCTTGTATAGCAATAACAGGAGGTATAAGAATCTTATGGCTTACAAACATATAAACTCAAAAGGTATTCCTTACTACTTGCACAGCACCGAAGTTACTCTTCGTGGTGGCAAGAAACAAACTATCTACTTTTTTGCAAAGGTAGAGAAAAATGCTAAGGGAACACCAGTTGATTTGCCAGCAGGTCGCGTCGTAACAGAAAATCCACGCAACGGCTTCTTGACTGTATCTAAGAAAAAATAGTATTGCACCATAAGCGGGTTTGGTGATATAGTAAATCCAAACAAACAGGTGCCATAAATGCTCCTCTTTGCGAGGAGCATTTATAATTCCTGAAAATCTTGTTACAATCTAAATCTATGAATAATGTAACGGTTGAAGTTCGCAATCTGAAAAAACGCTACGACGATAAACAAGCCGTTGACGATGTTAGTTTTAATGTAAAAAAGGGTGAAATATTTGGCATACTTGGTCCAAATGGTGCTGGAAAAACAACAACCCTCGAGATGATTGAAACACTTCGTCCAATTGATAGCGGTACGGTAAGAATCGATGGCATCGATGTCACAAAAAATCCTCAAAAAGTTAAATATCTAATAGGTGTTCAACCTCAATCGCCCACTTTTCAAGATAAAACCAGACTGACCGAAGTTATAGAAATGTTTGCTGCCGCCTACGGAGAAAAAGTTGATGAAATGTCATTTTTACGAGAAGTCGGTTTAGAAGAAAAAGCAAATAGTTATGTGGAAAATATTTCTGGAGGACAAAAACAACGTCTTAGTATTGCTACGGCTTTGGTGCATGGTCCAAAGGTATTTTTTTTAGATGAACCTACGACAGGTCTTGATCCTCAAGCCCGACGGAATCTCTGGGATTTGATAGAGAAAATTCGTTCCCGCGGAGTCAGCGTGATTATGACGACTCACTATATGGATGAAGCTGAAGTTCTCTGTGATCGAATTGCGATAATGGACGAAGGAAAAATCGTTGCTATCGATACGCCTAAAAATTTAATTAAACAACTTTTAGATCGTGGCTTTAAAAAGAAAAAACTTGTCGAACAGGCCAATCTTGACGATGTTTTTATAGATTTAACTGGAAGAGCTTTAAGAGAGAGTTAAATATATGAAAAAATCAATGTATACCGTGCTAACATTCGTAAAAATCAACACAAAAAGATTTTTTAGAGATAGGTTAGCTATATTTTTTAGTATCGGCTTTCCTTTAGTTTTCTTATTAGTATTTGGAAATATATATGGGAATACTTCAAACTACTCTTTTCGAGTAGCAATAATTAACGAATCTAATACTTCATTTGCAGAACAGTTTACTAAAAGTTTAAAAGACAGTGAAATTATTAATGTTAGTGAAGAAATAACGACAATTGATAGTGCCAAGGATAAAATGAGTCAATCCGAAATTGATGCCACTCTGTTATTACCTGATAATTTTGGTTCTATCGTAGATGGTGATAATCTTCCTTCAGGAGAAGCCGAAATTATTTATACCCAAAATAATCAACAGTCAGTCCAAGTACTTGGAGGTATAATCGAAGCCCAGTTTAAAGAAATAAATGCAAAATTCGTTCAAAATATTACTCCTTTTGAGGTAAAATTAACTCAATTAAACGAAAAAAGTTTATCAGCTTTTGACTATACTTTCGCTGGTTTATTAGGATTTTCAATTTTAGCTATCGGTGTTTTTGGTCCGATAAATGTCTTTCCTGAACTAAAAAAGATGGGTATATTACGTCGATTATCGACTACGCCCTTAAAAGTGTGGCAGTATTTTTTGTCCACCATGATAGGACAGGCGATTATTGGAATGATTAGCCTATCTTTGATGTTCGTCGTCGCCATTTATTTTTTTGATTTAAAGATTGTTGGCAATATGTTTGAATTAGCAGGATTTATAATTCTGAGTATTATTACTATATTAGGAATAGGACTTGCTTTAGGTGGTTGGGCAAAAAATGAGCGTCAAGTGGCACCACTATCTAATATTGTTACCTTTCCAATGATGTTTTTATCGGGAACATTTTTTCCTAGATTTTTAATGCCAGAGTGGTTACAAAACATATCAAGTATATTACCTTTAACTCCAGTAATTGATGGTATCAGGTTGATAACTACCGAGGGAAGAAATTACATTGATATAATGCCTCAACTCGGACTAATTTTAGTCTGGATGGTAATTATTTATGCGATAGCCTTTAAAGTCTTTAGGTGGGAATAATTGACTAAGCATGGTACTTATGCTATAATAAAAGAATGAATCAAGAAAAAATAAACAGTGCAACTGAACAAAATAACAAGCCATATATAGATTTCAATATTTCTGATCCAGATTTATTAACTAATACATACAATCTTGAAGAAAGTCCTGAAGAGGATCCAAATCATTACGGTACAAGCGGTGGCGATGCAGAAAAATTTGAAAAAGAAAATAATGTTAGTCCCAGTATTGATAAATCAGAAAACTTACCAGTTATCTCGCAAGAGCAAGAATTAATGGTTATTGAAGAACCGTTAATATTAGAAAAAAATAAGGTCTTAACTGAAGATGAACTTGCAGACGAAGACTGGATTGAAATTGAAAAACTTTCAGATATAAGAAATATTTCATTAAATGACGCCAAGAAATTTTACTTAAATACTAAAAAATAATATTTTTCAAAAATAAAAATGATAGAAATAATATTTCTTATAATACAATCCGCAACTTTTTTCGCTTCGATGCCACAAGTTATTAGATTAATCAAGATGAAACAGTCAGAAGAGTTTTGTATTTTTACTTGGTCAATCTGGTTTGTAAGTCAGTTTGCATCAATGATATATGTTGTCTCAATAAAAAACTTTTCACTAATATTAGTAAATGTTGCCTGGGTTTTGTTTTATGCAGTTATGATTGTCCTAATAATCAAATACAGAAATAAATCACGATCGACAATGTCCGAGACTACTGACTAGTTTGTTAATAAAAACCAAAAAAATCGCCCTTTTAGGCGACAATTCGGAGAAAATATCTATGTTGGTGGGGGCGGTTGGAATCGAACCAACTACCAAGGCGTTATGAGCACCCTGCTCTGACCGATGAGCTACGCCCCCAATTTTTGATATTATAACTCAAATTTACATCTTAGGCTATATTTTTATAAGTTTATAGTTTACGGATAATTTGAAGTATAATTAAAATGTAAACATAAAAAACAAATAAATTAATTGGATGGGCAAAAAAAGAACTGGTTTTACTATTGTTGAACTACTTGTGGTAATAGTAGTAATTAGTGTTTTGTCAATAATTATTTTTGTGTCATACAGTGGTATTAGAGATCGAGCAATAGCTTCACTGCTTGTTTCAAATTTAAATAATGTGTCAAAATCTCTATCACTATATCAGGTAGAAAATGGAACCTATCCATTGGATATAAATGAGCTAAATAATATTATTGGTTCACGATTAAGTTCAGATATCACTATCCAAGAATATTTTCCAGAAACGAATGGCTTTTGCGTAAATGTTTCTAATGGCGAAGTCAGTTATAGACTGACAAATGACGGTGAGCCAAGGATGGGTTTATGTTCTAGACCTAACAAGGATAGATTTTCTTTAGTTAAATGGAATACTTGGACGATTAGTACTGGATCTGTAGCAAATTACTCTGTTAATGGGGATGGAAACTCTAGAATGATTGATATAAATCCTTGGGGAGAGCAAGACGTTGTCTGGGACATTAGCAATCAAGATGTTGCTAATGATGCCGATGGTGGCTGGAATGGTAGTAGTTTTGTGATTGACCATACTAAAATGCATCGTTTTTCAGTATTTGTAAGAAGAAAAAATGTAGGTAATGGTTCTTTTTATATCGGTACTCATGGATATCCTGATGCTGTTTTGAATCGAAACAATAATTCGGCTAATACTAACCCATATTTTTGTGCTCGAAACTGGTGGGGTGGAATAGATGAATGGTATTTGGTAATAGGTCATATTTGGCCATCGAGTAGTGGTGTTGGAACGGTAATGCCTGAGTCTGGTATTTATAGGATGAATGGAGAAAAATTGTTTTCTACTTCTGATTTTATTTGGCAACCGACAACAACTTCGTCACATCATCGAGTTTATTTATATTATTCAACAGATATTACCACTAATCAGCAAATGTATCAGCCAAGAGTTGATGTTGTGGACGGTACTGAACCAACAATTAATGAATTGTTAAATAACTCCTTCTAAGAACATTAATGGCTTACACTTCAATCTTGGGATATAATAATTAAAAGAAGTTATGAAAAAAATAAACATTAGACGTCTATATTATCTATTTCGTCATAAATATTTGACACTAAATAATGCAGTTATATTGATTGCTTTCTTTATCGCTTCTGGATGGATTTGGGGATCTTTGGATGTTATGCAAAGAAATTATGCCTTGCAAAAAAACTTAATTGATAAGCAACGTCAGTTAATTGTTGCGGAATTAAATTATGAAAACGCCAGTCTAGAAAAACGATATTATCAAACTGATGAATACAAGGAGTTGGCAGTACGCCAACGTTTAGGGTTAGGCTTACCGGGCGAGAATTTATTAATTTTACCTCCGAACTCTGAGGATATAAAGAATCTTGAAGATAATTTAATCGATACGAATAGCCCTGAAATTAATCAGACAAGTAACTTTGAACAATGGATGAACTTTTTATTTGGTGCCAATAACAGAAGAATTACTGGCTAATAAAGATATTGTAATAATCAATCATATCTGTTAAAATACTATAAGTATCGCGGAATGGAGCAATCTGGTTAGCTCCCGAATGTGGACTATAGCTTATAACCATTGTTATGGATGGAAAAATTATGAGCTGTTTAAAAAAATATTGTATCGCGGGGTGGAGCAGTCTGGTCAGCTCGGATGGCTCATAACCATCAGGTCGCAGGTTCAAATCCTGCCCCCGCAACCAAGAAAAATAGCTATCTTTTAGATAGCTATTTTTCTTGTAAATCAAATTATTACAAAAAGTGTATGTTGATCATAATTTAGGGAAGAGGAATCCGCTCAAGGATGTTTATTCGAACGGATTCCTCCTGATTTTCTCAATTATGCAAATACAGGGCATTTAAGGGCTTGTTTTCCTTTTCCTGGTTTAATTAACCCGATGAGGTTTTCGATTTCTGGAATAAAACCATCAGGTAAATCGATACCAGTTGCTTTTAGGGCGCCCTTCAGTTTTCCATAATTTTTGTTCGATGCACACCATAAGGCATACACGATGGCGTATTCGATGATTTTCAGCTGGATACTTTGATGCTTATTTTTTGTGAGAGGCTTAAGTTCTAACAAAGCTTCATTATAGGCATTTAGTGCAACTTCTACTCTTCTTAAGTGGGAATTGGAGCCGTGCTTTTGTCCTGATGTTAGGTAGTTAATACCTTTACCCAATCGTTTGTCGTATGCTGACAACTTTTTAAGGACATTATTACTACACATAAAATCCCTCCTTAATTTATCCCCTCAGAGATAGTTACAAAGTTCACCTCCTTTAAGATGATGTGCTACGGTAGGGGCATAGGCAGCACGCCCGAATAAAAATTATTTTTAGTCTGGCGTACTGTCTATGCTTTTGAATCGAAAATCTTCAACATACACTGTAATAATTTGATTTGTTAATTTAAAAACAATAGGATATGGAATAAATGTCTCTATAAACTATTATCTAAGAGACTATTCTAACTATTTACTAATGTCAATAGGATTAGCTAAGTTTACTAGCAGATACTCTTACGGCTTCGCTCCAGCTTAGAAAGGCGTGGGGAGTTTGAGCTACATCATTTGCTGTCATATAATGCTTTATTGCCAAAGCAAGTTCTTGGATTATCTCACTTGCGTGCGGAGCGACTACGGTTGAACCTAAAATAACTCCTTTTTTATCGGTGATGATTTTGACAAAGCCATCACGAAAATCCGAGGTATTACTTCGGGCAATTATGCTCAAAGGGGCAACAGCCTTGTTTATGGATAAATCACGCCTTTGGCAGTCGTCTTCGGATAAACCGACGGTAGCAATGCCTGGGAAAGTGAATAGTATTTCTGGCGTGGCTGAATAGTCTGGCATAATTTTGTTCCGTCGAATCATATTATTTGCAACAACTTGGCTTTCAAGGATTGCAGTATGAGTTTGATTATTTTTACCTAAAACATCACCCGCTGCAAAAATATGTTTCACGCTTGTTTGTAAGTAATCATTCACTTCAATGCCTTTGGCAGTATATTTTACACCAGCATTTTCTAGGCCCAAGTCTACATTTGGTTCCCTTCCTGTAGCGACTAATACTTCATCAGCTCTGACAGATTTCTCAACACCACCACGGGAAATTATAATGCGTTTTGATAGACCATCTTTTTCAACTGATACAACTCTTGAGTGAGTTAAAACCGTTACTCCTTTGTTTTCAGTGAACAAACGCTCAATTAACTCGCCAACTTCACAATCATGGTGGGGTAAGAGCCGACCAGCTTTTTCAGCGATATAAACCTTTGTGCCAAAAATTGCCATCAATTGTGCAATCTCTATGCCGGTATTACTTCCACCGATAATAAATAAGCTTTTTGGTGGTCGAATCGTCTCTAATATCGTGCGTGGCGTGAAATAAGAAATATTATCTAACCCTTGAATTTTGGGTGTGATCCAGTGTGATCCAGTCGCGATTAAAAAGTTTGTTGCTGATAAATGACGACGATTTACACTGATTTCATTTGGAGATAAGAAGTGAGCACTTCCACTAAAAGTGTCAATTCCTTGGTTCTCGTAATATTTTTTATTTCCACCAGCTCCAGTACGTTTGACGGCTAAATCTTTCCAAGCTCTTAAAGAGGGATAATTATAACCTAAAGTTGATGAACGCAGACCAAATCTTGCTCCATGTTTTGCTTCATCGTAGAGATTAGCTGCATGAAGCAGAGCTTTTGTCGGAATGTCGCTCCAGTTTGGCGAGTCACCACCGAAAGCATCAGCTTCGATAATTGCGACTCTTTTCCCTTCACGGGCAGAAATTGTTGCAGCTAAACTGCCACCAGCACCGCTACCAATGACGATTAGATCATAATCAAAAATATTTTTATGTGCCATTAAAAACTCCTTTTATATGGTAATTTTATGTTGTTCATACAAGTAAGATGCCTCAGTATGGTATTTTTTCAAGTGACGAGCGGTAACATTACGAATATCACCACTAGTAACTTCAGGTCGTTTCTCGAGCCATTTGATTACTTCTTTGATTACTGCTTTAGCGATATCTTCTGCTTCTCCCTCTGGAGTGCGGACACTTGAGCAGACAGCAATTATACTTTTGTGTAATTTTTCTGGATCGAATTTTTCAGTGGGTCGTTTACTAGCCCTTTTGACGACATCAATTGACAAGCTCATATTATAATACCCCTGAGATATTACAAAGGATTTCGTTGACGTAAACGAATCCCGCTAGAACGATTAAGCCAGTACCAGCTATAAATTGTAGAAAATGTTTATTATCCTCACGCCATTTTTGAATTTTTCCAAGGCTGTGACCTCCGCCAACTAATGACCATACGAAAATTAGAGGTAGCATTGACACGATGACATAGACGAATAAGCCCAGTAATTGCCACTCTGGGGATAATTGAACTAGGACTAATGCACTCATAAGAAGTGGGGCAATTATGAATAAAATTTCAGCGATTACACTACTAAGGCCTAAACCAAAAGCTTCGGCTGATGAGTCTGTCAATTTTGTTCTCTGATTTAAATAGTTGGCGATACCTCTTGGTATCCAGATAGTGGTACCTTTTTCGTGCTTATAATAAAATAACCAAATCGATACTGCCACTCCAACAGATAGGCCACAAACAATTGACCAAACTATTTGAGGTGTATTATAGCCAAAAATACCAAGCAGTAGTGTGGAGGTAGAAGATAATAACAGCAGAGTCATAATTGATGCACCAATTACAAAACTGGTCGTTCTTCGCATAATTTTAATGTTTGTCTGCTTTTTGCCTAAGGAATGTCCACTTAATAACATCAAGACGCTAACGCTCAATTGAAAACTGGCGTGGATTATGGCTGACAAGGTGATTATAGCGAGTGAACTAAAAATGTCCATTTGTTTGTTTTTTTATTTTCCTCAAGTCTATTTATAGCATAAGCGACTCTGTAAAGCAAAATTATGTAAAAATAATATAAAAAGGTATTGCATTTTTATCAAGTTTATGCTTAAATAGAGTTGTTAAATAATAAAAATAAAAAAAAGGAAACAGCAATGGATTTGGAAATCAATGCGGTTGAAGCAGTAACAAAAAGCGATCTTTTGGAATTAGGAATGGCTACTTGGAACCAACCGCGTACTCCAGAACAAATATTAAATTTTATCTCTCGTCGCGAAGCAGAACTTGGACTTGAAGAATAAAATACATTTTTAAAAAAGATAACCGCACCGAATATGGTGCGGTTATTAATATTTTTGAAATTTTAGATTAAATTTCGTACGATATTTTTTATTCTTAATAAGAATTATCTAGCTAATTTAATTTTAATTGAGCAGTATGAAGTGTAAAGGGTTGGATTATGGTGCTATAGTAAAACAAATGTTTGTAAATTTTGACGACTTATTAAAAATTCGAAAAGAGAACGCCGATAAATCAATAATATTTGCAGGTGGAGTATTTGATTTATTACATCCAGGACATCTTAACTTATTCAAGATGATGAAAAAAGAAGCTGACATCGTCATTGTCGCCGTATCATCTGATAGTAGAGTTAAACAGAGGAAAGGACCGACGAGGCCAATCTATAATGAGATTACTCGAGCCGAGATAGTCTCATCTTTAAGGGATGTTGATTATTGCTTGATAGCACCCGAGCCATCTGGAAGTGAAGTACCGACAATCCAGATATTTAGAAACTTAAGGCCAAATCATTTCATGACCAGTGACAAATCTTGGCTAAAGTATAAAGATATATTTGATGAATTAAATATTAAGTTACATTTAGTGCCACGTTTTTGTTATGAAATATCAACCACTCAAACTATCGACAAAATTAAACAACTTGATAAAGATAGTAGACTTAGAAAAATATTTTTGAAAGACTATCACCCAATAAAAGTAGCAAAATGGACCTCTAAATATATAGTAAATAATACTTTTGGTCGCAGTGACAGGAATCGAAGTAAAACTTTATGAGTTTTTCTATTAGTAGTAGTGCCATGATTATAAAAGTAATATAGGATAATTTTGTCATTATTTAAATAATCTGTTATTATATACTATTAAATCGAGAGATGTTCTTTAAAAAGGTGGTGATATGAGTTGGAGGTTTTACTTAGAAAAGTAGATAACATTATTCATTCCGTTGCAATAAAGTATCTTGGTAGCATTGATGGAATAGAATACGAAGATCTGATGCAAATTGGTAGGATTAAGGCATGGCAAATCATAGAAGACAAAGATATTAATGAAGACAATATCAGGTTATTCGTTGGCTACATCCGTAAAGCGGTGCAGAACGATTTTCTAACGGCATTAAGCATGGCAAATCGCAAAAAGAGGATTAATTTATCAAAGACTTTGTCACTCGATGGTGTTATAAGTGAAAACAGTGATAAAACTTTTCATGAAATTGTACCATCAAAAGCTGGTGAAATCACTCTTGAGACACTTGAATATATCAAAACTCAAGCATTAAAAACTAGGAATCCGAAAGCGGTTAAAGGAGTAATTCTTTGTCTTACTGAAATTATGGAGATTTCACCGAAACGAGCAGCTAAGGTTATAAACTATAAAACTTTTGTCTCGAATGGTCTTGCACGTTTTTTATGGGTGTTTTTCAATAATTCACCCTATCGTGCGTTGCGTTATGCATATCCTGAACTTTCACCCGAGGACATGAAAAAAGTTCCAAATAACTACTGGTCTGGAAGACGTGGAAAAAACCGAGCGTTAAAGTATTTTCGGAATATTCTTGAGAATAGTGGCTACGAACAAGAACGTTATCCACTAATAGTGAACGAAAAATTTATTGAGAGCGTCGGGTTATCGAGGCCTTATCAAATTCATTTCAAATCAAGTCCATTTTTACTAATTGATGCTGTTTATCCTGGGAAATATAAACCATGGGAAATGCAAATAACTTCAAAGGGTTTTCTGAAACGTGACGATAAGCTTGTTAAAGAGATGATACGTTGGCTCGTTGAAGAAAAACTAAATATTGCATTATCGGACATGGACCAAAAAGAGGTTTGGCACTCTCGGGTTAGTAAAAAACTGACTAAAGAAGTAATGGAGGGATATGGTTTACGTGGCTTGTTGGCAATTTATGGTAATTCGCCCGATAAACTGGTGAGAATAGCTTATCCTGATAAATTTATGCCTTGGGATTTTCCTTCGAATAATAAATGGAAAGGTCCCGAGGGTCTTGAACTTGCGGCTCAAGCCACCAAATGGGTGATTGAGGATTTTGCGGGTCTTCATCCAAACTCTGCAATTATTGGCTATAGATTTTTTGTTGAGAATGGGTTGCATGGAATGATAACTTGTAGAAGTCTTGGCTTTAATTCATCACCAAAAGTTGCATTGAAAAATGCCTATCCATATCTTGATTTTGATTGATCCCCAGTTTTTAGCTGGGGTTTTCTTTTGTTAATTATATTCACTAAAAAATAATAACCCCATCTTTAGATGAGGTAATTGTTTTGGTAGCAGCGACAGGGATCGAACCTGTGACCTTAGGCTTATGAGTCCTACGCTCTAACCAACTGAGCTACGCTGCCTTAAAGGATTTTTCCTTAACTTGGTTGTGATATATATGGGTGATAATAGTTTAGTTGGTTAGAGCGTCACGCAATGAAGGTTACTGCCTTCGGTTGGGCCAACTGAACTATTCTGCCACGTCGAAACTCGCTTTTGAGGTTTCGTTTTGTCCTGAAAGGCAAAAGCTTCTTCCCAGTCGTGGTTTCTTCTATCGATAAAACAAACAGCTCTTAGCTTGGTTTGTTCTATTGTAAAATTGCAAATCAATACAATTGTACTGGTTGATTGTACCAAGAAAAGATGATATTTTCTAGAGCGAGTTAATTTGTTGACAATATATTGATTTTGCATTAAAGTCTAATTTATTGAACTCATATTTTATGAGTTCAATGTATTTCTAATAAATTATTCTATTACCAGTTCGGCGGGTAGCTCAACGATAGAGCATCTCTTAAAAAGAGATTGTTGAGGGTTTAAATCCTTCCCCGCCGACCAGATAAAATGGCTTTTTTGCCTTTCATAATTTATTTTTCGGCTCGAGCTTGTATAGCTCGCCAAGCCCCTTACGGGGCTTTTATTTTTGTATTATTGATAGTATTCGTTATCTTTGATTATTAAACTATTAACTATTTTTAAAATTAGTTCATGAGTGTTGGATTCTAATATGTAAAAAAATGTATACTGTATGTTATGAAAGAGGTAAAAATACCAAAAGTAAATTATATTGTTGCTGTCAGTGGCGGTGTTGATTCGGTTGTTCTTTTGGATATGCTCGTAAATGATATTGTTCCAATTTCCAATTCGTCGTACGGTAAACCTAAACCACAATTTATCGTGGCACATTTTGATCATGGTATCAGAGAAGATTCAGTAAATGATGCGGAATTTGTAAAGAGTCTGGCAAAAAAGTACGGTTTGTCATTTGAAACGAAAAGAGAAGAATTAGGAGCTAATGCTAGTGAAGACTTAGCAAGAAAAAGACGTTATAGTTTTTTGCGTTTTTTAACCAAAAAATATAATGCTCAAATAATTACGGCTCATCATGCTGATGATGTCGTAGAAACAGTTCTAATCAATTTATCTCGTGGTACTGGTTGGCGAGGTTTGGCTGTTATGGATTCAGACATAATTCGTCCATTAATAAAAATGACTAAGCTTGAAGTAATGAATTATGCCAAAAAAAATAAATTAACTTGGCACGAGGATATTACGAATGCTGATGAAAAGTATTTGCGAAATCGCATTCGAAAAAAATTAGCAGTAATTGATGATGACGTTAAAAGACAATTTTTGGGACTTTGGGTCTATCAAAAATATTTGAAAAAAATAATTGATGATGGAATTCTTAATCTTGTTAATGATATTAAAGCATCTGACGATTACATGATTTATCAAAGAAACAAGTTCGATAACCTCGATGAGTCAGTCGCTTTGGAATTAATACGTCACATTACTTATGGAAAATTGACGCGTCCTCAGATGAAAAAACTTTTAGATGCAGTCAAAAATTATCGACCAAGCAAAATTTTACAAGCTGGTGGAGGCATAGAAGTATCTTTCACCTCTCGTAATTTTACGGTTAAACTGATAAAATAGTAATAAAGACAAAAATGGTCTGATTTTGATGATGATTTAAAAAGGAGTATTGATTTTTTTATGGCAATTAAACCCCCAAAAATGAGCAAAAAACCTGGAGATTTTATAAGATTGACATTATTTTGGGCAATTATTATTTTTGGTATTTTAGTCGGAATGGCATTTTTTTCGCCTCAGGAAACACTAAAACAAGTATCTATATCGCAAGTAATAAAAGATGCAAACGAAGGCAATGTATCGAAACTCGAAATTCAAGGTAACGACGTAAAAGTAACCCTAAAAGGTGAGGAAAAACCAACGCAGAAGTCTGTTAAGCAAGATGCTAGTATTCAGGAACAGGGCTTAAAGATAAACGCACCAGTTGAAGTAGATGTTGTTCCGCCTTCTTCTGGTAATGATATTTTTTGGAATCTTGCGATAATTATTCTTCCAGTCATTCTTATTGGTGGAATTTTTTTGTTTATGATGCGTCAGGCTCAAGGTCAAAATAATCAAGCTTTAGGGTTTGGAAAATCCAAGGCAAAATTATATGGTATAGATAAAGAAAAAGTCACCTTTTCTGATATTGCTGGCAACGATTCTGCCAAGCAAGATTTACATGAAGTCGTGGATTTTTTGAAACATCCTAAAAAATACGAGAGTCTGGGGGCGAAAATTCCTAGAGGTGTACTTCTAGTCGGGAATCCTGGTACTGGTAAGACATTACTCGCTAGAGCGGTAGCTGGTGAGGCTAATGTTCCATTCTTTTCAATATCTGGTTCGGAATTTGTTGAGATGTTTGTTGGTGTTGGTGCGAGCCGTGTCCGTGATTTATTTTCAAAAGCAAAAAAGAATGCACCAGCAATAATATTCATTGATGAAATTGATGCCGTCGGTAGAAGACGTGGTAGCGGTATGGGCGGTGGTCATGATGAACGTGAACAGACATTAAATCAGATACTCGTAGAAATGGACGGTTTTGATAAAAATTCAAATGTCATTGTTTTGGCTGCAACTAATCGTGCTGACGTTTTGGACCCAGCCTTATTACGTCCAGGAAGATTCGATCGCCGTACTAATATTATGTTACCGGAACGTCGTGATCGCGAAGAAATTTTGAAAGTTCACTTTAAAAATAAACCCGTTGACGATACTGTTAGTATCGAATCATTAGCTGCAAAGACTGCTGGATCATCAGGAGCAGATTTAGCGAATATTGCGAATGAGGCAGCGATAATTGCTGCTACCAGAAATGCTAAAAAAATTAGTAATCAAGATTTGACAGAAGCATTCGAAAAAATCGCCATCGGTCCTGAAAGAAAAGCGAAAATAATGAGTGATCGTGAAAAAGAGATGACAGCCTACCATGAAGCGGGTCACGCCATTGTTGGCCATGTATTACCAGAAAGTGATCCAGTTCACAAAGTGACGATTATTCCTCGTGGAGCTACGGGTGGCGTAACTTGGTTTTTACCACCCGAGGATAAAAGCTATACTAGCTTGATTGAATTCAAAGACATTTTAGCAAGGGCATTAGGTGGTCGTGTTACGGAAAAAATCATTTATGGTAAGGACCGCATTACTACTGGTGCTGGTTCAGATTTGAGAAAAGCTACTGAGATAGCTCGTGAAATGATTGTTGAACAAGGTATGGGTTCAAAATTGCGTGATCAAGTATTCCATGAAGATAATGTTGGTATGATGTTTGACCGTATGACTCACGATCGTCCTTATAGTGATGACACTGCAAAAGAAATTGACAAAGAGGTCGCTGATTTAATCAAAGAAGCAGCTAGACGAGCTGAGTCAGTCATTACTCATAATCATGACAGCTTAGATAAATTAGCAAAATCTTTACTTGAAGAAGAAACTTTAGAAGAAGAAAAAGTAAAAGAAATATTAAAAGATACTGTGCTACCAGAGGATGCTAAATTATACTAAAAATATATTAAACAAAGATTAAAACATGGGACATTTGGAAAATACTGTTACAAAAGCCAATACTAAACTACCAATGAATTTGGCTGCAATTCTTTTAGCTGGTTCGACTTTAATTTCCAGTGTTCTGGGATTAATTCGCGATCGTCAATTAAACGGTCTTTATTATGCAACTTATCCACAAGGTATCGATGCTTATACGGTTGCTTTTACTGTTCCGGATTTTATGTTTTTTATTTTAGTTTCTGGAGCATTGAGCGTTACATTTATACCTGTTTTTAATCAGCGATTGGCAACTGGAAATAAAAAATCGGCTTGGGAATTATCGACAAGCGTTCTTAATTTAATGGCAATTATTACGCTTATAGCTAGTATACTTATTATAATTTTTTCCGAACAACTAGTTCGTTATGTAGTTGGTCCTGGTTTGGACGAATCCAGTCGAGCGTTGGCGGTCAGTATGATGAGAGTAATTGCTGTTAACCCATTTCTGTTTGCGATTGCATCAGTTATCGCTAGCATGCAACAAGCCGTCGGCAGATTTACTTTTTTTGCCTTGGCACCAGCAATTTATAACGTAGGCATAATTATCGGAATTATGTTTTTAACTGATGGTATAAATATTTTTGGTCATCAATTATTTGATGGTGGAATTATGGGCGTAGCCTTAGGAGTAGTTTTAGGATCTATTATGCAGTTATTGGTAAGCTGTATCGGTCTTTATAGAATGGGATTTGATTATCGTTTCAAGATTTATTGGGGCAATAAAGGTTTCCGAAAAGTTTTATCTCTTTTACCAGCTCGTTCACTTGATCAGGGCATAGATTATATAAACGGTATTGTTGAAACAAATTTAGCATCGCGTATGGCTGCTGGTACAATTAGGGCTTATCAGCAGGCTCTTACTTTATCTTATGTTCCGATTAATTTAATTGGTGTAGCTATCAGTACGGCCGCTTTTCCAAAGATGACTGAAAGATTAGGCCAAGGCAGACCAGATCTTTTCAAAAAAGAACTTCAAATAGTACTTAGAATTATAATTTGGTTAGCAATGCCTGTAACCGTAATAACATTCTTTTTAAGAGGTTATTTAGTGAACTTTATTAAAAATGGTGGTGATGTATTAATGTCGGGTATTTTAGGGGTTTTGGCGGTTGCAATTCTATTTCGTTCAATTTATCATATATCAGCACGAAGTTTTTATGCTCGTCAAGATACAAAAACTCCATTATATATTTCTTTTTTTGCAATAGGCTTGAATATTTTCTTGGCAATATGGTTTACTATGTCTCTTAAGCTTGGTCCTTATGGATTAGCAATGGCAACGGCAATAGTTTCAATCGTTGAAGTAATTATATTATTTACGATTATGTCGAGGAAAATTGAAGGTCTTTTTGACAAAGTTTTCGTTAATGCGATTGCGAAAATGGCATATGCGACTAGTTTTACAGCCATGGTAACATATATTTGCGTATCGACATTGCCACTTAATGCTAACGACCAAAGCTTTTTCGCAAGTTTTCCGAAATTTATCTTAATTGTTTTGATTAGTGTATCTTCGTATTTAGTATTTTGTAAGCTACTTGGAATCAAGGAAGTCGAACCAATCATATACAGAATAAAAAAGATTCTGTTTGGTGGACTAAGATAAGAATGATTGAAAAAAACATTAGAAATTTTTGTATAATTGCTCATATTGATCATGGCAAATCAACGCTCGCCGATCGTATGCTTGAAATTACTAGTACGATTGATAAACGGGATATGAAGTCACAATTACTTGACAGTATGGAATTGGAGCGAGAAAAAGGAATTACAATCAAATTAGCTCCAGTTAGGATGAAATATAAAGGTTTTGATCTTAATCTGATTGACACGCCTGGTCATGTTGATTTTAGTTATGAAGTAAGTCGTTCATTACAAGCTTGTGAAGGAGCTATCTTGGTGGTCGATGCAAGTCAGGGAATTCAGGCACAAACTTTGGCAAACGTATATCTAGCTCTAAATGCAGATTTAGCGATTATTCCTGTTTTGAATAAAATTGATTTGCCCGCAGCAGATGTGCCTAGAGTTTGTTCAGAAATTGTAAATCTATTGGGTTGCAAAGAGGAGGATATAATCAAAATTAGTGCAAAAACTGGGGAGGGCGTTTCGGAAGTGTTAGATGCGGTCATTGAAAGAGTAACACCGCCAATCGGTAATGTTACTAATCCGACAAGAGCATTAATTTTTGACAGCTACTACGATGATTATAGAGGTGTCATTTTGTATGTACGAGTTTTTGACGGTTCACTTAATAAGAATGATTTAATAAAAATGATGGCGACACAAGCTGAAGGTCTGGCACTAGAAGTTGGCTATCTTAGTCCAACAATGAAATCTGAAAACACTCTCTCTACTGGTGAGATAGGTTATATTGTTACGAATTTACGAACCACTCGCCAGGCTCGTGTTGGCGACACTATTACAAATAAAGCAAGGCAAGCTGAGGAACAATTGCCTGGTTACAAGTTGGTTAAACCTTTTGTGTATGCTGGATTTTTTCCAGTCAGTAATGATGATTACCAAAATCTTAAAGATGCAATTGAAAAGCTTAGCTTAAGTGATTCAGCTTTACAATTTGAGCCAGAAAATTCCCCTGTTTTAGGGTTTGGAGTTAGAGTAGGTTTTTTGGGATTGCTTCATATGGATATCATCCGTGAAAGATTAGAACGTGAATACAATTTAGATTTGATAGTAACCAATCCATCGACTGATTATCATGTTAGCCTTACTAACGACGATGAGTTAGATATCAAGAGTGCCAGTGATTTACCTGAAGTTAGTAGGATAAAAGAAATTAGAGAGCCTTGGATAAAGGGAGAAATTATTATACCTCAGCAATATATTGGCTCAGTTTTGCAATTGATTGTATCTAAACGCGGACGTCAAAAAAATCTTAGCTATATTGACGAACAAGCTTTAATTAGCTTTGAAGCACCACTTGCTAATTTATTAACGGATTTCTATGATCAGTTAAAATCAGTTACGAGTGGTTACGGATCTTTTAATTATGAATTAGATGATTATAGAGCCGAAGATTTAGTAAGGATTGATTTCTATGTTGCTGGAAATATCGTTGATTCTCTTAGTATCATGGCTCACAGAAGTGAAGCTAATAGGCTCGGAAGAGAGATTGTCTCAAAATTAAAAGAAGTTATCCCAAGACAAAATTTTCAAGTGTCATTACAGGCAGCGATTGGCGGAAAATTTATTGCCCGTGAAGATATTTCCGCTTATCGAAAAGATGTAACAGGTTATTTATATGGTGGTGATGTTTCGCGCAAAAAGAAATTACTCGCCAAGCAGGTTAAAGGTAAGAAACGCATGAAAAGATTTGGAAAAGTAGATATTCCGTCAGAAGCGTTTACTGTGATGCTAAAGCGGGATTAATCCTATTAACTGGTCTGATGTCTGAAAATACTTTAATTTTTTGGTTAAATGCCATGTGTCTATTTATTTTTTCTTGTCGTGCTATAAAATAGTTATTTTTTGATTGATTCGTAGCAGACTTAATTGGTTCTATATCAATCTTTTTACGTTGATTAGTGATTGTGACAAGTGGTTGATTAAACTGTTTAATTCTATTCAATTCATCAGCAAATGAAGCGATAGTGTTGTCATCAATTAAAAATAAATCATTTGCTGTTTGTTTATAAGTTAATTTATTGAATATATTGCTATTTTTATTTCTTCTTTTTATTATGGCATGCTTGGATATGATAATAATAACCGATAAATTATAGAGCACCACAATTGGCAAGGCTAACATTAAGCCAGTAATTGGGTCATATGCGATAGGCATCATTAAAGCGATTACGATGCTACCTAAAATGACCCATTTTTCCATGCTGATAAGTTTCTTTGTTGTCATTGGCTTGATACTGTCAAAAAAAGTAATTATTAGAGGTAATTGAAAGACGATAACAAAAGTAATAATGATATTGGTTACAAATCTAAAATAATCATCTGCTGTTATGAGAGCACTAAGGCCACTATTTTCGAAATCTTTCAAGAAGCGTAATGTATTTGGCAAGATTAGATAAAATGCAAATGATGCACCAGAGAAGGCTAAAACTGTTGATATCCCAGAGATTAGGAATACTTTTTTAACAGAGAGATATTTTTCTATCGCGGGGCGAATAAATACAATAATGTTATAAATTAATACTGGCATTGTAAGGATTAATGCCCCAGTGAAGCATACTTTCATAATAAAATTAAAACCACCAGCGGGGTTATTGTAATACAATGTTGAGCCAATAGGTGCACTTAGAAATACTATCAAGGGTTGATAATACATAAAAACAACAATTCCAGCAATTATTAGAGCTAGAATCAAATATAAGAACCTCACCTGAAGTTCACGTATATGATCATATACGGTCATTTTTTGATGCGGGTCACGGACTATTTTGCCCACTCCAAACCATCCTTGTTATTTGTCTTCAGTTTTACTTTCGGATTTTTCGTCTTCGTCTTTTAGACCTTTTTTGAGTTCACGACCGGCTTCGCCTACGCCTCTTGCGAGTTCAGGTAACTTTTTGCCACCTACTAACAGAACTATGATAATTAGAACTATAACTAATATTAATTCAATTTTCCCCATATTCCCTCTCTTTTAATTCATCTTTAATTGTATGCAATAAGATAAATTTATGCAAGGTGTAGTCATAGATGGAAAAGTTTGATTTATTATAGTATATAACTTATGATTATTATGAGTAATTGTATGCTAATAGCGTAGTGTGTGGATAGAATATGTTGGATAAAAATATCATTAATTTGATAAAAGAAAAGGAAATAGATCGAAAGGATTTTTTAAAATACGTCGGTCTTCTTTTACTTAGTATAGTAGGATTAAGAGCTTTTATTTCTATTGTTAATGAAGGCGATTCTAGAGATAAATTTATGATTAATAGTCATAACGATACTAACAAATCACATGGATTTGGTGGTGGAAAATATGGAGTATAAATAATGGCAGAACAAAGACTTCCAGTTGTAGACGGAGATGACGGAGTTTGGGGTGAAGTTCTAAACCAATATATTTCTAAGGAACATTATAATTCTGGAACTAATAATCCAGACAATGGTGGTCATAAGAATATTACTATTCGCCCTGGAACGACTTCTGCTGGAACTGCACCATTGAAATTTATTTCAGGTTCACTGATGAGCGTTGCAGAAGTAGGTGCAGTCGAATACAACAATGGTAAGTATTATTTTACTGATAATACTCCAGTAAGAAAAACCGTCGCTATTTATGATGACAGTTCGGGGGCTGAAGGCGACCTATATTATCGTGATAGTAGTGGAAATTTTATCAGAAAGGCGATTGGCTCGTCTGGTCAAATTATGACAGTGAGTGGCGGGTTGCCTTCATGGAATACTATACTTGATGGAACAGCAAAAATAACGGTTGGAACAACAGCACCATCTTCACCGAATGTTGGCGATATATGGATTGATACTAATTAAATGGTTATAATTTATTAAAAGAGGAGTAATTATGGCGGATAATATTGAGGAATTAGCGGGAGTATCTGAAGGTACCGAGGTTAATGGGGAAATAGTTGTGACTGATTATGATGAGCAAGGTAACATAATCGGTTGGCATAAAGAAGTAAAGCGATAAGGAGGTAGAAATGGCATCAACACAGACATGGTCCGAAGGTAATGGTACAAATGCTTCGATTGAAACTTCCTCTAGAAATGAGTGTAATTGGAAAAATATTGATGATAGTACTTCAGCATATTCTTCGTATCCAATAACAGCAGGTAATAACAGTTATTCAAAATACCAAGCAATAAAGTTTGGTGGGACTTATAACACACTTAGTTCCTTAAATTATAAGGTTAGTACGAATTCACCAGGAGTTGGTCTGACAGTAGCTGGAGGTGTTGTGACAGCAGGAACAACTCCGACGACGACAGCAACTGGTGATGGCTCAGCCTCGACGACTGGTGTAAGTGCAAATTTTACAACGACAACTATGGGTTTTGCAACTGGTTCTTCGAGCACTTCGTCTAATCCAGTTTACGGAAACGCTTTTCGAACTCAATTACAAACGACTGGTTCAGCTGTTGCGGGTGATATATCCAGCGTCACCATAACGGCGACTTGGACTGAAAGTTAAAAAAATAAATCGTCAATGCAATGACGTTAAGGAATAAAAAAGACCAATACAATGGCATTCGGTTATTACATAGAAGCTGAATATGAATCTGGTTATATCCATCGTGAGGATGAACAAGACCAAAGTCCTTTTGTCCGTGGAAAAAACATTTTGCATGACATCGTGAATCATTATCCAGAAAAGGCTCATGGAAAATTGGTTCGTTTTTCGCTTATTTCAACAAGTGGAAAAAGTTACGACATTGATTTTAAAAGTTTACCAAAAAATGCTAAGCCAATTTATTATCGACAGATGCAACTTGAGAGAAATTTGGAAACAGGTCGGCAAAATTTATCTTGCTTGAAGCATTATTTTGGTTATGAATACAAAAATAATAAAGAAAAAGTAAAAGAAATCCAGGAAATCTAATGGCTTTATCGTATGTAAACTCATCCTCTAATAAGTCTACGACTACTTCGGTTTCTGTCTCTAAACCGACTAATGTCGCTGATGGCGACATATTGATTGCTTTTGTTTCTTCCTTTTATGCTAAAAATAAAGCAGCGGGGACAATTACGGCACCTTCAGGTTGGAATGTAATAAATACAAGGGCAATTTCCACAAGATATCAAGTGGGGTTGTTCTGGAAAAGAGCCTCGTCTGAAGGATCATCTTATTCATTTACTTCTACGAATGCGACTGAGATGCAAGGTGCGATTTCGGCTTATCGAGGTGCAGTAAGTTCTGGTAATCCATATTCAGTTTTTTCTAACACGACTTTTTCTACTTGGGGTACGGTAGTTCGAGCTAGCTCGATGACCCCTTCAAATAATGGACTATATGTAGTTTGGGGAGGTTGGTACTACCTATCAGGCACAATTTCTCTATCTGGGCCAACTTCAATGACCCAGATTCAAACGCAAAATAATACGAAAAATGCATTAACGATGTCACACGGCATATTTACACCTGGTTTAGCTACTGGTAATCAGGATGGAACCGCTGGTGCAAGTTGTGATGTAAAACATGCTTATATGGTAGAGATTTTAGCGGCACCAGACACTAAAACTCAAACAGCTACGGCTCGTATTCAGAGAGTTGGAAGTAAAACTCAAACAGCTACGGCTCGTATTCAGAGAGTTGGAAGTAAAACTCAAACAGCAAGTTCTCGTGTTCAACGGAATGAAACGTTTACTCAGACCGCAACTGCCAGAATATATGTCGTAGGCGTTAGTATGAAAAATCAAACTGCTACGGCTCGTATTCGACGTAGTGAATCACTTTCTCAGAACGCCTTGGCACGAATTCAATTATCAGGTTTGACATTAAATCAAACTGCTACTGCAAAAATTATTGCCAACACTCCGCCAAATCAACCAACGTTAAATGGTCCTGACGATGGGCAAATAGTACCATACAATGAGGCACCAACTCTCAGTTTTACTATCTCTGATTATGATTTAAATACTATGGAATGTAATGTTCAGGTTGATACGGTCGACACATTTGATAGCCAATCTGGTAGTCCACTTTATTCATTTTTCTCTGCATCGGATACTGGGTTTTCGTCTAGTCATCCTTTCGCTTCCGGTTCAACGGTAGAATATACTTTCCAATCAGTATTACCTATGGGCAAATATTTTTGGCGGGTTGCTTCAATTGATTCGACCGGCTCGAATAGTTATAGTGATTGGTCTGAGATTAGGAATTTTCGAGCGATAATTTCCGTAATTGGCACTTCAGATTTGACGAGTGGTACCGTGTCATTAGCGGTAAACAATAGCTTAAGGGATGAAACAGGTACTATTAGTAATGATGGAACTTGGTTTGTTGATATGGCCATAGAACCTAGCATCGGCGATTCCATTACTGTCTTTATATCTGATGCATCGACAAGCAATGTATCAACGGCGGTGACTACGTATAGCGGTAGTTTTGTTCAAGGAATGTTATTGGATAAACACACCTTTTCTATCGGCTCGTCGGAAAATTGCAATATCACATTAAATGATTTATCAAAGTATGATTACGACAAAGACAATAGCCATATCTTACATAATGTGAGCGGTTCGCCAACAACATTACTTTGTAATTATTATTCTGATCAAAAAATCAAGATATTATCAGGTAATACCTTGACTATTGGAACGTCAGAAACAATAACTGCACAAACGGTCTATATTGAAGGGTCACTTATTTTTAGTAGTACAGGTAATGGAAATATTTACGGAGATTGGATAAATAACGGACTATTTACGGCAGGTAGTTCTCAGATATATTTATTGGGTTCTAGTAAGCAAACACTATCAGGGTCTTTAACAGGAAGTTCGGCATTTTATGATTTACATGTACATAATACTTCTGGTGTCGGTGCTTCTGATAATGAAAGAACTGATTTTGTACCTAGTATTAAATTTAGTTCTGCAGTAAAAATTCTAAATCTGTTTGAAATTGATCAATCTGGAACTAATGTGGAGTTTGAATCAGGTACTACTTACGAATTCAAAGACATATTTTGGAATGGTGACGTTAACGGCAAGATATGTTTCAGAAATTCAACTACATCAGGGAGCTGGTATCTGAAAATCACTGGTTTACAGAAAGCAATTTCAAATATTGACGTATCACGTTCTGACGCTTCTGTTTCGGGTGGTAAATCAGTCTGGGCATTTAATGGTACTAACACTGATTCAGGCAATAATGTTAATTGGCTCTTCATTAACGAAAGGGTTCGTCAGGAAATTAATATAATAGCTGGCATTTTCTATAGTTCCTCTTCCAGCGTGACTACGACAGGTATTTCAAGTTTATATCCAAACTTCGATGGAACGCTTACCTCAATGTTTGATGTTGTAGCAACAAATAACGATTCTTCGACTAAAACAATCTATTTAAAGAAAGTATCTGATAATAGTACGATTGCTCAGGTTGATATACCTAATAATACAACTACACCGACATGGTTCAGATCTTCAGTTTTTTCTTATCCAACTTCACAAACTAATGTGTATGTCGAGATACCTCAAACTACCTCGAATTTCCAAATAGCGTTAAATGTTTCAAAAGTCGTTATATTGCAAGATTTTGGTACTAATGAAATAACTGCTACCGAAACTCAAATTGAAATAGGAAATTACGAAACTGTTAAGAATAATACTACTTCGTCTCCATTAAACTATCCAAAATATTGGAAATATTCTTCAACTGATTGGTCACCGACTCCAACTTGTTCTGCCGAAGTTACCTATAGTACTTCATCGACTGCAAATAACTCTAAAGTAACAATTATTCTTCAGAGAGATAATGTTGGTGATATGACAACGTGGTCGAATGTCGTCACAATCGTTGCAGGACTCACTTCATTGACACCGGTACTATCTTCGAGGGTATCTTTTACTCCGTCAAACGGCTGTAATTATCGTTTGGCTTCTTATATTAAGAATGCTTCTTATGATTATTCGATTTATAATGCCAAGATTATTGCTGTTCAGTCATCAACAAATATATTAAAAATTGTTCCCCAATATTTAGTCCAAAATACATACAAAAACTCAACGGGACTTCAAAACTATAAATCGTTTTGGAATTATCTGGAATGGGGCGGTTCAAATTATAAGTTTTATCACGAAATTAATGCTAGCTCTGATAATTCAGACAGTGCTAAATTACAATATGAATCAAATGGAACAACTGCCGATGTTACTAGCTCTAATGCGACAGGTTCGTATCTTGCCACTAGTTCACTAATGACAATGCCAATATGTAGCACTATTAATGTCAATATACTCAACTCGCCAATTTACGCTTCGCGAATTTTAGTAAAATTAAACAGCTCTCTTAACGGTACTGGGATAAAGTTTTGGAGTGGGTCGGATTGGTCTTATAAACCGATTAAATACTGGAGCGGTTCAAATTGGCTTTCAGCTCCTGTAAAAGTTTGGGACGGATCTCAATGGGTAGAAAAAGGTTAAAGCACTTAATCAATCTGTCGTATTTGTTAATTTTGCTAATTATTTTTTTTATTTTTACTAATATAAAAAATGTAGTGGCTGATAGCAATGTAAAAGGTCTGACATTATCGCCACTTCGTAGCGAAATTGAATTGTCTTCTGGCTCGATGGTTAATGGAAAACTATCAGTAAAAAATCAATCAAATGAAACTATAAAGGTCAGTTTTTCTGCTGACGAATTTAAAGTAGTTAATCAGCAATACGATTATGCTTTTGATCAAGAATCTGAAATATCGAAATGGGTAACTTTCAAAAACGACAGACTGATTCTTGAGCCGGGTCAGACCAAAGAAAATATTTATAGTGTTGGTGTACCGAATTCTGCTGAACCAGGGGGATATTATATAAGTATTTTTGCTAGTACTGTTTCAAATTTTTCAAAAAATGCAATTAATTCAGAACAGAGAATAGCATCATTACTATACGTGACGATTACTGGTGATGTGTCAAGAATTGGCAAATTAGTATCATTTTCTTCGCCATGGCTTTTGACTAGTAATCAGCAATGGAGTGTTTTATTACAGAATAAGGGTACGACACATTATCGAAGCAGATATAGCATTACTTTTTATAGTATTTTTGGCCAGATTATGAGTGGAACAAAAACGGGTGAAGCGTTAATACTTCCTAACACAATAAGACTGATTACAGATGATTATATTATGCCAAAATGGCCTGGATTATATAAAGTAAAATCAATTATTGGTCTTGGAGATAATCCAGCAAAAGAAGTAATTCGTTATGTTTTATTTTTACCATTATGGTCTATTTTAGCCATATTACTTTTTATTATTTTTTTGACGATATTAATAGTAAGAAAGAAAAAATTAATCGGTCTGAGGCACGGCCGTATAAATCACAGTGGTTGAATAATTTCCTGCAGGTTTTGATAAATCGATATAAATACCGTATCTTACACTGGTGACATCACCATTTTTGACTGGTGAGCTTACGGATTTGATTAAAACATCTGACAAAGTTACTCCCACATAATTTGTTGAAGAATCGGTGTTATATCCCCAAGTGTTTATAGATAGTGGAGCAGGTGATCCATTGGATGAAGCTGGTAAAATCGCACCATAGTTATTTAAATTAGTATCTGATAAGGCACGAATATATAATTTATAACCTTTTACGTCTGATGAAGTAACAGTAACTAAATTTATTCCAGTGACGAGAGCACCATTATTCGTAGGAGTAATTGGGATATCAACATCACCGTCAGTAATAATCGAAAGTGATGTCTGACTACCATATGGTATATCACTATCATATAATCCTTTGCCATAAGGTTGAGCATTACATAACGTAGGATATAATGAAAATATTGACATCAGAATTGTAGTAATCACTATCACTATTGTTTTTTTCATGCTTATGTTATTATAACATTTGAATATAATCAAAATAGTACGGAATAATATTGAAGTGAATGCTTTATGATAAAAACAACATTTAAAATAAAAATCTATCGTGTAATATGTGGCCTATTGGTTGCTGTTATGTTGTTAATTTACTATCCAGGATTGGCATTTGCCGATCAGATATCCAGTCGTTCTGTCGTAATGGGCAGTTCGGTAGCTAGTGTGAATACGACTTATAATTTTACTTTTACTGTAGCACAAACTACAACTGTTAAATCTGTAAAATTTCAGGCTTGTGATGATGCAAGTGGGTTATGTACCCAAAGCGGTGTGGCTAGTGGTTTTTCTTCATCAACTCCAGGAGCTTCGTTAAGTGGTCAACCGACTAATCTTGGCTCAGGTGGCACTTGGACAATTGATAATACTGATACTACAGCACTTCGTATAAAAAACAGTTCTAATACTGGTTCACCTTCTTCAGCTATAACTGTGAATTTTTCAAATGTTCATAATCCAAGTGCGACAAATTCAACATTTTTTATTCGTATAACGACTTATTCGGATGATGCTTGGACGACTGAGATTGACAGTGGTACGGTAGCAACTTCAACAGCTGGTCAAGTTACAGTAACTGCTTCTGTAAATGAGACTCTTACTTTCACGTTGTCATCAAGTACAGTAGCTTTAGGGACGTTGTCAACAAGTACTACTGGTGCTGGCACTTCTTTAATGACTGTTGCCACTAATGCAATTTCGGGGTATTCATTAAGTTACAGTGGAGATACTTTGAAATCTGGTTCAAACACTATTTCTGCAATGTCTGCAATGACAACTTCTTCAATGAATTCTAAACAATTCGGTATAAATTTAATGTCTAACGCAACTCCTTCGATTGGTTCGGATGTAAGTGGTACTGGTAATGGTACTCCAACTGCAGGATATGATACGGCCAATAATTTTAAATTTAACACGTCTGGAGACACGATTGCCTCGGCTTCGACTCCAACGAACAGTAATACTTTTACGACTAGCTATATTGCTAATATCGATGGCTCAACGGCACCTGGAAATTATTCAACAACGATAACATATGTAGCGACGGTAAACTTTTAATAATGAAAGTAATTTATGAGTAAAAAAATAATGTCATCAATAAAATATTTTATTGTAGTAATTTTAGTAATTATTTTTCCGATTATTATTATTTCTCCTGCAGGGGCTGAGCAGATTTCTGGCAGATCAATAACGTTATCAAGTTCGGAATCTAATGCTTCCGACATTACCTATACTCTATTAACTGATGCTTTACCGACATCTACGACGCCTGTAAAGTCTATGGAAATTAAATTTTGTACGTCAATTTCTGAAAGTTGCACAACACCTTCTGGCTTCTCATCCTCGTTATCAACATTAGCCTCTCAACCATCTGGACTGGGCGCTACTAGTGGTTGGACAGTAAATACTTCTACAACAGGATCCTTAAGGATTGTAAATGTATCTAATTCGACGAATCCGTCAGGGCCAGTATCAGTTATTTGGAGTGGAGTTCATAACCCACAAATTGCTAACCAGACTTTTTATGGAATAGTTTCCACTTATTCAGATAGTGCTTGGACTACCGCCATTGATACCGGATCAGTAGCCTTGAGTACTTCAAGCCAAATTCAAGTTGCCCTTTCAGTAAAAGAGACGTTGACATTTTGTACTGGGACATCAATAACTAACCAAAATTGTGGTACCATTTCTGGGGATCAAGTTAATTTAGGGACAGGCTCAACGACGGCTACGGCGACGGGGACTTCTGTGTTTGCGGTCGGTACTAACGGTGTAACTGGCTACTCGGTAATGGTAACTGGTAATACTTTACGTTCTGGCGGTAATAGTATTACTGCTATGTCAAGCGGTGGAGCTTCAACTGTAAATTCAAGTCAATTTGGTATTAATCTTGCTGATAATAACACGACACCTGCAGTTGGTGCTACAAAAACTGGTTCTGGAACAGGAACTGCAACTTTAAATTATGGTACGGATGATAATTTTCGTTTTGTAAGTGGTGATACAGTTGCTTCGGCATCAGGTTCTACGAGTTCTAATACTTTCACGGTATCTTATATTGCCAATATTGATGCCTCGACTCCTCCAGGAGCTTACAATACTAGCCTAAAATATACAGCAACTGCAAATTTCTAGCGAAATGAATCGATATAAAATTATTTTTCAAAGATTCGGCGGGGTCTTAGTTCTCTTATTTGCTATATTTTTTATACCGTTGACGGTAAGGGCAGAGGAATCAATTTCAAATGCAGCCGAGGGCATGCAAATTAGTCCCACAAGATATGAATTTAAGGCTTCAAGAGGTGATACGAAATTATTAAAAATAACAGTCACAAACGTTACCGCCTCGGACTTGATGTATAATTCATCGATAAGTGATTTTTCTGCCAAAGATGATGAGACTGGTTCTCCTTATATATCTACTAAAGATACGCTCCCTGATTCCGTTTCGATTAAAAATTGGATTTCAATCATTCCAAATTTTAAATTAGGCCCTCATAAATCAATAGAAATAGAAGCCACTGTAAATATTCCTGAAAATGCTGAGCCTGGAGGACATTACGGCGTTGTTAATTTTTCTGGCACTGCTCCAGAATTATCAGGAAGTGTTGTAGGCCTGTCGGCAAGTGCAGGTGTATTAGTCTTGATAACAGTTGATGGCGATATAAAGGAAAACGCAAATTTAAAAGAATTTTATAGTTCTCATAATAATAAGCAGAGTTGGTTTTTCGAAAATGGTCCAATTACTTTTGTGACAAGAATAAAAAATAACGGAAACGTTCACATTAAACCAACCGGAAATATACAGATACATGATATTTTCGGCAGACTAATTTCTACTTTAGGTGTCAACAAACCTGAAACGCAGGAAAATATATCAAACGTCTTGCCGAATAGTATTCGCAGATTTGAATCGGAATTGAATAAAAAGTGGATGTTTGGCCGTTATACGGCTAATTTGGCATTAAGTTACGGTACTAAAGGTCAGGCAATGGTAAATACTATTAGTTTTTGGGTTATTCCGTACAAGTTAATAATAGTTGGATTGCTAACGTTAATAACATTGATTTACATTTTCTCAAGATTAATAAAAGTGTATAATAGACGTATTATCGAACGTCATGAAAAAACAAACAAAAATAAAACTAATAAATAAAAAGACGGCAAATAAAAAGACAAAGTTAAAAGTGAGTACTATTTTGCCAGAGCATTTTATTTGGTGTCATTTTAAATTAATTGACCATAAACATTCTGGAAAATTGGTTCATTTCCGTCATACCTCGCATTTTCCCTTATCTCTAGGATTAATAATACTAGGATTATTTTTATTTGCTGGCGGATATATGAACGTTGGGGCAGAGAAATATAGTGGTCATATAGAAATTGGTGCTATTGTTGAAGGTCCGCCTCCAGAAATAGGTGCAGTCATTACTTCACCAATTGATGGTTATAAGTTTGAGGACGTATCAAATATTGAAATATCTGGAACTTGTCCAAAAGATAATTTCATAGTAATAAAAAACAATGATGCATTGGCAGGTTCAACAGTCTGTACAAATGATGGTACCTTTTCGTTAAGCATTGAATTAGTAACTGGTAATAATACTATAAGTGCCCTAAATTACGATAATCTAAATCAAGCAGGACCTTCAACACCTTCAGTAAAAGTTATTTTAAAAGGAAAATTTATTATACAAAATGATAATCAAAATATATTTGAGAATATAGTTAATAATAAGCCTAAGTTACCTGATAATCCCTCAATTATTGCCGGTAAAGACAGCGAATGTAGCAGTTATGCAGTCGGAAATTTACCTCAAGATAATAAAAAACCAAATATTGCCGTAGTTTGTGTTCCAAGATTATTCTTTCAAGGCATCGAAGAAAAATTAGGTGTGATAGTTTGGGGAGGACAACCACCCTATATAGTAAATATTAACTGGGGCGAGATATTGGGTGAAACGCAATATAAATTCGATACTCAAGGTTATCATCTTATAAATTTTAAATATACTTCGTCAGGCGTATATAAAATAAAATTTAATATGTCCGACCAACAAAATATAGAAACGATTGTCGAAACAGCAGTCCAAGTTGTTGGAGACTCCGAATCGACCACTTTACCGATAATCGGCAATGTTATTGATTATTCGTGGTTTGATGTACCGGTGCCTTTATATTTTTTAGCTCTAGCTTTAACTTTAGGTTTTTGGGGTGGTGATCTATTTGACAGAAAATTTGGTCAAAATTTTCGATACAAAAAAGTTAGAAAAAAATCTGCCTAGTTATTTTTGACATTTTTCAAACAAAGAGCTGATGATACTGTTCGTGACTTGTTCGCGAGTCCCTCTTCCATCAATTTCGATTAACAATTCCAAATCATTATAAAAATCGATTACTGGTTTCGTCTTTTCTTTGAATTCAGAGAAACGGGTTTTTAATATTTCTTCGGCATCATCGCGACGTTCTTTCCTGTCATTATTTTCTCTTAGCATTAGCCATCTTTTATGTGCATCATTCTCATTTATTTTGAGATATACCACTGATTTTAAAGGATGGCCTGATTCTTTTACAGCAGTCAATACTCCCATTTCCTCACCACTCCAGCGTCCGAAAGAACTTAAAATTAATGGTTTTCCAGCGAGGCTAGGTTTTTTTAGATATGGTAATACAATCTTTACGTAATCTTCACTAGGTATAAGCTTTCCGATTTGTAAACATTCTTTGATATTTACGGGGAGTGTCACGCTTCTTAAAATTTCTCCTCCACCTAGTAAATTGCCATCAAAAATTTTAGCAAGAATTTCTCCCTGTATATCTTTGCCAGCAAAAGGCAATCCGAATATATTAATAGAGCCTACACCAAGCCAATCTTTGATTACAGAAATTTTCCTATCGTCGTACATAAGCAATAGTATAATCCAGTAAAAACCATGCTACAAGTGTCTTGGCACTCGTTGACATTGAGTGCTAGATTAAGATATAATGTCGTCATGACAGAACGTCAAATTCAAATACTGTGTGCAATTATTGAACAGCATGCTGAGATTGCTTCGCCAATAGGAAGCGTGATGTTGGCGAAATTATTTGGTGTTTCTAGTGCTACTATACGTAGTGAAATGGTAAGATTGGAAGAAATGGGCTTGATTATGCAACCGCATACTAGTGCTGGTCGAATTCCTACGGATGCGGGCTACCGTTTTTATGTAAATATGCTAAGTGAGACACCTAATCAAAAGAACTTACCGGGTTTTGATCGCAGTGCGAGAGCGATTGAGGCGAGAGTGTCTACACACGGTGATCATTCTGCTATGGCTATTAGAAGTGCTGTCGATAGTTTAGTTGATTTAACCCATAACTTAGGCTTAGCTACTATAGGCGAAGAACTCTATATGAGCGGAATTAGTAACTTATTCTCTCAACCTGAATTTTCTACTACAGACCATATACAAGCCGTAGCTAGATTATTAGATAATCTTGAACCTTGGTTAAGAGAGGCAGCCCCGAACGAACCACTGAATGTTTATATTGGTGCTGAAAACCCAATCGGTAAAACAAGTGGAGTAAGTCTAATAATTAGTCGATATCGTTCACCATACAGTGATAGAAGCTATATTGGTATCCTTGGCTCAACTCGCCAAAGTTATGCAAAAGTAATGCGTCTAGTGAGACATGCTGGAGCAATGTTAGAAGAGGTATTGTAAAAAATGACTAGAAAATCAAAAAAAGAAATTGAATTTGAGCAAAAAATCGGAGAAATCACCGAAGATCTTCAAAGGACCCGAGCGGATTTCGAAAATTATCGGAAACGTTCAGAAATTGATAGAACTGTTGCTCGTGAGTTTGGTGAGGTAAGTATAGTCCTTAAATTATTACCAGTAATTGATAATATCGAAAGAGCAGTAAAATATATCCCAGACGAATTAAAAGATAATTCTTGGGTTAGTGGAATTTCAAAATTAGCAAAAAATCTCGAAAAATCTATAGAAGACATGAATTTGAAAAAAATCGATGCGAAACCTGGCACAGCTTTTAATCCTGAATTACATGAGGCTATTCAATTCGATGAATCATCTAGTGGTGATAATGAAATAATTTCTGAGGAAATTCAAGCGGGGTATATATTTAATGGCAAACCTATCCGTCATTCGATGGTGAAGGTAGCTCGTAACTAGTGTGTTAGAATTAATTAGAATATTTATAAAATTTTAAATAAAGGTTGGTTATGTTAAAAAGGTCTCTTATATTAGTCGTTAATCCTGGTAGTGCTAGCCGAAAATATGCATTGTTTGCTGACGGCCAAAAAAGTGCCAATGTTCACTTTGAATTTGAGGATAATAGAGTAATTGGAAAAGTAGAATATAAAGGACAAAAATATCCAAATACCTATGAAGATAAAGATTTATCTGAGGTATCAAAATATGTACTACCTTTACTTCATGAATATGAAATAATCTCTAAAGAGGAAAACTTAACAGCAATCGGTATAAGGGTTGTTGCACCTAGCATGCGTTTCATGGATGACGAGTTAATAACCGATGAAGTAATTTCGACGCTCGAGTCTTTGCAACAAAAAGCACCACTTCATATAACAACGGTACTTGCTGAAATAAAACAAGTCAAAGAACATTTTCCAGGCATTCCTTTGGTTGGGGTATCTGATACTGGTTTCCATAAAACAAAACAAGAATTCGCATGGTATTACGGTGTTGACACTGAACTGGCAGAAAAATATGGCATCAAACGATATGGCTACCACGGAATTTCTATCGGTTCTCTGGTTCATTATCTATCTGAGCAAAAAAAATTAGCTCCAAAGACAATTATTTGTCATCTAGGAAGTGGGAGTAGCTTGACGGCAGTTATAGATGGTAAAAGCGTAGATACAACCATGGGTTACTCACCGTTAGAGGGAATTATGATGGCAACTCGTAGTGGTACTATTGATGTGTCTGCTGCCTTGGCTATTAAACGTGAACTTAATTTTTCCGATGAAGAGTTGGAACAATATTTAAACAAAAAGAGTGGCTTGATCGGCGTAAGTGTAAAATCGAACGATATTCGTCAGCTTGTAGAAATGGAAAAACAAGGAGACGACAAAGCAAGACTAGCACTAGGATTATTCGTTTATAAAATTCAACTAGCCATCGGTCAAATGGCAGCTAGTATGGATGGTGTAGACTGCTTAGTATTTAGTGGCACAATAGGCGAACGTTCATTTATCATACGTGGCAGAATTTTGGATAAATTAAAATATCTAGGTTTTGAATATGACCCAGAAATTAACGATAATACATTTGAACCATCATCGCCGACTAATATTGCTTTAAAATCAAGCAAATCAATCTTGGTTGCATTGACAGACGAAGCCGCCGAGATTGCTCGTCGTGTCAATATGTATATAAATAAAAACTAATCAAAAATTTTGCATATATTTATTCCATCTATTTCTTAAATTAAACTTATCAGGGTCGGACCCTGATAAGTTATTTTTAAGCTTATATTAATTAATGTTCCTGATAAATATATGTTTTTATATAAATTATTTAGCACTCTTGACATTAGAGTGCTAAATAATTTAAAATTAAAATATTGGCAATCTAGTTAGTAGAGTGCTAAAATTATAACTATAAGATTAATAATATAAAATGTTTGTCTTGGATAAACTACTAACAAATAAGGAGATATTATAAATGGGCAAAATCATCGGTATAGATCTTGGAACAACTAACAGTGCTGTAGCTTATATGGTTGCAGGAAAACCTGAGGTAATCGCAAATGCTGAAGGTAATCGAACTACTCCCAGTGTAGTTGCTATTAATAAATCAGGAGAACGTTTGGTTGGTCAGGTCGCTCAACGTCAGCGTGTTACTAATGCCAAAAATACAATTTATGGTGTAAAACGTTTAATCGGTCGTAAATTTAGTGATAAAGAAATTCAAAAGGATTTGGATATTATGCCTTATGCTATCGTCAAAAAGGGGGATGGTGTAGCAGTTAAAATGGCTGATAAAGAGTATACCCCAGAAGAAGTTTCTGCTATGATTCTTTCAAAAATTAAGGCCGATGCCGAGGCTTTTTTGGGTGAAAAAGTAACTGAAGCAGTAATAACCGTTCCTGCCTATTTCAACGACTCACAACGACAGGCAACGAAGGATGCTGGTAAAATTGCCGGCCTTGAGGTTAAACGCATTATTAACGAACCTACCGCTGCAGCTTTGGCTTATGGTTTGGAAAGTAAAAAAGATGAAAAAATTATTGTCTTTGATCTTGGTGGAGGTACTTTCGATGTTTCTGTACTTGAATTAGGTGATGGTGTTTTTGAAGTGAAATCAACTAATGGTGACACTCATTTAGGAGGTGAAGATTTTGATAATCGTATCGTAAATCATTTTCTTGAAGTGTTTAAGAATGAACATGGTATTGACCTTAAAAATGATAAGGCTGCAATGCAACGCCTCAAGGATGAAGCTGAAAAAGCTAAAAAAGAACTTTCAACCACTAATGAGACAGAAATTAACTTGCCCTTTTTGACCGCTGATGCTGAAGGTCCCAAGCATTTTGAATACAAATTAACTCGTTCTAAACTAGAAGAGCTTGTTAAAGATTTGATAGATCGTTTAGCTGAACCTGCTGAAAAAGCCTTAAAGGACGCAAATCTAAAGGTTTCTGAAATTGATGAAATTGTGTTGGTAGGTGGAATGACTCGTATGCCTTCTGTGGTTGAAAAAGTTAAGTCCATCTTTAAAAAAGAACCTCTCAAAGGAGTAAATCCTGACGAAGTTGTGGCAATTGGTGCAGCTATTCAAGGTGGTGTACTAGCCGGAGATATCAAAGACGTTTTATTGCTTGACGTAACTCCCCTTTCGCTCGGTATTGAGACTATGGGTGGTATCACTACTAAACTTATAGAACGTAATAGTACGATCCCAACGTCAAAATCCGAAATTTTCTCAACTGCTTCCGATAATCAACCTCAAGTAGAAATTCACGTCACCCAAGGTGAACGTGAAATGGCGGTTGATAATAAATCGCTTGGACGCTTCATTTTAGACGGTATTGCACCAGCACCTCGTGGCATTCCGCAAATTGAAGTAACATTTAATATTGATGCGAACGGTATTTTAAATGTTACCGCAAAAGATAAAGGAACAGGCAAAGAGCAAAGTATTACAATATCAAACAGTGGCAACTTAAGCAAGGATGACATTGCAAAAGCTCAAGCTGAAGCTGAAACTCATGCAGAAGAAGATAGAAAAAAACGTGAAGCAATCGAAGCTCGCAATAGACTAGAAAGTACAATTTATCAAGCGGAAAAAATGCCAGATGAGTTTAAAGACAAAATTTCTGACGAAGATAAAAAAATAATTACTAATGCCGTCGAAGAGGCAAAGAAACATCAAAATAGTGATGATAAGGACGAATTAGAAACTGCTATAAAAACATTAAACGATGCAATCATGCCGATAGGAACAAAATTATATTCTGCTGGTTCCAAGGAAGAATCAAAGGAAGATAACGTTGATTCCGATAAAAAAGACGAACCAATTGAAGGCGAAATTGTTGACGACAAAAAAGAATAATTATTTTAGTCAATATTTAAACCACTGTATTAGTATTACGGTGGTTTATTTATTTGCAAATTTGTAGATTTAATGTATAATAACACTTAAATCGCATATATAACGCGATTTCGTTCTTTTTATATCTCTTGTTAATTTGTCGTCAAATTTGAAAGGTGGTGAAAAGATTTTGTTGACAATCGCAGACTTAAAAGACTGGAGTAAGCCTCCTAATTTATTGACTGAGCTACGGATAATATTATGTGCTGTTCCAGCCATAATATTACTTTATGGAGACGTGAATATTGTCAAAGATTTTGTCAATTGGACAGTCTCCGTGATTAGAATAGAGCAATTAGTAGATTATTTAGTCAACCAAAACGTATTTAAGCCGATGGACTCATATCTGGTAAACCAAAAGATTGTAGCAATGATTATTTTTGTAATAGCTGCAAGTACCGATAAACTGGATGGCATTATTGCCAGAAAGTTCAATATGATCACCAGATTAGGTACAGTAATGGACCCGATAGTAGATAAATTTTTAATCTTATTTACTTTAATCGGACTGTCGGTACTGTATTGGCCTCTGTGGATACCTACTGTGATTATTGCTACTAGAGAAATTTACGTAGCAATAATGTTAAATTACTACAGAAAAAAAGGCTATGAAGTCTCTGTCGTTAACAGTGGAAAAGTAAAAATGGTAGTACAGTCGGTTGCAATTACTGTTTTGTTTCTTCCACTTAAAGGAGAATGGCAGTTTATTATTTGGTCACTAATTGTTGTGGCTTTGTATCTTACTATATCTTCTGGATATGATTATGTCAGAGCCTTTAATGATGTTACAGATAACGACAATAATAAGAGATAAATATTAGCGGTCTTAGTTCTTAGGAACAGGCCGCTATTTCTTTTGTTTTTTATTAGCACTCTTGAAAATAGAGTGCTAATTTTATAAAATGGTATGATAATACAGCAAGTGAATTTATTATGACAAAAAGAGATTATTACGAAATATTAGGAATTTCAAAAAGTGCTTCGGCGGATGAGATTAAAAAAGCCTATCGTAAGGCTGCTGTTAAGTATCATCCCGATAAAGATGGTGGAAATGAAGAAAAATTTAAAGAAATAAATGAAGCCTACGAAGTTTTAAAAGATAATCAAAAACGTCAGCGTTATGATCAATTTGGTCATGCCGGAGTCGGAGGCAATGGTGGCATGGGTGGTAACCCTTTTTCTGGAGGTTTTTCGGGATTTGGTGGTAATACTCAAAATGTTCATTTCGATTTTGGTGACGGTGGTTTGGGTGATATTTTTAGCCAATTTTTTGGTGGTAATGCAGGTGCAAATAGTAGGGGTCCGAGAAGAGGGCGTGATGTTGAAACGACTATTCAGCTAACATTTGAAGAGGCCGTTTTTGGTGTAGAAGAAAAAATTTCTATTGAAATGGATGATGAGTGCTCGAACTGTCACGGAACGACGGTAGAGCGTGGTTATGAAATGAAAACTTGTCATGAGTGCAAGGGAGCTGGACAAGTAAATAGAGTAATGAATACGATTTTTGGTCCAATTCAACAGACAGCTACTTGTGAAAACTGTAATGGGCGAGGCAAAGTGCCAGAAAAAGTGTGTTCTGTATGTCACGGTAAGGGAGTTGAAAGAAGAAAGCAAACTATAAATCTTAAGTTTCCTGCTGGTATTGATGATGGTGCAACGATTCGCTTACGTGAAAGAGGGGAAGCTGTTAGTAATGGCTCTAGGGGTGATTTATATGTTCATGTGCGTGTCAAAGCTCATAAACATTTTACTAGAGAAGGCGACATTATTTTATCCGAACACCATATAGGAATGGTTGAAGCTGCTTTAGGTACGAAAGTTGAGATTGAGACAGTCGATGGTTTGGTTCGTATGAAAGTACCGGCTGGGACGCAATCTGGAACTGATTTTAAACTTTCTGGTCACGGAGTACCTCATATTAAAGGTGAAAAGCGTGGTCCGCACATCGTTAGTATTGTGGTTGATATACCAACTAAACTGTCTCGAAAACAGAGAGAAATATTAGAAAAATTCGAATCAACGAAAAAGTTTGGCATTTTTTAGGCCCCTTTTATTGCGGTTAAGCCAATTACTATTGACTATAATCAATAAAAGTTATAGAATATACTAAAATTAATAACCGAGATGTAATTATGAGTAAAGAAAGAATAATCTATGGTTGTTTCGAACATGTTAGCCTTCCAGAGCTGGGAATATTTAATACTCTTGCTAAAATCGACACAGGTGCATATTCTGGTGCTTTACACTGTTCTAGAATTCGTGAATATGTCAGAAAATCTGATGGTAAAAAAGTTCTCAGCTTTACTCCTTCTGAAAAGAACAAACACAAGATTGAGGCAACAAATTATCGCAAAGCTTATGTCAGAAGTTCAACTGGTCATCGTGTAAAACGCTATCTTTTTGATACGAAAATTGTTATAAAGAATGAAGAATATCAAATACGAATTGGCTTATCGGATCGATCTGACATGAACTGCGAAATACTAATTGGTAAGCGATTTTTAAGAGAAAATAACGTAATTGTTGACGTATGCATAAACCAAGAATTTGACACTGATGGAGGAAAAAAATAATGAAAATTGCAATTTTATCGAACGGAACTGCAAATTACTCGACAAAACGACTAAAAAAAGAAGCCAGAGAACGTGGTCACGAAGTAAGAGTAATCAAATATAAGTATTGTTACGCTTCAATAGAACAAAATAACCCCACAGTAAGTTATAGGGGTGAAAATTTGACGGATTTTGATGCTATAATACCTCGCATTGCTTCAAATATGACCAAATATGGTACAGCTATAGTTCGACAACTTGAAATGCAAGGTGTCTATACTGCATCAAGTTCGATAGCTATCAGTCGTTCTCGCGATAAATTGCGTACTCTCCAACTTCTCGCTAAATCTGGAGTTGGTATACCTAGGACGGTCGTTTCGCGAAATACCGCTGACATAGATAATCTTCTGGAAATATTAGGTGGAACACCTGTAATAATTAAGTTGGCTCGAGGTACTCATGGAAATGGAGTAGTTTTAGCTGAGACTAAAAAAGCTGCAAAATCAGTACTACAAGCTTTTTATCTAACAAATGACGATGGTACGAATATTCTCTTGCAAGAATTTATAGAAGAGTCTGCTGGCACCGATATTCGTGCTTTTGTGGTTGGCAGTCGAGTTATAGCCAGTATGAAGCGTCAAAGTCTTGATGATGATTTTCGTTCAAATCTACATAAAGGTGGTGAAGGAACGACAATAAAATTAACTGATGAAGAGAAAAAAATGGCTGTAAGGGCTGCCAAGGCAATGGGATTAAATATTGCTGGTGTCGATTTAATGCGTTCCAATCGTGGACCACTTATTCTAGAAGTAAATGCTAGTCCTGGTTTTGGTATTGAAAAGGTTACAGGACGAAATGTAGCAGGTGCAATTATCGAATATGTTGAGCAAAATGCCAAACAAAGACATCGAAAAGACAAAGTCGGTGCATAATTAAGCATAAGTACTGCTATAATTATTTCATGAATTATTGCATGGATTTGTTATGAGTTTACGTAAGGATCTATCTGCAGGACCAATAGTAGTTTTAGTATTATTAATAATATTTGTGTTTGTATTGTACGTAATAATTCCGGCAATTAGATCCAATATAAATCTAAGATTTGGTGATGGTATTTTTAAAGCACATGTTACTACGAATATTAATGATATTTCTAAAATTACAAAATTGAATGATAATCAGGCTTACCTGGTGTCATTCCCGAATGATAATATATGGTCTATTGAGGCTAGAAATGTAAAAACTCCTGTTGATGTAGTGTGGCTAAATAGTGAAAAGAAATTAATATTTGCCTGGACTAATATTTCCCCCGATGAGTACAGTACAAAGGTCTATTCTCCAGACAGTGAAGCGAGATATATTTTAATATTTCCTGCCGATACAGTAAAAAACAAATCTTTGAATAAAGGCAAAGAGGCAATATTTGAAATAAATGAAGGAATTTAATTCAAGATGAAGCCAATAGTAATTTTAATTGCTGTAGCTGTTGTATTGTTTGTTTCGGCCTATATTAGTAGGAGACGTTTTGGTTTATTGGGATTAGCTTTATCAGCAGGGTATATTTTAAGTGATTTGTGGCAATACGATGCAGGTATAATCGCTGGAATAATCGGAATATCAAATAGTACTTACTCATCTGCATTAATTTTATCGGCGATAACGTTATTACCTGCAGTTTTGTTATTATTTCACGGCTATGCCTATAGAACATTTATTGGAAGATTAATTGGAGCAAGTCTATTCACGCTACTTGCTTTAACATTCCTTATAGATCCTCTTAGCCACATGATTGCAATAAAAGATGACGTATCAAGTATTTACTCTTGGTTAGTAAATAACAGGGAAGTTATTATCGGATCTGGCCTTACGGTCTCTGTAATAGATTTATTTATGACCAAGCCGGTACATTTAGCTGATAAAAAGCGTCGCCATTGACAAGTTACCCCTATTAGTGGTACATTTTTTAGGTAGTATACGGCCTGATGATAAATAAATGGCTTATCATTTTATAATTTGGGACCATAGCTCAGGTGGTTAGAGCACCTGCCTTTTAAGCAGGGTGTCGTGGGTTCAAGTCCCACTGGTCCCTCCAAATAAAAATATTCATCCTTAGGATGGATAATTTTATTTGGAAGTACTTTGTTTAATTACAGCTAATTATAAGCTTATGGTATACTTTATTTTATGAATTGGTGGTCTTTAAGGCAAAAAATTCATATGTCTTGGGCTATTTCGATCATTTGTTCAGGATTTATAATTGGCATTTTTATTTCTCGTTATTTAAATATAACCGATATTGATTTAAGTTTAGTTTTTATCGTTTCATTAGCACTTATTTTTGTGGCAATAAGTCTGAGATATCAGTATTTAATCCCGACTTTAATTTTAGGTGGTACACTTTTGGGTATTTATAGGGGATCAATCATTGCTGGTGAATTATCTAATTATGAGCCGCTGTACGGTAGCTATGTAAACGTTAATGGTGTCAACAAAGATGATATCGATACTGATTCATCTAATCAAATCGTAATTCGATTAGAGAATTTAAAAATAAACGGCAAGTCATTTCCAGGATTAATTTGGGTTACTACTGATTACGTAGATATAAAAAGAGGTGACGAATTAACAATATATGGGAAATTAGATAAAGGTTTTGGTAATTTTTCTGGAGTAATTTATAGAGCTAATGTTAAAAAAATTGTCAATGTTCAGGGTGATTTTGCCCTATCTATCAGAGATAAGTTTTCAAATGCTGTTCGAAGTGTGATTTCCGAGCCAGAATCAAGCCTAGGGATTGGATATTTAGTTGGTCAAAAACGTTCTTTACCAGTTGATTTAGCTCTCTCTCTACAAATTGCTGGCTTGACCCATATAGTTGTTGCGAGTGGTTATAATTTGACAATATTAGTTCGTTTAACACGAAGATTATTCGCAAGATTTTCAAAATATTTATCAGTATTGTCTGCTTCTTTGGTGGTAATATTCTTTATTTCAATAACTGGTATGAGTCCAAGTATGTCGAGGGCTGGTCTGGTCGCTTTCTTAAGTCTTGCAACTTGGTACTATGGTAGAAGGTTTCATCCGTTAGTACTGCTAATTATTGTTGCATCAATAACCTTAATGATTAACCCAAGTTTTGCGTGGGGTGATTTAGGATGGCAATTATCATTCGTAGCATTTGCTGGAGTGATGATAATAGCTCCTTTATTACAAAGATATTTATTCGGTGATGAAAAACCGAAATTTTATATTCAAATTTTAATTGAAACTATATCTGCTCAAATTGCTACAGCTCCATTATTGATTATGACATTCAGTCAATTATCCAATGTGGCAATTTTTTCTAATTTACTTGTCTTGCCGTTAGTACCTTTAGCTATGCTACTAACTTTCATTGCTGGTATTAGTAATTTAATAATCCCTGCGATTTCGAATATTTTAGCTTTACCGGCATACTTCATTCTTCTCTATATGGTTAAGGTATCTGATTTTTTTGCTGATTTGCCTTGGGCTTTAAGCAATATCAATTTCGGGATTTCTGGCTTGATAAGCTGTTATATTTTAATTATTTTTCTTGTCTTTTATATGTCGAAAATAACAAAATATAAGCTAAGAGACGTTAATATTGTCGAATAATCTGTTATAATAATATAAATACGAATAAAATCAACGTGAGGTACTACTATGTCGGGACATAGCAAATGGTCAACTATTAAACGTGAAAAAGGTGCCAAAGATGCAAAAAGAGGTGCAATTTTTACGAAAATCGGCAATCAAATCGCAATTGCAGCCCGTAACGGTATTGATCCGTCAATGAATTCAACTCTCGCTATGGCTATAGAGAAAGCCAAAGCGGTAAATATGCCTGCAACTAATATTCAAAGAGCAATTGACAGAGTTGCTGATAAAAATGCTGCAATTTTGGAAGAAATAACTTACGAAGGCATTGGCCCTAGTGGTATTGGCATCATGATTGAAACTGCTACCGACAATAAAAACCGTACTTTGCCGGAGGTAAAAAACGCCTTATCTAAAAATGGTGGTCGTCTTGCTGATACTGGCAGTGTAGCTTTTCAATTTACAAAAAAAGGCGTAATACGAGTTGCTGAAACTGACGAAAATGCATTATTAGTAGTATTAGATGCGGGTGCTAACGATGCTATCGAAGAAGATGGTGAACTTATTGTTTATACTAATCAAAAAGATTTATCTAAAGTGAGAGAAATGATAATTAATAATGGCTTGACGATTAATTCCGCTGAATTACAATATGTTCCAAATTCAATTATCGAAATATCCGACAGTAGTACTGCTGAAAAGATAATTAGGCTACTTGAATCAATTGACGATCTTGATGACGTAGTAAATGTCTATAGTAACGTTGATATTACAGTAGATTTATAATAAAAGTATAAAATACTTGAATTAAGCTTAGAAAAAACATAATATATTGTTATGAATAAGCTTTATTTTTTAAAATTATTTTTCAGCATTTTTTCAGCATGTTTAATAATTAATCAGCCACTTTTTGCAGTTAGTACGAGCTTGGTTATTAGCCAGGTCAAAACAGGTGATAGTATTTCAGCAAAAAACGAATTCGTTGAAATATACAACAATAGTGACATCGATCAAGAGATTTCTGACTGGTGCATATACTATCAAAGTATAAGTTTAGTCAAAGAAAATATGTCATGCTTTTATCCTTCAAATGCTAATTCGCACATATTTGTACCATCGAAATCATATATATTGGCAGTATCAAACCAACTAATTTTTGGAGATATGCAATTTTCTTATACATTATCTGGCACTGGGGGCTATGTAATATTGGTTGATAATGATAATAATGAGATTGACCAAGTTGGATGGGGTATTTCGAGTAGTGATCAGAATTTATCCTTGGCTCCATCATCAGGAAAAGTACTAAATCGCAAATTAACACAAGAAGGATATTATCAAGATACCGATTCAAATATTGATGATTTTGAAATAATTGATCAAAATTCTGAATACCATTACGGCAACGTATATGAAGTTGAGGATATCTGTAGTAACTTAGAAGGTATCCAAACCGATATTCCAGTAGGATTCGAATATAACGATAATTATGAATGTATACACGAAGCAGTCGATATATGTATGAATATTGATGGACTTCAAGATGTTTTGCCTGATGGTTTTGAAATTAATAGTGAAAGTAATTGCATACAACATGACGAGTGCTCGAATTTAGAAGGTATTCAAGAAATTATTCCTGAAGGATATGAAATTGACAGCGATAATTTATGTAAAAAAATATTTTACCCCATAAATATAACGGAGCTTTTACCAAATGCAATTGGAACTGATGATGGTAACGAATTTATTGAATTATACAACCCGAACTCATTTGACATTAATTTAGACGATTACGAATTAGTAGTTGGAGGCAAGACCTATAATTTCCCGCAAAATTCAATCATTAAATCTTATGAATATGCATCATTTTATGATGATGATATGAAATTTACATTAGTAAATACTTCCAGTGAGGTATTATTGAAATCAATTGACGATTCATTTTTGGGCGATACGATTTCATATATGGACGCAGAGCAAGGTTTATCTTGGACCTTGGTAGATAATATCTGGCAATACTCAAATCAATCTACTCCAGGTAGAAGTAATTTGGCTTCGTTAATAATTAACGAATTTGAAAACTCTCCAACGATAGAAAATAAATTGAAGCCTTGTCCCGAAGGCCAAGAACGAAATCCTGAAACTAATCGTTGCCGAAAGATTGTAGCTAGTCCGACACTAGTTCCTTGCAAACAAGGTCAATATAGAGATGAACAGACTAATCGTTGTCGTAATATTGTTTCAGACGTGGTAGCTTATATCCCTTGTCCCGAAGGCCAAGAACGAAATCCCGAAACTAATCGTTGCCGTACCGTTACTGCAAGTGTTCTTGGATTATCAACAACATTGAAGCCTTGTCCCGAAGGCCAAGAACGAAATCCTGAAACTAATCGTTGCCGAAAGATTGTTTCGGTTATTCCGACAGCAAGTTTTGCTACAGAAAAAACTACAAAGACTATGTCAAATCCATTGTTATGGTGGTCTATTGCTGGAGTTGGAATAATAGCTGTTGGTTATGGATTTTGGGAGTGGCGAAAAGAAATTAGAAAATTCGTTACCAAGATTATAAATATATTTATTAAATCCAAATAGCATATACTGGTTGTATGAGAATAATTGGCATTGATCCAGGAACTGGTATTTTAGGATTTGGCGTTATTGATGTAGTTAATGACAAGATGAAACTAGTTGATGCAGGGGTCATAAAAACGCCTCCCAAGACCCCACTAAATGAAAGACTTGAGGAAATATACGATAATCTTAATAATATAATTTCTGACACAAAACCGGATGTTATGTCAATTGAAAAATTGTATTTTGCTCAAAATACAACGACCGCTATGAGTGTTTCTCATGCTCGTGGTGTTGCGATGCTAGTTGGACAAAAAAATAATTTAAAGATCTCAGAGTACACACCACTACAGATTAAACAGTCAGTTACTGGTTATGGTAAGGCTGACAAAAAACAAGTTCAGGAAATGGTGCGTATTAGATTAGGACTTAGTAATACTCCAAAACCTGATGATCTTGCAGATGCTTTAGCAACGGCAATTACCCATTCTCTAATGTCCACTGGTATAATAGATTTATGATTGCACATATTTTTGGGAAAGTAGTCGAGAAGTTTAACTCATCAATTATTGTGGATGTTAATGGTGTGGGCTATGAGATTCAGGTCGCGATAGGCGATTTTGAAAAAACCGAACTTGAATCTGATGTAAAGTTTTATACTTATCACCATATAAGAGAACAAAGTCAAGAATTATTTGGCTTTTCTAGCCTAATAGCCAAGAGATTATTTGAGTTATTAATTACTGTTCAAGGCATAGGTCCGAAGGCTGCTTTGTCAATTCTGTCATTAGGGGATAGCGAGAAAGTCCGAAATGCTATTGCTAGTTCAGACGCTTTATTTATATCAAAAGCAACAGGCGTTGGAAAAAAGACAGCTGAACGTGTAGTGATTGATCTCTCTGATAAGGTTGGAAAAGCAATCACATTTAATGCAAATGGTATGAATTTTCCAGTTATCAGTAGTAACGACGAAGCTTTAGAAGCTCTTATGTCGCTAGGCTTCAGTTTGAGTGATGCAAGTAAAGCACTTGATGGGGTATCTACGGAATTATCAACGTCTGAGCGTGTTAAACAAGCTCTTAGGAGTAAATAATGGCTGTTGAAAGAATTACGGACATAAATCTTCATGATGGTGACCAAGAAAAAGAGATAGAATTTACGTTACGTCCAAAAGTATTCGAAGAATATATCGGCCAGACTCGATTGAAAAGAAATTTAAAACTTGCAATAGATGCTGCAAAAAAACGCAAGGAACCAATTGATCACGTGTTATTATACGGTCCACCAGGACTTGGTAAAACAACAATGGCAACAGTTATTGCTAATGAAATGGGTACTAATATCAAGATAACTGCTGGTTCTGCTATCGAGAGAGCAGGAGATTTAGCTAGTATTTTAACAAACTTAATCGATGGTGATATTCTTTTCATTGACGAAATCCATCGTCTTGGTCGTTCCGTCGAAGAAGTTCTTTATAGTGCTATGGAAGATTATAAGTTGGACATTATGATTGGCAAAGGTCCAGCTGCTCGTAGTGTGCGTTTAGATCTGCCAAAATTTACGGTCATTGGAGCAACTACTAGAACAGGTGCATTAGCCGCTCCATTAAGAGATAGGTTTGGATTAATCCATCGTTTGGAATTTTATTCAAATGAAGAAATTTCCAAGATTATCGAAAGGTCTTCAAAAATCTTAGATAGTAAAATTGAGCCAGAAGCAGCAAAAATATTATCTACTCGAGCTAGATTAACACCAAGAATTGCTAACCGTTTATTAAAGAGGGTTCGTGACTATGCAGACGTAAATGGTGACGGTATTATCGATACTAAAATAACGCTCGATGCACTTTCTATGCTTGAAATTGATGAATTAGGGCTTGATCCAGGTGATAGAAACCTTTTGAATAGTATGATTGATAATTATGGAATAAATCCTGTTGGTTTAAATACTATCTCTGCTCTTACTGGTGATGAAGCTACTACTATAGAAGATTTCTATGAACCTTATTTATTACAAATCGGTTTTATTGAAAGAACTCCAAGAGGTCGACGTGTAACTCCAAAAGCATATAAGTATATTGGTAAAAAAATTGATTTAAGTGAAAATCAACAAAAGTTGATATAATTATCTTATGGAGCCTGAAAAACAATCACCAGTTGATTATAATCATCCAGTAGCCTATGATGCTGAGGGTCGACCTCTTTATGCTCATCCTCCAATAACGAAGGATTGGAATTGGTCTGACAAGCCGTTAAAGAAAAATTCTAAAGATAAAAAATTAATATCAAAAAATACTACGCCTCAGCCAATTAGTGACATAGTAAAATTAAAACATAGTCAATCAAAAAAAATATTTCCTGAAATTGATATAAGTGAAAATGAATATGTAATTAGTGCAATAGAACGTCATCCTATAGGATTATTCTTACCAACTTTAGTAGGACTTTCGATTATTACATTATTGTTTATTGCAATTTTTAACTATGATTTACTAGTAAAAGAACTTCGACTGTCTGGAGCTTCGGCCGATTTGTATTCGGTTATATTTCCATTGATTGCTTTTATTGGACTAACAATTATTGGTATGTATATCATCTATTATATTTATGTTAATAATAAGTTATTTTTGACAAACGAAAATTTAATTCAACAAATTCAAACAGGATTATTTTCAAGACGTGAAAAAACTGTTCATTTGTCGAATATTGAAGATACTAGTTTTAGTCAAAAAAATATTATCCAGCAAATATTTAATCACGGTTCTATTAGAATGACTATTGAAGCAAACGGTACTTTATATAAATTTTCTTATATTTCAAATCCTAAAGAGTTCATTGCTACTTTAAATAATACAATCGATAGTTATAGAGAAAAAGAAAAAAATAATCGTGATTAATGCTAGTTGCGATTAGTTTTTATAAAATCAGCTTCTTTTTCTAGTGATGTTTTTAATGTATATTTTTTACACTTATTGTCAAGACAATCTGTTGGAAAATAATTGTAAGCACTGCCAGCAGTATTAATTAGTAAGCCTTCTGAGTCTTTTAATAATTCTGGATCTACTGATGGTAAAATTTCGCTGGTGATGTTTTGTGGATAATATTTGTTTGAATTATAAAATACTTCTTCTAAGCTGTAATAAATTACATTTATGGCAGTTTTTTTCTTATCATCTCTTGATGTTGCTTCTGTGCTTTGTTTTTGAGTAAAAAACAAAATACATGCAAAACTAAGTAACAAAATAGTAAATACTAATTCGATTACCGTAAATCCATTATTATGTTTCTTCATTTAATATATTATAGCAAATTGTTTGCTATCGAAGTATAATTAATATATATAAGAGGGGAAAATATGGCAAAAAAGGCTGAAAAAACTAATATAGGTGAAAAACCAATTGCCAGTGAGGGTAGGTTAAAAGCCTTGGGATTGGCTCAAGAACAAATCAATAAACAATTTGGTGATGGTGCAATCAGAAGATTAGGTGACAAAAAAACAATCTCAGTCGATTTATTTAGTAGTGGTTCACTGTCGCTAGACTTAGCTCTAGGTGGAGGTTATCCAAGGGGACGAATTATAGAAATTTTTGGACCAGAATCTTCAGGAAAAACAACTTTAGCTCTTCATGCAATTGCTGAAATACAAAAAAACGGTGGTACAGCGGCATTTATTGATGCTGAACATGCTCTTGATCCATCTTATGCCAAAAAATTAGGCGTAGACGTCGATAATTTGCTTGTTTCGCAACCAGATAACGGCGAACAGGCATTAGAAATAGCAGAAACTCTTGTAAGATCCAATGCTATCGATATCGTTATTATTGACTCTGTAGCAGCTTTGGTTCCTCAGGCAGAAATTGATGGTGAAATGGGCGATAGTCACATGGGTTTACAGGCCAGACTTATGAGTCAAGCTCTTAGAAAATTAACTGGAATTATTAACAAAAGTAAAACTACAGTAATATTCATTAACCAAATTCGTATGAAGATTGGTGTGATGTTTGGAAATCCAGAAACTACGACTGGTGGCAATGCTTTAAAATTCTATGCTTCAATACGAATTGATATTCGTCGGACAGGGCAAATTAAGTCAGGCGAAGAAATTATTGGTAATCGTACCAAAGTAAAAATCGTTAAAAACAAGATTGCTCCGCCGTTTAGGGTGTCAGAATTTGATATCATGTATAACCAAGGCATAAGCAAAACTGGTGATGTTCTAGATCTAGCTGTACAACATGAAATTGTACGAAAATCCGGTGCTTGGTTTGATTATGGTGAAGCAAAAATCGGACAGGGACGCGAAGCTACTAAAGAATATCTTGCTAGTAATCCAAAAATATTATCAGAGATAGAGAAAAAAGTAAGGGAAAAAGTAATAGAATAGGATATCTAATATGAATCGTGCAGTGATTATTCACGGTATTTTTTCTAAAAAAGAATATTTTGAAAGAGCCGCTGATAGCCCAAGTAATAGTCATTGGTTTCCTTGGTTACAACAACAACTTTTAAGAAGAGGATTATTAGCACAAACTCCAGAGATGCCGAGTCCTTATGAACCAGATTATGATAAATGGAAAAAAGAATTAGATAGATTATCACCTGACAATAACACCCTATTAGTTGGCCATAGTTGTGGCGGAGGTTTTTTAATACGTTGGCTTTGCGAAAACCCTGAAATAAATGTAGGGAAGGTAGTATTAGTAGCTCCATGGTTAGATGTAGAAAAAAGATTAGAGAATTTTTTTGATTTTAATATAAATAAAAATATTGATAGGCAAACTAAATTTGGAATTAAAGTAATTTATTCAAATAATGATATGCCTGAAATAAAATCTTCTGTCGATAAATTACGCAAAGAAACGACTAGTCTTATTTATTACGAATTTGATAATTTTGGTCATTTTACTTTTAATGATATGAAAACTCACGAATTTCCTGAACTCATGAAAATATGTTTAGGCGATTAAGATGAAAATTACTTCAATTAATCCACAAAAACGTGACGAGTCACGCGTAAATATATCAGTTGATGGAAAATATCGTTTTAGTCTTGATGTAAGTCAGATTTACGAACTCGGTATTAAATTAAACAAAGAAATAAATGAACGAGATATCAAAAAGTTTATCGATGAAAGTAATTTTGGCAAAATATATATAAAGACTCTTAAATATAGTTTAATTAGGCCTCGAAGCGTAAGAGAAGTAAGTCATTATTTGTATCGTCAGAAAAAAAATGAAAAAGATTACTGCATAGATATTGATAATCATGAAAAAAATTGCGAAAAAGTTTTAAAGCGATTGATCGATAAGGGATATGTCGATGACAAAAAATTTGCTGAGTATTGGGTAGAAAACAGGATGGTTAAAAAAGGTATAAGTCAAAAAAAACTATCTCTAGAGCTACAGCAAAAAGGTGTCAATATAGAAATTATAAAAAGTGTTATCAAGAAATCTATTCGGAGTGATAAAGAAGAGCTTAGAAAAGTAATTGAAAGAAAAATTAATAGATATCAAGACAGTAATAAATTAATTCGATATTTAATTGGAAAGGGTTTTAATTATGAAGATATTAAAAACTATCTTCAGGAAGATAATTTATAACTCTAGATTTTCGACTTGAGGAACAGTCGAACGAAAAGGATTAATATAGGATAATTGACTTGGATGTTGTATGGAATGAAGTTTTTTTGTGTTTGACTTAACCACAATGTCCTTATCGTTAATTTCGACAATTTGTGTACGATGAATTAATAAATTTGTTTCGTTAAAACTCTTTATAATATTTCTTTTAATATTTAATTGTTGTATCAAGAAAGTATCGGTCTCTAAGCTGTAATCACACACTTTTCCAAGTTTGCGACCAATTTCATCAATTACACTATGATTAATTAAATTAAAATTTAATTCGTAAATTTTCTTAAGGTTAATCACATCATCAAGACCAATAAATTCATCATTACTATCGATAATAAAACCGACATCACTCAATTCCCTGATATCGGCAATTCTAATAAATGAAGGATTATCAGATAATAATTTTCCACTGACTTCGTAAGCAATAATCTTTAAGTTACCGGGATCAATTACTGGATTTTTTGTCTCAGCGAGTTTCGTTCCCGTCTGTAGCCCCATTATAGGCGTACTAATTAATCTTGATCCAAGAATAAGCATACTATTAGTATAAGTGTTTTATGCAGGCATGCAAATTATTCAAAAAATGGATCTATTCTATCAGATGGTAATATGATTTCTGATGTGTTATTTTCGCTACTTAATAATCTGTTTAAATAACTATCAATTTTTGGATCAATCGATATATTTGAATTTGATAAGTCTTTATTTTTATTATTTAAAGACTGTTGAATAAATATATTTCTTAGTAGTAAAACTGAGATCATTAAAATTAAGAGTACAAATATAATAAATATCGTAGTACTGTATTTTGCAATACTATCTTTGATTGTATAATCGCTGTAATTTAACTTTTTTTTGTTAGGAATTTTTGCCATTATTTTGTATATACCCTCGCATTAATCGGATTTACTAACACTTTATTATTTGAGTCTCTCGAGATATTAATTCCGGTAATCTGGATTACTGGACGATTTGTCTCTATATATTTCAAAAATTTTATTAAACTTGAATATTCTATAGGTTCATTAATTGTTATTATAAATGATTTTATATTTATTCCTTGTATTGAGGGTATACTACTTGTAGTTGATTCAGTCGCATTAAAATTATAAGTTGGTAGTGGAATCCCGCTTAATGAAGCATATTTATTTAAATCAATAATAACTTGACCTTGATAATTTTGTTCTACTAGGATAACATTATTTGCTTTATCGCTTATAGATCTATTATTATCAGCTTCTTCTTTTAATTTTTTTGTAATCGTATCCTGTTCGTTATCGGAAAAAGCAGTCGGAGCAATACTATATACTTTTGAAGCATAATCATTTAATTTTTGATAGGATAAATAAAATCCTCCAACTATTATAAATACATTCAATGCAAGAATAAAGACAAGAATTATTCGAAATGAAGATGCCTTAAAGCCAGTGTTTTTCATATTGAAAAGTTCCTATTTATTAAAACAGTGATTGTAATTTCGACAGGATATCCACTTGTATCTGTTGAATTGGGATTTGTTTCTACTAAATTATAATTTGAAAAAATTGGATTTGAAAAATTATTACCTAACTGAGATACAATGTCGCTGGATTTTGAAAGAATCTTGATAGTGACGGGTGAACTTAAATCTTTTTCATTAATAGATAAGGATTTTATTATTGCTTGAGCAGGAATAGCTTTACCGATTGCTAATAGTATGTTGCTATATATAACATCATTGTTCATGATACTTTGAACATTATCCAAGCTGTTATTGATATCTGAAACCTTTGACATTGCTTGTGAATATTCATTCTCAAGTTTAATTATTTCTTGGGATTTTGTTTCTATATTTTTTAATATGTAATAGGTTGTTCCGCAGGCGATTGCTAAAAATCCTAATGAAAAAAGCAGTATAGTGATGTAGTTCAATAGTTGGCCGTTGATCCTAGCTGCCTTTTTTTGGCTTTTAATCTCATCAGGAAGAATATTAATCATTTCCAAATATCCCTAGGGTTAATACTAGCTAATCCAGCCACAGTAATATATCTAGGTCTGAATTGTCTAACTGGCTCAGGTAACTTACCAAAATCAAGTTTTTGCCAAGGACTTGCCACTCTAGAAGGCATAATTAACTCGTTAGTAAAGTATTCACCAATTCCAGGCATATTACTCCCACTTCCGACTATTAGTAATTGTTCGATTTTTATATCAGTTCTTATTCTTTCGTTATAGTATCGCATTACTTTTCGCACTTCTGAAATAATTTTTTTCAAACTTGGTTCGATTGAATTTCTTATTTTTTCCTGTCTCGGCCCAGCACTTAAACCGTTTAATACCTTTAATTGATGAGCATTTTCAAGTTCTATACCGAGTTTTCGCGCAATGTCCAGAGTGAATGTGTTTCCGCCGATGGCAACTCCTCCAGTCACCCTTATAACACCTCTATCAAGTATTGCGATATCTGTGCTTGCTGGACCAATGTCGACAATGGCACTTGGCAGATGACCTTCTTCAGTTTTTGTAAGTAATCTTGCAACAGAGTTTATAGCGGGCTCTATTAGACATACTTCTAGATTTGCGTTTTCTGTAGCTGCTACACAATTGTCTATAAGTGCCTTTGGAACTGCACTCATTATTATTGTTACGTCATTCTTTGTTCGTTCAACTATTTCGTAGTCGACATATAAGGATGATCTGGGAACTGGAATATATTGATCAACTTCCAAATCGACAGCATCTTTTAAAGATTTCGTTGCACTCAAAGGTAATGAGAAAGTTCTAGAATAAGTTCGAGATGTTGGTATACTGATAGCTACATGCCTACTTGGTAGTGAGCCAATTAACCTATCCTTTACTAGTAGTTCAACGTTTTCAGATAAGTAAGGGCTAGAATTTTCAAAAGATTCTTTTATTTTGATTGGCTCAAGATCAAGAGAACCGTATCCAATTACGATAGACTCTTTTTGATTTATCGCCATTAATTTAATACCAGTGCTACTGATATCAAGTCCGACGATTGGTCTATCTTTTAATATTAATTTTGTCATGATGCCCACTAGTGAATTCTGGTGATTATTATAACACGAGCAAATTATCGTGTCATTATTAAGCTTTAATACTTTGAGCAAGATTTGCAATAGGTAACATAACACTAGCAGCAATTAGGCCAACCATACCACCCATCACTAGGATCATGACTGGCTCGATAATAGAGCTTAGGCCTGCTATTGCTACGTCAACTTCTTCTTCAAAAAAATCTGCAACTTTAACTAAAATTTTGTCTGTCTGTCCAGTCTCTTCTCCAACCAAAAGCATTTGAGGAACAATTGGCGGAAATATTGAATTTTTCTCGATTACTGAAGATAATGTCTTGCCATTTTTTACCTCCTCTGCAGCTTGTAGTAAAGCCTCTTCATATACGGCATTTCCTACAGCTCGAGATGTGACATGAAGAGCCTCAAGTACGGCGACTCCAGCTTGAGTTAAAGCGGAGAAAGTACGGGCGAAATTTGCAACTGCGACTTTCATGATTAGTACTTTTAAGACTGGTATTTTTAGAATGATTTTGTGAAATTTATACCTACCTTTTGGTGTTTTGATGTAAGCAAGTATTAAAAATGTCATTATTCCAATTGCACCGAATATTATATACCAGTAGCTTATTATAAAATCACTTAAACCTAACATGAATAAAGTTATTCCTGGGAGTTTAGCATCTGGTCCACCTAAATCCGTAAGCACATTTCCGATTTGTGGTACGACGAAAAACATTAGTCCAAAAAATGCTAACACTGTAATCGATAAAAGTACAACTGGATATATCATTGAGCTTTTTACTTTTTTTCTAATTTTCGTACTTTTTTCTTGTTGAAGAGCAAGCCTGTTTAAAATTTCTTCCAAAATACCGGCAGCTTCACCAGCTCGAACCATATTGACGTATACATCGTTAAATGTTGAAGGGTATTTTCCAAGAGCATCACCCAAGGTAGAACCAGCTTCTACATCATTTATCACGCCTGTTAATATTTTTTGTAAAGCAGGACTTTCGGTTATATGATCACATAAAGAGGTTAATGCTTGAAGTAACGGTACTCCAGCACCAACCATGGCACTTAATTGTCGAGTAAAAATTACAAGTTGGTCATTCTTTACTTTATCGTTATTTTTAAATAACGTGCCGAATTGGCTAGTTGTTTTTTTACTTTTCGTGTCGACTTTTGTTTCCTTAATACTTATTGGCCTTAAGCCTTGTTTAACTAGTGCACTAATAGCACTTGTTCTGTCAGGCTGTTCAATAGTTCCATTGATTGATTTATTTTGATTGTCGATTGCTATATATGAAAATATTGGCATTAGATCATTCCTTTGTTACTCTGATTACTTCTTCGACTGTTGTTTCGCCTCTCAAAGCCTTTATTAATCCGTCTACTTGCATCGTCATCATGCCCTCGGAGATAGCTTGATCCTTTAATTGATTACTTGTTGCATTTGCCATAATCAATCTTTGCATTGGTACGCTGTTGTTTAATACTTCGTATATACCTGTTCTTCCTCTATAGCCACTAAGTGAGCCATTACCATTGTCTTCACTATTATTTCTCCATAAGACTTTTATACCATTTTCATCAGTGCTCAGCGGGGTGTCTCCACCTACGCCTTCAAGAGCTGCCTTTTTCTCTAATTCGTGAATATAACTAAAATTTTGACCAGGTTTCAAGCCGAACATTCTGATAATTTCTCTTTTTTCTTCATCACTTGGGACGTAGCTAATTCTTGAATCCTTATTTAATTTTCGGACTAACCTTTGGCCAACGACCACTCTGACGATACTAGCAATAAGAAATGGTTCAATTTTCATATCCAACAAACGCGGTAAGCAGGTGGCTGCATCGTTTGTGTGCAGTGTACTAAACACTAAATGGCCGGTTAATGCTGCCTGTACTGCAAGATCAGCCGTTTCAACGTCACGAATCTCACCTATCATTATTATATTTGGGTCTTGACGTAGTAATGCCCTCAAGCCATTGGCAAATGTCATACCAGCCTTTGAGTTAGTCTGTGTTTGATTAACGCCTGGAATTTTATATTCAACTGGATCTTCGATAGTAGATATGTTTACATCAGGTGTATTTAACATAGTAAGAGCACTAAATAATGTAGTTGATTTACCGCAACCAGTCGGTCCAGTAATCAATATCATTCCGTTAGACTCTGAAAGCGAAGCCTTGAATATTTGCAAGGATTCTCCCCAGAATCCTAATGATTCAAGAGCGAGGGCTTGATTAGACTCGTCAAGAATACGCATTACAGTTTTTTCACCGTCAGATACAGGTATTGTACTGACACGTAATGCATATTGTTTGCTTCCGACTTTTATTTTAAAGCGTCCGTCTTGTGGGACTCTTCTTTCATCAATTTTTAGATTACTAAGAATTTTTATACGGCTTACAAGGGCATTTAATACATTTTTTGGCAAACGGTTTACTTCTTTGAGGACGCCATCTATCCTGTAGCGAACTTGAACATAGCCTTCACGAGGCTCTATATGAATATCACTTGCCTGTTGACGGATAGCGTATTCAAGTAATAGATTTACAGTTTGGGCAATAGGCGAATCTTCGGATACTTCTTGTTCGGATATATTTTCATTTTGATCGATTTCATCGGCTCTTTGAATGTCAATAACTTCATTTAACTCTTGGTCAACATCGCTTCGATAAGCTTCTAGAGTTTCGATTATATTATTGTGTGGTGCTATGTATATTTTCGTATTAGCACCGAACTGTTTTTCTAAAAAGTCGACTGCCATGACGTCATCTGGGTCATCCATAGCAAGATGATAGGTACCATCTTCGTCTATCTTGAAAAGTATCGCATTATATTGACGTGCGATTCTCTCTGGTATTTTATTAAGCACATCTGGGTGAATATCATTTGAATTCAATTCAATATAAGGTATTTGGGCATACTCTGAAAATGCTTTAGCCAATGTCTTTTCGTCAGCGACTTCGTTCTGCATCGTGACGTCTTGAAGAGAGCGTTTTAAACGAACCGCCTCTTCTATAAGGGCGTCAACTTGCTCTGCAGTAGCCACACCACTGCGTAAGAGCAATTTTTCCATTGTTACATCGGAAATACGCATACTGCTTGTGCTCTATTGTAGATTACAAACGAAAAAAACACCAGATGTTATAATCATGATATGACTATTGAGGTAGAGAACGAAATCCAAATGATAAAATTTGGAAAAATTATTGGCGATTTTCTTAAGGGCGGTGAAATTATTGAACTTATAGGAGATATTGGTTCTGGTAAGACTACTCTAGTTAAAGGAATATCTGAAGGATTAAGAATAGATGATAAAATTAACAGTCCTAGCTTCACGATTCTTCGTCAATATCCTGCAAAAAATAATATTACTCTAGATCATTATGATTTCTATCGATTGAATATGGCGGGGATGATAATGAACGAAAATTTAAAAGAATCTTTAGATGACAAAAATACAGTTACAATAATTGAATGGTCAGATACTATAAAGAAATTACTTCCTGCAGATAGGTTAAAAATTAATATTATCGTACAACCTAACGAGTCTAGAAAATTATTATTAAACTCTAGTGGTCCTATTGGTGATAAGTTAATAAAAGAGGTGTGTGATGCTTATAATGCTTGATACCAGTACTAATGTTTGTAAATTAACCTTTCTAAATGGAGAATGGCGTCAAGATTTTGAATGGCAAGCAGATAGGATGATGGCAAAAGGATTATTAGGTTTTATCAGTAATTCACTAAGTGAATGCGACAAAGATTGGTCTGATATTTTTGCTATTGGAGGTTTTGAAGGCCCAGGTAGTTTTACTGGTCTTAGGATTGGATTAACTGTATTAAACACTATGGCTGATTCTCTAGGCGTACCGATTGTTAGTGCCAAAGGTGATAATTGGCAAAATACTGTATTGGAAAAAATAAATTCTTCAAAAAATGAAAAGATAATCTTGCCGTTTTATGGTAGCGATGCGAAAATTACTCCTCCAAAAAAATAATAATTATTGTCTTGCACACAAGTTGTAAAAAAGGTTACTATATAATCAGTCCTTTTGGACCTCCGAATATTTTTTTGAAAAACACTGTTACGGGCTGACTGAATATTGATACTTTTGTTTTAGCCTTGAGTTATATATAGACAGAAATGCCTCAACAAGGAAGGATGAGCAATGATTGAATTAATTATTCCCGGTATTATTGGGGCTGCTTTTGGGATTGGTGGTACATTTGTTTACGAAAAACAACGAAGTTTTTCTTCAAAATCAAAAATTGAAAAAGATATTGCTACTGCGAAAACGAAAGCAAGTGAAATAATATTAAAAGCAAAAGACGAAGCACTTAAATTAGAAAACGAACGACGTAAAGAATTAAAAAAAACCGAGGACAGAATCGCTGATAGAGAAACTCAGATTGATCGAAAAATTGATCAACTTGATAAAAGGTCCGAAAATCTTCGTGAACAAGAACGTGATGTCGAAATATTGAAAGATGAAATTCGTGATATACGTACAAAACAACAAGATAAACTTGAAAAAATTGCTAAATTAACCAAAGCTGAAGCTGCAGAAAAATTAATACAGATGACTGAACGTGATATAAAACAAGATTTAGTTGGTTTGGTTAATAAATTACAGAACGATATAAAAGAAGACGTTGAAGAACGAGCCCAGACTATATTAGTTACCGCTATGGAACGAATGTCATCTGAAGTAACTGCTGAACGTACAGTTACTGCAATTAAACTGCCAGATGATGAAATTAAGGGCCGAATAATCGGAAAAGAAGGACGAAATATTCAAGCATTACAGAGAGCAACTGGAGTTGATATTTTAGTAGATGATACACCAGGAATGATTATCCTTAGTTCTTTTGATCCAGTACGTCGCCAGATTGCTCGAATGAGCATGGAATTATTAATGAAAGACGGTCGCATACATCCAGGTCGTATTGAAGAAGTAGTTGCAAAAGCCGAAAATGAGATTAATAAGGAAATTAATCGAGCAGGAGAAGATGCTGCTCGGGAAGTGGGTGTGGTTGGTATTCCAAAAGAAATGCTTAGACTACTTGGAGAGCTAAAATTTCGTACTAGTTACGGTCAAAATGTCTTGATGCATAGTGTTGAAATGGCTCATATTGCTGGCTTGATAGCGGAAGAGATTGGAGCTGATGTACGTATTACAAAAATTGCAACATTACTTCATGATACTGGCAAAGCTGTAACTCATAAAATGGAAGGGAAACATCATCATATCGCTGCCGAGTTAGCTAGAAAGTACGGTATGTCAGAAGAAATTGTTCACGCCATAGAAGCCCATCACGATGATATTGATGCCACGACTCCAGAAGCATTGATTGTTCGTATATGTGATGCATTATCAACAGCACGTCCAGGAGCACGTAATGTAAGTGCGGAAAATTTCGTTGAAAGAATGCGTGATCTTGAAAATATTGCTAATAGTTTTAATGGAATAGACAAGGCCTATGCCATCAGTGCTGGTCGTGAGGTTCGCATAATAGTAAGCCCGAAATCAATTGATGATTTGAGTGCGATAAAATTAGCTCGTGATATTGCTAATAAAATAGAAAGTACGATGCAATACCCTGGGACTATAAAAGTAAATGTTATTCGTGAAACTCGTGCAATAGAATACGCTAAGTAAAAATTTATATCTATGTTAATCAGTCATTTATGCTATTATTGACAATGAAGTATTATGGGTATATACTCATAATAGATAGTGCGTAAAGGTCGAACTATTGAATATAAAATATAGGAGAATATAAGATGCCAAGATTTGATGGTACAGGTCCTATGGGGCAAGGACCAAAAACTGGTAGAGGTCAGGGTCCATGTGGCACTGGTGCAATGCGTGGAATATTAGGTAGAGGTGGTCGTAGGAGAATTATTTCTCCCAAGGATCAATTAGCTACTTTAGAAAATGAAGAGAAAAATCTAGAGGAAGAACTAAAATTAGTAAGAGATGAAAAAATGGCACTAGAACAAGACCAGAAAAAGTAAAAGAAGTCATGGGAACCGACCTTTTGCATTAAATTAGCAGGAGGTCGGATGGCCTTCTTTTAGTATTAATTTATCATTTAAAATAGGAATAATCAATCTTATGCCAAGACCAAGACTTTGTAGAAATATAGAATTTTATCCAAACGTTACTTATTTTAAACCTCAAGGTGTTCCTATGAGGTGTCTTGAGTATGTTGAGTTGACTACTGAAGAAGTTGAAGCTTTTCGTCTTCGTCATATTAACGAATTAGATCAAAAACAAGCAGCTTTAAAAATGGAAACTTCACAAAGTACTTATCAGAGAATTTTATATTCAGCATACAAAAAAATTGCAGACGCTTTAATTAATGGGAAAGCAATAAAAATTACTAAATAAAAACTTTTTTTACTATACCATATTGCACAAGACTAAAATGAATAATCCTAAAGTAGTATATATTGCTAACCAACCTATACTACAAATAGCGGACTTGATACTTTCATTCTTTTTGTTATCGAAAAACAAGAAAACAGATTCACCAAAAACTAAACCGCCGACTATTGCAGCAGATAATGAAAATAGCATCAAGATAACAAAAGGTGCTAGAAATTGATTGTCATTTCCAAACCATTTGTCACCATTTGTCATTATTTGGGAAATTAAAAAAATATAGACTACTGCTAAAGTAACATTTCTAAACGTCTTTTTCTCTATAGTATTTTTCATATACGTATTTTAGCATAATATAATTTACGATATTTAATATCAATATCTGGTGGAGCATGGCGGAATCGAACCGCCGACTTCAGTAATGCGAATACTGCACTCTAACCAACTGAGCTAATGCCCCATATTTATCTAATAATGATATGATTATTATAGATATAATTATAAGTATTATGATAAAAAAAATTAACAAACAATTTAGGCAGAAAAAAAATCTTATATACAAAATACTGATTAGTAATAACTTTTTGCTATTTTTTCTTTTGTTAATAATTTTTTTGTATCCATTTTTTAATAGACCTCAGGAAAATATTTATATTCTTGGGTCTGTTATAGATAATATAATCCCGTTAGTTCCATTTTTTTCAATCTTATACTTATTATATTTTCCTTGGTTATTTATTAATATTTTTTTGGCTTGGTATAGAAAAAATAATTTCAAGCCCTTAGCTTATTCTTTAATCATTATTAATGTTATAGCATATCTTATATATTTAACTCTTCAAACACATGTAACTCGCGAAGTGATTATTTCTCAAGATTTTTTTTCACAGATACTCCGATTTATATATAACCATGACCATCCATATAATTGTTTCCCAAGTTTGCACTCAGCTTTATCGGCATCACTCGCATCTTATTATTTAATTACAAATAGCAAGAATAAATACATAAATGTAGTAATAGCAATCTTAATAATAATTTCGACTCTATTCGTAAAACAACATTATGTGGCTGATGTTATATTTGGTAGTTTTCTTGGTATTTTTATAACTTGGTTGATTTTTTTAAAATCAAAAAATCAAAATTAGTTATTAAAATAATATAAAAAATACCTAGAATAAAAAGCCTAGGCATTTTTTATGGTCGGGGTGAAAGGACTCGAACCTTCGACCTCACGCTCCCAAAGCGCGCGCGCTAGCCAACTGCGCCACACCCCGTAACAATGATAAATTATATCGCATCAGCAATATAATATCCAGTAATATCATTTTGAAAATGCTTGTCGTTGATATCACAAAAAGTTATCATTGATTAGACTGTCATGATAAAAAATTTTATGAAAAGAAAAACAAATATTTTTGGCATACAAATCGCCGATTATTTACTCATTATTTTAGGATTGTCAGTTTTTTCTGCAATTACTTTATTTACGATTACAAAATCTTCAATTTGGTTTGATGAGGCTTTCGGAGCATATATTATTAGATTTAACTTTTTTGATATTGCTAAATATACTGCTTTTGATGTTCATCCACCTTTATATTATTGGGTTCTTAAATTATGGAGTATGTTTTTTGGTAATTCTGAATTGGCTATCCGCTCAATGAGTTTGTTATTCGGAGGGATATCAATCGTTCTTGGTTATTTAATAACAAATCGTCTATTCGGTAGAAAGGCTGCCAGATACAGTTTATTATTTTTAGTTCTTTCTCCGATGTTAATAAGATACAGCCAAGAGGCTCGCATGTATACCATGGTCGTAGCTATCGCTATGATGGCAACTCTTTTTCTATTAAAAGCTACCGAAAGTAATAAAAAAACGCACTGGATGGTCTATGGTATTTTTGTGGGTTTAGGAATGTGGACTCATTATTTTTCAGCCATAATTTGGATTGCTCATTGGGTTTGGCGTGCCTATGTAATAAAATGCGAATCATCGAATAAAAATTTTTATCAAAGATTTTTTTCAAAAGAATGGAAATTTACTAATTTAGTCGCGTTAGGTATATTTGTTCCTTGGCTTCCATTTTTTATTACGCAATTATCAATAATACAGGCTTTTGGTTTTTGGATTCCTCCAGTTACGCCTAATACGGTGATAAACTACTTATCGAACGTTATATTTTACCAAGAATCTAGTCAGTTGACTGGCTGGTTAGCTTTATATTTAATAATATTATTTATCGGTTTTATATTTATCGGTCATTATGTTTACAAGAGAATGAATAAGGATAGAAAAAAGTATTATATACTTCTAATAATTATTTCTGTTTTCCCGATAATATTACTATTTATAATGTCTTTACCACCTTTACGTTCGTCGTTCGTTGACCGCTACTTGTTTACATCATCTTTGTTTATAGCAATTTATATGGGGGTTACTTTATCATATTGTGAAAATCTTTTTAAGTCATATTATACTTATGTAATTGCAATTCTTGTTGCTGTTGCTATGGTAGTTGGTATAGGTAACGTATATCAATTAGGAAATTTCAACAAAAATACGAATTCATCAAATAACACTCGTCAAATTATTGAAAAAGTAAAACAAAATTCAGAATCGAAATTACCAATTATCGCAGGTTCACCATGGTTATTCTATGAAGCAATATTTTATTCTACAGCTGATAACCCTGTATATTTCATTGAACCTTCTGAATATGAATACGGTTCACTTGAAATGTTGAAACGAAACGATCAGTTTAAAATTAAAGACATCAATTCGTTCGTAATACAAAACCCATCGTTTTGGTATGTAATATATTCTAGTGAAGAAAAAATTTCTGGTCCTTGCCCGAATAATAACTGTAAAGAAATAAAAAGATTAATTATTAAAAATCCATTTAATAACGAAATAAACTATCAAGCAATAAAGTATCAAACTATAGGTTATTAGTTGTAAAATATTTGTATCGGGGTGTGGCGCAGTTGGCTAGCGCGTAGCGTTCGGGACGCTGAGGTCGAAGGTTCAAGTCCTTTCACCCCGACCAAAACCATATACAGAATTTTAATATTATTTTGAATTATCTTGGCCTTTTTTTAGCAATTTCTCTAGCTGATATTGCTATACTATCGTCAATTTCTTTTATTGGCGAAAACTCACCGTATTTATTTATGACGGCCTGTTTAATCAAGAAATCTGCGACTTTGGGGTTTTTTGGAAGTAATGATCCATGAAGGTAACTACCGATAACGTTTTTATATCTTGCTCCCTCATTTGAGTCGGTTGCGTTATTCCCAGCTCCTAATATTACTTTTCCAAAAGGTTTGATATTTTTTTCTAGATAAGTTTGACCGCTGTGATTTTCATAACCAATAATTTCTCCGAATTGTTCGCTATATGTCAAAATATTTCCAATCAACCGCTCACTTTTTCCGTATGTCTTGATGTCGAATAATCCAATACCTTTAATTATTTTGCCGTCATTAGTTTTGAAATAATTTCCAAATAACTGATACATTCCACATATAACCAACATTGGCACGTTTTTGTCGGCTCTTTTTTTTATTTTTGGTCCAATTGATAATAAATTTTCGTAAATTTTATTTTGACCACTGTCTTGACCACCACCACCAATAATAATATCTGCATCATCAGGAAATTTGTCTCCTTGGTTGTAGTGGATTATCACTGGTTTATGACCGTACCACTCTAAACGTTTTTCAAGACATAAAATATTTCCGCGATCACCATACACATTCATATCGTGAGAATAAAGATGAACGATTCTGATTTCTTTTTCGTTCATTTTATTACCTCGACTTTGGTTATTTTTGACAATTCTTTTCTAATAGCTAACATCGCAGTGTAAGTACAGAATATTCTTTTAGGTTTGGAACTATTTTTTGAAATAAATTTAGTAAGAGATTTTTTTATATTTTGTTCAATCGATTCGAAAGGTACTTCATCATATTTTAGTCTGAGAGCCATATCATATGCACGTATACCTGAAACTGTATCAACACCTTTTTCGACTAAACTGCTAAAGTTAACGTCCCACAGCCAAGACATATCGCGACCGTCTGCATAGTTGTCGTTAATAGCTATCATTGTTGCATATTCTGATGGGTCAAATGATTTTAAGCCAAGTTGAAAACCTGCGGGATTTTTTACTAAAACTAATTCTAACGGTTGACCATTTACTTTTAATAATTCGCCCCTTCCGAAAGCCGGCGTAACCTTGGATAATGAGTCCATTATTTTATTTTGGTCAATTCTATCCTTTAATATCATTCTGACTAAGGCTATTGATGCAGTAGCATTATAGACATTATAAATACCATTTAATTTCAATTTTGTCAGAAATTTTTCTCCGTTTATAATAAATGTCGCTTCATTATCTTTGAATTTTTCTAAAACGACATCAGCTACTATAGGGTTATTTTTATTTTTTAAATTTGAATGAAGATTATCGTCATTAGGGAAAGTATCAATCAAAGAACTATCTAGTCCAAAATAGCTTACTTTTTTATTGTTAACATAATCTGCAATTTTTGATACTCGGATATCTTCTCGATTTAGGACGATTCCTTCCGAGGTATTGATTACAACTTTTTTGAGCAATTCTGCGGTATTATCAATCTCTCCAAATCTATCCAATTGATCCCGCATTACATTCAGAATTAAACAATACTTTGGGGATATTTTTTTAACAAAATTAACAGCGTGGGCCTCATCAAGCTCCAGTACGGCAATATCGGCATCCAGTTTACCTTTGATATTTACTTCACCTAAAAGAGCTGCCACTACTCCTCTTGTAAAATTACTACCCGTACGATTAGTGAATACTTTTAATCCTTGGCCTTCGAGTAAACTAACGACCATTTTTGTTGTAGTAGTTTTGCCGTTGGTGCCACTTATAACAACCACGCCATAAGGTAGTTTTGATAAAGAATGATTTATAAAATTTGGGTCGATATTTTCAATTACAAGTCCAGGAAATGCCGAACCTCCACCTCTTAATGAGGCAAAACCCTTTACTGTTTTTCCTAAAATTGTAATCAATGTTTTTCGCATATGGTCTATTATAGCTTAAGAGGTTATAATAATGGTATGTTTTTGGTGGGCATACTATCTTGGTGGTACGGAGACGGTTTTTCTAGACGTATTCAATTAATTAAGGAGCGACTAATATCGTCAATAGATTTCTTTTCTATAGATATTTTACTTTCTTCTTTTTTTGCACCATTTCGTCAAATTTCTGCAGGAAATGTTTCTGGGCCGATAGGAGACCAGATAAGGGCTTTCTTTGATAAATTATTATCAAGAATTGTTGGTGCAATCGTGCGATCCTTTGTTATTTTCTTTGGTCTGATTGTAATATTTTTACAGCTAATCTTTTCGCTACTTACAATTATCGTTTGGTTGATTTTACCAACTTTTCCAGTAATTGGGTTAATTTTGACAGCGGTTGGAGGGGTTTCATTATGAGTGATATTAGTTTTAATTATACAAGCACTAGAAGTGAAAAAGCTCGCATTAGTATTTTATTTACTAAAAACAAAATAAATTTATTGTATGTAGCTTTTTTAACAATGATAATATTAGGCTTCATATTAATATTTAGAGAATTTCCAGTCGGCTGGTCGTTTGTCGGTTTTTCTATTGTTTCAGTAATGATTATTGAATGGTATAACGGAGAACTCCGTCATCTTAAAACCTTAAAAAATCCTAAAAATATTGACGATGTTTTATCGTGTGAAATTCTTGGTCGAATATCAAAAAATCCAACTCCTCGTGAAATTGCAAAAATAATTGGTATTGTTCCAGGGGGTCATTTTTTTGCAATCCGTTTTGGTATCAGTAATAGTTTTTTATGTGAATTTGTATCTAATGATAAAGACGACATGAAAGAAATATGGCAAGAGTCATGGAAAATTATGAAAAATACAAAAAATCAGAAAATTTCTTCCGCAATACTATTAACAGCAATTATAAAAAGTACACCAAATTCTATAAATTTACTCAATCATTTACAACTAGACGAAGATGATTTGATAAGTGGCATAAAGTGGTATGATCATTTGCATGACCTTATAGAACTCCACAGAATACCTAAAAGGACTGGTGGATTAGCACGCGATTGGTCATTTGGATGGACGCCATTACTGAATAGATTCGGCCAAAATATTAGCCAACAAATCGGCACTTATGGCGTCTCTCTTTTGAAGTTAATTGCTCATGATGAATCACTAAATCAGTTGATAGAAATTTTCAGTAAAAAAGGTCGCCAGAATGCAGTATTGGTCGGTCCACCAGGAGTTGGCAAAACAGAAATTGTTAATGCTTTTGCATCAAAATTACTTGATGCCACAGCAGATATTCCACACCAATTAAAATTTCGTCAGGTGTTCTTGTTAGATGCTTCATCGTTGATAGCTAACGCTCCTGGAAGAGGACAATTAGAAAAACTATTAATGCAAATTTTAAATGAAGCTTATGATGCAAAAAATATTATTATATGTCTTGATAACGCTCAACTATTCTTCGAGGAAGGTATCGGATCAGTCGATATATCAAATATCTTGATGCCAATCATCCAGGCAGGGAACCTAAGAATGATTTTTGCTATGGATGAACAACGTTATCTAAAAATTGGTCAAAGAAATCCTGAACTTATCAATGTTTTGAATCGCATAAATATTTCTCCCGCAAATCAAGAGGAGACAATTGCAATTATGCAGGATAAATCTGTTATTTATGAGTTTCAGAACCATGTAACTTATATGTATCAATCGATTGTTGAGGCCTACAGATTAAGTGAAAGATATATCCACGGCTTGGCAATGCCAGGAAAAGCTTTGAGCCTTATGGAATCTTCCGCCCATTACAGTGAAAATAGTTTAGTAACTGTCGAATCTGTCAGGCAAGCTATCGAAAAAACTTTAGATGTAAAAGTAAGTAATGCAAGTAGTGAAAAGGAAAAAGAAACACTGTTAAATCTTGAAGATTTAATTCATAAACACATGGTTAATCAAGAAAAAGCAGTCCAGGTGGTAAGTGATGCTCTTAGACGAGCTAGAGCAGGGGTAAGAAATCAACAACGTCCTATAGGTACTTTCTTGTTTTTGGGACCAACTGGAGTTGGCAAGACTGAATTATCAAAGGCACTCGCGGATATTTATTATGGCGGTCAAGACAGAATTATTCGTTTGGATATGAACGAATATGTTAATAAAAGTGATGTTAACCGTTTGATTGCTGATGCAAGTGAAAATTCTAATAGTTTAACAGCACAAGTAATGAAGCAACCTTTTAGTTTGGTACTATTGGATGAAATTGAAAAAGCTCATCCAGATGTTTTATCAACACTACTACAAATGCTAGACGAAGGTATTATGAGAGACATAAATAATCGCGAAATTGGCTTTCGTGATGTTATAGTAATTGCTACCAGCAACGCTGGGGCTGACAGATTGCGAGAATATATCGAAAGAGGATACGAAATTGATAGTATTCATGATAAATTCATCAATGAATTAATCGAGACAAAGCAATTTTTACCCGAATTCTTAAATCGTTTTGATGAAATCGTATTATTCAGACCTCTCAACGAAAAAGAATTATTAAAAGTGGTTGAACTCATACTAGATGAAATCAACAAAACATTATCTCTGCAAAAAATAAAAGTTAGTGTTACGACTGAAGCCAGAGAATATCTTGTGAAAGTAGGCTATGATCCAAAAATGGGAGCTAGACCGATAAGAAGAGTAATTCAAAAAGCGGTCGAGAATACTGTTGCCAAGAAATTACTTTCTGGTGATGTCGGTCCAGGAAGTATAATTGAGATTAATCTGGAAAACGTTTCAAAAATCTTGGATTCAAAAATTACTGCAGATGAATTAATTATGAAGTCAAACGAAAAATAAAATAACCAACTTTTAGTTGGCTATTTGATTTTGGTACCCCGGGTTGGAATCGAACCAACGGCCTTAGGCTTAGAAGTCCTCTGCTCTATCCCCTGAGCTACCGGGGCGTTTACAATAACGCTCTTGTATTATACCAAAAACTTCCTTAATGGTGATAATAATGAAAAAATACTGTATATTAAGATTATGATTAAAATGCAAAAAAGCCACAAAATATTATTTGTAATAGCAGTTTTACTAGCAATAATTAGCTGGATAATTGCTATATTTTATTGGGATAGTTTACCAGATATAATTCCAATTCATTTTGGAATAAGTGGTCAGGCAGATGGATGGGCTAATAAATCAGTTTTTCAAGTATTTATGGTGCCTTTTATACAATTATTAATGACAGTAGGCTTTATTTTTATTTATTATAAACCGCAATATTCAGATATGCCAACGACCATGTGGTTAATAACATTAGAAAAGAAACATCAAGACCATGCTTTTAAGCTAATCAGAATAATGATAGCAGGTATGTCGGTATGGATAGGGATAATGTTTACCTATCTAACATATGCCATGAACCAATCTGCAATTAAACCAGAGTATGATTTATCGACACCTATAATGATGTCAATTATTGGGTTTATGTTGATTTGGCTAATTTTTTGGACAGTTCGAGTTTATAAAACAACCAAAAAAGCGATTTCAAGTATAAAGAATAAGTAATCAACAGCTTTAAGATATATAATAGAATACAGGAGGTAAATAATGAGTGAAATTATTGATCAGGGACCGGCTCCGATAGTAACAAATATTGAAAGATTAACAGAAGACAATACAAATTTTCGTACAACTTTATGGACGGGGGTAAATTTACAAATCACCCTAATGTCTATTGAAGTAGGAGAGGAAATTGGTCGTGAAGTCCATGAAGATCATGATCAATTTCTAAGGTTAGAACAAGGAAAAGCTTCAGTATATATGGAGTTAAAAGATGGACAAATGCAGACATGGGAAGCTGAAGATGGCGATGCTGTTGTTGTCCCAGCAGGCACTTGGCATAATTTAGTTAATAGTGGTGATGTGGCACTTAGGCTGTATTCAATATATGCACCACCACAACATCCTCATGGAACAGTACATGTTACAAAGTTAGAGGCCGATGAAGCCGAAGCTAACGAACATAATCAATAGTATATAAATAATTTTGGTGCGGGCGGCGAGAATCGAACTCGCATCACTTGCTTGGAAGGCAGGTATATTAGCCATTATACGACGCCCGCGTATAGCGTATTATACCAGTGATTATTGTTAAATTCTATGGTTATCTGTTACAATATCTTAGTTAATTATTAATATGGCGAGCTTAGCTCATCTGGTTAGAGCGTCGGGTTGTGGTTCCGAAGGTGACGGGTTCGATCCCCGTAGCTCGCCCCATTAATAAGGACAGTCATTTTGTGACTGTCTTTTTTATGGTTTATAATAGGCATTAATATGTTAGATATGAACAAACATATAGTAAATGACGGAGAAAAACCATTTCATAGTAATGGCTATGCTAGGGTTGCAAATGGTAATAATTTTGGTTCAACCTCTTATATCTCGTTTTCTAAACGTAAACAAATTGAAGATAACCGTCGCTTAATATACGGATATAATAGATCAGCGATTGGTAGTATAAGCAATTTTTCATTAAGACCTATAAGTAATGATAAAAAAGATACTAATCAATTCAAGACAAATGGAATAAATAACAAATTACAGCAATTTAATAGTGTTAGAACTCAAATACCTCGCCCACCGCTTCGAAAATATAATCCTTATTCCTAGATTTCTCTAAAAGTTTCAATACTTGCACCCAGAGTATTTAATCTTGATGCAAAATCTTCATAGCCACGATTAATAGAATATACATCTCTTAATATTGAAGTTCCTGGAGAGGCTAACATTGCAAGAAGAACTACTACAGAAGGTCTCAATGCAGGAGGTGTAATAATATCGGCAGGCCTCCATTTTGTCGGTCCGTTTATGTATACCCGATGCGGATCAACTAATTCTATCTTGGCATTCAGTTTACTTAATTCAGTGAAGTATATTGCTCGATTCTCGTATGACCAGTCATGTACCAAAGTACGACCGTGTGCGACCGTAGCGATTAATCCCAAAAATGGCAGATTATCCATGTTTATTCCAGGGAATGGCATACAATGCAACTTGTCTTTATGAGCATGGAGTTTGGATTGTTTGACTAAAATATCAACAAGGCGAGTTTCATTATTTCGAGCTTTGTACTCATCGCTTAGTTCGAATTCTAATCCCATTTCTTTCAAAGTGGCTAATTCTATTTCCAAAAATTCAATTGGTGCTCTTTTTATGGTGATTTCTGAATTAGTTACAACAGTTGCTGCAATGAAGCTCATCGCTTCGATTGGATCTTCGCTTATGTAATAATCAACATTGCGATTAATACTTCGGACACCTCTTATTTTTAGTGTAGTTGTACCAATCCCATCGATTTTTACACCTAATTTTTGAAGAAAGAAACATAGATCTTGGACCATGTAATTTGGACTAGCGTTTCTAATCGTTATTTCACCATCATATAATGCTGATGCCATAATGACATTTTCTGTGGCCGTATCGCTACGTTCAGTTAACAATATTGCTTGGCTGACAGTTTTCTCTCTTACATTAGCTTGATAGTGATTATTTGTTGCTTCAACACTTAAGCCGAATGGTTCCAAGCCGTGCATATGAGGTTCTACGGTTCTAATGCCGAGATCGCATCCACCAGCAAATGGTAATTGAAAACTTTTATATTGATGTAATAGGGGACCCAAGAACATTATTACTGTTCGAGTACGTTTGGCCGCTTCTTCGTTTATATTTTGTAATTTAAGCCTAGCAGGCGGGATGATTTCTAAGTCGTTATTATCATTCAACCAGCGTACTTTTACGCCAATGCTTTGAAGAACCTCTATAATCCTGTTAACCTCTTCTATTCGTGCTACACGTCTTAGAACGGTCGTGCCTTTATTAAGCAACGAAGCACACAATAGCCCGACTGCGGCGTTTTTACTTGTTTTGACTTCTATCTCACCAGATAATTTTCTGCCACCATTGATTCTAAAATTTATTTTTCCAGATTGATTTAGACTGATTATCTCGCTTGACAATACATCACTTATGCGAGCTAACATCTCAAGGCTGATATTTTGACCACCTTTTTCAATGCGATTTATGGCACTTTGACTGGTTCCTAACTCTTTGGCTAACTGTGTTTGTGTTAGCCCTCGTGATTGTCGTGTCTCTTGAATTAGTTTGCCAATCTTCACTTTGTAATCTTCATTTGTCATATCTCTAATATTATATCAACAATGGTATATTTTCAATTTTTTCTATAGTTTTTTACAATCATTCTAATTACTTCCATAAAACTAATTAAAATAAACTTAAATTAAACTTATCAGGGTCGGACCCTGATAAGTGGGAATTAAGCAAAAATTAAGGTTTTAGTTTTAATTTTGGGGAATATTGTAAGTTTTGATGGTGGGTAGGTGTTATAATCAGATGAGTATATTCAATAATTAGCATTAAAGTACGGCTGAATAGGAGGGTTGTATGGTTGATAAAAAGATAGCTAAGTTAATTCTTGATGAAGAAAAAAGACAACTTGAGGGACTCGAATTAATTCCTAGTGAAAATTACGTTAGTCGTGGCGTTCTAGATGCACTTGGTAGCGTTTTTACTAATAAATATTCTGAAGGGTATCCTGGTAAACGCTATTATGGTGGTCAAGATTTTACAGATCAAGTAGAATTACTAGCGATTGAAAGAGCAAAAAAATTATTTAAGGCCGATCATGCTAACGTTCAGGCACATTCCGGTGCACCAGCTAATGAAGCAGTCTATAATGCATGGCTCGAACCAGGTGATACAGTGTTAGCGATGGATCTAGGACATGGTGGGCATTTGACTCATGGTGCTCCAGTCACTCGTAGTGCAAAGATATATAACTTTATACGTTACAAGATGAAAGATGTATCAACAGGTGAGATTGATTACGATAATTTAAGAGAACTTGCTTTGAAACATAAACCTAAAATTATCTTGGCTGGTTTTAGTGCGTACCCAAGAGAACTTGACTACGCTAAATTCGCAAAAATTGGTAATGAAGTCGGAGCATTATTGATGGCCGATATGGCCCATATCGCTGGTTTAATTGTAGCGGGTGTAGCTAAAAATCCATTTGATTATGGATTTCATGTTATTACGACTACGACTCATAAGACTTTGCGTGGTCCTCGCGGTGGTTTGATTTTATCAAAAGGCGTGGTTGGTAATCCCTTGAAAGCTCCAGAGAAAACTATTGAAAATATCCCGACACTTATTGACAGGTCTATTTTCCCAGGTACCCAAGGTGGCCCTCATATGCATGTTGTTGCTGCTAAAGCAGTGGCTTTCTATGAAGCTATGCAACCAGAATTCAAAGATTACGCGAAACAAATCGTGAAAAATGCTCAAGCCCTTGCGAAGGAAATGAAAAAACATGGTTTTATTTTAGTTACGGGTGGAACGAGCAACCATTTGATATTGACTGATGTCATGCAAAGTTTTGGCATTGATGGTAAAGAAGCAGAAACTGCTCTTGATGCTATTGGCCTGAATGCCAATGCTAATTCTGTCCCCGATGATACTTTGCCACCATTCCGACCAAGCGGTCTACGTCTTGGGACGCCAGCCATGACAACGAGAGGTTTAAAGGAAAAAGATATGGCATTAATTGCTAAATGGATGAAACTTGCAATCGATAATCGTGATAATCAAGTTAAATTAACAGAGTTAAGAAATCAGGTCAAGCAATTTGCGATTCAATTTCCTCTGTTGAGCAATATAAAATAAAAGATATCTTTATTTATATAATAAATGGTCTCTTAGATGAAGAGACCATTTATATTTCTTAAACGTTTATATATATTTACTATGAGCAAGCTGTAGCGTAACCATTTGTGTTGCCAGTTAATGTTACGTCGCCTACACCTATATATCTTACGCCAGCAGTTGGAGTATAATCCCAAAAGCTAATACAAACACCAGGGTCAGCTGTGACTACATAGCCGATATTTGTGCCTGCCGTTGCGGCTGCGTTTACTAAGGTTATATTTGTTGGTGCTTTTGCGACATTTGTCGTAGCATTGATCGCACCAATCGTTCCTGCTGAATCAGTAGTCCATGCAGGATATGAACCGTTAGAAGCGTAGTAGGATGCTACGGCTTTTTGTATACTTGAAGCATTAGACTGATTTTTGGCGGTATCAGCTTTATTCTTTACGCCACTATATGAAACCATCGTGATAGCTGCCAAGATTCCAATGACAACAATTACAACTAAAAGTTCAACTATCGTGAAACCAATATCTTTTTTACTTGTTATATTCATAACTTTCTTTCCTTTTGTAATATTATTAATTTATATTTCAATTAATCTAATAATTTATTATGTTTTAGCTACAGGTTGCAGCAACGGTACTATTTGGGTTTACGCTGAACGCTGTTGCAGATCCTAAGAATGTTAATCTAAGGTTTGGATAAGTACCAGTAGTATATGTTGGGTCATAATTTGCTATACATACACCAGTCGTACCTTCAGGTACATAAATAACATTTGACGTATAATTTGCTGTTGTTAATACAGCCGAAGTAGTTGAAGCAAGAGCTGTTATAGTTCCAGGCAATTTACTTACTGGAGTATTACCATTTGCAGTACAACCTGTACTTAAATTGGCAATGCTTGGGTAAGAACCACATTCTGCAAAATAGATTTCTGCTATTGATGCAACAGTCGCAGCATTTGATGCTGATTGTGCAGCCTTGGCTTTATCTGTTACCCCTGTGTAAGAAACCATAGTGATAGCAGCCAAAATACCGATAACCACTATAACGACGAGAAGCTCGACGATTGTGAAGCCACGATCTTTAGTTGATATTATTTTATTCATTTTGCCCCCTAATTATTATTGTTTACTGATAGGATAAATATACTACTTTCACGATGTAAACACAAGCTTTTTAGTTTGAGTTTAATCATAAAATAACAAGTAATATTTTTAACTCAACAACTCATTTAATCTAAAAAAATGTATTTTTTGTTCTTAGCTACAGGTTGCAACAGCACCATTTGGGTTAACGCTAAATCCTGTCGTAGCGGAGCCTAGTAATGTTACTTTAAGGTTAGTAAAGTTCGGTGATGTAGAAGTAGTGTAAGTTGGGTCATAATTTGCTATACATACACCAGTCGTACCTTCAAGTACATAAATAACATTTGACGTATAATTCGATGTTGTCAGTGCATCCAAAGCTGATGCTTTAGCTGTTATAGTTCCAGGCAATTTACTTACTGGAGTATTACCATTTGCAGTACAACCTGTACTTAAATTGGCAATGCTTGGGTAAGAACCACATTCTGCAAAATAGATTTCTGCTATTGATGCAACAGTCGCAGCATTTGATGCTGATTGTGCAGCCTTGGCTTTATCTGTTACCCCTGTGTAAGAAACCATAGTGATAGCAGCCAAAATACCGATAACCACTATAACGACGAGAAGCTCGACGATTGTGAAGCCACGATCTTTAGTTGATATTATTTTATTCATTTTGCCCCCTAATTATTATTGTTTACTGATAGGATAAATATACTACTTTCACGATGTAAACACAAGCTTTTTAAGGAAAGATACTGTTTGAAATCGTATACTTTAAACACTAAAATATGTAATGATTAATAGTCATCAGATTATAATTACTAGACTATTATTAACTTTTGACGACACGAAAACCAACATCTGGATGTACGCCAGACGACGGATAGTAAAGAGTTAAAGTTAAAATTCCTGCTTCAGTTCCAGTACACCAATAACCACCTCGACGAAAAGATTTTTCAACAGTCTCGCCATAGTTGCTATATAATCGTCCTATTCCTTGTGATGTTGTCCAACTATTTATTCCAGAAATGCCTGTTGAGCTCGGTTGTGATGCAACAGGTAAACCGTTCATAAGTAAAGATACACTATTCCATTCCTTTGAAGAATAAGAACTTTCACCTAATATACCTGGTTGCTTTCCGCCACTAATAACGCCTTGGGTCCATTCATAGGCGTTTCCTGACATGTCCCAAATAATTTCACCGTTACTAAGAGTAAGAGTTCGTCTCTGATTCGAAGGTGATGATTGTCCAGTACCATAATATCCGTTTGAGTCGTTAATATCAGCTTCAAGGGCGTCGTTAGGAGTACTATCGTTATGACCACTATAAAAATAACCATTACCAACCGCTCCATCTGACCAATTACTTGATACGCTTAGAACATTTTGAGCAATAGTCATCCACTCTGCTTCAGTTATTAAATGACAACCTACATCACAATTTGCAGTGTATAAAGAAGAAACGTTTTGTGATGTGGCTTGCGATATATTAGCTACGGGATAACCTATAGCTGTAGATACTAATTTTCTTGTAGTTGATATTGGATAAGAATCTGCAGGCCATGTATTGTAAGCAGTGGAGTAATTAATTTTTTACGGATGCATAAGTATTATTATTGGCTGATACTGCACGAATTGAACTCGATCGGCTCACTTCTCTACCTGCAATCATTTTTTTTGCACTAATAGATACTTCAACCGTGTTGTTTGTTCCAAGAGCATATTGTCTGATTGAATCGCTGTTTGTGGGATCGACAATTACAGTATTTGCGACACTTGAATTGGGGTCAGGATAATACGCCAAAGTAAAACTTTCTATATCATCAATGACTTTCGTATCTTCGGCTTTACATATCGTGCCAGTGATATCTGGTGCACAGGTTGGTAATTGAAACGGAATATTACAACCTATCATATCGTAGTTTGATGGTGCTAATACTCTTCTCCATAACGAGTTATCTTTGATGAAATATACGACATTCAGCATTAGTGGTGAATTATATTTTACATCTTCGCTATTGCATTCACTGGGTTGGTTTGCGATATATATTAAATCTCTTGACGGGTCTAATGAATTATCAGTTGAAGCGTAGACGTTTAAGATCAACATATTACCATTATTTTCATCTGCATTGTGAAAAGCGGTCGTATCATCATCGTAACCTTGAGGTGAAACCAAGGTTATATTATTAGTAGCAAGAAGACCACCGCTCGTATTTACGTCCTGTTGAATTCTATTTAAGGCATCTTGAATATCATAGGACATGTTATTTAATGCTTTATTTTCAAGCACGTCCCCAGTCATATTCACTATTGCTGAAACGAATATTCCAATCGATAGAATAATTATTGGTACGACAACAAGCATTTCAACTATTGTGAAACCTGTTTGGCTGTTATTTATTTTGATTTTATTTTGCAACATATGATGCCGTTTGTATTTCATTTGAATTTAATCCTTTTCCATAACTTACCGTAACTAATATTTTTGATATTGATGACGAAGTTCCGTATGGACAAGTTATGTTAACAGTAACCTTTACTTCAGACATATTCGGTACTACGACAGAAGAATTATTTAATGGTGTTAATACCATGCAAGGATTTGTAGCTACGTATTTATTCATTTCAACATAATTATTGGCAAGATTATAAGCCGTTGTGCTACTACGAACTTTTCCGCCATCTTTTAGAGTAATATTATAAAGTTGATAACCAGTAACTAAAAACGCGGCTGCAATAAATAAGGTTATTAACAGTTCAATTGCTGAAAATCCTTGTTTATAATTTAATTTTGTCATTGATTCTTACTCTTTATTTTATATGTCGTGTTCGTGCTTGTTAGATAATAATACAAGTTATATTTTCGACATCGTAAATTAGTGCTGTTGCATAATTCGTTATTGTCATCTAATGGCTGGTAAACATATTTTGATTCGGTAGGTTGAGGTAAAACGCTTGTTGTCGTCTGACTATTATTAGTAGCTCTCCATAAATCACAAGCAGTCTCATTATTATTGCCAGGAACTTCAAGAGATTTAGGGTTAATGTCACGAAGTACAAATAAGGTTGTATCTATAGTACATCCACTAGCGTCTGATAATATACCAACTTTTTCTGTAGACGGATAAAATCCAAACGATGTACTACCATTCGTTCCGGAAGTATAAAAGGTTTCTAAACTCATAGCGATTGATTCCGTATCGGCTTTTCGTTCCGCATCGTCAGCTTTTGACATTGATCCTTTTAAATTTCCAGTACCAAGTACCAACAAGATTGACATTATGGTGACTACGATAATTAATTCAATAATAGAAAAACCTGAATGTCTCATGCTTATAATCATAAACGCTTTAGTTTTATAAGGCAAGTTATTGAATTTCTATTGGTTCTTGTTCGATTATGACATCGAATTTTTCTTTTACAGTTTCGATTATTTTGTTACGAGCAGTATGCAAATCATCGTATGAATTTGCAGATTCGTTAACAAGTATCATTGCGTTATTTTCGTATATTCTTATACCATTTATTAATTTGCCTTTTAGGCCCGAACGTTCAATTAACCAACCAGCAGGTATTTTAAATTTATCATCACTAATTTCATAAACGGGTACATCTGGATAATTTTTTTTAATTTCATAAATTTTATCTGAATTGATAATAATGTTTTTAAAAAATGAACCACAATTCGGTAATATTTTTGGGTCAGGTAACTTATTTTTCCTTATTTCAATAACCGCTTTTCTGATTATCTGTGGCGTGTAATCAAAAATTTTATTTTCATCAAGATATTTTTGAAGTGAATTATAAAAAGGAGGGGACATCTGATTCGTTTTTAGTTTGATAGTAATTGACGTTATTATATATCGGCCTACTTGTTCCTCTTTGAATATACTGTTGCGGTAAGAAAACTTACATTCGGAGTTTGATATGTGAACAATTTTATTTGTATTTTTGTCATATGCCTCTAGAGATGATATTGTATCAGAAATTTCTTGACCATAAGCTCCAACATTTTGGACTGGAGTTGCCCCAGCTGTTCCTGGTATAGCCGACATTGCCTCAATACCACTCAAGTTCATGGAAACTGATTTTTCTACGACTGAATCCCAATTTTCTCCAGCACCTATTTTGATAATCGTTGATTCTTCGTCTTTTGAAATAATTTCAAAACCTTTGATACAGTTTTGAACTACAATGCCATTATAAACATAATCTTTGGCGATAACATTACTGCCACCGCCTATAGTGTAAATTGGTAAAGATTTATTTTTTGCAAAATTACAAATTTCTTCGATATCTTTAATGTCATGAATAGTAGCGAAGTATTTTATTGGACCACCAAGATTTATCGTAGTTAGGTCGCGAAAAGAAATGTTTGTTTGAATTTCCATACAAAGATATTATAGCTCAAAATAATATAATATGTTATAATTACCTCTGTTTATGCACCCGTAGCTCAGCGGATTAGAGCATCTGTCTTCGGAACAGAGGGTCGGCGGTTCGAATCCGTCCGGGTGTACCAAAAACATTAACTAGTATTTTATGTAAATATATTATATTAACAGTAGCAAAGATGTGTAATTTGCTTTGAGAAACTGCCTGTTAAATTAAGGAATATTTTTGAATTATATTGTGGTGTGAATGGTTTGTTTTTTAAAGAGAAACGATTATATTATGAAAAATTTAAATAATTTGGGTCATAAATTTACTGAGGCACTTTCTGTTGCTGTTTCTCGTCAAGATTCTGTAATAAGTGAAAGACAAAGATCGAAAAAAGTTCATGTCACAGGGGCGGGGAGGACTTTAACTTTCGCATACGAACAATTAAGAAATGCTGCCGAATATGCTGAAGATCATTTATTGCAGTATGCAATTAAACGTTTTTATAATCGAGTGTTTTTGTCTCGTGACGGGGAATTAGTAAAAAACAGTGGCGAGGAATTAATTGTTGAACTCACTATGGCCGGTTATCTTCAGAATGATACCGTTAATACTGATACTATTGTTCAAATTAATAATCTTGCCTTTGACTATTATAATTCGCAGTTAAAATACGGTAGGGATAGCTGGGGACTAGATATATTATCAGTTGAAGTGGAGCAATTGTTATTAATAAACCTAAAAAGAGATATTTTTGCTCATTTTGTTTATGAATATTTTCTAAAGATTATCAACCCAAAAAAAGCAATTGGATACAAAGTACAAAATTTTGAAATTCTATTATTCGTAGCGGTATATCGTATATTATTCAAGTTTGATGATTCTGCCGTCAGATCAGTAATTTTAAAGCGTTATCAACAAAAGCCTAGTTTAAGCAGTTTTCGTCAAACTAACGAGATGATTGATAAAGTGCTTGTCTCGAAATCACTCGATAAGATAACTAGATTAGTAAACAGACAATCGGCTCCATTTAGAATTTTATGGAAAATGGTTGATAGGGATCAAGACGTCAAGCAATTATTTAATTCTCGTGAGAATTTTCTTTCTCTGTTTAAACAACAGATCGACAACGAATATGGACAAATAGAAAAAAGAATAAACAAAGGTATCATCAAAAGCGTAATATTCTTGATAATCACAAAAATCTTAATAGGAATTGCAATCGAAGTTCCTTATGATTTTGCGATGAAGGGTGTAGTCTCTTGGTTACCACTAACAATTAATTTGCTATTCCCACCGATTTTCATGGTTTTACTGAGGTTTACATTGCAACTTCCAAGTAATGCCAACGAACAATCTTTAATAGAAATCGTTGATAATTTAATTTATGGCGATGATCAATCAATCGCAATTTCTAAACAGCCCCGAGCAGGCTTGGGCACTAAATTCAATATAGCCTATGCATTATTTTCTGTATTAGTTTTTGGAGGCATAGCATTGTTATTGTACTCAATCGGTTTTGAATGGTTACATTTAATAGTATTTTATGTATTCTTGTCGGCTGCTAGTTTTCTTGGATTTCGTTTATCAAGAATTATTCGAGAGGTTGAAATTGGTGAGGGACAGCAGAGCGGGATAGCTATTGTAAGAGATTTTTTCTATCTGCCTTTCGTAATCGTTGGTCGTTGGATTTCAGAAAAATATGCTCAAGTAAATATTGTTGCATTAATCCTAGACGTAGTAATTGAATTACCGCTAAAAACTATCTTACATTTAATCAGACAATGGGGTATTTTTATTGCCAATAAAAAGGACGAAATTTAATTACTTCATTTCATTTTATTTGCTTTAACAGAGGTAATGGTGTACAATATTTTTTTGAAGTGGGCCAGTAGCTCAGCTGGTTAGAGCGTCTGCCTCTTAAGCAGAATGTCGAGGGTGAGAACTGCCATGTCGGCAGTTCGCAAGGCCGGAAGCCGGATGACGAACGTCACCGACTGAGGCGGGGTCGACCGTGATTTCAAAGAAATCAACGGGTAACCAAGTTCCAGATTTGAACCCAATTGCACTTTTCATTACAATTTACATATGGGCCAGTAGCTCAGCTGGTTAGAGCGTCTGCCTCTTAAGCAGAATGTCGAGGGTTCAAGTCCCTCCTGGCCCTCCAAACAAAATTGAGACCATTTGGTCTCTATTTTATTTGGAAGTACCCAAGTGCGACTTAAATTCGCGACATATCAATGGAATGTCGAGGTTGAGAACTGCCTTAGTTTATACTATCTCCTAGTATCCAATTTAAGTGTTAATTATATTTATTAGTCTTAAATAAAAACACACTATATTGTTATAATAAAGACACTAATTAATAAGAAAAGAGGTAACGATGGAAGATAATAAAATTCTTAAACTAACATATACTTTTTTTCTTGGGATATTGATCGCTACTTTTATTGGTGTTGGAATTAATACTTTTTATGAAGCACCAAAATATCCTGAAACTCCATCAATTCTTAAAAATAGCTATGATAAAGAACCGACTAGCGAACAATTGGACGCACAAATAAAATTTGAAATGCAACAATTTGAAATGCAACAAGAAGAATATGCAGAAATTATCAAGCCTTATAATCGAAATGTGTCGATTATCACATTAATTTTTGCAGTGCTACTACTAATATTGAGTATAATTTTTGAAAAAAAGATGAAATTCATATCTGACGGAATAATGTTGGGTAGCTTATTCACCTTAATATACGGAATCGGTAGAGGTTTTGCGTCAGAAGATAGTAAATTTATCTTTATTGCAGTTTCTATCGGTTTATTAGCTGTCCTTTATGTTGGCTATCATCGTTTTGTGAAATTAAATATAAACAAAAAGGTATCTCTAGAAAATAAAAATTGAGATAGTTACTAGTAATTTACATGTTACGTTTACTTAAAAAATTATTAAATACATTTAAATTTACAAGCTCACTTAATGTGGGTTTTGATTCTGGTGGTATAAATAAACCCGTTATCGTTTTGCTACATGGAATAGCGGCGACTTCAAAAACTTGGGATCATTTAATCAAAGATCTCGATACGGAAAAATATCGGGTTATCTCATTAGATTTACTTGGATTCGGCAATTCGCCAAAACCAAAAAAATGTAACTACGATGTTGATGAACATATTAGATATATTCGTAAAACTCTTCGTAGAAATAGGGTATGGAATATTGATAAATTAGTCGGTCATTCAATGGGTTCGATAATTTCGGCTAGATACGCTCGTTATTATCCGAATGAAGTTGGTGAGTTATACTTATTAAGTCTTCCTCTTTATCTTAAGAAACATCACTCTCAAACCATTATTTCGAAAAAACGAACAGATATTTATTTGGAAACTTTTAAATTCATAGCTAATAAAAAAAGTTTTACGATAATCGCATCAAAAAACTTAAGGAAAATATTTAAACCAAATGATGGTGGAGAAGTACGCGAAGAAAATTGGCAAGCATTCCGACTATCTTTAAAAAATACAGTAATTAATCAAAACACCCATGATGACATAAGACATATTTCTATTCCGATAAATATTATTTATGGTATTTTTGATGAAGTCGTTATACCTGAGAGTTTAAATATATTATCAATTTTTGAAAATGTTACTATAACTCGATTAAAAAATGTAAATCATTTAGTTGGAGAAAAATTCTCAAAATACGTTGCTGATATGATACGAAATTCATAATCACTTGCATAGGTGATACTGTTGTCGTATGCTTATGCTAACAATCAATCTAAAAAAAGGTATATATAATGAAAAATCCATTCGCCGGATTATTCGGCAAAAAAAATCAATCAATCGACGAACAGCTTCAGACCACTGAAAATATTGTTAATCCGACAATAAATGATATCGATAATTCTGATAATCAATCATCACCAGAAGTTTCAACGGCTCAACCATCAATAAATCCACTTGAATCAAATTCCGAAATAGTATCAGACACAGATTCAGAACCAAATACAGTCGAATAGGTTTTAGAAATTAATTTTTTACAAAGCTACAATTTAATTCAATTAAGTTTCTGAAATTTAATACTGTTTCAAGACTGTTTCTTGTCGTCCATCAACCAGCATCAGATACATCAAGAGATGATGATATTGCTTCTTTGTTTGGTTCGACATTGCCCCATTGCCAGGAATCAATTTCTGGCAAATCGATGCCGTATTCCTTGATATAATCAGTATTTTCGAAAATTTTTCGTTGATATTTTACTATTAATTCACGTGCTTTATCATTAGAAATTTTACCTTCTTGGGCCATTCTTTCAAAAACTTCCATTACTATATGATAGCGACTAGTCCGGTTACGTACGTGCATGTCGAATGGAGTCGTGGTACTGCCACTTTCAATGTAACCTCTGATATCAAATCTCTTGGCATCATCGACATAATTGAATATAATTGCCTTTAATGTCTCAGGATAACCGTGAAAATTGCATATTACTGGTTTATCGATAGTAAAATGACGATTAAACTCGTATTCATTTATTGTAATTTTGCCTCTTCCGAATCCTTTAGCAGTTAAAGAGCTAATATTTACGAATCTGATTCGAATTTCAGGTACTTCAGATTTTACTAAATTAATAGAAGCCAACGTTTCTTTAGTCGGATAATCGCCACAGCCAACAAGAACGATATCTGGATTGTCATCGCTTGCAAAATCCCAAGTCATAATACCGTCTTCGGCTTGTTTTTTAGCTAATTCTGGAGTTAACCATCTTGGCTCGATAGTTTTTCCTGCACAAAGAACATTTATCTGTTCAGGCGTACTTAACATATATTCGAGAGCATATATTGTGCTATTTACATCAGCAGGAAACAGAACATTAACAAAATCACCATGACGATTAAGAGCATCATCTATGAATCCTGGGTTCTGATGACTAAAACCATTATGATCTTGACGCCAACCAGAACTTGTTAATATGTAGTTTAACGAAGGAAAAGTCCCACGCCATTGAATATCTGATGCATGTCTGATGAATTTTGCATACTGGTCCATCATACTGGCGACTACTTGAATAAATGCTTCATAGCTTGCAAAAATAGTATGACGGCCAGTCAAGACATAACCCTGAGCTAGACCTTGTAAATTATGTTCACTGAGCATTTCCATAACTCTACCATCCATTGCCATATCTTTGTCCCAAGACTCATAAGGCCATACCCAAGCACGTGCCGCTGACTCAAAAATACCATCTAGCTTGTTTGAATAAGTTTCGTCTGGTGACATAAAACGAAAATTACGATTTTCTTGATTTAACTTGAAGACTTCACTAAGATATTTTCCTGATTGAACCATACTACTCGAACCAATCGTTCCTGGAATTGTCGCATCTTCTGTAAATTGATCGACGGGCGGTAGATTGAGTGGTTTATATACTGGTTCACCAGCCAGAGCATTTTTGTTCATACCCATACGGAATTCACCCTCTGGAATAATATTTTGAACAAAGTCACCAAAACCTTTTTCGCGATCAAACAACTCTTCAAATTTATATGATTTTAGCCATTCCTCAAGCATTTTTAGTTGCTCTGGATTAGTTTTGGCATCTGTTAATACAACTTGATGAGCTAAACAATTGCCTTCAATCTTTTGACCGTTTACTTCCTTTGGCCCTGACATGCCTTTCGGAGTGCGCATTACAATCATCGGCATTCTTGGTGCAACTGGTGGATTACTAGATTCTTTAATACTCCAAATTAGATGATGTGCCCAATCTAGAGTTTCTTCCATCTGTTCATCAAGGTTATCACCGCTAACGATTCGCGGTTCGTAGCCATATCCCCAGAACAACGATTTTAATTCGTCATCAGTCATTCTTCCAAATACGGTCGGAGCCGAAATTTTATAACCGTTAAGATGTAGAATTGGAAGAACTGTACCATTCGTGCGAGGATCAACTAGTTTATTAAGATGCCAAGCTGCCGATAATGGTCCTGTCTCGGCTTCACCGTCACCAATTAAACAGGCGACAATCAAATTGCGATTATCGAGTGCAGCACCATATGAATTCGACAAAGAATATCCTAGTTCGCCACCTTCAAGAATAACGCCAGGGGTGCCAGGATTGGAATGGCTTGGAAAGCCGTATGGCCAACTAAAATTTCGACATACATATCGAATTCCTTCATAGGTGTGCTTTGCTTCGGGATAGAATTCTGCTAAAGAGCCTTCTAGAAATAAATTCGCCTGAAGTGCTGGGAAAGCATGTCCAGGACCTAATACGAAAAGAATTTCCTGACCATATTTTTTAGCTAGTTTACTCAAATGAGCATAGGCCATATTTACCCCTGGTCCAGAGCCCCAATGTCCTAGTAATCTAGGTTTGACGTCATCATACGTCAGAGGACGTTCTAATAAAAAATTGTCTTTTAAAAAAATTTGTGCAACTGTAAGATAATTTGTTGCACGTCTAAACTTTTCAATATCTTGTATGTTTTTATTCATGATTATGCTTATTTTATACTATCAGTTATTTTTTGAACAGTTTTAAAATTTGGAATTTAATGTTCTTATCTGTTAAGCTATAAAGATGAAATTATTAAATGGATCTGAGCTATCAGGCTATATTAAAGAACGTCAGGCCAAACAAGTACGTTCATTGCGTCAATCTTGGCGAGTTTTTCCTCGTCTTGCAATATTGTACACAAGTAATAATCCGACTATTGAAACTTATATGCGACTCAAGCATGAGTACGGTGCGGATATTGGCGTAATAGTCGACATCTATAATCCTAGCGAATCAGAATTACTTGAACAAATTAATAAACTAAACAATGATGATAGTGTACACGGTATAATCATTCAACTACCGTTAAATAATCCTAATCAGGTAGAAGAAGCTGTCAATGCTGTTAATGGCGAAAAAGACGTCGATGGTCTTGGTATAAATGCTCGTTTTAGTCCTGCTACTGCCATGGCTATAAACTGGTTATTGGTAGGCTATAACATAAATTTGGATGAAAAAAGAATTGCAATCGTTGGGAATGGTCGACTGGTTGGATCTCCTCTGGCTAAAATGTGGCGTGATTCAAAATTTGATGTCTCGGTTTTTGATAGTAAAACAAAAAATTTATCAGAAGTCTTGAGCTCTGCTGATATTATTGTTTCAGCAACAGGTGTGCCAGGTTTAATAAAAAACGAAATGATAAAGGGGGGTGCTGTTGTCGTTGATGCAGGAACTGCATCAGAACATGGCAAAATCGTAGGTGATTTGGCTGAAGATGTGCGTGAACGTGATGATTTGTCTATAACACCTCAAAAAGGAGGTGTAGGACCATTAACCGTGTCTGCGTTATTCGATAACGTCATACTATCAGCACGAAGAGTTGCCGATAAAAAAGGTCAACAAGATATTTAATTAATCTAGCTTATGATATTAAGTGCTTCTTTGACTCGTTGTACGACTTGGCGAGGGGTTAATTCTGCCTTAACTATGTAGCTATGAATTCCTAGGTTTTTTAATTCTTTTGGTGATTCTTCTTCACCCAAGTTCGTTAAAATAATAACGGGGATAGTTTTACCCCATTCTTTTTTTCGAATAATTCCTAAAGCTGTTGCACCATCCATTTCTGGCATTTGTAAATCAAGCAAAATAATATCTGGTAGATATTGCTCAACTAGTTCAATCCCATGAGCTCCGTTATTTGCAAGTTGCACATCAAAACCATCAGCTTCAAATTTCATTCTATACATCTGACTGATTACTGGGTCATCTTCGATGATGGCAATTTTTGTCATGATATTAAAATTGTAACATAAATTTGTCTAAACGAATATTTCAATAGAAAGTAAAAAATATAAAATTTCTAATATCATTTATAACTAATAACTCATAAATTCAATAATTAAGGAGAAATAGCCATTGCTATCATTGACAATTTACGATTTTTATAATATAATTATAACGATATGTCTAAATTATCAAGACAAGAGAAATTATCATCAATCAATAATCGACATTCTAAGAAAGATCTAGTACCCGTTACTGATAGTGATATATTTTATGGTCACGAAGAAGAAAGATTTGCTCTTGGTGTCTATAGTCCTCAGCAAATAGAATCCTACGCTTTTGGATCTATTCCACAAGCATATTTGCAACTAAGATCGAATGTTTATACTAAACGGGGATTTTTAGATGGAAAATCTGTAAGATTTGACGGTACTGAGATGGATAATCATGATCATCATTCGGTACATTTTATGATGATTGAAAATTTAGATTATGAAAATCCTGAAAATTTTAGCAGAAAGAATACCTTATCGAAAATGGGCAGAATTGCGGTGTTTTCTTGTATGCGTATGATAATTAATACAGATAGTAAAGAAATACCTGCAAAGTCATTTTATCCAGAATATTTTAAAGACAAAGATACGCCTAGAGCCATTGAAATATCCAGAGTTATTGCTGCACATGATGATTCTGACATTAGAACGTTTGCCCAAGGTGTTTTATTTACTGCTGGTTTAGCAAAATCGATAAACGAAAATTTAGGACCTGTGTATGGCGTCGTCGAAAGACATTTTGCACAGGGCTTGAAGATGTCTGGAGTCCCAGTTGAACCTATTGCAGAATTAAAATATCTAGAAGAATATAATTCAGAAAATCTACTGATTGAGATTGATAAAGAAGAATTTGCCAGACGAGTTGGTTCAGAAATTCTTAAAAAAATGACAATACCAGTCGGAAGTTTCACATACTGGAGCGATATCTTAGGGCAGAATAATAAATAATAATTATTCGGAGTAAATTATTATGGAAATCAAAGACAACAATCTCGACAGAATATACAGAAGGAATTATGGTTTTTGGAATGAACAAGAACAGGAAAAAATTAATAATTCTAAAATAGCTATTGCTGGTGTTGGAGGTGATGGTTTTCAGCTTGGGATAAAACTTGCAATGATGGGAGTTAAAAATTTCAGTGTAGCTGATCCTGAGGAATTTGAGAGGGAAAATTCGAATCGTGTGTTTGGTGCCAAGATAAGCACTTATGGAAAGAATAAAGCAGAAGTATTTAAAGATATGGTTCTTGATATACATCCTGATGCAAAAATAGAAGTATTCAATGATGGTGTTACTGAAGATAATGTTGAAGAATTTCTTAAAGATTCAGATTTATTGTTAGATGAATCCGAATTGAGATATTTAAAAATTGGGACGATGTTGGCTAGAACAGCTCGAAAGATGGTAATCCCAGATTTAATGGTTATGAATATTGGTTTTTCTTCCATAGCAACATCTTTTAATCCTAAACCAAGTTGGAATCAATCGACTTTTGAATCCGTAATGGGTATTCCAAAGGGAATGCCAATTGATGAGGTTAATAGTGTAGAGGTCGATTTTAGCAAATGTTTGCCATACGTCCCAAGTTATGGTGATATTAGATCTCTAAAAGCCGTCCAAGAGGGTGCTTCACTTCCTTCTATTACTCAGGGTGTTGATGTCGCCTCGGCTCTTGGAAGTACGGAAGCTTTCTTTCATTTGACATCTGGATTAAACAATAATAGAAGAAAGCCAACATGGGCTCCAAAATTTAGGTATATGGATGCATATAATGGAGAAAGTGGGATCATCCGAGGATCAAGAGTTTCACATTACATGGGTCTTGTGGCTATTGCAGGTAGGTCTTTACTTGGTATGAACCCAAGAGCGAGTTATTCTCAAGAAGATAGAGATAGAAGAGAAAAGTAAATACTTTTTCTTTTTTAAAAACACATCATAAGTATTATAATGGCTGTATGGCGGTGGATTTCTATCTCTTATTAGATGCAATTATTGGCATTAGTTTGTTGTTTTTGTCAGTAATTAGTTTAATGGGCGGTGGTTATCAGAAAATAATTAATAAAAAATTCGCTATTTTTAGTTTGCTTATTGCCGTATGGATTATTACTAATCATTTAAGTAATGATTCAAGTTTGCCTTATATGATAATTTTAATTTCAAATTGCGTTGTATTTTCTTCAAGTTTTGGCGTTCTAATACTACTAATCCAATTTATCTCTAGTTTAGCAAACGATAAAATCATAGAAAAAATTGTACACTCTTCTTGTCCTATATTATGGATAATTTGTTTATTGGGTGGATCTAATTTGGTTGTATCGGGCATTGAGCAACAAGGCAACGTATATGCAATCCAGTTTGGACCAGCGATATGGCTTTATGGATTAGGGATTCTTTTTATGGTATGTATTGCTATTGTTGGATTGTTTCGGGGAATGCGACATTCAAATGAAATTAATAGGCAACAGTTAGTTACTATTGGTTTGGGATTATTGATTTCACTTCCATTAATTATGCTTTTTTCTTTTATTATCCCTGTTCTTACTGGTGATTTTTCTATGACTGAATTTGGTATTACTCCGTTAATAATTTTAGTAATAAGTTTATATTACGGCGTTGTGCGTTATCAGCTTTTTGATATTCGACTTGCTGTCGTGAGAACGATTACATATACACTTTCTTTACTTATGTTATCCGCTATCTATTACTTTTTAGCATATGCACTTTCGATAATGATTCTTAGTGACAATGCTACTTCATCCATGAGTCTAAGCCCTGTCAATATTTTGTTGGCTTTATTCCTTGCTTTTCTGTTTCAGCCAATTAAAAACTTTTTTGATAAAACCACTAATAAAATTTTCTTTAAAAACAACTACGATACTAATGAATTCTATGCAAGACTCAATCAAACACTAACGTCCACGACAGATTTACGAGGTTTATTGGAGAAAGTAGCTTATGAAATTGCTGATACACTAAAAAGTGAACAAGTTTTTTTCTTTATTCACACTTCAAAGAATCACTATATTACGGCGGGTACTAGTGGTTATACGAAAGTACCAAGAGCAGATGCACTTGAGCTTCAAATTGTACATGAAATGGACTACGGACTATTTATTGCATCTTTGCGTGATGAGAATGATCCAGTCAGACGCTTAATGGTTAGTCATGGCGTTGAACTTATATTGCCATTAAAACAGGCGAGTATTTTAGGATATTTATGTCTGGGTAATCATAAAACTTCAAACTATTCTCGTCGAGATATTGAGGTTTTGAATACAATCGCTGACGAATTAGTGATAGCTATACAAAATGCCTTGGCGGTTCAAGAAATACGTGAATTCAACGTTACACTACAACAAAGGATTAATAACGCCACAAGAGAACTTAGAACAAGTAATATTATGTTGAAAAAATTAGACAAGATAAAAGATGAATTCGTTAGTATAGCAAGCCATCAGCTTCGTACGCCTCTTACTAGTGTCAAGGGGTATATAAGTATGATACTTGATGGTGATGCAGGTAGTATAACTGAAACACAAAGAGAATTATTAGATGAAGCTTATATCAGTAGCGAACGCATGGTGCATTTAATTAATGACTTTTTGAATGTATCAAGGCTCCAAACAGGAAAATTCATAATTGATAAAAAACCTGCCGATTTGTCTAAGATTGTAGGTGAAGAAATCGACAGTCTACGAATAAGTGCTAATTCAAGAAACAGGGAGTTTATCTATAATCCTCCAAAAGATTTTCCGACTTTAAATATCGATGAAGGGAAAATTCGTCAAGTAATCATGAATTTTGCTGATAATGCAATTTATTATTCGAATGAAAACTCAAAGATAAAGGTCAATTTATCAGTTGAAGACAAAGAGGTGATATTTACTGTAAAAGACAGTGGTATAGGTGTTCCAAAAAGTGAGCAAGTACAATTGTTTACTAAATTTTATCGTGCCTCTAATGCCAAGAATAAAAGGCCAGATGGTACGGGTGTCGGGTTATTTTTAGCAAAAAAAGTTATTGATTCTCACCATGGCAAAATCGTATTTGAATCAATTGAAAACAAGGGTAGTACTTTTGGTTTTCGTTTGCCGATTGATAATGACTAAAAACTAATTTAGATTAATCTGAAAATCTCAAAAATTATTATTATTATAAAAATTATTATACCTGAAGCAATTAGTATTGGTTTTAATCTAGTTTTATTATCAAACCACCATTGGCCAAATTTGGAGCGGTTGACAGCTTGAACACGAGTGATGACTGGTCGTTCAATCGTGGCATCTATACCTCGGTAAACTTTATTTCGTTTCTTTTTATTCTTTCCCATATAATAATATTATACCAAGTTTTTATATTACGTTTTATGTCCGACCAGACATATAGTGAAATTAATACGCACGAAAAGGGGATATAGGATATAACAAAAAATAAACCACCCCTAGATCCAGGAGTGGTTTATTATGTATCGTCTGAATTGCTTCAGATTAATTTGGAGCAGTCAGACTCTATTATTTGTTAGCAAGCATACGTCGACTAGCTATGTAGTAGCCGGCAGCTGTAACTATAGCACCAATACCTAATAGTGAAGCGGTGTCATCACCTATACCAGTAGTAGGTAATTGTTCAGGTGTTTTTTCAACTTCTTCAGCGGTAACTTCGAAACTAGTTTTACAACCTTCGCTAGTAACGGTTTTTTCTTTGCCATCAACAGTTACGACGATCGTTGCTTGGACAGTGTACTTACCAATACTGTTTTGAATATAGTCAAGAGTTTTGTTAATACTTGTTTTAGTATCGATTGTTTTACCATTTGCATCATATATTACGTACTTAACGCTCTTGAATGTAGCGTTTTCAGTCGTATATTCAGTATTGAAACGGAAAGAATTTTTTGAAATTTTTTCTACGCTCAATCTGTCACAGGTATAACATACTTCTTTAGTATCGCAAGTTTTCGTAGCAATAACCTTGGCAGTATCAGTTTTTGAACCGTCGCTAGTAGTTGCTTTTGCGGTGTTAACTAATGAGTTATCACCACATTTTGGTAAACTTTCATTCGTATCAACTTTGGCTGTGAATTTAATGTATACATCACCACCGTCAGCATCAACTCTATTTATTACGTATCCACCGTCAGTGATACCATCACTAATTTTTTTAATATCGTTATTAATTGCGACATAAGTCGAATCTTTAACATAACTCAAACCCTTAGGTAGTGAGTCTTTAATAACAACATCTTGTAAATCAGTATCTCCAGTATTTTCAAAATGAATCTGGAAATCAACTAAATCACCAGCTTTAGCATCTACACTTTCTCTGAAAGTTTTATCAGAAGAACCGTTAATTCTTACAGTTTTGTCAATCTTATAATCAGTTACTTCAGCTTTAACTTTAAAGATAACAAGACCAGTGTATTGCATACAGCCTTGGATATCACCATTTAATGACCTATAGCCAAGTTTTACGCCTGAGCTAATTATGTCATCACTAAGATCAATACCGTCTGTGAATACATTGTTTGTATAGCTTGCAGAGCCCTTTATATATTTGAGTGAAAAGTTGTCTGAATTTGTAAAGACAGCTTGATCCCAAATTTTTGAAGGTTCAGCGTTAGTTGACGAAAGATATCCGTCAATTTGGATTCGTTTTGCTTTATAATCTGGCAAGTTAAAGTTTGCTGTAACGTTGTTTGCTACTAAATTTAAGTTTTCTGCAGCGTTATTGTGAACGTACATTCGTACGTAATATTCTTTTCCACTTTTTATATCGATTTCGTCTACCCATCCGCCAGCTGTTCTGTCGCTAGCATCTTTAATAGTTACGAAATTTCTTTCATCGCCGTAATTTGGATTATCGGTGATTGAATTAAATGTGACATGATCTGCCGGATTATTCATAGTATAAGTTGGGCGATCCGGTCCCCAAGCAAATAATGTAGCTGGTATAGCAACAACAGCTAATGCTATTGCTAACGTAACCTGCGTACGTTTTGACGCATGTTTAAATATTGAGAGTAATTTACTCATCTCTTTCTCCTTATCTGATTCTCCTCGCAGTTTCATTTGGAAGAATCATTTTAATAGTAATAGTTTAAGTGTCAATTTAACGGTTTTGGTGCTGAATTGTTAATCGTTACAAATCAGATCATTACAATTAGTGCATGTCGATTAAAGATATTTGGTGTGTAGCCACTAGGGCTACACACCGTAAGTTATAAGTTACTACCAGTCTGGTTCATCTTCGTCACGAGCGGTTCTATCGAACCCATCGTTAGAAGAAGTACCAGCTCCATCATCTTCGGCGTCCTCTATGGCAATTTCATGCCGTTTTTCGGATGCTTCATTTTTGTCTTCAGCCCTTTCTTCTGCTATATCGGCATCTTCCTCGGGATCTTCCTGGTAACCATTGGCTACTCTGGAACCGTCCCGATCAGATACCTCCATCAAGTCGCCGTCATTCTTTTTCCAATCGGCGACATCAGGATTTGCCAGTACATCTTTACTAGCATCTTTAGGTAATAAGACAGGAGTATCTGGAATTATTATAATTGGAGGTTCTTCTGGCTTTGGCGTTGGTTTTAGTACAGGAGGCGTTGGCTTTGGTACTGAACCCTGAGGATTCAGACACGCTCCACGAACGGAAAAAATTTCAGTTGTTGACTCAATTGCGGATGCAGTCTCGTCAACAACCATCTTTGATTTTCCATTTGGAGGTAAGAACAATAAAAAAATTTCACCGTCCAAACCTTTTTTGGAGCCAACTTCTTCTACCTTACCATCAGAAAACATTGTATTGCCATCATATCCAAAATCTTTTTTAGATTGAACAGCAATCCAGTTTTCTTTATCTAAAACTTGTGTTTTTGTGGCATCTGTCCTAGATATAATTGAGCCCAATAATGCATTAGACGCATCTGTATCAGACTCTAGAAATCTTACTATTTGCTCCGGAGTTTTTGCACCTTCGGAGCTAAACGGGTTATTTCCGGCCTCGCCAGCTACTTTTGATAAATCAATGTCGAAAGTATAATCTCCGTCTTGCCATCCATTTGAACTGAGAGCGTTTCTTGCTCTATCTTCAATCTTGATGGATTTGGTTTCAGTTTGCTTATCTTCTTGTTCTTGAGTTGAGGCAAAGCCTACAACAAAAGACATCACGATAAGCATGACAATCATTGCGATGTTCGCCTCTTTCGTTCTAAAACGAGCGAAAAAAACATACACCAATGTAATAAACCAGATTGCTAAAACAATTAAATTCCAAGGAAAATCGACTATGACCTTTGTCGCTATGTAGGCTAAAATCGCCGACAGAGCAACAAATGCTGACCAGGTATTAGGTAAAGACTTAATGAAGAACAATACCACGGCAACGACCGCGAATATCCATACCATTGCAGTCAATTTAATCAACTCCTTTCAGCTTCTGTTTTACCCTTATTCAACCATTTAAAAAATTTGTTGATTGGGGCTATGCTAACATCAGGAATATTTTCTGGAGATGGAACGAAATCTGGGTTGAGTTGCTTAAGACGTTTCAAAATTGATGCTTCGGGGTCGTCGATCAAGTTTTGATCCGTATTTACTTCTGAGAATTCTCGCAGTAAATTGACATCTTTTTTGCTACTCTCACAGACTGCCATGCAGTCCTCAAGCTCCTGAATTAATGCAAGAGCTTCGGTCTGCTTACCATCTTTGAGTAAGGCCATTATGCTTTCCTTTGTTTCTTTGAACTGTTCAGACAAAGTTTGTGACATACTTATCCTCTCCTTTTTAAAATTTCCGCCCTCAAAGCGTTTAATTACGATTAAAAACCGCGATTTGCTGCTCTGAGGGGGGTCGGGAGCAGCCGTTAAGTAACCCACTTGGATTAACTAACGTGCTACTTCCGAACAAGGAGGATAAATAGAGGTAAACTAATAAATATCTGTCTAAATCAGACATGCACTGTAATGATCTGACTTGTTAACGTTCCTCCGTTATTTTCGGTCCTCACACCTTAAACAACTGATATCGAAAGTTTATCACAAAAATGCTAAAATGTCAATGCTTAATAAAATATTTTGATAAAAAACACAAGCTTTATTTAAAAAGAGTATAATATCTAGTCAAAAGGGGCATTATTTGCTACAATCATCTGGTAACTTGATATTTGGTCTCATCGTCTAACGGTTAGGACACCAGGTTTTCATCCTGGCAATCCGGGTTCAATTCCCGGTGAGATCACCAAATTTAATATAATATTACAAAAAGCTTAAAATTAACTTATCAGGGTCGGACCCTGATAAGCAAATTTTAAGCTTATTTATATAATAAAAAGTTAATATAATGTTAATTTATTTCTGTAACTTTACTGGACTATCAATTGCGATTGAGTTAAACTAATATCAATAAACTTAAGCAGTAATTAATTAATGGCTCGAAAAAAGAAGATAATAATCGGAAACTGGAAAATGTACTTTAACGTACATGAATCTAGTATGTTTTTGCATAAATTATCAAAAATGGTAAAAATGCATAATGATGTGGAAGTAATAATAGCTCCGACTCTTCTGGCATTGCAGTCACTCAGCCTCCAGATAAATCACAAGCAATTTAAATTAGCTGCTCAAAATTTTTATTGGCGAGATGAAGGGCCTTATACTGGCGAAGTATCTGCATCACATCTTAAAGGTATCGTGCAGTATGCTTTAGTAGGTCATTCAGAACGTCGCCATAATTTTAACGAATCTGATAAAGAAATCAGAAATAAGGTTGAGGCTGCCGTACGCAGTAATATTAGACCTGTTCTCTGTATAGGTGAAACGGCATGGGAGAGAGCTAACGGTGAAACATACGATGTTTTACACGATCAATTGATTGGTGGTTTAGCAAATATCACAAGCTCCGACCTCCTAGATATCGTCATAGCATATGAGCCTGTGGCATCAATTGGTACTGGTAATATTGCTCCTGTGAGCGATGTAGCTGCTGCCGTTAGAGCAATTCGAAGCCAAATTAATCATTTATATGGTTCAGAAGCTTCTAAAAATATAAGTGTTTTATACGGTGGAAGCATCGTCTTAGATAGTGCGACAGATTATTTGGATATACCAGAAATTGACGGTCTATTGGTTGGCGGAGCAAGCCTTGATGCAAAAATGTTTAGTGAAATAGTTCAAAAAGCACATAAAAAACCAGAAAAGGATAAAAAAGATTAGGGGGGCTGAACAGATGAAAGATTTCGATTTTGATGAAATTGACAGGGCAGTTAATTCTTTTATTTCCAAAAATTCTGATGGAAATAGTAATGACAACGTAGATGTCCAGAAAACCGGTGCAGATACTAACAGTTTAGTGGCCTCTGACAACCCACCAGCCATTAAATCGATTTCGGGCCAAATACCTTCTTTGGCAGGCAGAAGAAGTGGTCAATTTATGGACATGGTGCGTCCATCAAACCCACAAAGGGGTGCGGTAACAACTGTAGTTCCAGAAAGACAAGCGATAGATCTCTCTTTACAGAACGAGATTGCTCCAGTAACACCTCCGACTGATAATAAACCTCAAGAAATTAAACCTGTGGTTGAAGAAGCAAAAATTACATCACCTTTATCTGTTAATCAAGAATTAAATAATTCATTAAATAAAATCGAAAACTATGCTAATAATGGTTTTCCTCAAGTTTCAGAAATTAATAAAGTAAACAATAGCATTGTTAGTGATTCAACTAATCAACTATCCAGCAGTTTACCAGATTCCCCATTTATTTCTGGGGCAAAAGTTGAGAAGAGGCCTTTAGGTGCTTTTTCCGAAGAAACAACTACTCAACCAAATGTTCCAGAAGAATCTGTTGAGCAAAAAATCGAGCCTGATCTTGTTAAAGTTTCGTCTTATCAAAAAGTTGAAGAGAATGAAGAGAAGCCTGTCGTGTTTGTCCCTTCTAATGAAAGGGATGTAGAATCATCTAATAATTTGAAAACCCCCTTACCTCCAGAACTCCAAAATGACTTGCTTTCGATAGAATCAGACAGTACAACTACCGATCCGAATAATAGTGGCTTACCTAATAAATCTGATACCTTCAATTCTAATTCGCAAGTGAACAGTCAGTTGAATAATCAAACTTCTATACAGCAACAGTACCAAGAAAAACCAAGTTCAGTAAATCAAAATAGTGGTGCAATTTATGACACTGATAGCTATCATAAGTCATTGACACGTCCGGAAAAAAAGAAATCAGGATGGGTTTGGGTGCTATGGATAGTGTTATTACTAGCCTTAGGTGCCGGTGCCGGTGCAGCTGTGTATTACTTTGTTTTGCCAATTTTGTGATTGATTTTAATAAATATTTCTCAATACCAATATCAGCAATGATTTAGGTATAATGATTAAATGGATTTATTAAATGGCCTTAATTCGGTACAACGAAAAGCAGTAAAAACTGTCTCAGGTCCTCTACTGATTTTAGCTGGAGCGGGTAGTGGCAAAACGAGGACTCTAATATATAGGATAGCTTACTTGATTTCTAGTCAATCGGTGTGGCCTAATGAAATCTTGGCAGTAACTTTTACTAATAAAGCGGCACGAGAAATGCGTAGTCGCCTGGCTGAATTATTAAATCAAAATTTAGATGATCGAAATTTTATGACATGGATGGGTACCTTTCATAGCGTTTGTGTCAAGTTGCTCAAAATTGATGGCAAATCAATAGGAATAAAACCGAATTTTGTTATTTATGATGAAGACGACAGAAACGGTTTAGTCAAGCAAGCCATGAAGCAACTTTCTTTAAATGATGAAAAGATAAAGCCAAAGGCTGTTAGTAGCTTAATTTCTAGTGCAAAAAACAAAATGGTTGGTCCAGATGAATATCAATCATCTGCAAATATGCCTTTTTTAAAGGATGTCGCTAAAATATATAAAAAATATGAGTCGCTTAGGATTAGTGCTGGAGCACTTGATTTTGATGATTTATTAATAGAAACATTTCGCATGTTAGATGAAGTTCCAAACATTAGGAAAAAATGGCAGTCAAAATTCAAACATATTCTGATTGACGAATATCAGGATACAAACACTGTTCAATACAATATTGTTAAATTGTTAGTTAACGAAAACCGTAATATTTGTGTTGTCGGTGATGATTGGCAATCAATTTATAGTTGGCGAGGGGCGGATTTTACGAATATCCTAAATTTTGAAAAAGATTTTCAAGGTGCAAAAATCGTAAAACTTGAAGAAAATTATCGAAGTACTGGAAATATATTAGAATCTGCAAGTAATCTTATTTCAAAAAATACTCAGCGTACAGATAAAAAATTATGGACGGCATCAGGCCCAGGATTGCCGGTTCAGGTCCACTGTTTATATAACGAAGCCGAGGAGGCAAATCTAGTTGCTGAACGAATTTCTTCTCACGTGGCCATGAAGGCTAGAAATTATGGTGATTTTGCTGTCTTTTATCGTACAAATGCTCAAAGTTATACTTTAGAGCGTTCGTTTTTGCATTACCATATACCATATCAGATTATTGGGGGAGTTCGTTTTTATGACAGGAAAGAGATAAAAGACGTTATTGCTTATCTAAAACTGATGTATCAACCAAATGATTTAGTGAGTTTTACTCGCATAGTTAATACTCCTGTAAGGGGGATTGGGAATGTTAGTTTAGAAAAATTTTTAATTTATAAATCTGAAATAAATACTGACATCATTGAAGCTTTATTAAAAATAGAAAAAAATAACAGTATTACGAAAAAAACAAAAGATTCTCTTTATAATTTAGGTAAAAATTTACATACCATTAAATCTTTAATTAGTACCGAATCACCATCTGAAATAATCGAAAAAATAGTGTCTAGGACTGGTTATCGCGACTTTTTATCAGACGGTACTCCAAAATCCGAAGAACGTATAGAAAATATCGGATCTTTAATTTCTGATGCTCAAAATTTTGCATCATTGGAAGATTTTTTAAATGAAGTCGCATTAATGTCAAGTGTTGATTTGAAAGATGATATTGAAAAAGTATCACTTATGACATTACACGCTTCAAAAGGACTAGAGTTTCCTATCGTATTTATCGTAGGGCTCGAGGAGGGTATTTTACCTCATGCTAGAGTTTATGAATCTGGTCCCTCTGAGCTCGAAGAAGAAAGGCGACTCATGTACGTCGGTATGACAAGAGCACGTGAAGAATTACATTTGACATATGCTCAGAGTCGAGTTCAATTTGGAAGTATAAGCTATAATCAGATGTCACGCTTCTTAAATGATGTCGGTGATGGAGTAGCATTAACACCATATGAAGAAAAAATAATAAGAGATGATCAGGAATTTTTCATCGAAAATACGTTTGAAGTCGGCGATAAAGTTCGTTCAGCCTCTTTTGGTATAGGCGAAATTATTGATGTTGATGGTTTAGCTGTTACGATTCAATTCTCGAACGGACAAACTAAAAAATTGAACATTGAATACGCGAGATTACAGAAAATATAAGCTATGGTTGGACATCATATTTTGATATAATGGTTAAATTAGGTGAAATTTATACTTATGGATATTATGGGTAGTTTAAGACAGTATACTAAGGGTGCGATAATCGCTATTACTGTTTTTTTGATTTCCGTAATCTTAATAATAATTTCTAATAACTCCTATGCCGATGATGGAAGTAAACCAACAGATGGTCGCTTGGTTACTATATATGATCGAGGTACTGAAAAAGCTATCGTCACTCAAGCCGAAACTGTTGGTGATGTTCTCAAGGAAGCTGATGTCATGATTAATGACAAGGATTTAGTCGAACCATCAGTTAATGAAAAATTAGTGGCCTCTAACTACAAAGTAAATGTATACAGGTCTCGTCCCGTTATGGTGGTGGATGGGAACATGCGTATAAAAATTACGACGGCTTTTCAAACAGCTAAACAAATAGTCGAAAGTGCCGGGATTGAACTTTTTGATGAAGATGTTGCAATTTTGGAAAGAAATGATGATATTATCTCTGATGGTGTCGGGCTAATACTAAAAATTAAAAGATCGACCCCATTCAGCTTAACTTTATTTGGTAACACTTCTGAAGTTCGAACTCAAGCAAAAACCATCAAAGAAATGCTTGATGAAAAAAACATCAAACTTGATGACAACGACAAAATATTACCATCTGAGCAAGTTAGTATTACTCAGGGAATGACAGTAAAAATTTGGCGTGAAGGTAAGCAAACTATTAATATTGAGGAACAGATTGATTTTGACATTAATAAGATAGAAAACGGTGATATGCCAGTTAGTTACAAACAGATTCAAACACCTGGTGAAAAAGGTCTTCGTAATGTTACATACGAGATAATTATTCAAGATGGAAAAGAAGTATCTCGTAAAGAAATTGCCAGTTTAACTATTAAACAACCATCAAAACAGGTTGAAGTTGTGGGTATTCGAGGAAAATACAGCACACCGACTGAGAACCAAGTGATCGTATGGAATGCTTTGATAAATAGTGGTTTTAATGAAGTACAATCAGCTGGAATAATGGGTAATTTAATGCAAGAGCATGGATTTAAGACCAGTGATACTGCTGGTGGCCTAGGTATCGCACAATGGACTAGTGGTAGACGAAATGATTTAATAAATCGTTATCCTGACAGCTATACTAACATATATTCCCAAGTGGAATATCTCCTTTCAGAATTGAACGGCAGGTATGCTGGTGTTCGCGATGCCATAAAATCTTCTAATTCTCTCGTTGAATCAGTGCAGATTTTCCAAAATAGTTTTGAAAGATGCGGTGATTGTAGAGAAAGTCAGCGTATTATATTTGCTTATGATATTTATGCTACTTTCGTGAGTAGTTAAATGGCATTGCAAAATAAAAAATCACTTGGTCAGCATTGGTTACGTGATAGAACCGTATTGGCAAAAATTGCTGATTCGGCAAATTTGGAATCTAATGACACTGTCGTTGAAATTGGCCCAGGTCTTGGGACATTAACTAGTGAATTACTAAAAAGAGCTAGTAAAGTAATCGCGATTGAACTTGATAGTGACTTAGCTCGTAAATTGCCAGGACAATTTCCTGGAAAAAATTTAGAAGTAATTCAGACCGATTTTTTAGATTATGATTTATCCAAATTACCATCGGGATATAAAGTTGTTGGTAATGTTCCTTATTACATAACTGGAAAAATAATTCAAAAACTACTATCGACAGCGAATAAGCCTTCGCAAATTGTTTTACTAGTGCAAAAAGAAGTGGCTGAAAGAATTATTGCTAAACATGGTGATATGAGTTTACTGTCAGTTAGTGTTCAGATAAATGCTGAGGCGACATTAGGTGATATCGTGCAAGCACACTTTTTTACTCCAATTCCAAAAGTCGATAGTCAAGTAGTAATCTTGAAAGTCTTAAAAAAATCATTAATTAGTGACATAGATGAAGCTAAATTTTTTCAAGTTGTAAAAGCGGGCTTTTCTTCAAAACGTAAAAAATTACGTAGTTCTTTGGCTGGAGGCTTAGGAATATCAAAATCAGAGTCTGAAAATTTACTAAAGACGTCTGGAATTGATCCGAATTCACGAGCTGAAAAACTTACTATAACTGATTGGTTAAATCTGACGAACACTATTTCTAAATAACGTTTTTATTATAATTGTTGGTTTGTAAATTGATTCGGAATATTTGAAAATGGTAATGAAACCAACAGTTACATTTTGTTATTAGTTTTCGTAGTGACATCATGAAAAGATAATGAAGACTATGCATTTAATGCTAAATATTTTGATGAGCATACGGTTACATGACGGAATAACAGATGTATTGTTTTAAATAAGTCTGTTACAATATATTTCAGATTATGGAAAAGAAATTATATATTACGACTGCGATTCCGTATGTTAATTCTAACCCGCATATAGGAAATGCCATAGATTATTTGATAGCTGACATTTGGACTAGATATCAAAAACAAAATGGTCACGAGGTTCGTTTTCAAGTTGGAACTGATGAGCATGGAAATAAAATTGCTCAAAAAGCAATGGAAAATAATCTCGATCCACAAACTTATACTGATAGGTCGTATATAAATTTTGAAAATTTAATGAAGAAAATTGAGGCAAGTTACACGGATTTTGTGCGTACGACTAGCCCTAATCATATTGAAGCGGTACAAAAAATCTGGATGCAATTAAAACCTTATATTTACAAAAATAAATACGAAGGATGGTATTGTGTTGGTTGTGAATCATTCGTAACAGATAAAGAAGCAACTTCTAACAATGGAATATGTCCTGATCATCAACAAAGCTACCAACGATTATCGGAAGAAAACTATTATCTAAAAACTAGCGTTTTTTCGGAAAAAGTAAGACAAACCATAATAAATAACGAGATGCAGATTATTCCAGAATTTCGAAAAAAAGAATTTTTGGAAATGATAAAAAATGGTTTACAGGATGTTAGTATTTCTAGGCCTAAAAAAAATCTTAGTTGGGGTGTTCCCGTACCTGATGATCCACAACAAGTGATGTATGTATGGATGGACGCATTAGCAAACTACATAACCGTGTTGGGTTATCCAAACAATCCTGTTTGGCAACAATACTGGCCTGCTGATATTCAAGTTGTGGGAAAAGATATTATGAGGTTTCATACTGGCTTATGGCCAGCAATGTTGTTAGGGATTGGGTTGCCATTGCCAAAGAAAATTCTAGTACATGGTCATGTAAATGTTGGTGGTGTAAAAATGAGTAAAACGATAGGAAATGTCGTCGATCCGAACCAGGTTATTGATCAATATGGTTTAGATGCCTTTAGATATTACTTTTCAAGACATATTCCAACTCAAGACGACGGAGATTTTACTTGGGAGAAATTTGAAAATGCTTATAATACTGAACTAGCCAATGATTTAGGCAATTTGATCCAACGTGTCGCAAGTATGATAACAAAATATCAGTCTGGCGTTATAGGTGATATGCCTCAAGGAGAACACGATATGAATGCTTATCACGAGGCTATTGAAAATCTTGAATTCAACAAGGCGATTGACGAAGTGTGGCTGATGGTTAAGAGCCTCAATCAATATATTGAAAACATAAAACCTTGGGAAATCGCAAAAAAAATTGACAAAGATACTGAAGCTGTTAAACATCTCAATGACGTACTGTCTTATGCGGCTGGCTCTTTGTTACAGATAGGTGATTTATTGGTGCCATTTTTACCAAATACATCTAAAAGAATCCATAATACATTTGGCTCTGGTTCGATCCAAGTTCAAGATGGTGTCCTTTTTCCAAAAATCTACAAATACACACCTGACCCGAATATCACTAAGGCAAAATAATAATGTTAATCGATACGCATTGTCATATCCATTGGAAAGATTTTCCTCTTGATATTAGTGATTTAATACAAAGAGCAAATACTGCTGGTGTTGCTCGAATGATTTGTATAGGTACGAATATCTCCGATTCAAAATTAGCAGTAAAATTTGCCTCGAGCCACAAAAACGTATATTCATCTATAGGCGTTCATCCAAACGATTCGAGAGATAAAATTGAAGATTTAGATAAAATTATTAACTCTAATAATCGATCGATTGTTGCTATTGGTGAGATTGGCTTAGATTATTTTCATAAAAATTGTCCTCATGACATCCAAATTAAAGCCTTAAATAAACAGATTGAATTGGCATTAAAAAATGATTTACCGATAATTTTTCATGTTAGAGATGCTTTTGAAGATTTCTGGCCGATTTTTGATAATTTTATTACAAATGGACAAAAAATTCGTGGTGAACTTCATAGTTTTACGGACAATCAAGAGAATTTAGAAGAAGCATTAAAAAGAGACCTATATATTGGCGTTAACGGGTTTAGTACTTTTACTAAAAATAAAGAACAACAGATTTTATATGCAAATATTCCTTTGGAAAATTTATTGCTTGAAACGGATGCACCATTCTTGACCCCTGTGCCATTTCGTGGTAAAGTAAACGAGCCAGCATATGTGTGGGAGATTGCTAAATGGCAAAGTGAAGTTCGTCAAATTTCTTTTGATGAGATTGCCTCAATCACTACTGCAAATGCTAATAAATTGTTTCGACTTTAAGCGAACAATATAATACTAAAATCTAATAGAGGTGTATGGAGTTTATGCCACCAAATTTTGGCAACGTGTATCTTATTCCCGAAAGCCAACCAGAACTGAAGTCTGAAGAAAAGAAGGATGCTGAACAAGCATCTGTTGAGGATGTTTATAGTATTCTTGATTCAATTTATCAAAGTCAGGGTATAAATGAACTAAAAAATATTCAATTTGAACGATGGGTAAGCCCAGTTTGTGAAAGAATTGAAAGAATCGGAAGAAGTATAGAAGATGCCAGATCTTTAGAAATGGATAGACGATTTTATTCTTATGATTTTGAAGAAAATGATACGAATCTAGTAAAGTCAGTTTTTAGAAAATTATTCCAAGTAACACCCATTAAACAACTACTACCCGTAACTAGAGAAAACCTTATAAATGAAGAAAGTAAAATCGGTAGTCAAATATTCGGAGATCAACCAGATGGTGAAAAGATAAGTTTTTTCTATTATGGAAAAGATGATGCTGACAGGGAAAGGTGGTACTGTAAAAAAGAAAAATTCAATCAAAAAGGCAACCGAGACTACGTAATTATGTGTTTTGAAATTCAAAACAATGCAATTTTAAAAGTAATCACAAAGAGTGATGGTTCAAGAATCGCCTATGAATATTTAAATGGCAAAGAACTTGAAAGTTTTATTCATTCAACTGAAATTTATCACAATCAAGTTATGAAAAAATTGTATGGACACGAAGGCTCTCTCGACGACGATTTTAAAACTTACTCGAACAAAATATCTGCTTAGCGTTTATAATGGTTAAGTAATGGACGAAAATAGTATTTATCTTGATCATGGAGCAGCCACTCCTTTGGACGAACGTGTCTTGGAAGCGATGAAACCTTATTTCTCGCAGAAATTTTTTAATCCTTCTAGTCCGTATTTACCTGCTGTCTTAGTTAGACGAGAATACGAAGAAGCAAAGAGTGTCTTAGCTAATTTGATTGGTGCAAAATCTGGAGAAATAATCATTACTGCTGGTGCGACCGAATCAATCAATCTAGTATTTAACAGCATAAGTGGCCACGTTATTGTTCCGAACATTGAGCATCAAGCTATACTAGCAAATGCTTTTTGCAAAGATAGTACGATAGTTAAATCTAACACTAAGGGTTTAATTTCACCTGAATCAATAAAATCAGCAATTAAACCGAATACTCAATTAGTGAGTGTAGCCTTAGCTAATAACGAGATTGGTACGATACAACCTATTAGAGAAATTGCTGAAGTAATTAAATCTGAACGTCAGAATCGTCTAATGAGAGGCGAGAAAATGCCAATTTACTTACATACTGATGCATCTCAAGCTTCTGGATTACTTGATATAAATGTAGCAAGACTAGGTGTTGACATGATGACGCTAAATGCAGGGAAAATATATGGTCCAAAGCAAGTCGGCTTATTATGGTCGGCAAGTCATGTAAAGCTACAACCACTGGTTATAGGGGGTGGACAAGAAAGAGGGCTTAGAAGTGGTACTGAAAACGTTGCAGGCACGATAGGTTTTGCCAAAGCACTAGAAATAGTAATTCAACATAGAAATTTTGAAACAAAAAGATTAAAAGATTTACGTGATATGATGCAAAATGAATTGATTAATAACTTTCCAGACGCAGTCGTATCTGGTCATCAAAAGCATCGACTCGCAAATTATCTTCATGTTGCTTTTCCAAGAATTGATGGCGAAAGATTGGTATTTATTTTAGAAAATAGGGGTGTTTTAGTTGCTACTGGGAGTGCTTGTTCCGCAAATAAGGCGAATCGCTCTCATGTATTAGATGCTATAGGACTATCGGATGAAATTGCCAATGGAAGTATTAGAATTACTTTAGGAAGATTGTCTACTCAAGACAATATTAGAACTGCTACTGAAATTATTATCGAAGAAGTAAGAAACGAATACAAAAGGTTAAATACATGATCAGGCGTTTAATTTTATTAGCATTAACGATTTTTTTGATTATTTTTGTAATTAATAATTTTTTATCTAGTTATGATACAAAAGAATGTGGCGTCAAGCCAGCTAACAAAGTAAACTGTCAGACCGTTGATGCTATAGTGGCGATTAGCGGTGGTGATACTAATGCTAGAGCTGATACTGCGATTGAATTATTTAAAAATGGTTGGTCAAGTAAATTAATATTTGCTGGGGCTGCCAAAGATAAAACCGGTCCAAGTAACGCCTTTGCTATGAAATCCAGAGCTATAGAATCTGGTATTTCAGAGGAAGCGATTATTATTGATGAATATTCTGAAACGACCAAGCAAAACGCCACCAATACTCAAGAAATATTCATTGATAATGACATTCGATCAATAATTTTAGTGACCTCTCCCTATCATCAGAAACGTGCCAGTTTAGAATTTGAAAAAAATACAAACGTGTCGGTATTTAACCATCCAGTAGTTGATGACAAAGATTGGCCATTATCTTGGTGGACTACTCCGAAAGGCTGGTGGTTAGCTGGTGGTGAAATAGTAAAAATAGCAATTTTTTACACTTTGGATAGGTAATATGCAAGATAGAAAAAAAGTTTATATCGGTATGAGCGGGGGTGTTGATTCTAGTTTAACAGCATCACTTTTAGTTGAAAAAGGTTACGATGTAACTGGCGTATATATGAAAAACTGGACTCAGGATTTGCCTGGTATGAAGTGTCCATGGGCCGATGATTTGGCTGATGCAAAACGAGTAGCTGTAAAATTAGGTATCGACTTTAAGGTATTTGATTTTGAAAATCAATACAAGCATAAAGTCGTTGATTATATGATTGAAGAGTATAAAAAAGGCCGAACTCCTAATCCTGACATTATGTGTAATCAAGAGATAAAATTTAAGTTGTTTTTTGAAATTGCTTTTGAACAAGGTGCTGATTTAATCGCGACTGGTCATTATGCCAGAGTTATGGATAGTTTATTGTTACAAGCGGTCGATAAGAATAAGGATCAGACATATTTTTTGTATCGCGTAACAGGTGAGGCATTGGGGCGGACTTTATTTCCTATAGGTGAATATACTAAAAAACAAGTTCGAGAAATGGCTTCGGAAAGAGGTTTAATTACTGCTAATAAAAAAGATTCGCAAGGGATATGTTTCGTTGGGCAAATTGGCATTCGCGAGTTTCTCAGTCAATATGTCGACCTCAATTTAGGTGACATTATTGACAAGAACACTGGAAATATTATTGGACGACATGACGGTGCAATTTTTTATACGCTTGGACAAAGGCATGGATTGGATATTGGAGGCGGTTTGCCATATTATGTTGTTGGCAAAGATATGGACAAAAACGAAGTATATGTTACTACTGATTTGAATGATGATAATTTATGGAAAAACGAAATCATATTAAAAGACGTTCATTGGATAAATGAGAAGCCGATTGCTGGAAGATATCAGATTCGGGTTCGTCATCGCTCACCATTAAATGAGGCTTCGTTAAATTTTGATGATGAAAAAGTAATTATAAAACCAGAAAATTCTGAACGTGCCATTGCTAAAGGACAATCAGTCGTTATCTATGATGGCGAAATCTGTTTAGGTGGTGGAGTTGTCGATTGACATAATATATTTATAGTGATATAATATGAGTATGGATTATTGAGATAGTACTCGGTTCTTTAAAATATATGAAAGGTTGTGAAAAATTTGCTGTTTACTTCATCAACTGACGAAACAAGATGTTTTTCTTTGTTGGGAATAAATATTATAATTTTGTCAGAAAATTGGGAAATTTTAAAAGAATTTTCTCGGCTGAACTGCGTCAAGAAAGCACAAGAAATCGTATCTTATGCGATGGAAAGTGCAGAAGAAGATTTGGACAATATAAGAAATACTATATTTTCTTCTTCAAGAAGAAACATTGAATTTTTCTTCGAAATGAACAATGATTTATTCGAATTGGAACAACAGTTTTTGGCATTGATATCTATGGGTGATTTCAAAGGATTTTTACCTATAGATACTATACCTAACGAACTTTAACTCTCTATCAATTAATCCTACCCCGTCATAATGACGGGGTATTTTTTAGCTAATTTATTTTTGTTTTGTTATAATCAACAGATATGGATGCTCAGCAAATTAGAAAAGAATATTTGAAATTTTTAAAAGAACGTGGACACGCGATTATTCCTCGTTCAAAATTGGTACCAGACAATGATCCGACAACATTGTTTACTGGAAGTGGTATGCAACCGTTATTGCCTTATTTGTTGGGAGAAAATCATCCAGAAGGTAGTAGAGTTGCTAATAGCCAAACTTGTATTAGGGCTCAAGATATTGAAGAAGTTGGAGACAATCGTCATACTACTTTTTTTGAAATGCTCGGAAACTGGTCGTTCGGCGATTATTTTAAACGGGAACAACTTAATTGGTTCTGGGAATTTTTAACTGAGAAAATTGGTCTTGATCCGAATAGAATATATGTAAGTTGTTATGGCGGTGACGATTCATTAGGGGTTCCGAAAGATATTGATAGTGCCACAATTTGGACGGAAATATTTGAAAAAGCTGGTCTGGATGCTGAGCAAATTGATCTCGGTAGCGTACAGAGGGGTGGGGAAGTCGGTGGCCAAGATGCCAGAATATCATTTTATAATGATAAAAATTGGTGGTGTCGTGCTGGTAGTGCTGTTGATATGCCAAATGGGGAACCAGGTGGTCCAGATAGTGAAGTATTCTATTTATTCCCATCGGTTGAACATAATAAAGAATATGGTGAACATTGTCATGTAAACTGCGACTGCGGACGTTTTATAGAACTTGGGAATTCGGTATTTATGGAATACGTCAAGACACAAAATGGTTTTGAAAAACTTCCAAAACATAATGTTGATTATGGTGGCGGTTTAGAAAGAATTTCAGCTTCAGTGTTAGATACACCTGATGTTTATAAAATCAGTCTTTTTTGGCCAATAATTGAAAAAATCGAAGTACTGAGTGGTAAAAAATATGATAGTTATACAAATTCTATGCGAGTCATAGCTGACCATTTGCGTGGTGCGACTTTCTTGGCGGTTGATGGTATCGTTCCAAGTAACAAAGAGCAGGGTTATGTTATGCGTCGTCTAATTCGTAGAGCGATACGTTTTGCGTTTGACTTAGGTATTGAGCAAAACTTTCTTCAAGAAATCGTTCCAGTTATCTCTGGGCTTTATGAAAATGACTATCCAGAAGTCGCAAAAGCTCGAGAGCAGGTGATTGAAATTTTGACTCGCGAAGAAAAATTGTTTAGAAAAACTTTACAGCGTGGCCTAAGAGAACTTAATAAATATAAGAATGGCTTAACTGGTACGGATTTGTTTTTGTTGTATGATACTTTTGGATTTCCTATTGAATTATCGACCGAAGAAGCTTTTAAACAAGATATTAAACTCTCAGACAATTGGCAGAAAGAATTTGAATTTAAAATGAATGAACAACGAGAACGTAGTAAGACTGCATCAAAAGGTGTATTTAAAGGTGGTTTGGGCGGACAGACTGATATTCATAAAAAATATCATACAGTTGCACACTTAATGGGGCAGGCTCTTAGAATAGTCTTGGGTGAGGAAGTAGCACAACGAGGTAGTAATATCACTGAAGAGCGGTTGCGTTTTGATTTTTCATATCCAGAAAAAGTATCTCCAGAAAAACTAAAACAAATAGAAGATATCGTCAACGAGCAAATAGAAAAGGATTTGAAAGTAATTTGCACGGAATATACGCTAGAAGAGGCTCGTGCTATTGGTGCATATGGTGAGTTTGGTGATAAATATGGTGAGAAAGTTAAAGTATATTCGATTAAGGCCGAAGGCCAAGATAAGCCTTTCAGTATAGAAATTTGTGGTGGTCCGCACGTTGAACATACTGGTCAAATTGCAGAAAGTGAATTCGATTCTAGCGACTCATCGCAAAAGAAAAAATTCAAGATTACAAAAGAAGAATCTTCATCTGCTGGTGTCCGACGTATTAAAGCTATTTTAGTTTAAAAACTATTATAAAAATAGAAAAAAACACAAATTATGATATAATAATTATATCCCCAATGGATCGACGATGCGCAAGTTCCTAAAAAGGAGTTCGTCGTTTCGCTGCCCGCACCTTTACAAGGAGGTGTATATTATCGAGAAAAGAAAGACTCTAGCTCTGTTTGGACTGCTAATTTATTGTCTAGTTATTGTGTCAATAATCACAGTAACGAAAACTGACAGTATTTATTTTTCCAAACAGAACAGTGATGATGTGAAGATATCATTAAAGCCTTCATACATTACTGTGAAAAAAGTCTCAAATTCCTCTGTAATAGAAAACAGCGAAGAGGAAATATTACCAAATATTACAGTAGAACAGGAAGAAAAAGTTGCCTCAGAACGCACCGCCGGTATTCTTGTCAGTAGAAATAAAAGCAATGACAGGATAATACCAAAGGTAACAGGCTCTGACACCGTAATTTCGATAATTCGTGAAGTTGCGGTATCTGCAGGTTGTACGGAGCAGGAGACAGAAATGCTATTATTTATAGCTTCTAAAGAATCAAGTCTTCGTCCTGATGCGGTCAACTTAGGCGGGCAATGTATTGGCCTGTTCCAGTTAGATTCAAACAAGGGTTCAAGAGCCCAGAGAATCGACCCATACTGGAATACTACCAAAGCAATTAGCTATATGAGGGAACGTTATGGTAGCATCAGTGATGCCTATTCGTTCCGATTAGCTAATAATTGGTACTAACAGCCAAGCCGATATTCGATGGGGATATAAAGGATCGTTACTTGCAGACGATCCTTCTTTTTTTGATTTGTCTATTTTACAAAATTACTGGGAGACCAGCTTTGATTGTTATATAATAGTTTATGTTTATGGTATTCAATAAATTAAAAAAGATAAAAAAAGAACATTCAGACGATGATTATATCGTCGCACTTGATATTGGTACTGAGTATGTCAAAGCTTTAATTGCAAAAATTAATGACGATAAGCTGGAAATTATCGGTATGGGGCGATCCCATCAAGAACTCGGAGATATGTATTTGGGTGCGATTGCTGATATTTCTGGAGTTGTTCGTAATTGTGAAGAAGCTTTGTCTCAAGCCGAAGAACAAGCTGGTTTACAGGCTAGACGGGTTGTTATTGGTATTGCAGGAGAACTTGTTAAAGGCGTAACTAATACAATCCGTTATCGTCGTCCACAACCTGAACGACCTCTTGATGTTTCTGAAATGCAATTTATTATTGAAAAAGTCCAAGAGCGTGCTCAAAGTAAGGCACAAAAACAGATTGGAATTGAAACAGGGAATGCTGATGTTGAAGTGAAACTTGTTAACAGTGCTTTGGTGAGCATTCATATTGATGGCTATAAAGTTAGTAATCCGATAGGCTTTCAAGGTCATGATGTGGCTGTTCAGATATATACAGCGTTTGCACCAATGGTTCATATCGGTGCCTTAGAACGTGTTGCCGAAGAATTATCTCTCGAACTCTTAGCTGTTGCAGCTGAACCTTTTGCCGTTAGTCGGAGTGTGCTAGGAACAGATGCGAATAGTAATTTTACAGCTATCTTAATCGATGTCGGTGGTGGTACGACTGATATTGCTGTCGTAAATGATGGTGGCGTTGAAGGAACAAAAATGTTCGGAATTGGTGGGCGTAGTTTTACGAGAACGATTGCTAGTGATTTAGATATTTCGTATGAATCTGCAGAAAAACTAAAGATAAATATTGAAAATGATCAAATCAAGCCGACTGTGGCCAAGGACGTTAATGAGGCTATTGAAAAAACTATGGAAGTATGGATTTCAGGAGTTGAATTGGCATTAAGCGAATTTGATTCGGCCGATCATTTACCTAACAGGATATTATTATGTGGTGGTGGTGCTAGCCTTACGAAACTCGTAGATGCTCTCAAAAGACAGAATTGGCACAAAGATTTACCGTTTACTAAAAAACCGACAGTCCATTATATAAATCCTTCTGATGTGGTTAATATTTCTGATTCTACTGATAGTGTTAAAGACCATACTTTTATTACTGCGATGGGTCTTCTGAGGGTTGGTTATGATACATTGATTGGTAATAGCGAAAGCGACTCAATAAAAGAGAAACTAAATCGGATTTTAAGAGTATGAAAAAAGATGTAATTTATATTGATACAGAAGACGACATAACGGCTATCATTGGAAAAATCAAAGAAAGTCGTGAAAAGATTGTTGCTATTGTGCCACCAAAACGCATTGGTGTTCTTCAAAGTGCTGTAAATTTACGATTATTAGCTCGTATGGCCGAAAATGGTGGCAAACGTCTTGTTATTATTACCAATAATAAGGCCTTGACAGCTTTAGCTTCTATGTCACAAATTCATATTGCCAAAAATTTACAATCTAAACCCGAAGTCGCAGAAATTCCTGCTCTAGAAATTGATGATGGTGAAGATATTATTGACGGTATTAAATTACCTGTTGAAGATTTAGTAAAAGCGTCAGGTGAAAAAACTGAAGTTAAATTCAAGAAAAACGAAGAAAAAGAAATCGACGAAACGATTGAAACGATTAATGTTGAAGATGAGACCGTTACGGAACCCAAAGATAATCCGAAATCTGAGTCAAAAAACAAAGTTAAAGTACCTAATTTTACACAATTTCGCAAAAAATTCTTTTTGGGAGCTGTGGCTTTTGTTATTTTTGTCATTTTCTTGATATGGGCTAATACTGTCGCACCTTCTGCAAAAATTATCATAACTGCCAAAACTGAAAAAACACCTGTTAGTATGTCATTAAATCTTGTCGGTTCATCTGCAACCGATACGACTAAAAGCACTGTCCAATCTATTACGAAAGAGATAAAAAAATCTGTAAGTATTGATTTTGTAGCAACTGGCAGTAAAGAAGTTGGCGAAAAAGCTACTGGAACGCTTACTCTAAGTAATTCACACGGCGATCCGATAAATGTTCCAGTAGGCTCGACATTCAAGAAAGGCGATTTCAATTTCTTGACCGTCGCAAGTGTCGATGTTCCGGGAGCAGGTGTAGATCACGGAGAAGTTGTCAGTGGTCAGATAAATATTGGGATTGTAGCCGAAGAAGTCGGATCAAAATACAATCTGTCAGAGGGTAGTTATATATCTTATATTGATGATATTTCGGCTTACGGTTCTGCTACTAATGGTGGAGAAAGTCATACTGCAACAGTCGTAACTCAAGAAGATATTGACAAAGCAAACCAAGCTTTACAAGCTCTTTCGACAAAAACCTATAAGGACCAACTAGCTAAACAGTTTAGTAATGGTGAATTTGTCGTTAGTGATAGTTTTACAGTAGATCGAGCAGTTCCCGTATCGGCACCTGAACTTGATAAAGAGGTGATAACAGGTAGTAAAGCAAAATTATCTTCAGAAACAACCTTTAAATTGACTGCTATTGCAAAATCCGAAATAGAGACATACTTAAAATTAGCAATTAATAAACAAATAGATAATTCAAAATTGCAACGTATTTATGATAATGGATCGGATACGGTAAAATTCTCTGGATATTTCGTAAGTGATCAAACTGCGATTGTAAACCTGACAGCAACTGGAAAAATCGGTCCAAATATAGATGAAACTTCAATCAAAAAACAAGCAGTTGATAAGCGTTACGGTGATGTCCAGTCTACTTTAGAAAGAATCGAAGGAGTTAGTGATGTTGATATTAAGTTTTCATATTTTTGGGTAACTAAGGTCCCGAAAGATTTAAATAAAATTGATATCGAGTTTACTGTAAAAAATGACTAATAAAATTAATCTGGTTTGTTTGGATGTGGGAGAAAAACGGATTGGCGTTGCCGTTGGCGATTCGGATGTACGTATAGCGGTGCCTTACGATACTATCGAAGTTGACGGTAATGAGTTGGAGGCTATCGCTGAAATTATCGTAAGAGAAAATGCCGAAATAGTTGTCATTGGTTATCCCAGAAATCAAGCTGGTGAACCGACTGCTCAGACTAAGTATGTTGAAGAATTCGCTTCAGAACTTTCTGAAATGGAGCAAAAAGTTGTTTTTCAAGACGAGTCTCTTACTAGTGTTATTGCTGAAAAACGATTGGAAAGTTTCAAAAAACCTTACAAAAAGTCAGACATCGATTCCCAAGCAGCATCAATAATCTTACAAGATTATATCGAGGCCAATTATGCTTGAAGAAGAAAAGAATATAAAAAATGAAAATAATTCGGAAAATGAAAATACCACTACTTTTCAGCCGATCGAGGGACAACCAAGTGGTTTAGAAAAAGCGACTAAAAAAACTAAAAAAAAGATAATAATATGTTTATTACTCGCAATTTTATCAATTTTAGTTATTCTTTTAATTGTAGGAATTGTCTGGTTTAATATTCAACTTAAACCCTATTCTAGTGGTATTAGCGAAGCAAAAACTGTGAAGATTGTCGCTGGTAGTACGAGCAGTCAGATAGGCAAAGAGCTTGAAAAGCAATCTATCATCAAAAATGCCTTGGCTTTTGATATTTACACTCGTTTGAATAACAAAAATAACCTCTTGAAAGCTGGGACGTATCGCCTGTCTCCATCTGAAAGTACACCACAGATTATAAAGCATCTAACAGAGAGTTCATCGCTGGATACGTTTAATATTACTTTTTATAATGGGGCAACACTTGTTGATAAAACGGACAGAAAAAACAAGTACGATGTCACTACCGTATTTAAAAAAGTTGGGTATACTGAAAAAGAAATAAATGAGGCACTAACAGCTGAATATAACGGACTTTTATTTGCGGGTAAACCATCGACAGCTGATATTGAAGGCTATGTCTATGGTGAAACGTATGAATTTAATACAGGTGTTTCAGTCAGAGATATCTTACAAAAAACTTTTGATGAATTTTATAAAATAGTAGATAAAAATAAGTTGATTGAAGGTTTTGCTAAACATGATTTAAATTTGTATCAAGGCATAACTTTAGCTTCGATAGTTCAACGAGAGTCGTCTAACCCCGAAGATCAAAAAAAAGTGGCCCAAGTCTTTCTTTCTAGGTTGAAAATTGGAATGAGTTTAGGCTCGGATGTTACTTATCAGTATATTGCTGACAAAACTGGCGTACCTCGCGATCCGAACTTGGATTCACCGTATAATACGAGAAAATACGCGGGGTTACCACCAGGACCGATATCATCTCCTGGGTTGACGGCACTATTAGCTGTAGCTAATCCAGATAATACCGATTATTTATTTTTCGTGGCTGGCGATGACGGAATAACGCGTTTTGCACGTACGGAAGCAGAGCATAACACAAATGTTGCAAATTACTGCAAAATATTGTGTTCTACTTTTTAAATTGACTTGTAAAACGAATATTGATAAAATAACTAGTGGCACATTGTGGCTACGTCTACCTTTATCAATGAATTCATTGGATCTATGGGTGGGAAGCACGAAACCAAAATGAGCTTACCGACAAATGTCGTAAGGATGCAAATAATCTTTGAATATTAAATAGCAATGGTCGAATTGCGTCCCGTTCTATGATTAGAAACAAGACAGAGTAAGGTATAGCCTTTGTAGCAATACAATTGGCAGGAGATTGATTATTCGTAAATCAAAATTTAAAATAAAACCATCAACTGTGGTGGTTTATGTGGGTTTTTTTGCACTTGTTGTTTCTTTGGTTTCAGTTGGTTATCACGAGCCGAAAAAGGTTTCAACAGTTGCAAATACTGCAATTAGTAGCGATGTCTTAGTTGATAAGACTTCGGTAGATGATGTTGTTGAGACTGCTGTGGCTGCTGATGTTGCTCAAGTGGCTAACTTGCCAATAGCAAATATGATATCCAATCTGGCAGTATCAACCCAAACTAAAAGCGAATATATGCAGATTGATACAACAAATATCGTTAAACCCCAAATAATTGAGTCAACTATACCTAATCGTTCGGTCATTATGCATGATGTCAAAGAAGGTGAAACCATCGATACTTTGACTGCAAAGTACGGTATTTCTAAACAGACTATAAAATGGGCTAATAATAAGACGTCTGATTCAATAGGTGTTGGTGAAGTTCTAAAGATTTTACCTATTGACGGTGTTCTTTATACTGTAAAAAGTGGCGATACCGCTGAATCTATAGCGAAAAGATATGATGTGGATCAAACTCGTGTAATACTCTATAACGATCTTGAAGTTAGTGGCTTATTGACAAATACAGAGATAATATTGCCGAACGGGGTTTTACCGAACGAAGAAAGACCAGGCTACGTTGCTCCATCTGCTAGATATAATTACGGTGTAGCCTACGGATTTGCCGGTGGTGATGTCAAATATCTAAATTCACCGCCGATTATGAGCGATGCAGTAAAAGCTTATCTGCCACATCTAAGTAGTCTATACCAATCATCCCCAGGTAACCCTATGAATACTTGGTACACAGGCCAATGTACGTGGTGGGCCTGGGAGCGCCGTGTTGCTTTGGGAAGACCGTTACCATACGGTGTTTCACTTGGGAACGGTGGCGATTGGGCTCAGTTTCTCAAAACGCGTTATGACTATTGGGTTGATAAAAATCCAAAAGTCGGAGCTGTTTTTGAAAGCCCTGGTCACGTAGGAATCGTTGAACGATTTAATTATGATGATAATGGCAATAGAGTGTCACTTACTACAAGCGAAATGAATTGGGACTACGTTAAATATTTAGTAGTCGAACGTACGATACCGGCAAGTAACTTTAGTGATTTTAATTACATTCACAATGTGAAGGGATAATCGCCTCTGTTAATCTTGGGGCGATTTTGATATAATAATCATAATATGTTTGTTGACACTGCCAAAGTATTTATTTCAGCAGGTAAGGGCGGTGATGGTGCCGTTAGTTTTCGTCATGAGAAATATGTAGAAAAAGGCGGTCCAGACGGTGGTGACGGTGGTGATGGTGGTGATGTTGTTTTTGTTGCAACAAGCGATCTTAACACATTGGTTGATTATCGTTACAAGCCTGAACTAAAAGCACAGGTTGGCGAAAATGGTTCAAAACGAGATCGTCATGGTGCTTCAGGCGAAACTCTGTACGTAAAAGTACCAGTCGGCACTATTGTTAAGCGTAATGATGAAATAATCGCAGATTTGACTTTTGAGGGAGAAGAAGTAGTAATAGCTTGTGGAGGACGAGGAGGTTTTGGTAATGCTCATTTCAAAAGCTCAGTACGTCAAACTCCCCGAATGGCTGAAAAAGGCGAACCTGGTGAATCATTCGAGGCCGAACTTGAACTTAAATTATTGGCAGATGTTGGTTTAATTGGTTTTCCGAATGCAGGTAAGTCAACATTTTTATCAGTTGTTAGTAATGCCCGTCCAGAAATTGCTGACTATGCGTTCACTACGTTAACTCCAAATCTAGGTGTCGCTAAAATTGATAGTGGCAGTATATTAATTGCAGATATTCCAGGACTAATTGAAGGAGCGAGTCAGGGAAAAGGATTAGGTGACGCTTTCTTGCGTCATGTTGAGCGTACTGCAGTATTACTTCATATGATAGATGTTTATAACGATGATGTTGCAGTTGCCTATAAAACCATTCGCAAAGAACTGGCTGATTATGACGTTGATTTAACAAACCATCCAGAGATTATCGCATTGACCAAAACTGAAGGTCTTGATCAAGAAATTATTCAAATGCAAATTGAAAACTTAAAATCAGTAGCAGGTGATAAGCAGATATTTGCAATTTCATCACCAGCTCATACAGGTATAAAAGAAGTACTGAGAGCATTATTTAAAGAAGTAGTAAAAGCACGCCACAATAGAGAGAAAATTTCTGATATTGAAAATAAAGACGATGTGATTGCAACTATCACTCTAGATAAGAAAAAAATAGCTGAATCTTGGTCAGTAAATAAAATCGAAGAAGAAAATAAAACATTTTTTGTAGTAAATGGTGAAAAGATTGAAAGATTTGCTCTTCGAACAGATTTTTCTAATTTTGAAGGTGTTAATCGCTTGAGAGATATTATGAAAAAACTTGGAATATCCAGTGAACTTCATCGACAGGGTGCTGAGGGTAACAGTACCGTTCGAATTGCGGGTAATGAATTCACTTTATTAGAACAATAGCATTGTAACGTTTATAATAAAAATAATGGCAAAAACATTATTTTTTTACGATTTAGAAACTAGCGGTCTTGATCCTCGCGAATCGCGAATAATGCAATTCGCAGGTATTAGAACCGATATGAAATTTGAACCTATTGGGGAGCCAATAAATTTACTTGTAAGGATGACGGACGATATTCTACCGAGTCCAGAAGCAATAATCGTTACAGGCATCACTCCCCAAATGACCGTAAGTGAGGGTTATAGTGAAAGTGAATTATGTCGTATATTAATGAACGACATTTTTACGCCCGATACAACTGTAATAGGTTTCAATAATATAAGATTTGACGATGAATTTATCCGTCATCTTTTTTGGAGAAATTTTTACGATCCTTATGAGTGGAGTTGGAAAGATGGTCGTTCTCGCTGGGATATGTTAGATGTCGTTAGAATGACGAGAGCACTCAGGCCTGATGGTATTAAATGGCCAGTTGATGATAATGGTAACGCTACTAATAAATTAGAATTAATTACCTCAATAAATAACATTGGCCATTACAAAGCTCATGATGCACTTAGTGACGTCGAAGCATTATTATCAGTAACAAAACTAATCAAAGAAAAACAACCGCAAATTTTTGAATATTTATTCAAGATGCGTGATAAAAACGAAGTCAAAAAACTTGTTAATTTAGAGAATAAAAGTCCCTTCGTTTATGTTAGCGGAAGATACGATACCGTTCATAGCAAGGCAACAGTTGCTTTTCCGCTTACAGCTGGAAAAAATAATAATGTAGTCGTCTATGACTTAAGGTATGATCCGACGGCTTTGGTGAATATGAGTCAAAAAGAACTTGCAAAAAAATTATACGCAAGTTGGGATGAACGTCAGGCTGACGATTTTGTCAAATTACCTGTCAAAGAATTACATTATAATCGTGCACCAGCGGTTGCTCCGATAAGCGTTTTATCACAATCCGACGGTTGGAAAAAAATTTCAATAAGTGAAGAAATAATAAATAAACACAAAGAGCTATTATTATATAACCCAAGTTTTGCAGAAAATATCCGTAGCTTATTCGAAAAATACGAAGATCGAAACAAATCACCCGATCCAGAATCGCAACTTTATAACTCATTTTTGCCTGATATTGATAAAATAAGAACCGAAGTCGTCCGCAATGCTTCTGAACACGAATTAGTCGATCTTCATCCTGAATTTGTTGACGAAAGATTACCAAAGCTGTTGTTGCACTACAAGGCTCGAAACTTTCCGAAAAGTCTTAGTTTGGACGAATCTGAAGCTTGGGAAATATGGCGTTCCGAGAAAATTAAAGCTAACTTACCGACATTTGTTGATTCGCTTAAAAAACTATCAAACATTACCACTGATGAAGCAAAACTATTTGTATTGAATGAACTTCACTTATGGGCCGAGAGTATTATTCCTATGGAATAAATTTATACTCGGCTAAGTCTTCTTGTTGCAACTTTTACTTTGATTTGTTTCGTATTGATTTGGGTTATATTTCTTTTGATGATTGGCATTATTATAATTCGTGCCAAAATTGCAGATAACATTACCGACATTAATATCATCATTTGAATAGAACTTAGCACTATATCAGTAAACGGGATAACACCAACAAAAAGAAAAGCCATTAATTTGTATCCAATACCTATCGCATCAGATATGATTATTAGGCTTACTACATTTAAGATGATTGCGGTATTCTTTTTCATATTCTGAGCTGATTATATTAAAAGTAATATCTTTATACAATCATAAGCAACATGTGTCAAATATATATAGTTTTGTTTTTAGCTGGTGACTGGAAAAAAACATAAAAATAGAGTATAATAATTGGTTATGTCAGAGGTAATTAGGATAGTTGGAGCTCGTGAACACAACCTGAAAAATATCAGTGTCGAGATTCCACGCGACAAATTAATTGTATTTACTGGTTTATCTGGTTCAGGTAAATCATCTTTAGCTTTTGATACTATTTATGCCGAAGGTCAACGACGTTACGTTGAAAGTTTATCAAGTTATGCACGACAATTTTTGGGATTAATGGAAAAACCAGACGTTGATAGAATTGATGGTCTAAGTCCTGCAATCAGTATTGATCAAAAGTCTACTAGCCGAAATCCTCGTAGTACCGTTGCTACCGTTACGGAAATATATGATTACTTACGTCTTTTATTTGCCCGTATTGGCGTACCTCATTGCCCTGTTTGTGGCAAAGAAGTTGCGAAAAGAACTTCCCAAACGATTATTGATGAAATAATGAAAATTCCTGAAAGTACTAGATTGATGGTATTAGCACCAATCGTTAGTAGTAAAAAGGGAGAATTTGCTCATATTCCAGAACAATACATGCATTTGGGATTTGCTCGTGCAAGGGTTGATGGAGTGGTCTATGCATTAGATGAATTTCCCTCTCTCGATAAAAATTACATGCATAATATCGAAATCGTAGTCGATAGGTTAGTAATTTCGCCAGAAATAATTGGTCGCTTGACTCAGTCTGTTGAGCAGGCCTTAGAGCTTGCTAGTGGAATAGTCAATATTTTTAACGCTGATGATAGTAGCGTTCATAGCTATAGTCAAAGATATGCTTGTTTGGATCATCCCAATGAAGAAATTCCTGAGCTTGAACCAAGGTTATTCAGCTTTAATGCTCCTCAAGGAGCTTGTCCAGTCTGTACGGGATTAGGTAATCGATTAGAAATCGATCCTGAATTAGTCTTTAACCCGAATTTGACGATATCAGAAGGTGCAATTCGCCCTTATAATCGTGTTAATAGCGATGCTTGGTATATGAAACGATTAAATGAAGTTGCCAAATCACATGGTTTCAGTATCCGCACTCAAGTAAAAGACTTATCTGAATCAGATATAGAAAAAGTATTATACGGAACGGGAAACCAAAAGTATCCCGTCGCATTGAATGATGGCCGTATGTATGATGCAACTTATGAAGGCGTCATTCCGAATCTAGAGCGAAGATACAAAGAAACCGACAGTGATTTTATTCGACGTGATATCGAGCGATTCATGCGTGAAAAAGAATGCTACGTATGTAAAGGTGCTCGTCTGAAACCAGTTGTTCTAGCAGTAACAATTGACGGTTTGAATATTATGGATATTACCAAGCTAGATACTAACGAAGCACTTGATTTATTCGAAAATAGACTGAAATTTAGTGAATATAACCTACAAATAGCAAAACAGATTATTGACGAGATTGTTGCACGACTAAAATTTATGAACAATGTCGGATTGAATTATTTAGAGCTTAGGAGAGCAGCCAACACTTTATCGGGCGGAGAAGCACAAAGAATAAGATTAGCGACACAAATAGGTTCAAGTCTTCAGGGTGTTCTGTACGTTTTGGATGAACCGTCAATTGGTTTACATCAAAGGGATAATGATCGTTTAATAAAAACATTACAAGATTTAAGAAATCTTGGAAATACAGTTATAGTTGTTGAACATGATTTTGATACTATTCGAAATGCGGATTATTTATTGGATATCGGTCCTGGGGCGGGTATCTCGGGAGGAAATATTGTTGCATCTGGAACTCCTGAAGAAGTTGCCAAAAATGTGAATAGTATTACTGGAAGATATCTATCTGGATTAGAAAAAATAGACGTTCCCAAAAAACGTCGCAAGATAAATTACGACAAAAGAATAGTTGTACATGGGGCCAAAGAAAATAATTTAAAAAATATTGATATAGATTTTCCTCTAGGGCTTTTGACGGTTGTTAGTGGAGTAAGTGGCAGTGGTAAATCTACTCTAGTTAATGATATTTTAGCCAAAGAACTTTCAGCTAGATTACATCGTTCACATGCAATCGCTGGCAAACATGACAGCATCGAAAATATTGGCTTGTTGGATAAAGTAATAGTTATTGATCAATCGGCAATTGGACGAACTCCACGTTCAAATGTAGCCACATACACAGGAATTTTTACTCAGGTTCGAGAACTTTTTGCTTCTACGCCCGAAGCAAATATTCGTGGTTATAAATCGGGCCGTTTTAGTTTTAATATTAAAGGTGGTCGTTGTGAGCATTGTCAGGGTGACGGCGTCAAAAAAATTGAAATGCATTTCTTGCCAGACGTATACGTAACTTGCGATGTCTGTAATGGAAAGCGTTATAATCGCGAAGCATTAGAAATTAAATACAAAGGCATGACTATAAGTGATATTTTGGGAATGACTGTCGAACAAGCTTCTAAATTTTTTGAAAATATTCCTGCAATTTCACGAAAACTCGATACTTTAGTTGATTCTGGTCTTGGCTATATTAGACTTGGGCAACCTGCAACAACTTTTAGCGGTGGAGAAGCACAACGAATTAAATTAGCTAGTGAGTTATCAAGACGAGCTACAGGAAAAACTCTATATATTCTAGATGAACCGACTACTGGTTTACATAGCGATGACGTTAAAAGATTACTAACCATATTACAAAAACTTGTTGACAGTGGAAATAGCATGATAGTGATTGAACATAATTTAGATGTCATAAAAACTGCTGATTATATCGTTGATCTTGGGCCAGAAGGCGGAAGTAATGGTGGTATGGTAGTAGCTAAAGGCACACCCGAAGAAGTTGCAAAAAACGAAAAATCCTACACAGGACAATATTTAAAAATGATTCTTTAATTAGTGCGACGACTAGCCATAATCTTATCTATAAGAATAGTAATCGCTAATACAATAAAACCGAGCCCAAGTGAAGCAATGACATCAGTTGTCCAGTGGTACCCAAGATATATTCTGCTGGATCCAACAATGACTATTGCTAAAGTCGATATAATGCTAAAAAATATAATACGCGAGTTTTCTGGTTTTCGTGAACATAAAAGATAACTAATTACTAAAAAGAATACGACTATACCGATAGTGTGGTTAGAGGGAAATGAAAAATCTGTTTCGAAAGGAGTAATCATATTCGATTGAGGTGGTCTTTGATTGGAGGTCAGATTTTTTATAGCATAAGATGATATAACACCTAAGGCTGTTGACATCATTAATAAGAGTGGACGCCAAATTTCACGTTTTATTATAGCCCATATTATTGCTAGTAGGGTAATTGTAGCCATCAGTATTTTTGGACTCATAGTTGTCGTAATGATTTTGTAAACATCGGTGATAACTGATTGGCGATTGCTTGTCACCCATTCCATTATGGGTTCGTTAATAAAACCAATGCCGATATTTTTATTCATACCCAAGTACGCTAGTGTAAAAATCGAAATACCAATAATTAAACTGATAATAGCGATAACGATGCTTTTTTTATTTGACCATGGCTCTTTTGATGGTGTCTCTTGGATAGATAAACTCATTATTTTTTCCTTTTGATAAATTTACGCCATTGCGTTTTGATTAGCTTTATTATCTGTTTTCTTTGTTCTTTTGTTTTTAATAACTCAAATATTGCAGGAGAAATAGACGCGACCAAAATTAAAGCAACTATTGGTAATAGTACGGCATCAACATCTATACCTGCATAATTCATCCAATCGCCCAAGAAATAACCAATATACGTCACTCCTCCAACCCACATGACTCCACCAATAATATTAAATGTGATAAAAGTTGAGTACTTCATTTTTGCGATGCCAGCTAGTAATGGTGCGAAAGTTCTTACAATTGGGACAAATCGAGCCAGTATGATAGTTTTTACTCCGTGTTTATCATAAAAATCTTGAGCTTTTTTGACATTTTCTTGTTTAAATAACAGAGAATTGGGTTTTTTAAACAATTTCGGACCAATTTTTCGGCCAAATGCATAACCAACACTAGAGCCGATAGTAGCAGAAATAAATAGCAATAAAATTACAAAATTAATATCAAAATCTAGCTTGACGGTTTTTGTACCTTGAAGCAGGACACCAAGGGTAAATAATATGCTATCTCCTGGCAAAAAAAAGCCGACGAGCAGTCCATTTTCTGCAAAAATAATGTATATCACTAACAATAATGCAGCGATTGGCCCCGCTGTCTGGGCAAACTCAATAAGATCGAATCCAGGTATCATACTAAGATATTTTAGCATAACAGACATATGAAATGTTATACTATTATTTAGCAGTTATTAATTAACGACAGAAGAGGATTAAGAGGTGAACGACATTACATTGAAATTAACCGAACGAACTGTGGTGGGAAAAAAATTAGCAAAATTACGAAACAGTGGAGTGATTCCAAGTGTTATTTATGGAGGCAGTAACGAGCCGGTATTAACTCAGTCGCTTACAGTAGACACAGCGAAAGTTGTACAAATAGCAGGTAAACATACGCCGATTAATCTTTTAATAGATGGCAAAAAAAGATTAGCTATCATTAAAGATATTGACGCAGACCCTGTTAAACACATTTTACGTCACATTGCATTTCATGCCATTAAGCAAAGTGACATTATTACTACCGAAGTACCTATCGTGCTTGTTGGTGAGGGTGAAAGTGTTGCAGAAAAGGCCGGATTGGTAGTGTTACAAGCTATCGATAATATTGAAGTCAAAGCTAAACCGGCTGATTTGCCAAGCTCACTTGAAATTTCAATTATAAACCTTGCTACAGAAGATGATAAATTATTAGTGAAAGATATTAAACTGCCTGAAGGTGTTGAATTTGCTGATATCGATCAAGATATGGAATTGGTTATCGCTAACGTTTACGAACCAAGTGCATTACAAGCTGCTAATGAAGCAGTAGGTGGTGAAGCCGAAGCAGAAGTCGCTGACGTTGAAGTCGAACAAGGTGGTCAAACTGAAGAACTAATAAAAGAATCTGACGACTCTTCAAAATCTTCCGAAAAATAGTTTTTGACGTGTAGTATAATTTTATATAATGCAAAGCAAAAAAATACAAACTTTGCCACTTTCTCCTGGGATTTATTTCCATAAAGATTCAAAAGGCGAAATCATATATATCGGTAAAGCATCAGTGTTACGAAATCGAGTGCGACAATATTTTCAATCTCAACGAAACATGGATAAAAAAACTAAAGCACTGGTTTCAGAAATTGCTGACACTGAATGGATTGAAACAGAGAGCGAAATTGATGCTTTGTTTCTAGAAGCAGAAATGGTTAAACGCTATATGCCGAGGTATAATGTGTTATTAAGAGATGATAAATCCTTAATCTACGTTAGAATTGACATGAAAAGTGAATGGCCATACGTCAGTTTTACACGTAACCCTTTAGATGATAATGCTGAGTATTTTGGACCTTTTTATAACGGATTTACTGTCAAAAAAGCTCTCCGTTATCTTAGAAAAATTTTTCCATATTATACTAAACCGCAAAATTTTTCTTCAAAATCAGACCTTGATAAGCATTTAGGGTTGTCTCCAAATGGTTTGGATAATTTGGCTTATAAAGAAAATTTAAAAAAATTAATTAGTTACATAAAAGGAAATCGCAAGTCTTTAGTAAAAAAACTTGAAATTGAAATGAAAAATTCTGCTAGTCGTCAGGATTTTGAAACTGCTACTCAACTTAGAAATAAAATTTTTAATTTAAAAGAGTTAAGAAAAACCATTATGTTTGGCGACAAGGAATATTTAGACATTAGTAAGGACCAAGCTTTGTCAGATTTAACGGAGTTATTTTGTTTGAAAAAAATTCCTGCTAGGATTGAAGGCTTCGATATTTCTCATATAAGTGGCTCAAATGTGGTTGCCAGTATGGTTGTCTTTAAAAATGGTGTTAGTGATAGGCGTGAATACCGAAAATTTAAAACACGCTTGGAACAAAATGATGACTATGCAAATATGAAAGAAGTAATATCAAGACGATTCAGTGATAAAAATTTAAAAAGTTGGGGTACGCCCGATTTTATCTTGATTGATGGCGGAAAAGGTCAACTTGAATCAGCATCTTTAGTAATAAACAATTCTGTTCAAAAATTCCTGCCAATAGTTGGTATTATGAAAGAAAAAGAACAGATTGTAATAAGTAGTGCATATGGCCTTGAGAATGTAAATGAAAAAAAATTAGTTGAATTGAATGGGAATATTGAAAAAAGTCACAATTATTGGATTATAAATTTACCAGTTTCTTCTCATATAATAAAATTATTTCAACGCATTCGTGATGAGTCGCATCGTTTTGCAATTAGTTACCATTCTTCAATTAGAACCAAAAAACAAACTTCTAGTACTTTGAATGATATACACGGTATTGGGCCTACTACTTATAAAAAGCTTATAAAAAAATTTTTAAGTCTAAAAAATATGAAAGACATGCCAGAATCTGAAATCGCGAAAATAATTGGAGCCAAAAAGGCAAAACTTGTAAAAGAATATCTAAACAGTGTATAATTTTGAATATGTATATGCTTATAAAAACAAAGGAAATATATTGTGAAAAATAAAATAAAGCATAGAAAAAATAATAAGATTATCAAAAAAAAGTTTTCTTTTAAATTCAAAGATAAAAAAAGAAAAATTATCCTCTTGTCTATTATATTTGTGTTTATAATTATTTTCGTATCTGAGGTAGTCTATTTAGTGAAATCAGACGGTTTTAGTAAATTAATTTATTCAGCTGGTTTGACAGAAAAATCTCAAGCTGACAAAATTAAGAAACAAGGCGTCAAGGCATTTCATGATGGTGAAATTGAAAAGGCAAAAGATTTATTAAATGATGCCAAACAAAAATATCAAAAAATTGGTGATACTAATGGAGAAGTTGATGCTGATGCATTAATTTGGTTAGTCGAGCATCCTTAGTATATAAATTATTATTTGTTGTGTTTAGGTGTTAGTAAACAATTAGTAATAAAAAATATGCTATAATTTTAAGATAATATGAAAAAAAATGCTTCAATATTCATTATAAGGTGGGTTTTGAATTCTTTAGGTTTATGGGTAGCGGTACAGCTATTTGGAACAGGAAGTAATAATTTTGAGGTAACCGTAGGAGTTTTTGGCTTCTTATTTGCTGGCTTAGTTTTTTCTATTATTAATGCAATCATAAAACCATTTTTAGTAATTTTATCACTACCAGCGATTTTGGTATCATTAGGTTTATTTATGATCGTAGTTAATGGATTTATGGTATATATATCTTTGTTGATGGCTCCAGGGATTACTATGACATTCGGTAATTCGATATTAGCAGGAATTGTGCTCAGTCTGGTAAACTATATAGTGAGTGCAACATCGGCATTAAAGTCAGATTAGTCTAAAAAGAAGGAATAATAATGAATATAAATGATATCATTCAAATTACAATTGTCGTATCAGCAATACTTGTGATTCTATCTATTTTATTGCAACAAAGAGGTGCCTCTTTGGGAGCGGGTTTCGGTGGTTCAGGAGAGCTATATACAACGAGAAGAGGAATTGATAAGAGTTTATTTGACGTGACAATTATCCTATCAGTCATATTTATATTATCAATCTTAGCAGGCCTCATTCTGCCTGCTACCAATTAGGATTATATGTTTGAAAAAAACCGTGATAAATTAGATCGGTTGACGAATATTAATATCGATAGTCGAAAAATTTCAAAGCACATGAAAAAAGTCGAGAGCGCAACTGTTAGACATACTCATAAATTTTTGATAAAACGATGGAATAATGTTCGCGAAGTTCAGATACATGTTATTGGCTGGATTATTGTCATCGGATTATTAATTGCTGCAACAGGTCTACAGTTAATGTGGTATCAGCGGGGATATTTAACGAAAACCGCTTCGAATGATGGCACTTATGCCGAGGCAGTACTCGGTCCAGTCGATTCGTTGAATCCTTTATTCGCTAGCAGTAGTGCTGAACAATCTTTGAGTAATTTAATGTTTTCAAGGATATTGAGATATGACAATTCTGGAAATTTAAATTATGATTTAGCAACTAATATAAAAGTCGATGAAACAGGAAAAATATACTCTGTATCCATTAGGCCTGATGTAAAATGGCACGACGGAGTATTATTAAAAACTGAAGATATTGCTTTTACAATAGAACTTATAAAAAATCCAAACGTTCATTCAATGATATCTGGTTGGAATGATATTGGAGTCAAAGTTGTAAACGATACAACTATTGAATTTAGCCTTAGATCTACTTATGCGTCTTTTAAACACGCATTAACTTTTCCAATTTTGCCGAAGCATATACTTGGAGAAATTATGCCTAGCAAAATTTTAGAAGATAAGTTTAGCCAAGAACCAATTGGTAGCGGTCCATTTGTTTATGGTCTTACCCAAAATGTCGATATTTCTAAGAATCAGAAAATTATTTCAATGGAAAGTAATAAAAATTATTATGGTGGCAATAAAAAATTGGCTAGATTTCAACTACATGTCTATGATACTAATGCTGAAATAATAGACGCTTTGTCAATGAATAAAGTAAATGCAGCCGCAGATTTATTGCCTTCTGATATTGGTCACATAGATTTAAAAAAGTATAATGTTTTATACAAGCCTGTTCAGAGTGGTGTCTATGCTTTAATAAATACCAAAAGTAAATATTTGAGTGATGTCATGCTAAGACGAGCATTGAGTTATGCTACTAGTACAGAAGCCATTCGTAAAAAAATACCTGCAGTCACTCTACCTCTCGATTTACCATTCACAAATGGACAGTTATTTGGTTCCGTATCTTCTGCTCCAAAATATGACGTAGCTACAACTAATAAGATTCTCAATGACAGTGGTTGGATACTAAATTCTAAAAATGAACGTGAAAAAAATGGTGAGCAATTAAAGATATCTGTTATTACGATGAAAAATAGTGAACTTGAAAGTGTTCTAGAGACTATTGCGGGTCAATGGCGATCAGTCGGTATTGTAGTTGAAACAAAAGTTGTCGATCCTACAGATATAACCCAAAATGTTACTCAGACAATATTACAACCAAGAAGTTATGATGTCTTAATTTATCAGTTAAATATTGGTGCTGATCCTGATGTCTATGCTTATTGGCATTCGTCACAGACATCAAGCAACGGTCTTAATTTTTCAAATTATTCAAATTTAGTTAGTGATGATGCTTTAACTTCGGCTCGATCAGTAATGAATAATAATCTAAGAAATGCTAAATACATTACATTTGCTAATCAATGGTTGAATGACGTTCCAGCCATTGGCTTATATCAACTCAATGCCCAATATGTGTATAGTAAAAACATTCAATCAATTTCGGAAAATACTAAACTCGTGTCTTCGACTGATCGATACTGTGACGTTTTAAACTGGTCAGTTGGTTCAAAAACTGTATACAAAACACCATAGAACACAAAATTATTTAATTGTTTTTTAAAAAAAAGTTAAAACTTGTAAAAGAATATCTAAACAGTGTATAATTTTGAATATGTATATGCTAAAAAATAAATATAAAAATAAAAATATATCTGGATTTACACTAATTGAATTACTTGTGGTTATTGTTGTGATTGGTATTTTGATATCTATTGTTGGCATTGGCTATCGAGGTTGGGATACGAAATTAGCTATTACTCAATTAAAAAGCGACCTTAGTGCTGTCGGAACAATCATGGAAGACGTTCGTAATTTTGGTGAAGGTTATCCAGTAACAATACCATCGAATTTTACGCCTAGTGATGGGATTACGTTAGCTGGAGGTGGTACTAGTGACGGTAACTCTTATTGTATTGAAGCATATTTTGCAGAATATAGCCTTTATTATAGTATCAGTTCAACTAATGGTTCTAAGGCTGTAATAAGCGAGGGGGTATGTGGCCCTACAGTTTTTGTAGCTACGGCGGTTTCTGGGACACGGATAGATTTGTCTTGGAATTCTAAGTCAGGAGCCACTTCGTATACCATTGAGTACGATGATAACTCAAACTTTTCAAGCCCTTCATGGTTTTATACAGGTAATGGTTCGTCAGCTTCTCATGTAGGATTGACTCCTATGATTGAATATTATTATCGAATTAAAGCAGTTACTCCAAACGGTGATAGTGCATGGTCGGTTACGAGTGCTACGACATTATCATATATTACTCCACCTTCCACACCTCAATTAACAGTTGCTCTCAGTGGTTCAAATGTTGTTGCCACAGTCACACCTTTATCTTGTTCTGTTGGGACGATTCAATATAGCTTCCAGAATAAAGTTAATAACGATGGATCTTGGTCTTCTTTCAGTGCTTGGTCATCTACGAACACGGCATCGCAAGTCGCTAATGATGGCTATAAGTATACTTATAAGGCACGAGCAAGATGTTATTCGGATAGTACGATATATAGCTCTTACGTAAATAGTGTAGAGGTATCGTATACTGATCCACTATCAACACCTTCAGTGCCAGTTGTTGCAGTAAATACTGCTTTGGATATTAGTACATGGTCGTGGCCAACAGTTTCTTGTGCTACAGGTTCTTCGCCTTCGTATCAGTACAAGTACACAATATCACCATCAGGATATGATTCTGGTTGGAAAGCTACAAGCAATACATCAGTAACATTTACTACTTCGACATCTGGCCAAACTTACGCAGTTTCAGTTCAGGCAAAATGTTTCAATTCCAATACTTCAAGCGGTTGGAGTGGATCGGGTTCAGCAAGTTATTTTAGGCAATTAGGGGCTTTGAGCTATATTGGTTTCGTATATGCTGATGCTGGTGGTGTATCCCCCGTAGGTAAAGGGTCAGACACTTTAGTTATGTCGAGCGATGGATTATCGGTTTATGTAAATAACAATCGGTCACACAATATCTCTATGTTTAGTCGCGATACAGAAACAGGATTATTAACTTTACTAGGAATTGTAACTTCGGGACAGTATCCAAGAGGTTTAGCTATATCTCCCGATGATAAATTCGTATATTCATCAGATTCAGCTTCTAATTCAATAACTAGATATAGTCGAGATACAACCACTGGAATGCTAACAAAACTAGGTGGAACTCCGGTTGTTGGAAACTCACCTAGAGATATTGCAATTTCACCTGATGGAGCAACTTTATATGTAGCTGATAGTTATTCAGATGATCTGGACATGTTTTCGCGTGATATCAGTACTGGAGCTCTGACTAGTAAAGGCACTAGATCTCCCGGAAGTGCTCCAGAATGTATCAAAGTGTCACCTGCTGGTGATTATGCTTATGTAAGTAATTACTCAAGTAATAATATAGCCATGTATAGTCGAAATACTAGCACTGGTTCATTATATTCATTAAAACCAGCCACAATAGCAACTGGAACTGGTCCATGGGGTATTGCTATATCACCAGATGGTGCGTCGGTCTATGCTATAAATAAAGATTCAAGCACTATTTCAATGTATAGTCGAAGTTCTAGCACCGGGTTGCTGTCAACATTATCACCAGTATCTGTTGTGACTGGTGCGGAAGGATTTCACATTGCTATATCGGCTGATGGATATTCAGTTTACGCTACGTCTGGTGCCGAGGATGCCCTATATATGTACGATAGAAATATTAGTACTGGAGTGCTAACGCAAATGTCACCGACATCGATTGCAACTGGTAACCACCCTGATTTTGTTCTAATATCACCTGACGATAGATTCGTATATGTCGCAAATGATAATAATGGAGCACAAGGCTCAATTACTATCTATAGTCGCAATTCATAAAAAACATTGATATTTTTTAACAAATAAAAAAAGGTTTTTTAACCTTGTTTCTTGGTGCACGCGAGAGGACTTGAACCTCCACGCTCTTACGAGCACTGGCACCTCAAGCCAGCCTGGCTACCAGTTACAGCACGCGTGCGTAAAATATAAACGAAAATGGTGGGCGCTGAGGGACTCGAACCCCCGACCCTCTCGGTGTAAACGAGATGCTCTAGCCAACTGAGCTAAGCGCCCATACCCCCAGTATTATACATTAACGCCGATATCAGAGCAACAGATAAAGAAAAAAATGCTATGCTTGAATATTTTTGGATTTCTGCTATAGTAAACGACAAGGAAGCCCCGTAAAAACGGGATTATTTTTATGAAAGACAGTTCTTATATTAGAAACGTTGCTATTATTGCTCATGTTGACCATGGTAAAACAACAATTGTTGATGGCCTTTTAAAACAGAGCAACACTTTTCGTTCCAATCAAGCAGAAATGGAGCAGTCTTTGATAATGGATAATGGCGATCAAGAGCATGAACGAGGAATTACGATAACCGCTAAGCAAACATCTGTTTATTGGGGTGATTATAAAATAAATATTATCGATACTCCTGGACACGCTGATTTTAGTGGCGAAGTCGAAAGAACGCTTAATATGGCTGATGGAGTTTTGCTAATTGTTGATGCTCAAGAGGGTCCGATGCCACAAACTAAATTTGTCTTATCAAAAGCTTTAGGGCTAGGTTTACAACCAGTAGTAATTATTAATAAAATTGATAAACCGTCGCGTCGGATTGATGAAGTTTATGATGAAATCGCAAATCTATTTTTGGAATTAGCCGTAGAAGAAAATCAGCTTTTTTATCCAGTCTATTATGCAATAGGTAGAGAAGGAAAAGCCTGGAAAGAATTACCAAGTAATTTAAACGAACATGCCGATTTTACGCCAATTTTCAATGCAATCGTCAATGACATCCCAGCTCCTGATGTTAAAGCTGATGCGTCTTTGCAATTATTAATCGCTGCTTTGCAATACGATTCTTTTCTTGGCAAGTACGCAGTCGGTCGTCTTGGTAGAGGAATGGCGAAAAAAGGGCAGACTGTGACTTTAATAAATCGAGATGGCGTCCAAACAAATCATAAAATTGATAAACTTTTTGTTTACAAGGGTTTAGGAAAAGAAGAATCAAGTCAAGCAATTGCGGGTGATATCGTTGCGATAACAGGGATATCTCAAGCAAAAATTGGTGATACTATTGCTGATGCTGAAAATCCAGAAGCCCTACCAATAATTGAGATTGAGCCTCCGACAATCAGTATTTATCTTGGCCCAAATACTAGCCCAATGAAGGGTAGGGAAGCAAAATATAATACTTCAAGACAAATTGGTGAACGATTAAATAAAGAACTTGAAACTAACGTAAGCCTTCACGTTGCAGAAGAAGGAATTGGTTTTAAGGTATCTGGCAGAGGCGAACTACATCTTTCTGTATTGATTGAAGCACTTCGTCGTGAAGGTTATGAATTTGAAGTTGGACGCCCACAAGTTGTTACAAAATTCGAAGATGGAGTTGAAAAAGAACCAGTTGAAGAATTATTGATAGAAATTTCCAGCGAATATTTAGGTGTTGTTAGTCACGAACTTGGCATACGTCGAGCTAATGGCATAAAACAAGAACAATTGCGAAATAATATTATTCGATTAACATATATTCTTCCCACAAGAGCTTTGATAGGGTTAAGAAGTATGCTATTAACTGCTACAAAAGGAACGATTATAATGAATTCATTGCCTTATGGTTATCAATCTTTAGGTCCAAAATTATCAAAAAATCGCAACGGTGTTTTGATAGCCTTTGAAAGCGGGTTAACAACACCTTATGCTCTTGAATCCGCAGAAGCTAGAGGTAATTTGTTCGTTGGTCCAGCTTGTGAAGTGTATACAGGTATGATAGTAGGTGAATATAATCGAAAAGAAGATTTGGAAATAAATGTTTGTAAAGCTAAACATTTAACGAATATGCGTTCAAAATCTAGTGATGGTGCTGTTCAACTTACTCCATATACTGAAATGAGTTTGGAACAATGTTTAGATTTTCTTGAAGAGGATGAGTTACTTGAAGTAACACCAAAAAATTTGCGACTGCGTAAAAAAATACTTAATTATAATCAACGCAAACGTTCTTCAAAAGCTGATGTTATTTCATGCTAATGTTATAATCTATTAATAGATTTATGAATAACAAAATTGAAACAAAATATTTTGATAAAATAGTTGATGATTTTGGCATTTGGCATAATAGCGACGGAGCCGAGCCTATTCGCGATAACGGATATAATACAGCTGACTCGGCCGAGGCTTTAATCGTCTATCTACTGTTTGAAAATAATGAAAAATCAAATGTGTTATTTTCTTTTATAAATAAATCTTTGATTGTTGATAGTTTTCTAGGAGTTGCTGATAAAAATCGTAATTTTTTGCCTGATATTGCCGATAGTCTATCGCTAGGTAAAATAATGTGGGCTTCGGGATTTTCTTATTCAAAAAAATTTCATATCGATGATTCCGTACAACTTATAAATAAATCAACAACAGCTCTAAATAAAAACAATGACATTTATGGGTTAGCTTTTGGATTATTAGGTGCTGTGTATGTCAATAAAGAATTATCAAATTTTTATTTCAAAAAAATAAAATCTTTTTTTACGAATACTACTGAAGATTGGATGTGGTTTGAACCAACAGTTAAAGGTAACAGCGGTATAATTCCGTATTCGTTGCTAAGATATGGGATGATTTTTAATAACGACGATTCTATCAAGCTTGGACAAAATATTTTAAAATTTTTAGAAAAATGTTGTACCTATGAGCGACATCGTGGACCAATTGGAAATAATGGATGGTTTTCTAATAGTACAAAAATTGCTCCAAATTTTGCACAAAGTCCAGTTGATGCTTCGTATATGTCTTGGGCATGGTTGGTGGCATATCAAATTTCTAATGATTCTTTTGATAAGGAAAGGCATGATGCGTGGATGCAATGGTTCGAAGGCAGTAATATTTTAAGAGTCAAAATGTATGATCCTTTTGATATGCATTGTTTTGACAGTATAGAAGAATGGGGCGTTGCTTATACAAGTAGTGCACAATCAAATGCCAGTTTTATTCTAAGTAAATTGATGTCATTAAATAATATTTCTATTTAAAATATTTTTTCATTTTTCATTTCTTCTGGAAGGTAATCTTTTTCGTGTTTAAAACCAGTTTTCCATTCGTAATTCTTGTTATATCCCAAATCCTTCATTAGTTTTGTCGGTGCATTACGTAAATGTAATGGTACTTGGGCATTTGGATACTTTTTTGCAATTTCAATCGCTCGGTACATTGCATCGCTAGTTTGACGTGACTTAACACTTTTAGACAGGGCGGTTGCAACATGAAATAAGATGTAGTTTGATTCTGGCATACCTATGCGTTCAACCGCTTGAAAAGCATTAATTGCAAGTCCCAGAGCACCATTTCCAGCTAGACCGATATCTTCGGATGCAAAAATAATCATACGACGAGCAATAAATTTCGGATCTTCACCAGCATCTAGCATTCTTGCCAAATAATATAATGTAGCATCGACCTGGCCAGCACGCATACTTTTTATAAAAGCACTAATTACGTTATAGTGCATATCGCCTTTTTTGTCGTACCCTGGAATATGTTTTTGAGCAGCAATTTTTACGACTTCTTTTGTTACTTTTTGTTTTATTGACAATGATAATTCTAAATTATTCAATGCTACACGAGCATCTCCACCTGACAGCTCAGCGATATAATCCAGAGCACTAGGTAACACATTTTTCGTCTTTTTTTCATTTTTTAAGGCTTTTTTTAATATTTTAACTATCTCTTCTTTAATTAATGGTTCTAAGACTAATACCCGTGTTCTTGAAAGTAAGGGGGTGATTACTTCAAAGCTAGGATTTTCGGTTGTTGCTCCGATTAACGTTATTAACCCCGATTCAACATGGGGCAAAAAAGCATCTTGTTGAGCTTTATTGAATCTGTGTATCTCATCAACAAACAGTATCGTTCTTAGATTCAAATTCCAATTCTGTTTAGCATGGTTGATAATTTTTTCAATGTCTTTTTTGCCACTAGTGACGGCAGATATTTCTATGAATTCGGCGTTTACTTCCGTAGCGATTATTCTAGCTAAAGTCGTTTTACCACTTCCAGGTGGACCCCAAAGAATAAGGCTGACAGGCTCTTTATTTTCGACAATCTGACGTAGAATTTCTCCATTGCCAAGTAAATGGTTCTGCCCAATGACCTCGCTTAGGTTTTTTGGCCTCATTCTCTCCGCTAACGGCACTCTCTTCATAGATATAGTATAACTCTGTCATGCTATAATATGTACATAATTATAGGAGGTAAGATTTAATGGGTGCATTTGAATATTTACTGTTTCTAATAGCTGTAGTGATTATTTCTGGTCTAAAGGTCGTAAACCAATATGAACGAGGTGTCGTATTAACTTTGGGAAGATTTACAGGAATTAGAAATCCCGGTCTGAGAGTAATAATACCGGTGTTTCAGCGAATGATAAGGGTTGACGTTCGAACTAATACCATTGATATACCTAAACAAGAGGTTATCACGAAGGATAACGTAACAGTCAATGTTGATGCGGTCGTCTATTTTCGAGTTTTAGATTCGCAAAAGGCGATACTAGAAGTTGCTAATTTTATTTATGCCAGTAGTCAATTCGCACAAGCCGCTCTTAGGGATGTTACGGGAAATGTCGAACTCGATTCTTTGTTAGGGAAGCGTGATGAAGTTAGTGCACAAATCAAGTCGATTGTTGATTCACAAACCGAAAAGTGGGGGATTGATATTGAGAACGTTAAAATTCAGAATATTGAGTTACCACAAGACATGAAACGAGCAATGGCAAAACAAGCTGAAGCAGAACGTGAAAGACGAGCAGTAATTATTTCAGCTGAAGGTGAAAAAGCTGCAGCTCAATCGGTATCTGACGCCGCTTCAATACTGTCAAAAACTGTCGGTGGCATAAATATTCGTACTCTTCAGACTATTGAAAAAATTGCCATGGAACAAAGTCAGACTACACTATTTGTCTTACCAGCTGAATTAGTGCAAAATGTTAAGAGCTTGATTAATAAGTAACTTGTTTTAAGGTATGAACTCTAGTAAAATTAGACTGTGTTGTTAAATGTGGCTCTTTAGCTCCTTGCCGTGAAACGGCAGAACTATAAAAATAGTAGAAGCAGAGGCCAGGCCGACCCTACATTTTAAATGCGAGTTGGTAAAACACTACAATACAATCGTGTGGCTCTTTAGCTC
>DAOPJW010000003.1:0-187 GCA_035399865.1 Candidatus Saccharimonadota bacterium
AGCCCAACCAAGCCACGCTTGATGCAGGTTATGGCAGTGCCTATTGTGGAGCTTATGGAAATAGAAATTTTTATCTATATTTTACAGACTGGTTCGGACCAACATACGGTAATTTAGTGAGTGCAGTCGGTAGTGGTGTGTTTTTGATTGAAAATGGTACTAAACGTGCCTTCCCCGATGAAGTGAC
>DAOPJW010000003.1:287-53478 GCA_035399865.1 Candidatus Saccharimonadota bacterium
GTTGTAACGATTAGTTCTGCAGAATTATCACTTATACCTGACGGTGCGGTGATGAAATACAATGTTCATGTAAGGGATGGTAGATTAGTAAATTCAACATCTAATCGTGGTGTGTTTTTGATTGAAAATGGTACTAAACGTGCCTTCCCCGATGAAGTGACTTTCTTGAGTTATTCATACAAATGGTCCGATGTTGTAACGATTAGTTCTGCAGAATTATCACTTATACCTGACGGTGCGGTGATGACTCAAAAGCAGTAGGTATTTAATTTTTTTATTATTATTGTTTTGAAATTAATTTTTTGATAACTTTTTCGAAAGTAAACAATAATCCATCTTGGTTAATACTTGATTTAATTCTATTTAACGGACCTTGTGTTTTTTTCATTTGATCAAAATCTGTATTATTAATGAAAGATTTTTTAATCAAATTATCATTTTTTTTAGATTTCAATAATTTCTCATATTCTAAATTGATATTATTTTTATCAGATTCTGATAGGTTTTTGCGATTATTTTTTTCTAATTTAATTTCTGATAAATAAATCTTATAAAATTTATCTTGATCATTTTCAAAATAATATCTAAGGAATATTTTTAACATCATTGATGCAGTTTTGTAATATCCTCGTTCTTTGTATAAAAGATAATTTTCCCAGGTATGTTTAATGTTTTCCTTTTTTTCAGAAAAAAATTCTTTAAATCTATCGTAATTAATACTATTTAAAAAATCATGATGTAATTCATCACCAGCCTCATAACACAATTGTTGCTTCAAAACACTATCCTGTTGCTTATGTCTTCTATATATAACTAAATATTTTTCTAACAGAACGAATTTATTTTCATCTTTCAATCTAAACCAAAGGTCATAGTCCTGAGTGACAGGTAGACTTTCATTAAATCCATTGGCTTTAATTAATGATTTTTTTGGTATTAATAACGAGCAACCATTTATACCAACATTAGCGGAAGTTGCCAAAAATATATCTATATATTCAAAAGCATTTTTATTTATTGGCTCTTTTTTCAGCATTCCATTTGGAAACAATACACGCGAATTACATGCGACTATGTAGTTATCACTATTAATAATATTTAGATATTTTATCTGTTCTTCAATCTTATTTTTTTCGTAAAGATCGTCATGACTCAACCAAGAGAAATATTCACCAGTCATTTTCTTTATACCAAGATTTAACGCACTAGCTACACCACCGTTTTCTTTTTTGTAGTATCTAATTTTTTTTCCGTAAGATTTGGCTATTTTTTCGGTAGCTCCATTATCATTAGAACCATCATTCACTACAATTATTTCAATATTTTTGTAGGTTTGAGCTAATGCACTATCAATGGCTTCGGATAGATAGTTTGAGCCGTTGTAGACTGGGATAATGATGGATACTTTGGGATTCATAAAATACGCTTAAATATTTTAATTAAGATTTTTACAGGTTTTTTAACAATTTTAATAAATGTACGAATAGTACCTTCTTTTTTGAAGGATTTAACTAATTTAATCGATATTTTTCGAAATTTACTTACAACTTCATCTATATTATTTGGTTCATCATGTAATTTTGTCGATAAAATAAATATATCATTTAGTTCTTTTGCAAGAACTTTTGAAAATTTATGGTAATCATTTATTTTATATTTAAATTTCGAATCAAGAATTTTTTTCTGTTCCTTTGGGGAATTTTCACTTATCAAGACTTCTATCATTTCATGCCATTTTTCAGCAATTAGAGTAGACTTATATTTATTTACCATCTTGATAGCATTATTGCCAAGGCTTACGCGAAGTTTATTATTAGACATAATATCTATAATTCTTTTCGCCATACTCTCGTTATCATCTTGGTTTGTTATAAAACCATTTTTGCCGTCTATAATTAGATCTTCTATGCCAGGAATATAATTACACACTGAAGGAATTCCAAAGCAAGCTGCTTCATTTATTACCATACCAAAACCTTCACTGTTTGACGTAAGCATTAAAACGTCAGCGTTGGAATAATAATCCTCTAAATTATCGACTTCTCCAACAAATTCAAGACTGTCTTCAGGGATACATAAATTAGTAATTATATCGTTTACAGTTAAACCGCCTATCTGGCGTATAGGCTGATCATTTTCATTCTTTCCAATCAAGACAAGCTTTGCATCGGGAAACTTTTTTAAAACAATTGAGAATGTTTTTAATATCCTGTCTATCCTTTTTACATAATCATTAAATCTTCCAACACAAATAATAATTTTTCTACTATTTGGACGAGCGTTATTTATTATTGTGAATGAATTTGGATTTCCAATCACATAACTATTATTTACGTACATTCCACAAAGTGAGGAACTAAAGTTATTTGGCCAAACCACAGCATTACATTCACGAAAAGAATTTAGTCGTTTTTTCACTAAACCGTAATGATATCTACTTTTGTATGGATAGAAATAATATTCATGGTTAGAAGCAATCGTTTTAATATTTAAACCCTTGCATAAATTATAAAAATCCAACTGTTTTTCAAATAAATTAATAAAACCGATAACAACATCGATTTTTAACAAAATTGCGTACGATAATATAACAGAGTCAAAATTTTTTACAAACAGATCATCCGATACCCTTATGTTTGTAACGAACTCCGGTATATCTATACAACTAGTCCTTTCATCATATGGAGTAATCAGATATATCTCGTAATATTTATTAAGTTCTTTGAATAATATTGATAGAACTCTTTCCATTCCACCAGTTAGCCAATGTGCCGAACAAAACATAATTTTTTTTCTTTTTGACGGTTTTTTTATTTTTTTACAAACATCAGTAAAGTATGGAGAGTACTTATCTTTTGAAAGCCTAGACAAATCCTTATAGACTGTCTTCTCGAAAATATCAATATTTTTATTATCTTTAATACTACCTATATACTTCGTAATTAAAAAAGAGGCGGATCTTTGCATGTCCATAGCTAAGAATTGTTCGTACATTTTTAAAATATTTTCGACTTTACCTATATGATTCTTTATTCTATCAATATTTAACTCTTTAATTATCTCAGATACCAAATAATCGTCTTTTTTGTAATGGTATTCATAAAAACTCTCAATATCACATGACATCAATGTCTCTTCCTGAATTGAAAAAGTTTTGCCCAATCCAATAATTTGGGACACTAAATCAAACCACGAAAAATAATTACCGATTTTATTTTTTAACAAAGAACTTGGGATAAGTATCGAGCCTTCATTAAAATTCGAGCATTCATTTAATGCCAAGTAGCACTCTATATCGTTTTTTATCTCTAAAGCCATCTTATTATGGCGTACTATTTTACCTCGATGGTCTAAGACATCCCAATTGCATCCAATAATACAACCTTTAAGCTTATTGTTATTAATATATTCAACTTGTTTTTGAAACCGATCAATTACGTACGAACAACCCTTTGGTAAATATGCACAATAATCACCAGTGGTATTCAAAATACCATTTTTCATAGATGAAGTATCTGAATCATCATATGTATTAGAATGATATAAAACTTTATCACCATATAAATTTAAGATTGGTTCAATATTATCATAATCAACATGACCGTCATTGATTATGATAATTTCAATATTATGATATGTTTGATTAATTACATTTTCAATTGCTATCTTGAGAGCTTTTTGGTCATTTTGAGCTGGGATAATTACTGATATTTTTGGAGTCTTCATAAATTAATTGACTATATTATTTTTTATTATATTGAGACCTTTTTTTAAAACTTTTTTTGTGTAATGTATGCTTTTATTAAGTAGTGTGGATTTACTTACAGTATCGACACTACTTGTACCTCCACAATAATCAGGCTCCAGTATTTTCATTATTCGCTTATTAGCATCTTCATAAGCTAGTGAATATTCCTCATTACTCCAAGACCAATAATTTTTGCTTGAATCAAGAACCATTTTCATTAACACGCTAACTTTTATTATATCCAGTTCTTTTTCTTTGAATTCTTTAAATACCGTAAGATTATCAAACTCCTTTGGTGGATTTTTTTTAACAATAAATTTAAATAAACGTCGACTTATTTTTATTGAATTTGCTATTGTATATTCAATGTTACTATGAAATACACTATTTTCTCTAATTCGATATCGATAGAGAACTTCCATGATCATATATGGCTTTGCGTATCTGATCACTTTTGTTAGAAAGTCATAGTCTTCTGCTGATTTATATTTTTCAAATTTTAAGTTATTGTTTTTTATTATTGAAGATCTGTACATAGTTGGTGCATTTGCAATCGGATTTTTCCAAAAAAACAACCATTCAAGTGGAGTATTCTCATCTTCAAAAACGTGGTCACGATTGATATCTCCAAATAATGATATGTTTACAGAACATAGCCCATATTTCAAATTTGACTCTAGAAAGTTATACTGCAATTCAAGACGAGACTCTAACGATATGTCATCTGAATCCATTCTAGTAATATATTTACCAGTAGACTTTTCTAAGCCAGTATTCATAGCACCAGAAATACCTTTGTCATAAGCATTGCTAAATACTTTAATTCTAAAATCTTTTCCAGAGTACGTCTCTAATATTCTTCTTGTTTTGTCAGTTGACGAATCGTCAATAGTAATAAGCTCAAAGTTCATAAATGTTTGACTCAAAATACTTTCAATTGCTTCAACTAAATATATTTCCGAGTTATAACACGGCATTATCACTGAAATTAAAGGAGATACCTTTTGATATTCGATCTTTGATTTATTATAAGCCTCCTGACCTGCACAAATCAAACCATCTGATTGCATACGTCTAGCTAATGTAAAATAAAAATCAAAACAAGAATTGGTAATATTTTTTAATTCTTTAATTGTCACATTTGATATTATTTGGGTCCATAATTCATCCGATTCTTTATGATAAATAGCTTCAGTTCGAGTACCTTGGTCCTCATGAAGTCTATACTTAATTAAATTAATAGGTACGAATATAAGCGATTCATTCCTAATCATTCTAAACCACATCTCATAATCATTCGAAGTTCGAAGAGACTCGTTAAATAGGCCATACTTTTCAAATTTTTTTTTCGGAATTAAAAACGAACATCCATTCGCCATGCCATTTAATAATACAAACAGGCCAGACGACAGCTCCTTATTCGAAAATTTTATGTCGTAATTTGATTCTGATATTTTATCAGAACAGTTATTAACATACTCAACATTAGAATACACAATCTTATTAATGTCACTCCCAGAAGCCTCTATTTGTTTCTCTATTTTCTCTGAATAATATATATCATCATGAGACAGCCATGAAAAATATTCACCAGTCATTTTCTTTATACCAAGATTTAACGCACTAGCTACACCACCGTTTTCTTTTTTGTAGTATCTAATTTTTTTTCCGTAAGATTTGGCTATTTTTTCGGTAGCTCCATTATCATTAGAACCATCATTCACTACAATTATTTCAATATTTTTGTAGGTTTGAGCTAATGCACTATCAATGGCTTCGGATAGATAGTTTGAGCCGTTGTAGACTGGGATAATGATGGATACTTTGGGATTAAACTTTTTCATTATATTATTTAATTAATTTATTCTTTATGTTAGCTACTTTTGTAATAACTTTCCAACGTTTACTGTTGTATATATCTTCAAGCTCTTTTTGAAGCATTCGGTTTTCTTTTTCTATATTGTCTTTTATTTTTTTTAATTCAATCAATTCGTCATTTATATTCTTATTTTCTTTTGATGTAATAACATTTTTTATCGCAGGACTAATATTTGATAGAATTTTTTCATAATTTCTATAATTTATTTTATTTGATTTTTTCAGAGACAATACAACTAAAAACTCTTGAGTATTATACTGAGTTTTATAAAAGTAATTAATTTCAAATTTCGATAATCCTGCTCTTTCTGTATCGTACAAAAATTTTATAAATTGGTAATCAGAAAAAGGCCAATAATGTACATCGTCCGGCGTTTCATTATTAGATGCTTTAATATAAGTATCATCAGCATTGGTAAATTTATTTCTTGGTAACTTGTCAACAATATTCGTCTCGTTCCAGAAAAAACCTGGATCATTTTCATGAATCACATTATAAGTAAAATCGAAAACTGCATTACAATTTATCTTTTTATTTTTATACACATCATAAGCATCTATAAACGATGTGCCATTTCTGAAATGATCAAAACAATATCTAGCATCTGGGTATATTATTATTAGCTTACCATCTTTATCTATTATTGATGCAATATCGTCAAAAAAATCTAATATATCGGGCATATGCTCTATAACATGCGATAAATATACTACATCAAATTTTTTTTCTTTTTTAAAAGTTTCTTTATAGCTTTTGTTTATTACATAATCAATATCAACAATTGAGTCTAAATTTACTGAAATACCTGTTGAATTTAAGTACTCATTTGAAGTATATAGTTTTTTAATTTCTTCAGTACTTTTTATATCCGCATAATATGCATTTGGATATTCAATTTTATCTACAATAGGTCGTTCTAATGGACCAAATTCAAGTATCCTATCATTTTTTTTGATAAAATGACTCTTTATATACTTTCTAAAGTCAATAGCATTATTATTCATGACTTATTATTACCTATTCCATACCGTCCTATTGATATACCCCGTATAACTCATAATAATTCGAACGACTTTTTGGGAAACTTTTTCAGCATCGTAATCTTTGACGATTGACATTTGGTTGGATGTTACGACTTTGATTGAATCAAGAACCGTTTCTTTATCAAGACCAGTCATTATCAGCGTACCTTCGTCCATACCTTCTGGCCTTTCGTGAGCTTGACGGACGGTAATAGCAGGGAAACCGAGTAATGATGACTCTTCGGTAATTGTTCCGCTATCAGAAATTACACAAAAAGCTTCTGTCTGTAATTTAACATAATCGGCAAATCCAAGTGGTTTCATCATTTTTACTAGTTCGTGCATCTTAATACCCTTATTATCAATAACTTTTTGAGTTCGGGGATGGACCGAGAAGATTACAGGATATTTGTATGCTTCGCAAATCGCATTAATCGAATCAATCAGATCGTTAAAATTCTTTTCATTATCCAAATTTTCTTCACGATGAGTACTCAGTAAGAAATATTCTTTTTCTTTCAGGCCCAATTTATCGATTACGTCACTCTTATTAATAGCCTCTTTGTTCTTTTCAAGCACCTCTTTCATACTGGAACCGACCTTGATAACAGTTTCGGCCGGAATTCCCTCAGCAACCAGATATCTGCGAGCATGCTCGGTGATAGTCATATTAATATCACTAAGATGATCAACTATCTTACGATTGATTTCTTCTGGTACACGCTGGTCAAAACAACGATTTCCTGCTTCCATATGGAAAACAGGAATTTTATTTCGTTTGGCCGAAATTACCGACAAACATGAATTAGTATCACCATATACCAACAACGCATCAGGTCTATGTTCTTTGAAAAGCCCATCGGACATTTTGATTACGTTCCCGATCGTTTCAGCGGCATTTTCACCGGCAGCGTTCATAAAGATATCCGGTTTTCGAATCCCCATACCATCAAAAAAGATTTCATTTAATTCATAATCGTAGTTCTGACCAGTATGAACTAGAATGTGGTCTGTAAATTCATCCAAAGCGGGAATCACACAGGCCAATTTTATTATCTCGGGCCTTGTGCCAACAATCGTCATCACTTTCATTTTGAAACCCTCTGGCTTTCACTATAAAACTCTTCGTGTCGACTAACCCATTCACTCATTTCTTTTACCATCTGATCATAAGATGGTATTTCAAAATCAAAATCGGTAGTCCTGACAAGACTCTTGTTACTAACGTAATCGCTTTTTAGCTTGATTACTATATCTTTTTTAAAATGTTTCTTGAACAGATTCAATAAACTGCATTTATCAATTTGTTGATTATTTACTACATGCCTTAGGCCAGTTAAATTATTCTGAATCGCCCTCTCCATACATTTCGCAAATTCAATAGTCGTAACACCTGTCCAAATAACTTTATCAAAACCGTTAGTTTCTTTTTCCTGATTCATAAACCACTGAAAAAGACCGATACCATTTTCGTTTTTGTCTGGACCAACTATAGAAGTCCTAAGTGTTAGGTTGTAATCATTATCAACTTCACCTAAAGCCTTAGATTGACCATAGAAACTTGTCGCATCTTTGAAACTATCTTCGTCATATTCACCTTTTTTACCATCAAATACACAGTCGGTTGATACATGAATGAATTTTATTTTATTATTTCTACAAATATCATCTATATAGTGAGGTAAATAACTATTAGCCATTACTGCCAATGGTTTATTATCCTCGGCAACTTTATTTAATATGCCTATACAATTAATTACTACTTCGGGTTTAAAATCTGCAATAAATTTCTCAAAATCATTGATATTTTTCATTACATCAAATTGAAAATCACTATTATTAGAACGAGAAGTTCCTTTTACTTCATAGCCTTGCTCTTTGAAATATTGCTTGACGACATGGCCAAGCATACCATCGTCACCTAAAACAAATATTCTCACGTCTCGATATCTCCCATTCTATTTAGTAACTCGATTACTCCATCTTCATCAATTCGATTAGTTTTGTCAGAACTATACTCTATATATTCTATAACTTCACCCTGACCATTAGGATAGAAATTATTATAGTTCATATCCCTATTATCCATTGGTATTCGATAAAAATCACCCAAATCTTCAGCCTTTGACATTTCTTCGCGAGTTACTAATACTTCGTGAGCTTTTTCTCCGTGTCTTGTACCAATAATTACCGTATCAACATCTGAACCTTTATGTTTTTTAATCGCCAAGGCCAAAGTATCGATCGTGGCTGCTGGTGCTTTTTGAACAAAAAGATCACCCTGATTACCGTTCTTGAAAGCAAATATTACCAAGTCAACTGCATCTTTTAGTGTCATCATGTATCTTGTCATGTTTGGATCAGTTATAGTCAAAGGTTTACCCTCGGAAATTAATTTATAAAAGAGTGGAATCACTGAGCCACGCGAACCCATGACGTTACCATATCTAGTCAAACAAATTGTCGTTTCTGAACCTTCACCTAATTGTCTGGCTTTGGCAATTATTATTTTTTCCATCATAGCCTTACTGATACCCATTGCGTTAATCGGATACGCTGCCTTGTCAGTGCTAAGACATATGATTTTTTTAACTTTATGATTAATAGCACAAGTTAAGACGTTATCAGTACCGATGACATTCGTTTTTACTGCTTCGAGTGGAAAAAATTCACAAGAAGGTACTTGTTTTAGTGCTGCGGCATGAAAAACGTAATCGACGCCTTTCATAGCGATATCGATAGTGCTTTTTTGTCTAACGTCACCAATATAAAATTTCAATTTGGAACTATTATACTTTTTTCTCATATCATCTTGTTTTTTCTCATCACGAGAAAAAATTCGGATTTCTTTGATATTAGTATCTAAAAAAGCTTTTAATACTTCATTTCCAAAAGAACCTGTTCCACCAGTTATAAGTAATATTTTGTCTTTAAACATTTTAACCTCTCCTGTAACTATACTACGTTGTTAATACCGTATTCATTGGTAACTGATTAATCTCATTATATTTCTTTATCACATCTGCCGATTCACCAATATAAGCTAATTTTCCATAATCCAACAAGGCTACACGATTACAAAATTTTGCCACTGTATCCATTGCATGAGATACAAAGATAATAGTTTTACCTTGTTGTTTATATTTTTCAAATTGTTTCATACATTTTTCTTGAAAATTAGCATCTCCGACTGCCAATACTTCATCAAAAATCATAATCTCATTCTCGGCTTTGATGGCAATCGAAAATGCTAGACGAACTTGCATACCTGATGAGTAATTTTTAAGTTTTTGATCCATAAAAGGTTCTAGCTCGGCAAAAGCAACAATTTCATCATACATTTCATTCATTTGTTTTCTATCAAAACCTAACAAAGCACCATTTAAAAATACATTGTCTCGTCCAGAGAGTTCAAAATTAAATCCAACCCCCAGTTCAATGAATGGGGTAAGGCCACCATTAATTTCAATATGTCCCGAAGTTGGTGTATATACACCAGCGATGAGTTTTAATAGCGTACTTTTACCACTACCATTACGACCAACTATGCCGAAAAAATCGCCTTTATAGATGTCAAAACTTACACCATCAAGTACCTTTTGAGTAACTTTTTTATTTTTTTTAACGATATTTACGACTGTTTGCTTGAAAGTAGTATTTTTATGCTGAGGTAAGATAAAGTCTTTGTGAATATCACAAATTGAAACAGCAACTTCTTTTTTTGATTTAGATTTCATTTATATATCCTCCGCGAAGAATTTTGAACGACGTTTAAAATAAAGACCGCCAATGGTTGATATTACTAATATGACTACAAACGGTATTAAAACTTTATAGGAATGAACTATTGACCATATAGTCACACTACTATCAGTGACTATAAAATAGCGTGCGTCTTGAATTATTTGTGCCAAAGGATTAATAAAGAATATTTTTTGTAAAGATTCTGGAACAGCTGTTAATGGGTAAAGAATTGGTGTGCCATAAAAACCAGCCTGTAAGAATATCTCCCATATATAGGTGATGTCACGATATTTAACATAAAGTGCTGAAAGAAGAAAAGATAAACCTTGTGCAAAAATAAATAATTCGATAACGATAGGAATAATCATTAGCCATTCGATAGATGGTGCAATACCATCAAATAAAGCAAAGACAAATACCACTATCATGCTAAGCCCAAGATTTATCAAGGCCGAAACGGAGCTTGATACTACAACCAAATATCTTGGTATCCTAATTTTTCTAATCAAATCACCTCTTGCTACAATTGAACTTGCCCCTAGATTAGTTGATTCAATAAAAAAATTCCAAAGAACAATACCTGTTAGTAAATAGACCGAATAATGCGGAACATCCTTACCAAGAGGAATAATATATGTGAAAACTACATATAAAATTGCGAATAGCATCAAAGGTTTCAATAAAGACCACATATATCCCAATAATGATCCTTGATAACGAACCTTAAAATCAGTCCTGACCATCTCGTGCAAAATTGCACGGTTGCGTGAATTTAAATATTTCATCTAACTTATTATACCAGTTCACATACTGCTGTATACTATTATTTATACATATATGACGAAAAAAAGAGTAATTATCATCCGTAATGCCTACACTTATGATTTTGGTGGTGGCGAACGTTATCCTGTTTTTTTGGCAGAAAATTTACAAAAAAACGACTATGAAACATTGATTATATCTCGTTCTCCAAAATTACTGGCTTTCGCAAAAGGTCGCTCCATTAAAACTCTTAGAGGTTGGTGGTGGTCTAGGCAAAATTGGAGTGGAATTAGAGTTTTTCTTTTTCCAGTATATTTAATTTGGCAAATTGCACTGTTTTTTTGGTATCTAAAAGTATTCAAAGAGTATCAGCCAGATGTCATTCATGTTCAAAGCAAAGATGATTTTATTTCGGCAACTTGGGCAGGTGAATTATTGATGAAAAAAGTTATATGGACGGATCATGCAGACCTTAAACATATATGGAAGAATATTAGTGTTTGGTATAAAAATCCTGTTGGTAAATTAGTTCATTATTCCGCAAAATTTACCGATGCAATCATAGCGATAAGTAAAAGCGAATTATCTCTGATAAATCACAACTTGGATAAGAACGATATCATAAAAAATAAAATTCATGTCATTTATAACGGTGTGTCTGATGATGCGAAAAATTATAAAAAGTCAAAAGATAAAAAAGATTTTTCGTACTGCGTAGTCAGCCGAATGGTTACCGATAAGGGCATCTCTGAAGTAATTGAAGCTTTCTCAAGATTACAAGTAAAATACCCGAAAGATAATTTAATATTAATAGGTGACGGACCAGAGATGAAATATTTTAAAAAAATTGCAAAAAAGATTAAAAACATCAAATTTATGGGTTACCAAAAGGACCCTCTGAAATACCTGATTGAAACAGACGTCTTAGTTCACCCCACATATCATGAAGGTTTTGGCTTGTCATTAGTTGAAGCCAGTATGTTAGAAAAGCCAATAATTGCTTCTTCGGTTGGTGGAATTATGGAAATAATAACTCATCGCAAAAATGGATTACTTGTTAAGCCTAAAGATGTAAATTCTCTTTGTTCTGCCATGGAAAGCTTACGAAATGATACAAAACTTAGAAAATTATTAGGCAGTAACGCACGAACTCAATACGAGAAGAAATTCGATTTTGATAAAATTGTCAAAAAACAAATCATTCCCTTATATAAGGGCATGGATATATGAAAATAAGGATTGAAATCAGTTGTTTGGCCACAAAACAACCATCAGGCGTCGCAAATTATACCAAACAGTTAACTAAAGCATTAAACAAAGAAAAAGATATCAAAATTCTTGGTTCGTATTTTAATTTCTTGAATAGACAACCAAATAATAATATTCCTAAAAATATTAAAATCGAAAAAAACACATTTTTTCCACTTCGAATTTATTCAAAAATTAACAGCTATAATTTTAATATTCCTTTTGATTTATTTAAGCCATCAGTTGATCTGACAATTTTTCCAAATTTTGCGACTTGGAAAACTTGTAATTCTAAACTAAAAGCTACTGTTATCCACGATTTGACATTTTTGTATTTTCCTGACCTAATAGAAGAAAAGAATTTAGCTCATCTAAAACGAGTGGTTCCCCGCTCAATCAAAAATGCCGACTTTATCATTACAGTTTCGAATGCCGTAAAAAATGAAATTACAAAAGAATATAATTATAACTCCGATAGAATTGTCGTGACACCTATTCCACCAGACGAAAAGTATCTAAAAATTAATAATAATGAAATACATGATAAGTACAAAATACCTACAAAAAAATTTATTTTATTTTTGGGTAATCTTGAACCGAGAAAGAACCTCCCAACTTTAATTGAAGCCTACTGCAAATTACCAAAGCCAATAAAAAATGAATACTCACTCATTATTGCAGGTGGAAATGGTTGGAAAACAGAAAAGAGTAAACAAGCTATATCAAAAGCCCAATCAAAAGGGGAAAAAGTTAAACACGTAGGTTTTGTCGATTCGAAAGATTCGGGAGCATTCTTTCAAAAGGCAAGTTTATTTGTAATGCCATCACTTTACGAAGGTTTTGGTATGCCAATCTTAGAAGCGATGGCCTGTAATTGCCCTGTTCTAGCATCAGACATACCCGTTCTGAGGGAAACTGGATCATATGCCGTACATTACGCAAAAACTTCCGATCCTGAAGATTTCTCAAAAAAAATTGAATATATTTTAAATGATAAAAATATTCAAAACAAAATGATAAAAGATGGCAAAAAACGGCTAATCGAAATCTCTTGGGATAAAAATGTAAAAAATATTATAGAAGTTTCAAATCACTTAATTAGGTAACTTTTTATCTTCCAAAATCATCATGCAATCGAATAATATCGCTCTCATCGGATAGATGTTGAGGTTTGGTATGTTGCCAAATCTCGGCAACGACCGTATAGTTTTCTATATTGCCAATTAATCTGTGTCTTTCCCCTGGACTAAACTGAATCTCATGTTTACTCTCGGCCAGAATAACTTCTCCCTGTTCGTCAGTTTCGCTCTTATGATAAGCACCGCCATGAATAAATGCCCATCTTTCCGCCCTTCGTTCGTGATATTGCCAACTTAGACGGTTTCCGGGTGACACAAGAAGTATTTTTGGACTTAACTCGGCATCATTATTACCGAGTCTGGCTTCGGAAGCGGTCAAATCATTGAAAAATTCTTCAACGAAAGAATCAGCATCTTCATTACCAAGTCTAAAAAAAGCTCCCCAAGGTCTTTGATCGTCCATATCAACTAAAGAATATTTACTTTGTAGAATATGACTAATAATTTCCCGAACGATTTTCTCTTTTCGGACATCACGATGAATTTCAATTTTGTTCAATTTTATTAATAGTTCAGACACAAAGACTCCAAAAAATATGAAATATTAAGCGTGAATTTTATCTAAATCAACACCAGTTTTATCAGCATAGTCATCAATAATATTATTCAGTTGATCAAAGCGTCCATCAAAACGTGTCTCAATTTTATCAAAACGCCTATCAACATCCGAAAAGCCTTTTTGTATGTATTTATATAATTTTGTAAATTGATCTTCGCTCATAAATTTATTATACACCACTCCTTATAGCCTGATACGATAGAATCAACTATTTCAAGTGGTATACTAGTATTGTGAAAAAAATTAGCATTCTAATACCTGCATATAACGAAGAGGCTGTATTAACCCCCCTCTATCGTCGACTTGAAAAATTAGCAGATGGCAATAAGTCATATGATTTTGAATTTTTATTCGTAAATGACGGGAGTCGTGATAAAACTCTAGAGATAGTCAAGGATTTTGCTAAAAACGATCATCGAGTCGCCTACGTCAATCTGTCCAGAAATTTCGGTAAAGAAGTTGCCATGATTGCCGGTCTGGATCATGTGAACGGTGATGCCACGGTAATAATCGATGCCGACTTACAGGATCCACCAGAGTTAATTCCAGAGATGATTAAATACTGGGAAGAAGGCTACGATGACGTTTATGCAAGACGCATCAGTCGTGACGGCGAAACTTGGTTTAAAAAAATCAGTTCAGAAACTTTTTATCGAATTTTACAGAAGTCGACTAACATTCCTATTCAGGTAGACACTGGTGATTTTCGCTTACTTAATCGACGTTGCGTCGAGGCTCTTAAACAATTCCGCGAATCTCAACGCTACACCAAAGGTATGTTCAGTTGGATTGGCTACAAGAAAAAAGAAATAACCTACAAAAGAGACCCTCGAGCAGCTGGAGAAACTAAATGGAATTATTTAAAACTCATCAATTTAGCAATTGACGGTATTACTTCATTCACGACCGCTCCCCTGCGTATTTCTTCATTTTTCGGAATAATCACATCTCTTATTTCCTTTATATTTATTTTAGTTATCATCGTAAAAACTATTTTATTTGGCGAACCCGTCGCTGGTTATCCATCATTAATGGCAGTAATCCTCTTTCTTGGTGGCGTACAACTCGTATCAATTGGAATAATCGGAGAATATATCGGTAGAATTTTTATTGAGACAAAAAATCGACCGCTTTATTTCGTCGAGGAGTATCATCATCAAGAAAATCACAAGCGAACATCGCGATAAAATCCGTTTTATTATCGTCGGTTCGGCGAATACGATTATTGATTTTGGAATTTTATTTTTATTGGTTTCGATAAATATTTCGGTATTTGTTAGTAACATCTACTCAACCTCTATAGCACTATGTTTTAGTTTTTTTGCAAATAAAAAATACACTTTTCAAAATTTTGGTACTGATAGCAAAAAGCAAATAATCCCCTTTTTAGTAATTACCTTAATCGGTTTATGGGTCATTCAGCCTATGATTATTTATTCAACCGAGGCACTTCTATCAAAAATAATAATCGAGAAGTCATTAGTTTTAGGTCTAGGAAAAATACTAGCAACCTGTATTACGATGGTGTGGAATTATTTGTTATATAAAAAATATGTTTTCAAAAACTAAAACTAAAAGATATACTTACATTAATGAAACACATTGTGACTGATGCCAAAATTGTAATAGATGCTAGAATAATAAATTCTTCAACCGGCAGATATGTCGAAAGGCTTTTATATTATCTTCAAAAAATTGATAAAAGTAATGAATATATTATTCTTATACCAACCAAAGATAAAGAATATTGGAAACCAACAAATAAGAATTTTAAAATTAAATTTTGTGATATCCCAAATTATTCAATTACTGAACAAACCAAATTCAAGACATTCCTTGAAAAAATAAATGCTGATTTGGTACATTTTTGTATGCCTCAACAACCACTACTATATAAAGGCAAGACTGTTACGACATTTCACGATTTAACACTTATAAAAACATATAATGATGACAAAAATTGGCTAATTTATCATACGAAACAATTAATTGGACGTTGGTTGTTCCATAAGGTTGCACATAAAAGTACGAAAATTATCACCCCTACAGAATTTACTAAACAGGAATTAGTAAAGTTTGCTAAAATACCAAGCGATAAAATTGCCATAACATATGAAGCAACTGATATAAAAGCTGAAAATGCCAAAAGTATGAAACTACCGTTTAATAAATTTCTTCTTTACGTAGGAAAACAGAGTAAATATAAAAATGTTAGACGATTAGGCGAAGCACACCAAATACTTCTCAAAAAATATCCTGACCTTGGTTTAGTTCTGACAAATACCAAAGATAAAGCCGTTTTTATGAATGAAAGTTATTTTAACAATAAAAAATTTACAAATATATATTTTTCAGGTAGAGTTGATGACTCTGAATTAGCATGGCTATATTCAAAATGTGCTTGTTATGTTTTCCCTTCTTTAATGGAAGGTTTTGGTTTGCCAGGCCTAGAGGCTATGGGTCTTGGAGCACCAGTCGCCAGTAGTAATGCAACCTGCCTACCAGAGGTATATGGCGAAGGTGCTATATATTTTAATCCAAACGATACCGATAATATAGCTAACACTATTGATAAAATATTATCGGATGAAAAATTACGCAAAAATTTAATAAAAAAAGGATACGAGCAATTTAAGAAATATTCCTGGCAACGCTGTGCCGAGCAGACGTATGAAGTTTATATGGAAGTGCTTGATGGTAGTTAGTAGTTGGTAGATGATAGTAATTTTTTAAAAAATGGGAGCATTGCTCCCATTTACTATCTACCAACTACTAACTACTGGCTTGGGCAATCGTGATTTTTCGTTCGCGACCCTCACCTTCGGAGAAAGTTCTAATATCACTGTACTCACTTGCGACTTGATGCACTATTCGCCTATCAGCTGCATTGAGATCTAGTACCATCGAATCACCAGTACGACGGACTTCATTTATCCAATCCTGGGCTTGTTTTGCTATTCTTTCGGCACGTTGTTTCTTGTAATCAGCTATGTCTATATTCACTCTTGTCAGTAAGGCTTCATTATTTCTCAATACTGTCGATACGATATATTGTAAGCTTCGCAAAGTTTCGGCTCCACGTCCGATAAATATACTATTTAATTCATTTGATGGTACAGACAATTCGATTACGTCTTCATCGCAAGTTGACGAAACCGTGATGTTTGCACCAAAAAAGGATAATAAATCTTCTAAATACTTTTGGGCAAATTGTATTGATTCTTCTCTGTTCATTTAATTACTCCTTTTTATTAACCCTATTAAAGCCCGTTTCTTTGGCTTTAATTCGAGTAATATTCGCTTCTTTTGCAATTTTTAATCGTGCTTTGGCGGTGGCTTTTTTGTTTTCTTTAACTGGAGTTTTGTCGGCGATTTCAATCATTTCTTCAGCATCGCCTCTTAAAATATATCCTTGCTGAGCAACAGCAATAAGGTTAGATACGGTGTAATAAAGTACTAAAGCACCTGGCAAATAAACCATGATAAATAGCATCATAATCGGTAAAAATTTTGACATATTATTCATCATGACTGCGTTCATTTCGTTCTGATCAGGTTGCTTACCGTCAGCAGCATCACTCATGATTTCTTTTAAAGTACGCTTTGGCTTATCTTGTGGCATAGTTTGTTTAGACATAATGTACTGAGTTATTGCCGATAAAATCGCTAACAACAATAGAAAAATATTAAATTTTGTTGGATTCGACATAATCGCCTGTTGAGTTAAATCAACAATGCCAAATAATTTTTCATTCAAACTATTTGGATCTTCTAACAATCTTTTGATTGGTTCGATACCTTTTATGAATTCGTAAGTATATTTTTCGATTTCACTTCCATGAGCAGTGATTATCTGAATTGAACGAAACAGTGCGATGAATATTGGTAATTGAATTAATAAAATTCCTATAGATCGAAAAGGACTTATGTCGTGCTTTTTATAAAGTTCCATCATTTGCATAGCTTCTAATTGGCGATTACCTTTTGATGCCTGCTTTATTTTTACTAGCTCTGGTTGCATTTTACGCATAGCTTTTGTCTGATGTAGTTGCTTTTTAATCAATGGCCACATCAAAAATCTAACAACTATCGTAAATATAATAACTGCAATACCAAAATCACCGCCCGGTATTAAACTGTAAATACCGAGAAGCATATTGAATATCGGTTTAATAATTAGCGTGTCAAACATATAAATATAATTAATTTAACCCAAAAAGCACATTTGCTTGTTAGGCTATTATACCAGTTTTATATTCAATTTTATACAGTAATTTATTGATTAATTGATTACATTTGCCTCTTTTAATAAATCTTTGATATTGTTTGATAATTCATTTGATGGCATTGTTAATATTTCCGATGACAATACAATAAACACGATGTCATTAATATTATTAAAGTCATCTATCAAAGGACGAATTATTTCATAAATACGACGGCGGATACGATTTCTTTTTACCGCACTTTTTATTATTTTTTTACTAACTACAACAGAAATACGTGAATACTTTCGACTAGGATTAGTAATATATTTCATATTAATAAAATGTGATCGAACAGATTGTCCATTCTTGTATACAAAGCGAAGACTGCCATGACCGTGAAATCGGTTAGTAAAATTTATCATATAAATTATTATATAATAACAACTATTAAAAATACCGCTTGAAGGCGGTATTTTATTTAGATTGTCAATTTAGCACGACCTTTTACGCGACGTCTCTTTAGTACAGCACGGCCAGCTTTTGTAGCAATTCGTGCACGAAATCCGTGAGTACGAGCCTTGTGACGAGTATGTGGTTGAAATGTTCTCTTTGGCATAACTACAACAGTATACTTTAATCACCCCTATTTATCAAGTTTTAGCTTGAAATATATACAATCAAATTATTTTATATATAAAATTTATCCCCAGTTTTTAGTAAATTTTCCACTCATTTATTGAGATAGGCTCTAATTGTGTATAAATCATACCTCTATCCACACAGATATTAATTGTTACTATATGGGTTGTGGAAAACAATTCTTTTAGTTATAGTTAGTTATTAATAAAACACGTTTAGGAAGGGTTTACTGGTATGTATAATGCACTGTGGCAAAGTGTGCTTGGTGAAATAGAGCTATCTGTCTCTCACGCAACTTTTACTACGTGGTTTAAAAATACAGAACTCATAAACCAAGACGAAAACATAATTACTATCCAAGTTGCAAACATTTTTGCTCAAAAACAATTTGAGGTTAAATTTGACGAACAAATAAAAAAAGTTTTAGCGAAAAATGGAGTTAATCCAGATAAAATATTATATGTCGTAAATAATAATGCTAGAAAAAAACGCCCTAGTCGTGAAACGACTGTTGAGTACGACTCGAAATCATTGGCCGATGATTTATTACCAAATAATTTAAATCAAAGTAGCCAATTAACCACCGGCAATCTAAACCCTCGTTATACTTTTGATAATTTCATAGTCGGATCCAGCAATGACTTGGCTTATACTGCTAGTCGAGCTGTCGCTACTAATCCAGGAGTTAAATACAATCCAATATATTTATATGGTGGAGTTGGTTTAGGAAAAACTCACTTAATGCAAGCGATCGGTAACGAGATAATAAAAAATAATCCGAAAAGTAGAGTTTTATATATTAGTTCAGAAACTTTTGTTAATGAATTTTTAGATTACGTAAGATTCAAGAAAAAAGGTTTTTCAGATAAATATCGAAATGTTGATGTATTAATAATTGATGATATGCAATTTATTGCTGGGAAAGAACGGACTCAAGAAGAATTCTTCCATACTTTCAATCACCTTCATCAAAATAATAAACAAATTATTATAAGTAGTGATAAACCACCAAAAAGTATTCCTACATTAACGGAACGTTTAAGAAGTCGTTTTGAAATGGGAATGTTAATAGATATCCAGATGCCCGATTTCGAAACAAGATGTGCAATTTTAAATATAAAAGCTTCCTTATCAGGAGTTACTTTAAAACAAGACACTGTGGAATATTTAGCCACTAATATAAAGACTAATATACGTGAACTTGAAGGAGCATTAAATCAGCTTCTTGCATATGCAGAAATGCGAGGAATTGAACCAGATATATCAACAGCTGAGGGATTACTTGGAAATATCCGTAATTCACGCCCTCAACATTTATCAAGCAAACAAATCGTCGACAAGACGGCTAAACATTTTCAAATAGATGTTGCGGAAATGTGTAGCGAAAAGAGAGATAAGCATATCGTCGTTCCAAGACAAATAGCAATGTATTTATTACGAAGTGAATTACATTTAAGTTTTCCAAAAATTGCAATTGAACTCGGACGAAAAGATCACACTACTGCTATACATTCAGTTGAGAAAATCGAAAAAGCTATTAAACTCGATTATATTATTCGCGAACAAGTCTCTTCAATTAGGGAAAAACTATATGCTTAATAATTGTGTAAAAAATGTGAACAATATGTGGTTTATACTAAGTATAATAAGTGAATTAATTTACACTTATTTAGTAAGATTTATTAATAAGTTGAAAATGATGTGTATAAATTACTTATTTATAAACATATTTATACAAACTTTTAAAACCATATATTCCACATATATAAGAACATTTTATAATCTGTTGAATAATACTTTTACTCACAATCCACAATACCTATTATTAATACTATTAAATAATAAATTAAAAGAAAGGTAATAAGTAATGGAATTAATTGTAACTCAAGAAAAATTAAATAAAGCTTTATCTGCTGTAAGTAAAGTTGCTTCAATAAAAACACAATTACCTATTTTAAGTAATATTTTATTAAGAACTGATGGAAATCGTCTTTTAATAGCTGCAACTAATCTTGAAATAGCGATAACTGAATATATTGGTGCAAAAATAATAAAACCTGGATCTATTACAATTCCAGCTAGACTAATTACAGAATTTATATCTAATTTACCAAAAGAATCCATCGAATTAAAAGTAATTAATGATAATTTACATATAAAATGTGGATCTTTTAACTCTATAATTAATGGTTATATAGCTGATGAATTCCCAGAATTACCGACAATTAGTAAATCTAGTATCCAATATAATATTAGAGTTGATGATTTTAAACAAGCAGTATCTCAAACAATTATTACTACAAGCACTGATTCGACAAGACCTGTATTAACAGGTGTTTTTTGGCATTCATATCAAGGTAAATTATTCCTTGCGTCAACAGATGGGTATCGTTTATCAGAACGTTTATTAGTTGATACAAAAAGCGAATTATCTGCAATTATTCCAACACAAACATTACAAGAAGTTTTACGAAATATAAGCGATGAATCTGATGAAATAGAAGTATTATTTGATGATACTCAAGTAAGATTTAGAATAGATGAAATAGAGATAATTAGTCGATTGATTGACGGAAATTTCCCTGATTATCGACAATTAGTACCATCTTCATCAGAAGTATTAGTAAATATAAATAAAGCCGATTTTATGAGAATTACAAAAGTTGCAGGTTTATTTTCAAGAGAGTCTGGTGGTAGTATAACGATTACGGCTGATAAAGAAAAAAATATTCTAGTTATTCATTCCATCGCCTCTCAATTAGGAGAAAACACTTCAGAAATTACTGCAAAAGTTTCTAATAATGGTCAAATAACATTAAATTCCCGTTATCTAAGCGAAGCTTTATCAGTAATTGAGGGTGATGAAATTGAATTTAGTTTTAATGGAAAAATTTCACCTTGTCTATTAAAGTCAATCGAAAATAAAAATTATTTCCATATAATAATGCCTCTTAAGAGTTAGTTTATAAATTATGGTGGTAAATAAACTATCAGTTCAAAATATCAGATCACATAAAAAGTTTGAGACTGTACTGTCTCCTACTGTTACGGTCATTACTGGTTTAAATGGAAGTGGTAAAACTTCGTTACTAGAAGCATTATATTTAGCTTTACAGGGAAATTCGTTTCGTGGAAGTGATAGTGATATTTTACGACATAAATCGAAATGGTGGCGAATAGACATTGAGACTGATAATTTAATAAAAAGATCGGTTACATTCAACCCCCTGCTTGAAACAAAACGTAAAAAAATAGTAGTTGATGACAAAATAATGTACAGATTATTACCAAAATATAAACATCCAATCATATTATTTGAGCCTGATGACCTAAGATTGCTACATGGCTCACCCGCCCGTCGTAGACAATTTATTGATAATTTAATATCACAACTCGATATATTGTACTCGGTTGCTGTTAGAAAATATGAACGTGCCTTGAGACAGCGTAATAATCTATTAAAACAAAATAATGGTTCTAATAATGAGCTTTTCGTTTGGAATGTCGCCCTTAGCGAGTACGGTTCTTATATTATCGAGAAACGAATAGCTTTCATAGAGATGATAAATAATCAATTAAATGATACTTATAATTCCATTGCAGAATCTAGTGATAATATTTCGGTTCATTATTCACACACTTATATCGGCGATATAAAACAAAAACTTCTTAATGATTTACATAATCACAATGATCGAGATTTGATACTGGGGTTTACGAGCACTGGCCCACATAGACATGATATAATTTTTCAATTTAATAGCTTACCTGCTCTTGAAGTTGCCTCGAGGGGTGAAGTTAGGAGTATTGTTTTAGCAATAAAATTTATTGAAGTTGGTATAGTTGAACAAATTACCAATATAAAACCATTAATACTACTAGACGATGTTTTTAGTGAATTAGATGAGTTGCGTCAAAAACATATAATGAATAACAGAAAAGGTCAAATTATTATTACATCTGCACATATACCCAAATCAATAAAAAATTATTATTCTATAAATATTAATCATTAAATTGATTTATGGATTTGATTACCATATTCGTCGTATAGATATAAAGATGGACTACCAAGACCAATATAGGTAATTTTTGCTTCTAAACTTGTTTTTCTATCAATTATTACTGAAAAAGTTATAATTCTTTCATTAGTGTCGCTATTAAAAGTGCTTTTTATAGAGCTAGTTGTTATGCTTATCTCTTTAAAATGATCCTCTAGTTTCATGGAATAATCAGAAAAATGGGTCTTAATTTTTTCTAGTTGATTATAAGATACTCCTATTTCTAATAATTTTGTGAATCCTAGCATCACAAAACTATCTCCCATAGCTTTTTCTTTGGTTTTATTTGGTGTATCAATTACGGTTTCTCCTGATCCAGAATCCTCATAAATGATAGTTTTAGACGAATCGATTTCCTCGTTTTTATTATTAGTTAAAACTCGAAATACAATAAATCCTATCATCAATAACAAACATAATGAAACGATAATTAATATTTTTTTATTAAATATTCTCATCATTTTGTTATAGCCCATAAACCTTTCGTATTTGATATAACAGACTCAGGCGACCACTCTTTTTCACTATTTTTAATACCAGTCTCTCCATTTGAGTCAGCTATTAACCACTTACCGTCATCTGTTACAGCCCTTATAACAATAAAATGGCCAGAACTTGTATAAGGTGCACTCCCAGTTCCACTGGCAAGTACTAGACCACCAGAGTTTAATACTTTATCTACTGAAGCAATATCAATATCAATACTTTCTGATTCTAGCCCCCAGTTTGATCCTATTACTTTTCCAATATTACTACTACTACCAACATTCTCTATAAATGTCCCGTTTTCCGCTCCATATGTTGCCGTATCTACGGGTGTTAATGATTCTCCAGTTAAAGCATTTATTATCATAGCCATTGCCGTTGGCCCACATCCTGATGCTCCTATCGTACTTGATCCGTATGGTTTATCTTCCCATTCAGGATCGTTTTGATTTAACACTGAAAAATTTGTTGCATAATTTGAGCCCAAGCATAAACCAGGACTATCATATGCTAAGTTTTCTGAATTGTAATTGTTATATATTTGTGTAGCATAACCACCTCTATCATTTCTAACGACTTCGTCACTATCTGCTGATTTTTCGTACTTATCGTGAAAAATGATAGCTGATTCGACAGGATCAGTCTGCTCTTTTAATGATTCGAGTGCAGATTTGTAATTGTTTGATAATTCATACCATAAATAATCTAGTTGTAGTGATAAATCAATAATACTTCTATTACTAGAATCTGATTCCATAAAATCAACCAAACCTTTTTGGCGTCCTTCGCTAGTCCATTGTGCTATGCCGAAACCGACATTTGCTTCTGGACGATAATTTTCATCTGCAACGGTACTGGAGGATTGTATAGCTGTCGGGTTTATACCAGTAGACTCTTTCATTAAATTACCGAGTATACCCGAGGCTTGTTCTAGAGTTAAACCTTTGCCGATAAAATATCTCAATGCTTTTTCGATATTATCATTGCCTACTAATGATTCAACGCAATAATAACCTGTAGCTTCGTCATCATAAAATAAAATATTATTTGAACTATAAAAAGTATTATTTCTGTATGCCAATACATTCACGGGAGATATGGAAATAATAATCGCAAAGATGATTATTTTTCTGATGTTATAAGTAATTCTTTTCATATATATTTTCCTACATAAAGTAAGGTGGCATATCTCCTGCAACTATCGATTTATTATCAAATTTCATTTCAAAATGAACGTGAGGTTTAGAAATATATCCTCTATCGCCAACGTTTGTGAGATCGATACAGGTTCCTATTGGTTGGCCCACTTCAATATTATCACCTGTACTAACGGAGGGATTGATATGTGCATATAAAGTCATATAGTCATCATTTTCTATACGTACATTTACTTTCCACCAGTTATCTGTTCCATCATAACTATTATCTACTGTTACTTTTCCGCTGTGAGATGCGTAAGCTGTTTCACCTGTTGAACACGGTATATCATAAGCATCTCCACCTAACCAAGTGCCATGGTCTTGACCACCATGATCACTAGACTCACCTTCAGATAATCCTGTTTTTGACCAGTCGAATCCTGATACAGGAGAAGATAATTTTCCTGATATAGATTTAGATGATGATGAAATGGCGTCAGTTTCTTCCATTCCATCTTCAATACGTTTATCTATATAATACAGATAAAGATATGCATTACCCATATAAATATAATGAGTAATTATATATTCGCCAGGATTCTCTATTGTTCCACAATCTTCTCCAGTGCCTTCATCCCAATCGTATAAATATAGATAGCCAAGAGATGGTGAAGGGTCGGGTTTTTCTTCATCAGCATCGCACCATTTTTCGTCAAAATCTTCCGTTTCATAACTTTCATTAAATATACATTCAGAAGCTCCGTCATCTTCTCTTCCATTTGGATCCTCTTTTGTATACTTTGATTTTATAAGTGGTGTTTCACGATCTATACAATTATCGATAAAACCCTTGTAGATTTCCGTTGGTTCACCTTCATCTGTTATAAATTTTTCAATTTTTTCACTACTTTTTCCAGTCGGTATTTTTACACCGAGCATATATTCAGCTACTTCTACTGGGTCAGATCCTTCTAATACATCAGTTGTAATGCCGTATCTGACATTACAAAATGGATCAGTGGCTAAGTTTAGATCTCGATATTCTTCATCTTGGCATAACATAAATTCCTCTTCGGTCGGTTCACTGTATGCATTAGCATTAGGGTACATAGCATAGGCCAATGAATTGGAAGTGATTGACGATATAGAGCTAAAAAACCCAGTCAAGGATGACATTTTTGAAGTATATGGCAGAAGTGTGCCAACAATTTTACCAAAAAAAGTATTAGTGCTATATACATCAAATGGACTTAAAGCAATTTTTTCTTCCTGATCGTATCTGGAAGCAATTTTTTCGGTTAATTTAGCATAGTCTACTGCCTGATCTGGTAATAATGGAGCATTACCACCATATTTAGCCGTAGTCGCCATCACACCCGATGCCCCTGATGTTATAGCATCACCAGCATTTGCTCCAACTGTGGTCTCGTCAACTAAATTTCCTGCTACGATGTCTTTTAGTAAATTAGGTAGATAGATTCCGGCAAATACTATTCCGACATCCTTCCAAAAGTCTGGAGATTTTACTGCTGCTTTGACAGTAGCTTTTAGCGAAGCCTTAATTGCTTCTTTCGATAAATTTGCCGTGAGGCTTGTGCCACCACTAGCAATTGCAATTCCCGCACCTGCAAGAATTGATCCAAACATTACTAACGGATTACCAACTACCTTACAAGTTGTCATTACTGTTTGATTTTTTGCTAAATGTTCGAGTAAACCTGCCATTGAACCCGTAAGCCCACCCGCTGCCATAAAGGCCATCGATCCGGTTTGGCTATTTCCTATGTCACCGTAAGCTGTATATTTATAACCATAAGAATCGGTAGCAGATTTCGGATTCTCTTCATCGTCTAATGATTCATTTGTTAATATCGTTCCCAAAAATGACACATCCGCTTCGTTTGCATTACCAGCTTTAATTTGATCGGCTACATTCATAAATAAAAATGCGTATGAGGCTAGTTGCATAGTTCTAACAGTTTTTGCTGCGAAGCCGACTGCTTTGTATATGCGATATACTGTGCATACATCATCAACAGCTCCTGTTACACTTACTACATTCGCAACCGTATTGGCACCATTTATAATTTTCGATGCAGTACTACCGTCACCTCCTGATAGTTCTAATAACTCATTAAATTTATCAATATTCGCATTAGCTTTTTTTGCACCCTCTTCACCATAAGTGTTGCCAGGATTATCAGGGTCTGGATCATCAGCACTTACGTGAGACATTTTTTTCACACCAGTAGTATTTTTGATATCTTCACTTAAATTAGAAAGCTTCTCATCAAAAGTATCGCCCCTGAAAGTCTTTGCCTTTTTTGATATGTTAAGTTTCAAGGAGACTTTTGTCCATATTTTATCGGCAAACCCAGCGAACATCGGGTTATATCCCTTACTAACGGCTGAACTAAAATTCGGATTTGTTGACACTTCTTTATAAAAATTTTCTGCTGTAATTTTTTTACCTTCGTACTCAAATGAAGTTGGTTTCTTTTGTCCGATAATATTTGTTTCATCTGAATTTACTATTATTCCAGCCTTTTCAAAGTTCGCAATTTGCCTATCAGACATACTAGAAAACTTACACAATATTTTAATGCCGGAAGAACATGCTTCCTTTGTAGTTTTTGTAGTAAGCATTTTACCTGTTCTAACATCCATACTTGCAAGTTGAGCATTGAATTTATGTGCCATCACTTCTTTTAGATGAACTATTAATATTCCAGGTGAAAAAAATGTTGCGATACCAAGACTTCCCACAATTAAAGAAGAAACAATAAAAGCCACAGGTCCTTTTTTCTTCAAAAAACTGAATTTACCTTTTACTTTTGAAGATTTGTTATTACCTAAGACATTGTTTTGCCATTTAGAATCAGGGTTTTCTTCGGCCTCTTTAGTTTGATTGATATTGCTATTATTCGTGCTTTCATTACCCGTAGCACTTTTCTTCTCGGCATCCTCAAGATTTTTATGATTAAATCTATCATCAAAATCATTTTGTATATAGTTTGGATCTTTGTCGCTATAATCATTAGCCATAATTTCACCTATACTTTTGTATTAGGGTCGACATAACCGTTAGTTGGGCCAGTGTAATCTTTCGGGATATCCTGTGCGTTTGATTGAGGATTTGTAGTAATCAACTGTTTTTCAGTTGGACTAGCTTCAATTTGAATATGAACGTGATTTTGACCAGCAAAGAATAAACCTTGTCCAATCGGAAAGTTTGATAAACGCTTTTTCTCTTCCTCGGTTAATTTAAATATATCTGATAACACATCAACTGCACTTGACGATTGTTTTAATAATAATTGCATAGAGCTGTTAGCGACAATAGCACGTCCCATTTTACTTCCCATAAAGTCTTCGACGTCCTGTGTGATAGTAGTTAAACCTAGATAATATTTGCGAGCACGTTTAGCAAGACTGAATAAAAAGTTTGCTGAATCATCATATTTCATTAATTGCCAAGCTTCGTCAACAATAAGCATTCGCCTCTTTTGTTCAGTTCTGACCGCATTCCATATATGACTTAATATTATATACATTGCGACAGGTCTTAATTCGTCTTCTAAATCACGAATATTAAATACGACCATCGGGTTATTTATATCAATGTTAGATTGTTGACTAAATATTCCTGCGAAAGTTCCAGTCGTAAATTTACGAAGTCGCTGTGCGAGCTGTGGCCCCGTTCCACCCATATGTAATAAAGTGTCGTAAAGATCATTAACGGTTGGAGGTAGTGAATTATGAGTCAAAGGATCGCTAGTGATTCCTAATCTAGCATAAGTGTCAATCAAGGCCTGATCGAGATCCGCTTCTTCGGCAGGTGTTAAAGAAGCGAGTGGAGTTCCAGCTGTAGTTACTTGCGTACCACCGAGCATTAATTTCAAGAGACCATGTAATGTAATTAGATTTGCACGAAGAGCATTATCGGCTTCATCAGTATCTATTACTCTTGGTAAATCAAATGGATTAATACGAGTATTTGAACTTAGACTTAGTCTGATGTAACTTCCGCCTACAGCATCACATAATTTTTGATATTCATTTTCTGGATCGATAATGATTATTTCACTTCCTGTCATCATACTTCTTAGGGCTTCAAGCTTTACCGTGAACGATTTACCAGCACCAGATTTAGCGAAAACCACCATATTAGCGTTTTCAAGGCTGAACCTATCGAATATAACGAGGCCGTTATTATGCATATTAATTCCATAAAGCACTCCGTTTTCTTGAGTAAGATCCGCACTAGTAAACGGAAAACTCGTGCTAATAGAACCAGTGTTCATGTTGCGACGAATTTGAAGTTGATCAGACATTTGCGGTATCGTGCTGTTTAGTCCTTGCTCCTGTTGACTACTGGCAATTTTACTAAAGACCATTTGTTGTCCAAATAAAGTCTCGATTTTATGCTGAACGAATCCCAATTCATCTAAACTGTCAGCATATAATGTTACGTATAATCCAAATCGGAAAAATCTTTCAGCACCTACCTGAATTTGATCACGTAATTCCTCGGCATCGTTTATTGCTGCTTCAAGGGCGGGATCACGTGTTAGTCCCTTCTCGTTATTAACTGATAAAGAAGCTTCCATTTGAGTTACTTTTTTTCGCAAATTTTTAAGAACCACTTCGCTCTCGACTGGGTAGATGTATAAACTAATATCTAAGACTTCATCAATATTTATTAATGCACTAAGCCAACCCGTATATATTTGTCGTGGATATGCATAAACATACATTGTTCGTCCGTACTTTGTGCCTAATCGAAAATATGAAGAATGAATCTCTATACTACTTGGAGCAATTAAATCTCTTAGAGTTGTTACTCCCTTTAAGAAAGCTTGTTCGACTTCTGCTTGCTCTCGAGCACGCTGTTCAGCTGCGATATCTATAACATTATCTTTCTTCTTAGCCATTTTTTTGTATCCCCGAGTTTGGTAATGCTGTTTCAACCTTGCCTTTTTTTACGAATAAGGCAGTTGTATTTTCGAAATTTCCTAGTGGCTCACGAACTGCCGTGTCGGGATTATAAAAATTGTAATATAATTCGCCAAGCTCTTTAGTGTTTAATTGTACGCTTTGGATACCAATCTGAAATAATCCTGCCATTACTCCATCGACTCGATTTTTAATCTCTGTTTTGGCTTTTTCATAAGTTGCTGTGTCTATCTTTGTAACGTTATTTTGATTCTTTTGAAAAAGTTTACTAAAGAAACCCTTGCTTTGTTCTACGACGTTACTCATATCACCTTGGGGATAATAAGGCACGGCGATAAAAAAGGATTTGTCCATAATGTTTGCTTCTTGGGATAAGATATCTATAAAATTTATATAATCATCCATAAGAACATTTAATAGCATATTATCTTGGTTTCGTCTGATTTGAATCAATCTGTCTATATATGGACCTATGTCGATACGTTGTGATCTAATCAGTATTTGAATCGGATGAGTTAGCGAATTTAGAAAATTTTGGTAGCTATATTCAACGCCTTCTCGTTCACGACTACTCATTAAATCGAAATTTATTGATTTACATGCGATAATGGCTCGAAAAGAACCGTCAGTCATTATTACTAGATTATCTCTTATTTCTGACAGCAATAGACTATTTTGAGTCGAATTTGGATTTGTAGGTTTTGGGGCTTGGCTTTGAGCACTAGATTCTGAGCCAATTGGAACAGTACCGTTATCACTTGATACGGAAGTAGATTGATTCGGAAATTTATTGCTCCTCTGTGGCATTGTTATTGTTCCCACTCCCCTATATTAGTTTTAAGCCACGATTAGCGTAGTTTTATAACCACTTCTTCGTTGAGATCTTTTTTCTCTTGGATGCGGTTAGCTTCACGTGCTATCGTCTCGATCGTTAAATCGTTATTGCTTGCAAGGTTTATTATATCAGGAGACACCGTCTTTTCGCTAGTGTTCACGAGAGGCTCGTTTGAAACATTTGTTTGCTTTGGATTATTAATTTCATCATTATCTGTTATAGGCTGTAAAATTGATTGATGTATTTCTTCTGGATATGGATTATATTCAATATGCTGACTATAAATCGGTTCTGGTGCTTTACCTTGCTCTAGTGATGTCGGTGAATTGCTAAAATAATTGAATTGTTGGTTGGACGAATTGCTACTTTTTCCTTGAGCTATACCAACCATTTCTTGGTGGCGTCGTTCATTACTTTGGTTTAACTTGTAATTGAATGCACGCATTACCGAATTATTATCATCAAGGACGTCTTGTATCTGTTGAGCTTCGAAATAAACATCACTATTCATGGCACTATTGGGAGTTGTGGCTCCTGAACCACGGACAGCCCAACCCTGACTATCTACGATTTCTGCTAAATAACTGAAGCGTCGCTCGGCTTCATTCTGAGATATATTTTTCGTTAACTGAACCTCAACTATTTTTGGTGCGGTAATCTCTATTAAAGAATCGACGCCATCAGGGTCCCATAATCTTTTCCGAGGTTTTAAATAAAAAGATACCAATGCTGCAAGATATATCTCCATCGGTTGATCTTTTCGAAGCGGAAGAGCTAAAGCACCAAAAAAAATCACTATCGGAAGAGGAATTATTGCGAGTGCGATAGAAATTCGTGCCAACCCCCAAGCTATTAAGATAGCCAGAGATACAATTATCAGATAAATAAATTGACGAAAAGTAAACGGACCCAGTATCTTATCGTCAGCCTCAACATCCTGAGGTACTTTATAAATTGCCATTATGTTTATAGTATAACAGAGTAATAAATTACAGTCATTGTATAAAATAAACTGGCGAAAATATTATGGGCCAGGAAATCTCAAGCGATTAATGATTTCCTTCTGCGCTTTAGTGGTGGTGCCGCTGAGTCTTGGATCAGTCCATGCCTTAACGGCCTCTTGTATCATACCGGCGTATTTATCGACTCCTATTGCCGCGATTGCGCTAGGATCATTCATTATGTTTTCGATACGCTTTAAGCTCTCTGCATCATTAGCGGTGAGTTTTTCAGCCGAGTATTTACCTTTGTTGATATTGCTAATTACTGCATCATTGAGGCTCTTTTCTATTTCGGCTTCGCTGACACCAAGCTCGCCCTGCTCAATCTTGCCAAGGGTTTCGCCACTAAGATGCGTTGCTTTGTTAACGAGACCGGTTGAAATCAATGAGGAAGTAATCTCGCGACGTTCGGAACTGCTCATATTGCCTGAACTCCTAACTATTTGCTCAGCTTCATCTACTGTGGCTGTAGCAAGGGCACTTCTAATACCGGCTCTACGTACTGCACTATCTTTACCCGAAAGCGTGTATCCGTTTTTGGTTACATCTTCGCCTCTTGCAAGAGCGATCTTTTCTTTTGAATTCAAATTCATTTTACCGATTACCGTAGCGGCTGCTGCTACTTCTTTTGAATCTAGCTCGGCTATTGTGTTTGTGGCGCCTGCAATTGCTCTCATATCGGCACCAGCCGCTCCGCCTGCAGACATTCTGCCTCTGAACTCTCTATCTGTTCCGGCCAAATTTGCGATATATTCGCTTTGTGCGCGTTTCAGTTCGCTCTTTTGGAATTCGTCAACACTGCTCGTTCTAGATCTGCGCCTTAGTATTCCCGCTCGCGCCCTGCCGAACATACCCGCCCTGCCATTCATGGCAGCGTTGTCGAATCTATTCCATCCACGTTCAACTGCCGCGCCAGTTGCGTCACCAGCACTTTTTCCCAAAGCGCCACCGACATGGTTACCTATTCCATTTATAGTTGCACCGACATTGCCAACTCCGTCAAGTGATTTCTTTAATATAGAAGGTACTAATAATAAAGGTAATACTGCCATGCCGGCAGCGGCAATTTTCATGAGGTTTCCATTATCGGCTTGTGTATTTGTGGCTCCATTTTCACCCTCTATAGTAAAAGTAGAAGAGGCAGAGTTTCTTATGATATTTGATGCCAATGTTGATCCTCCGTACACTAAACCAATTATTGGGAACACTAACAACATCGAAATAAATATTTTTTGCCATTTTTTAAAAAAGCTTTCAGTATTTGGTAATAAGTAAGCTATAAATGCTAATGGTGAAAAAACTACTAGTAAAATTACTAATACTTGACGGACTATTAGTATTAGCAAGATCATCATAAGTGAAATTACACCAGCAATAATTACTGGCATTAAGGCGGCTAGTGATGAAAATAAAATCGATATTCCTGCAGTGGCACCTAATACTCCTCCTACTATCCCGACCCAAGTAGTTGTTTGTGATTGAGCTGGTTGACTAAGTGTTATTATTTGTGACAAAAAGTCCTTAATTGAATATCCTAGGATGTTTGATAAATCCACTGCAATTTGGCATATAAAATACGAAATATTAACTAATATTGCTACGATAATCAAACGTGGTAGCATTTTTTTAACACCGTAGTTTGTTATGCCTACACCAGTCATCTGTGAAAATATAATAACTAGAAATGCAATCACAAATAAAACGTTTGCAATATTGCGCATACTTTGCCAAGTACTATACGTACCATTTTCTATACCCGTGTCGAAAATACCTGCTTGAATTACAAGGAAATTATCTGACAAATAGTTATAGGCCCAGTCGGCGATATTCGCTAAAAACTTAACGACTGGACATACTATCCAGCCTATACCGTCAATCGCACAAGTGGTTGGTTTACCTGTTGATCCTCCATTAACATCTCCAGAGCTTGGTATAGCTGTCTCTCCCGTACTGGTTGTAAGCGATGAAAGATCTTCAACCTCGTAACCTAATTTACCAAATATAATGTCAGCATTTACAAAACCATACTCATTGGGGCTTGTGGATATTGAACAATATGTCGTGTCAGCGATACAGAATCTGTATTTATTATTATCATTTAATTTGGGTTTTTCGAAATAATAATCCAGCGGAATTATGAAGTTATCGCCCATCGTGTATTCAGCATTGGCATCGCCACCTGTCGCAGAAATCGTGCCACCACTAGGGTTTAAGGTTACTTTGTTTGCTTCGACGGTTGCAATATTAGAAGGTTCTGATGCTTTTGTAACGTCTTGAAGAACTACTTTTACTGGTCCAAAAGATACTTCTTCTGTTGTTTTTGGTATGGTTATCGATACAGCACCCGATGCATAATAATCCTTAGCCAATAAATTTGAGGAGCTGATTGTTGCAAAGAGAATCGAAAATATAGTTATGTAAATAAGGTTACGTAAAAATATATACCCATTATTTGGCAAATATCGCATACAAAAATTATAGCATAACCAGTTATGATGTTTTACTTGCTAATATGTGATAATTATCGTATTTTATTACATAGATATGAAGATAAAACAAACAATCTTGACTTACGTGGCGATTTTAGTATTTTCTTGCGTAATATTCCTTCCAATAGTTGCTGTCTCTACTGAAGCTAAAGAATGTGCAGGAGTTGATACATCTATTATTGATTGCGAAGATCAGGGTGGCGATAATGGTGATATTGAAAATACGGGTATTTGGTCTATTTTGATGATGGTCATTAATATTCTGACTGCTGGGATTGGAATTGTTGCTGTCGGTAGTATCGTGTATGGAGCAATATTATATTCAAGTGCTGGTGGTAATGCTGAACAGGTTAAAAGGGCTAGAACGATTATCATAAATGTTGTAGTCGGTTTAGTAGCCTATGCCTTGACCTATGCTTTCTTGCAATGGCTAATACCAGGAGGAGTTTTTGAATGATGAAAAGGATTGTAAATTTCATAATGTCCGTAGGTGTTATCGCTATGATATTCGGTTCAGTCGGAGCAATAGCTTTTCCGCAACCGGCCTATGCTTCAAATAATTGTGACGGAGGTTTTTTAGGATTTCCTACTTGGTATCGAGGTATTACCGAGGGTTCTGATTGTGATATAAAAATCCCAAGTGGTGAAGATGCTCTAAGTAATTTTATTTGGGCAATAGTATTAAATGTAATTGCAATTGGTTTAACGGCCAGTGGATATGTAGCTTTAGGTTTTATTCTGTACGGCGGTCTATTATTCATTATTGGTCAAGGTGAACCCGAAAAAATGGCAAATGCTCGTAGGACGATAATAAATGCGGTTATTGGATTAGTTATTGCCCTAGCTTCAGTAGCATTGGTAAATTTTGTAGCAAAAAATATTGGTTAACGAGGAGAGAAAATTATTTATGATTTATGAACTAAAAAAAATATTTACAAACCTACAATTCGGGAAAATACCCCTGGGCGATATTCCAGATTTAACTGCCGAGCAAGTATTAATAAATGCCTTGAATATTTTTTATTACGCATCAGGTGTTATCGCGATTATTGCAATCTTGATCTCTGCTTATTATTTTGTTACTTCAGGCGGTAATCAAGCTAATGTATCTAAAGCAAAGAATACTATTCTATATTCGGTTATCGGGCTGATAGTAATTATCTCAGCCTTTGCTATTACGAACTTTGTAGTCGGGAGATTTTAAATGAGTATTTCCCATGGTTTTAAAAAAATAATATTAATGATCGGTGTTATTACTAGTTTATCTCTAGCTTTTGCTCCAGTTGGCGTAGGTGCGATAGAGGTGTTTGAGGCTTGCGATACAAATAGTTCTGAAGTTTGTGGAGCTCAAGATGATGAATTACAACCATTATTAAAAAAAATAGTAAACTTTTTGTTATATATTCTAGGAGCAGTAGCGGTAATAGTTATTATAATATCTGGCATAACATTTGTTGTATCAGGTGGTGATTCGAGTGCTGTAATAGTCGCTAAGAATCGTTTACTTTACGCTGTGATAGGATTAGTTGTCGCAATCATGGCCTATGCGATTGTAAATTTCGTTTTAGAAAGTTTTAAATAAAAATATAAAGGAGGAATAGGTAATAATGAAAAATTTAATTAAAGCGATGCCACTGTTTATTTTTGTAATACCCATGTTAGCTTTAGGTTTTTGTGTAATTGGTCCAGCTGTTCAGCCCGTCTCTGCTGATGGTTTTTTGGATTCCATTATTAATGGAATAAATGCTACGAATACTGGAGGTATGCCAGATAGCCTAGGTGATATTATTAGAAAAATTATTAACACTCTTATGTTTTTGCTTGGATCAGTCAGTGTTTTGATGATTATTTATGGAGGCATAAGATATACAATATCTGGTGGTAATACCGAAAACGTCGTAGTTGCCAAGAATACGATTCTTTACGCTGTGATAGGATTAGTTGTCGCAATCATGGCCTATGCGATTGTAAACTTTGTCGTGCAGGCATTAATCTCATAGTTTTTACTATTAACAAAAGAATGTTTATCTGTTATAAATATAGGTAAAAGAAATAAATCGCAAGGAGCGGAAAGAAAGGTTATAAATGAAAAATAAGATAAAAATGATGTTGGCAGGATTAGTGATAATGCCGGTGTTTGCATTTGGTGCTAGCTTAGCTATGCCGTCTATCTCTGTATTTGCTGCTGATGATTTAACAATACAAGAGGGCGTTAAAGCTTCACAGGGAGAAGGTCAACCTGAGGAGTTATTTGGTGATAGTGGTGTCTTCACGACAATCATAAATGTAATGCTATATATTATCGGTGCCGTTAGCGTTTTGATGTTAGTCTATGGTGGTATTCGTTACACGATTTCGGGTGGCGATACTAATGCCGTAACAGCTGCTAAGAATACAATTCTCTATGCCGTAATCGGTATTGTTGTAGCCTTGATGTCTTTCGCTATTGTGAACTTCGTCGTTAATCGTATTGCATCATAAATAAGATATAATTTTCTACTAATAATAACCGCTCCACTATAGGGCGGTTATTAAATTAATATTTAAAATATAAAAATAATACGACCCGAAAAGAGTCGTATTATTTAACCATACTACTAGATTATTTATTGAATCTGGATTTTTTTGGCTTGTTCTTGTTTGATCTTGCTAAAGCTGATAGTTAAAACACCGTCTTTAAGGACTGCTTCAACTTCCTCTTCCTTTACGCTTACTGGTAAAGCTAGAGTACGATTAAATTCGCCCCAATAGCATTCTTGGATGTGCCAATTTACTGCATCGGTCTCGTCACCACTTGATAGTGTGCCACTGATGGTTAAAATTCCATCGCTAATACTTACATCTAGATCTTCTTTATTTACACCCGCCGTACGTGCTTTTACGATTAATTTCTCGGCGGTTTCATATACATCAACAGCTAGTTGACCTGGGAATTCTTCTTCTGATTCATCCCAATCTTCTGACGTTGTTGTACCTGTTCCCATCTCATCGGCTGGTGTGACGTTGTCGTCATTTAAGAAGGCCGCCGTAAGCTCATCTTCAATTAATAGATCGTCATTCCTATTGCGTGCCATTTATTTCCTCCACTTTCCTCTTGGCTCTATTGACAAATAGTCTATCACATTATAACTAACGTATACAGTATAATCAACTATAGAGAACAACTAAACGTAAAAAACACAATGTTTGATAAGCCACTTTCTATTATTGCTCCCCACTACTGTTGTGGTTGCGATGAAATTGGGTGCCTTTTATGCTCTAATTGTAAATATAACATCATTAATGAGCCAGAAATGTTTTGTATCGTGTGCGGTAGGCCGACAGGCACCATGAATTTGTGTAATTCTTGTAGAGTTCCATACGAGCGAGTCTGGCTGGTTGGTAAGCGTGAAGGTATTCTGCAACGTTTAGTCGGTTCGTATAAATTTGAAAGAGTAATTGAGGCTCATGAAGTACTCGGAGATTTATTACTTGAAGTTCTACCAGAATTACCGCCCGATACGTTAATAGTCCCCGTGCCGACAACATCTGGACGAATCAGAGAACGTGGCTATGATCATATGTTACTGATAACACGCTATATAGCTAAAAAAAGAGGTTTGGTTTGCAAACAATTACTATTAAGGAAAAATGATTCGAAACAACGCCAGGCCTCTGCAAATATACGTGAAATTCAAGCCAAACAAGCTTTTTATGTTGAAGCTGAAATTAATGCTGACACTCCCATTTTGCTGGTTGATGATGTCGTAACTACTGGATCGACTATAAAATATGCCTCAAAAGCCTTGAAAAAGGCTGGTGCAATTCATGTATGGGTAGCGGTAATTGCTCGTCAATGACGGTTGGTAGGTAGTAGATGGTGAGTGGTAAATGGTATATAATGGTACGCTAGATAGAGGTTAGGTGTTGAAAGGTGTTATTTTTATACGCCTTACATACTTGGTTATCTACCACCTATTAACTACTATCTACTAAATACTAACTACCAATATTGGAGAGGTGCCCGAGTGGTTTAAGGGAACGGTCTTGAAAACCGTCGTGTCAGCAATGGTACCGCGAGTTCGAATCTCGCCCTCTCCGCCAATAAAAATAACGACCATTTGGTCGCTATTTTTATTTTAAAAAAGCTTATATTAATGTTATATTAAGCATATGGTAAAAAATATAAATAAAAAAGAAAAAAATACTAATAAAATTTTAAAAATATTGTCATTTTCACTCCTATTAGTAATTTGTTTAGTGGGTATTTTTATTACGGGTATATACGTGTTCTCGACTGTCTTTGAAAACTATGATCATAATAAATTTATTAAACTTGATAAAAACATGCAAAGCCTTTACGAACAAATTAAGTCCGAAGCTAATGAAGGTGATGATTGGAAATATATCGCAGTTTGCAGTAAAGAATATACTGGCGATTTTCCTACCGGAGAGTACAATTGTGTTACCTCAATTTCTATGCAGAAACAGATTAAATCGGTTGATGATCTCAATGAATTACAGGCAAAATACTATCCGATAATTGATAACAGCGAATATTTAAAAGAAAAATCTGAGATTGAAATTCAATTACCGAATGATTTTGGAATTAATTTTGTTGTTAGTAGTGCTGAGAAAAGATATGAAGAGAAAAATACCGGGTTTAGTTGTAGATATATAGATAAAGTATTTGAGACAGATGAAAATGGGAGTTATATTGAAAGTCAATATGGGACAAATATCGATGTTATTGGTGGAGCGGTTGTAAGTTTAAAATGTACAGGAAAGACAAGCGAAGCATGGTATAAATTATCTGATAATGCAAATTTACTTATACCTTAATTTTTCGAAAAGATAATAGACCTAAAGTGATAACGAAAATTATAACTATGGATATGATTATTATCTTGGCATTGGGTTGAAAATTTTCATTTTTCACTTTTCCTAATCTGTTTAGTTCGAGTGGTATGACATTTTCATTTTGTATACCCTTTACTTGACCATTAGAATCAGATGATGAGATTGACTCAATCAAATTATTACTCTCATCACTAAAGGTTGAGTCAGTACTATTTTTTAAATAAACTATATTCCCATTTTTACTAACATTGTCATCTTTGTAGTCAGAATTATAATTATAAATCTGGTCACTTTTTTTACTAAAATATATTACGTCGTACAATTCTATTGGTTCACCAGAGTATGATTTACTGGTCAAAAATACTGTATGGTATCCTTCATCTAGATCCGAAGGCAACTCAATGTCGATATCTAGTGAGCCATCATTCGTTGCTTTGTACTCACCTATTAACCTCGGCTCAGAGGCGATTTCAACAATAATTTCTGAATCGGGTTCTAATGATTTACTTTCTAAAATGAGACGCTTAAATTTTTCATTTTTATTGAACACGAAATTTCGATTAGCGAGATTTGGATAATTATGACCAGATTCGGGTATCCAATATTTCGAAGGCTCTGGGGCTAAAACGGATTTGTCTGGACATGTCGTATTACCGTTTTGACAATAGCTATATGTCAAAAGATTGCCAATATTTTTGAATATCGTATCTGATATAAGAGTGTGGCCTGATGGGTTAGGGTGAAAACTTTCACTACCGATGGGTCTAAAATTTTTTAATTTATTTATGATAGCAATATCATCGCCTAATCTGATTGCATTCATGGCGGAAGGATTTTCGCTACCACATAGAACTTTATTACCGAAGCTATTTTCTATATCAACATATTTAACACCTACGTAGTTTGAGGCCGAAGATATGACCGAGTTTAAATATTTGATGCTTTCGTTCATGAAACGTCTCTCTGTTTTGTCTAACATATAACCGTTTATCAAGTTACATCCGTCGTTTTCATCGATAACCTTTGGATAACCGACGACAAATATTTTTGAATCTGGCGAGTCTTCGTGAATTTTTTGATACGTTTTCACTAGTTTAGGGAACAGATTCTTTATTTCATTAGCAGTTTGTTCTCTGCCCTTTTCTGTGTTGGCGAATTTACATGTCTTATGGCTAAGACAAGCGGTTAATTTTTCTATCAATCCCGCATCGTTTCCGCCTATACTGACTGTAATTATTTTTGGGCTGTAATGTTTTACGAATGTCTCTTGGTGAATTCTTCCTGGAATGAATAAATATTTGGCATTAATTTTTACATATACGATATCTATATCGTTTAGATTGAGATTATTTTCGCTCAATCTACCTCCTTGACCAGGGTATGAATAGTCATCTCCGACAACATCTCCCATCCTTGCACCAGAGCAGGCTACACTGGCCATATCCAAGATATTAATTCCCATTAAGTCGGCAATTTTATAGGGATAAGAATTTATACTAAGATGGCATTTTTCAAATTTATCATTTGTGCCTTTAAGATAATATTTATCGTCAGTTTCGCCCTCTCCGCTGGTGAATGAATCACCTATTGCTAGATAGTCTAATTTTGTTACGGAATATCCTGGTGCTACTAGTGAAACCGAGCGAACTTCTCCATTACGAGAGAATGTAAAAAAATCTAACAAGCCTCCATCTTCGCTTATTTTTGGCAAAAATGCATAAAAGAAATTATTTGAAAATAAGCCTGTGTTAAAAGAATTACTAGAACACTCTATAAAATCAGTATCATATTGATTAAAAATTGTTATTTTTTTACCACAATTATTATCAACTTTTATGACTTTAATACCAGAATTTATTCCCATAAAGGCAATATTTCGACCGTAATTGTCGATATCTAATTCTGTTGTTGGATCAGAGCCAGAACCATATGATGGACCTGTTTTTGTAATGTGCTTAATCTGTAAAGTGTCCATATTCATCAGGCCTATTCCTATTCCACAAATTTCAAAAACTAGCCACTGACCGTTTTTAGACATGGCAATCCCTCCGATTGCCACTTCGTAATCTTCTGTATTTTTAAAAGTATAATCCGGATTAGTTAAATCAAAGTTATATCCTGTTGTTCTGCCATAAATATCTACGTCTTTTATTAAACGCTTTGAAAAGTTTTTATATACGGATAAACCTTTATATCCAGGCCAAACGTCAGGTTGCATTATTAACATGTCGCTTTTCTGTGAATATAAGCATCCCTTCCTGAAGTTACAAGGGATATTTGTTCGGTATAAATTGTCATCTAGCGGAAATCCTACTGTGGCAAAAAATATATTACCTTCCGTGTATGAACCGAATTTCATTCCTTCATCAACAGTAATGCATATAATTTTTTCCTCTTTTGTTCCGATAATTTTTTGATTTTTGAGAATTCCCCGACAACTGCCGTATGGATTCCCGTTAATTGTTTTTGAAGCTAATACTTTAGGATTATCGTTCATCCATGACCAATCAATATTTTTGTTGATGTCTGCGTACGCTATTTGTTTTATTGAAAATAAATCAAAACAAAATGAAGACGTAATTAGTACCGTAAGAAAAACAACTGATCTGATAAATATCTTATTTCTCATTTAAAACACCCCCCAATACTAATTAAATATTATATTACTATTTAAGAAAATATTAAGCAATCACATTTAATAAATATTTAAGTAAGTACTTGGTTAATGCCTTTAGTTCTATACCAATATTTATGCTAGAATGTAACAGATGAAAATACTGGGAATTGAGAGTAGTTGTGATGAAACTGCTGCATCTGTAGTCGAAGACGGATACAGGATTCTTAGCAATGTCGTGAATTCGCAAATTGATATTCATAAACAGTATGGAGGTGTTGTTCCTGAAGTTGCTGCCCGAAGCCACATCGAAGTTATTAACCCTGTAATTAATAAAGCTTTACAAGATGCTTCTCTTTCTTGGGAAAACATAGACGGAATAGCTGTTACTTATGCCCCAGGTCTAGTCGGTTCGTTATTAGTCGGTACCTTGGCAGCTAGAACAATTTCATTGATAAGAAATATCAAATTATACCCTGTTCATCATATAGAGGCACATGTTTATGCTAATTTTTTGGTGGAAATTGGGGATGGGATTCGGGAAATGGGAAATGAGAAATGGGAAATGCCGTCTAGACAACCGAAATTTCCTATCTTGGCACTGATTGTGAGTGGTGGACATACCCAGTTAGTCTATTTTCGAAATCACGGAGATTATGAAATATTAGGACAGACCTGCGATGATGCTGTTGGTGAAGCTTTCGATAAAGTCGCAAAAATTATTGGACTACCGTATCCAGGTGGGCCATCGATATCAGAGGCTGCAAAAAGTGGAGACCCCCTTGCTTATAAATTTCCAAAAGCCCATATGCAAAATGCTTATGATTTTAGCTTTTCTGGGCTCAAGACAGCAGTTCTAAGAGCTATTCAACAAGAAGTTGGCGTCGATATCACTTTTCCATCAACGGGCCTTGCAGAGCGTTTAAATGACTTACAGCGTAATAATTTCGCATCAAGTTTTCAACGAGTAGCAGTTGAGACGCTTGTCGACAAAACAGTTGATGCTTTTTATAGATTTAACCCAAAGTCGGTTATTATCGCTGGTGGCGTAGCTGCCAATCAAGAACTAAGAAGAATATTAAAACAGAGAATTCCGATCGACATCGAATATGCACCTATAAATTTGTGTACGGATAATGCCACAATGGTCGCCTGCTTAGGCTATTACTATGCACAAAAAATGCCATCGATAGATCCGTTGGAGCTAGAAGTATATTCTAGCCTTTCCATGAATAAAACTAAATGGAATTGATTGTTGTAAAATAAACAATCACTTTTTAAATAGAGATTTAATTTTCTGCATGATTTTTTTCACGGTCGGCATTCCCCTGCTGTACAAATTATACAGAGGTGATAATGGTTTATCGAAAGTACCAACCAGATGTGATTCTTGATCGGCCCAATTCTTTTTAAACGTAGCGATACCACCATCGATTAGCCCACCGAAGTCATAACGACTAAGTTCCCATTCCTTGCATTTACGAATGGCATGCCATTTCAAGGCGTAATTTACCCTTAATTTTCTACCTTTTTCGTTCATTCCACCATAAAGTTCAAATGCTATATCAGTACTAATTGCTAACCACAAAAAAGCTATCGGTTCTTTTTCGTAATAAGCAACGAAAATTGGCGAATAATCTTCCATGAAACTGAAAACATCATAGTAGTATTCATTCTTGTGTATGGCAAATTTTGAACGCTTGGCAGTCTGATGGTAAATTTCAAGACATTTAGTTAATTCTTCCCTGTTTCGTATTTGTTTTATTTGGATATTTTCACTAGCAGACTTTCGGATATACTGTCTGGTTTTACTGGCCATACTATTCAGTAATTCTGATTCTGATTTATTTAAGTCCAATATTATCGTTCGAGCAGGCAGAATGTGATTATTCGACTTATGCCAATCTTTTGGGACTTCATATTCATAATCATCAGGCTCTATCGAAAGCACAATGGAACGGCAAGTCTTTTTTGCATAAATTGCCAATTTTTCTAGTAATTCTTCCCTGTTTTCTTTACTTACAATCGGTCCTCGTGGGACGTAAGCTATCGATGTAAGTGGTAGAGGTAACTGATGAATCAACATTTGAACAGCTCCGAGAATATTATCCTCTTCGTCATACAAAAATAATCTATAAACTCGCCAGTTATTAGCAGATTTGACGTCTCCCCAGCCCCAAAGCTGTAAGGGATGTCCCCCATTCTCTAATACATAATCGTTCCATATTTCTTTATTGTGGCACTGTCTTAGTGAAGTCATATGACCATTATACAATGTCGTCGTTGCCGTTATATTTAATGTGATATACTAATTGTGTAAAACAAACACGCAAAAACCTGACAAAGTGAGAGGGGTTTTCGTACAAATCTCTGGTTTACTCTTGTCAAAAATTTTTCGCGTGAAATGGAATCTGAAAGATTTAAAAAATTAATGAAACTCGCTAAAACATACGACCCGAATCAATACGAGCCAAACATTTACGCCATCTGGGAAGAAAGCGGAGCCTTTAGCCCTTCTGGAAAAGGTGAACCTTTCAGTATTGTGATGCCACCTCCGAATGCTAACGGTAATTTGCATATCGGACATGCTTTAATGGCTTCATTAGAAGATTTAATGATTCGTTATCAACGGATGCGTGGTCGCGATACCATATATATTCCTGGTGCTGATCATGCCGGCTTTGAAACTTGGGTTGTGTATGAGCGAATCTTATCAGAGAAGGGGATTAATCGATTTGATTTTTCCAGAGAGCAACTTTACAGCCAAGTTTGGAATTTTGTAGAAAAACAGCGTGGCAATATGGAGCTACAATTAAGAGCTTTAGGTACCAGTTGTAGTTGGAAAGATATGGTATTTACTCTAGACAAAAAAGTAATTTTAACTGTATATGCCACCTTCAAGAAAATGTGGAATGAAGGCTTGATTTACAGAGGTGAAAGGATGGTCAATTACAGTACTAAATATCAGACTAGTTACGCTGATATTGAAGTCGAGCATAAAAATGAAAAAGCCCCTCTGTGGAAGATAGCTTATCCAACATACGATAAAATAGACGAAATTGTAGTTTCTACAACACGTCCCGAAACGATTTTTGGAGACGTAGCGGTCGCTGTTCATCCTGACGATAAGCGTTACCAGCATTTGATAGGCGTTCGTGTTCTTTTGCCATTAACAGATAGGGAAATACCAATAATTGCTGATGAAAGCGTTGATCCAAAATTTGGAACTGGAGCTGTCAAGATAACTCCATCACACGATCCAAATGATTTTGAAGTTGGCAATCGTCATAATTTGGATCGTATTCAAGTTATTGATTTTGATGGCACACTAATCAATACTCCGAAGCAGTTTTTAGGCATGACCGTTCAAGAAGCTAGAAAAAGTGTCGTTGCTGCCATTAGAGCTCAAGAATTAATAAGAGGTGAGGACATAATAGAACATTCCGTTGGCTATGATTACAAGAGTGGCTTACCGATTGAACCGATGATAAAAGACCAATGGTTTGTCAAAGTAAAGCCATTAGCCGAGAGGGCGAAGCAGGCCGTACTTGATGGTGAAATAAATATTATCCCAGAGAGTCGCAAACATCACTTGATAAATTATTATGATCAGTTGAAAGATTGGAATATCTCTAGACAAATCCCGTGGGGGATACCGATTCCAGCTTTTCAAAATATCGAAAATCCTGACGATTGGATATTTGACGAAAGAGTTGATGAAAAAATTTTAGATATAAATGGCAAGAGGTATCGTCGAGAAGAGGATACTTTTGACACCTGGTTTTCAAGTGGTCAATGGCCATTTATTACTACTGATTATCTGGTTAATGGTGAATTAGCCAAGTATTATCCAAATTCTGTTATGGAAACAGGTGTAGATATTTTACCGGCTTGGGTTTCGAGGATGATTATGCTTGGATTTTATATCACCGATAAACCGCCATTTAAAAATGTTTATTTGCATGGTCTAGTCTTGGATGAAAAAGGCAAAAAGATGAGCAAAAGTAAGGGTAACGTCATTAATCCTATGGAAGCAATTTCCAAGTATGGATCTGATGCCTTGCGTATTGGATTGATTGCAAATCGTAGTGCCGGACAAAACCAAGCTTTCAGTATAGACAGGGTCGTGGCTGGTAGAAATTTCTGCAACAAGCTTTGGAATATCGCTCGCTACATTGAAGATAAGGTCGGAGAGGGCTATAGAGGTGGCATACCAGAACCAAAAACAATAGCTGACCACTGGGTAATTAATCAACTTAATGATGCTATTTCAGATATCGAAAATAAAATGGAACAGTACCGTTTTGCTGAAGCTCTTGAATCCGTTTATCACGTAATTTGGGATGATGTTGCTGACTGGTATTTAGAGGCAAGTAAAACACAACTAAATCCACCATTATTGGCATGGACTTTGGATACTTGTCTGAAATTGGCTCATCCATTTGCTCCTTTCGTTACCGAAACAATTTGGCAAACGTTATTTTGGCATCAAAACAATCTGCTCATCAAGGCAGATTGGCCAGAGAAAATAAAATATAATGAAATTTCAGCTTCTGAATTTAACAGATTAAAACATTTAGTAACTGAAGCTCGTTTCGTGATGGTTGAATTGCCTGGCAATGAACGTTATACGTTGCTTTACCAGAATGATAGTTTAATTGCGGATAATTTAGAAATTATTAAAAAATTAGCGAAATTAAAAGACGTTCAATACACCGAGCAAATTCGGGGCATGCGTTTGGCAAACAGTGGACGAGAAGCTTGGTTAGATGTACCAATTGAAACGATTTATGAACATGAGGCTAACCTTGAAGCACGTTTAGCAGAAATAAATCAAAACATTAAAATTCTAGAGGATCGATTGGCAAATGAGAATTATATAAATAAAGCTCCTCAAAAATTGGTTGACGAGACAAAAGAAGAATTAAAACAAAAACAGTCGCATAAAGAGCGACTGCTAAGAGAATTAGACGTAATTAAATAGACGGCCAAATATAATCATTACTGATGATGTTATTCTTTGTGCGTCTATAAGCTATATATTTCTTGTCATCTTTATTACGAGGTTGAGTAGCTGGTTTTTGCGATCTAATATTTATATTGTGAAAAATTGTAGCACCATTTTCAGAGTGAATATGTTGACCTCTTGAGTTTAAATCTGCATTCAAATTATTATTTTCAGATGTGATAGTCGATACAGGAACAGCCACTGCTTGGGCAACAGTATCAAGTTGTGCATCATGCACAAAAACTCCGAGAGAAGCTACTAGTGATATGATAATGGGGATGTTAAATAGTGGTGGCATATATTTGTTTTTATAGAGTTACATCCGTAAATATAGCATAAGCTTTGTATATTGTCAAGTTTGGGTTATTATACGATAGAAAATTACTCGTGATGATAAGGGTTGCCAAGAAATATCTCTTGGGCTCTGTATAATTGTTCAGTCAAAATTAAACGAACAAGTTGATGGGGAAACACGAGATTGGATAGTGACCATATGAAGTCTGATCGTTGACGCAGGGTATCATTAATACCGTAAGCCCCTCCGATTATTAATACGATCTGTTTAGAGGATTCGAATTGCTTTGACATTATATTTGAAAATTCTATTGAGTTGATATTTTTTCCTCGCTCGTCTAATAAAATTACATAGTCGTTAGTGTTAAGACGTGAAAATATGGCTTTTGACTCGTTCTGACGAGCCATAGAGCCTTTTAATGGCGAGTTAGGCATAAACACCCATTCGATTGAGAAAGGCTGTTTTAAACGCTTTGAATAACGTTCAATACCCAAAGCTATCCAAGCTTCATGCTTTTTCCCGATGGTAATAATTTTGATAGGCATTTACATTCTCAAACGATTAGCAACATCTGCTAGTTCATCGTTAGTAGGTTTGGTCGACTCTTTTTTTAGGTCGTTGCCATTATAAATTGGAATTAAATGGATATGAGCATGAGGTACCCCAAAGCCATCAACCACTGCTCCGACTCTTGGGGATCCGATAACCTCTTGAATATGTTTGCTAATTTTTTTTGTGATTTGCCACAAATAATCATAATCGACGTCATCTAAATCCCAGATATGATTAATTTCTATTTTTGGGACTACTAGCGTATGGCCTTCGTTTACAGGATATATATCCAAAAAAGCTATTACTTTATCATCTTCATAAATTTTATGAGCAGGGATTTCACCTTTAATGATTCTTGAGAATACTGTTGGTTCTTTCATATTTACATTGTACCAAAGTAATTTTTAAAAATATTTCGATTAGTTTATAAATAAGAACTTAATCATCTATTAACAATTATATTATTATTGAAAATAAACAAAAATCGTGTTATAATAGTGTTAATGAAAAATATCTCTAGGCCATTATTTAGTAAAGAAAATAATCCGAATTATGACTTGGATTCATTCGATCATTTTAATAGTGACAGAGAATTAAGCAAAACTGCTGTTGAGTACGTTATGAAAGCTTCAGACGAAATCTATAAACTAATTAAACTAGCTGAGTACGATTCTCTTACTGGATGTCATAGCCGTTTATTCTTAGAAAAGTATATAGAAAAAAAATTTGATCCAGAATTAGATAGTAGTACTTTAGCCTTAGTTTTTACTGACTTAAATAACCTTAAGGAAATAAATGATTCAGTGGGCTATGGTCATTTGGCAGGTGATGAATTAATAAAAGGAATGGTTAATTATTTAAGATTAGAGCTTGGTGATGAAACGGATATAATTCGTACTGGCGGTGATGAATTTTTATGCATCGTGAATAATAAAAAAAATGAAGAAAATTTCCAAGATAATCTGACTAATTTATTAGAAAAAGGTAGGGGAATAAGCCTATCTTCCATTTCTAAGGAAGTTCCCGATAAATATCAAAATATACCTTTGGAATATTCGTATGGTATAGCTATATATGATAAAAATACTGATATGGTCGTTGATAATGATGGATTAGTTGATAAAAAACAAATATTCTCAAAAATTTTAAAACGTTCCGATAGAAATATGTACGTCTATAAAGAAAAAACAAAGGGACATAAGTAAAACACTGTTAATTTTAATTTGGCGGAGAGAGAGGGATTCGAACCCTCGATGGGTTGCCCCATACCGCTTTTCGAGAGCGGCCAGTTCAACCACTCCTGCATCTCTCCGTATATGGATATTTTACCACTAAAAACAAACCTATATATTCATAATTTGATTAGGATTAAATTTACATTTTATCGTATTAATATATTAAACAAGTAACCTGTGAATATAATTCCTAAGCTAACTATCAATGTATATGTAGCAATTAGCTTCAGCTTTAGAACCTTTTTTAGAATAATAAACTCTGGTAATGACAAAGCCGTCACGGCCATCATAAAGGCTAAGGCAGTACCCATCGCCATGCCCTTGGCTATCAAAACTGAGACAATTGGGATAGTACCAGCTGCGTTAGAGTAGAGTGGTATGCCGATAAACACAGCCAAAGGAACTGCAAGAAAATTATTCGGGCCTGTGTATTTAATTAATAAATCATTTGGAATATATCCATGCATCAAGGCTCCTATTGCAACACCTATGACAACATAGATCCAAACACTTTTTACTATGTCAATCATGTATTTCTTTGCATATTCTAGCCTGTTTTTGATTGTCATTTTCTTTTCTTCGGTTTGTTTAATTTTTACTTTAAAAACAAATTCTTCTACCCATTTTTCTAATTTTAATTTGCCCATTATCCAACCAGCTACTGTCGCAATCGCAACACCAGACACAATATAAATAATTGCTATTTTCCAGCCAAAAAGTCCCCATAGCAATATTAGTGCGATTTCATTAACCATTGGTGCAGATATTAGGAATGAGAGAGTGACTCCTAGTGGCACACCTGCTTCAACGAAGCCAATAAATAATGGCACCGCCGAACACGAGCAGAAAGGTGTAATAATTCCTACTAATGATGCCAGTAAATTATTTAGAATGGGAAATTTTGCTTTAGATAAAAATTTTTTAGTTTTTTCTGGAGGAAAATACGATTGTATTAGTGATACTACAAAAATAATCACTGCTAACAGTAAAAGTATTTTAATCGTGTCGTAAACAAAAAAATTTACAGCATTGCCTAAATGACTCCCTTTTTTGATGGTGAATATAGAATAAACTAGCCAGTCAGTGAACCACTGGATTGGAGTAAATATGTCCACTAGCAACAACCACCACAAGAGCAGTGTTTACTATCACTCTCCATACTCATTTTTTCGCATATTGCTTCTTTGACGTCTTTTTCAGAGTTAGATTTTAAATCAACAGGTTTTCCGTCAACAACTAATACTGGGCTATGTATTAGTCCTAATTCAACGATCTTAATAACGTCATCGGAATATTCTACCTCGGCATCGATTTTTTCATCTTTGACAATTTTTACAACTAATTCATACAATTTTTTACAAGATGCACATCCTGAACCAAGCACTGATATTTTCATTTTATTCTCCTAATTTTGTCAATATTTTATTTAGCTTTTTTAGCGACTGCTTATTTAGTGTATAGTAGTTGTTTTTACCACAACGACAATCATCAATTAGACCTGTTTTTTTTAGAACAGACAGATGATGAGACACTAAGTTTTGAGGTATGTTTAACTTTTCCTCTATTTCACAAACACACAAAGATTTTTTAGATAGTAGTTGAATAATCTGAAAACGATTGTCTTCTGCAATTGCTTTTAACGTATCAATCATTGTTGATATGTTATCAAAATTCAAAATGTCTGTCAAATAAAAAAATCTCCCTTAAAGGAGTATTTTTTATGCTTGGTACACCCGGCAGGATTCGAACCTACGACCTTCGGCTCCGCAAGCCGACGCTCTATCCAGCTGAGCTACGGGTGCAAAATGCAGGGTCGCAATTGAATTAACAAGTTACGACTCTGCCTTTCATGTAACTAGAAGGTGCTTTCAATCGCTTTAGACGATGAATAACGGATATTGTACCACATTCTAAAAAGAGGTGATAGGTGTTGAATTTGAAAAACTTTATTAGAGTCGCAACTTACGGACGATTACGTCGATCATATCAAGTTTTAGATTTTCCATAGGAAGCCTAGCTCCGAGTATGTCAACAAGTTTTTCTCCAACTTCTTCTGGAAAATATACAGATACCCCAGGGTCAAAACGTTTAACTGGTATCAACATCAAAGAATGATTATCGTCATCCTTTATTAGACCGAACGATTTAAAATCACTAAAGTGATAAAGTTTTTCGCCTATGTAAAGTCCCTGGTTAATACTAAGGGTGTAATCCACGAGCTTTGGGGATCGACGTGAATAAATAATTAATGCGGCAGCCATTACAATCACTAGTATAGAAAAACTATAAGACCTTAGCACAAATAAATCGAAAAATATAAGCCCGATTACAGATATTGTAAAAACTACAAACCAACCAATGTTTTTTTCACCGTGTATATACTCACTAGCACTCCAATGGACAGGTTCGTAATCAGTTAATTGTCTTTTGTCATTTTGAGCATTAGACACATTGTCTTCTGGAGTGTCGTCAGGTTCAGGAGTGTACATTTCGAACTTTTCCGTCTGATCGATATCTGATTGTGATTTATTGTATTGCTGTTCCGGTCCCATGTTTTTAGTATATCAGATATCCATTTTGTTAATGTTTTAAAAAAATACGAATTAGTTTAATATATTACAAGGTAGGTGAGAGTGGAACCATTAGAAATATTAAGATTATTATGGCCATTGATTGCATTTCAAATTGCCTTTCAGGCGTATGCTCTATTTGATTTGTTCAAATTTAAAAAGAAAAAGACTAGGAATCTTTCCGTGATTCACTGGACAATAATAATCATCGTTGGCGAAATTGTTGGACCGGCTTTATACTTTTTGTTCGGTAGGAGTGAAATTTAATAATGTCAGCCATTTCTATTAAAAATTTAACCAAAAAATTTCGTCTTGTCACCGCGGTAGATAATTTATCTTTCGATATTGAAGAAAATCACATTGTTGGTCTATTGGGTCCTAATGGTTCTGGAAAAACTTCTACTATAAGAATGATTGTTGGTTTATCAAAACCTACAAGAGGAACAATTCGTATCGCAGGTACGAAAGTCGAATTTGGACAAAACTCACCAGCAGCTCACAAAATTGGGTATTTGCCAGAACTGCCTTCAATGTATGATTGGATGAGCGGTTACGAGTATTTAATGTTTGTAGCTAAAATTTTCAAATTATCTAGAAAAACGAGAAGCCTTAGGATAAGAGAGTTGGTTAAATTAGTTGATTTAGAAAAAGCTATTGATCGTAGAATCGGAACTTATTCAAGTGGGATGAAACAGCGTCTTGGCATTGCTCAGGCTTTAATTAATGATCCGAAGGTCTTGATAATGGATGAACCTGTTTCGGCATTAGATCCAATTGGACGAAAAGAAGTACTTAATCTTATTAAAAAATTGAAAAAGAATCGAACTATTTTACTTTCGACCCATATTTTGACTGATGTGGATCGCATTTGTGACGATGTCATTATTATCAATCACGGGGAATTGATAACCGCTTCACCACTAGCTCAATTAAAGGCGAAATATGCTTTACCGATTCTTGAAGTCGAATTCAAAAAAAACCCGAGACTTATCGTGAAATCAATAAAGGCATCTAAATGGGCGAACAAAGTAACTCAAGTTGGCAATAGATTAAGAATATGGATTACTGACGAGAGTGTCATTGAAAAAAATATCCCTTTGAAATTTTTAGCCAAACAAAATATTGGTATAGGTAGGTATACCATTTGTTCACCAGAGGCCGAAGATATATTTATGAGATTATTGGAGAAGGACTAATGGGACAGCTACTTAATTTAGTTAAAAAAGATCTTGCCGAGCAATGGCGAACGAAAAAAATACTGATTATCGCGGTTGTTCTTATGTTTTCTGCAATAGCTTCACCGATACTTGCAAAAATTATGCCAGAAATTTTAAAATCAGTTTCTACTCAAGGTATTACTATTACTCTTCCTGATCCGAGTTATAAGGATGCTATTGATCAATTTATCAAGAATGTTAGTCAAATTGGGTTGCTTGTTTTGGTTTTTGTCGTCGCAAGTGCTATGACTGATGAAAAAAATAAAAGGACTCTTGAGATTGTAATGACTAAGCCAATTTCTAGGCAAATTTTCGTATTGTCAAAATACGTAGCTTATTTCATTAGTCTTGCTATTATTTTTACCATTTCTTCATTAATTTTTTATCAATATTCCGTCGATATATTTAGCGAATATAGCTGGAATAATTTTATAATCATGTCTAAGTGTATATTTGCCTTCATAATAATGGTGGTCTCATTCACGATCATGGTTAGTACGCTGGTTAAAAATTCCATCGTTGCTGGTGGTATAGGATTTGTATTCTATTTATTATTCGGAACGATTCTAAGTATGATTCAAGTCGTTAAGGATTATTCTCCAAATATAATACTCTCAAATTATCAAGAAATTTTAAAAAGTGGCTATAACGATGATTTGGCTAAACCGTTACTTGTAATTGTTCTGGTTGTTATCTTCTCTATATCAATATCGATGTTAGTGTTTAGACATCAAGAGATTGAGAAATAATTACTCAATAATATTTACTAATTTTATAGATTTAAATATATAAACTGACCAGTCAGGTCAGTTTATATTATGGCGGAGGAGGGGAGATTCGAACTCCCGCTCCAGGTCTCCCCAGACTAACGATTTAGCAAACCGTCCCCTTCAGCCACTTGGGTACTCCTCCGTACATTGTAGAGTTTCGTTTTCACGTAACTCCT
>DAOPJW010000003.1:53578-157046 GCA_035399865.1 Candidatus Saccharimonadota bacterium
CTAGGGGGACGGTTGCCGTCCATCATTTACGTTTCACGCAGCAGCCACTTGGGTACTCCTCCGTACATTGTAGAGTTTCGTTTTCACGTAACTCCTGTATGAAACGTAAGTCTAGGGGGACGGTTGCCGTCCATCATTTACGTTTCACGCAGCAGCCACTTGGGTAACCTCTAAAACAACTTTTCGCTGATTTATTGTAACATAACGGGAGGTGTTAGTCTAAGTCGACAACATATTATTTAATTTTGGATATATCAAGTCGCATATGATTTGGTGACCCTTGTTATTAGGGTGTATTCCATCAGTTAATAATTTGTTTTTCTTGAGTTTATTCGTAAACGGCTCTAATATTTCCACAAATCCTATGTTATTTTGTGCACAAAAATTAGACAGCGTTCTATCAAAATCTTTAATGCGAAAATTTGTATAACCGTTATCATCGGTATTTATTGAATTTTCTTCGCAAGGTGCTAAACCGACAAATAAAATTTTATTCGAATATTGTTCTGCTTGTTCAAGAATTTTGTATAAATTTCGTCTAAAGTTTTCGGTAGTAGAAAAATATTGACCAGATTTTGTTCTAGAATCATTTACGCCTATGGCGATAATTATTGTTTTGTTATCGGATACGTTTTCGTTCAAATCATCTGATATGCGATTTAATAGACTATAAGATGAATCACCGCTAACTCCAAGATTTACAAATTTTATTTCTTGATTAAATTTTTTGCTTAAACGCTCGACCCATCCTCCGGCACTGTCGAAATATCCTTCAGTGATACTATCGCCAAAACATAGTACATCCATTGTTGCTAACCTTTTACATATATCGATTCAATAAAATTATTAGCCTTTTCACGAAATTCGATACGAGAATTTGGTAAAACTTTTACGACAAGAATAACTGCATATAGTACCGCAAAACCGCACATTATTGATGGAATACCTTTTATCGTATTTGGATCAATCACATTTATAGTAGTTGTTGGCAATAAAAATACTAGATAGCCGATTACCATTGATTGAAGAGCTTTTTTATGTTTTGGTAATTCATTACTCCATAACCAAGCTAATGCCACACCTATTATTAACCACCCATAATAATAAATACCAAAAGGAATAGAGATAGATTTGAACGCACTAAACACTGCATAATTTGGATAGCATTGATTAATATTTACTGAGTTGGTTACAAAAATGTAAAATAAGAAAAATGATGCACAGCTCGTATACGCTGTGGTAATCAATGCAGGAATCTTTTTACCAGAAATTGCAACCAACATATGTATACCAAGTGCTGGAAGAAGAGTGATTGCCCCGTAGCCTATTTTTGCCCACTGAGTATTTGATAATCCTATGCCTCCACAAATCATGTATTCAGCTAATTGGAATGTTCCAAGTGATATGAGCATAATAATTGATAGTTTTGTTATTGTGTTAATTTTATATCGCCAAAATGTATAGATAGCCAAGCTAAATTCAATAATAAACGTTGCAAGCATCACTGGCGGTGAAAAACATAATAATTTGCCTTGATATTTTTTAAACATAATAGGGTTATTATAACTTATTTTAGGTTTGATAATAGAGCTATAAAAGTTTATGATAAAGACAGTTATTTAAGTTGGGGGCACTGGTGAATATTATCGAAACCAATAAATTGACTAAATATTATGGCAAAACACTTGGTATTGTCGATGTAGATATGTCTGTCGTAGAAGGAGAAATATTTGGCTTTATTGGTCCAAATGGTGCCGGAAAGTCGACGACTATCAGGACACTTTTAGGATTGATTTACCCGACTAGTGGGAGTGCAAAAATTTTTGGAAAAGATATCATCGAACATGGTCCAGAAATTAAAGAAGAAATTGGCTATCTTCCTTCTGAAGTTTTTTATTATGACGACATGAGAGTCATCGACTTACTAAGATATTCTGGAAGTTTTTATAAGAAGGAAAAAAAAATTATTGAATCGCGGATAATAGAACTTGCTGAATATTTAGATTTAGATTTAAACAGAAAAATTGATGATTTATCTTATGGCAATAAAAAGAAAGTTGGAATAGTCCAAGGCTTATTACACAGTCCAAAATTAATAATTCTTGATGAGCCAACAGGGGGATTAGACCCCTTAATGCAACAGAGATTTTTTGACTTACTGCGAGAAGAAAATAAAAAGGGAGCAACCATATTATTTTCATCACATATTCTTGGCGAGGTCCAGAAACTTTGTGATCGAGTGGCTATTATTAAGAATGGCAAAATCGTAAAAGTTGAAAAAATCAGTGATTTGGCGAAAAATACCCATAAACGTTTCAAAATCGATACCATTAAAAAAATTGACGATAAAATATTTTCTGAATTGAAAGGTATTAGTGATCTAAATGTTACTAATAACTCGGCCAATTTTCTTTTTAGAGGAAACATAAATGATGTCATAAAAATTGTTGTAAAATTGGATTTAACGAATATGTTAATCGAAGAGCCTGATTTAGAAGAAATATTTATGCATTATTATCGAACGGATGATGAGTAAAATATGAACATAATTAAGCGAGAGCTTAAAGCTAATTGGAAGTCGACTATAGTTTGGATTGTTTCGATATCAGCTATGGTGTTAGCTTTTCTACTAATGTTTCCAGCTTTTTCTGGTGACGTCGAGGTTATGAAAAATATTTTAAAAAATTTTCCACCAGCGGTTCAAACAGCTCTTAGTTTTTCTTTTGAAAACATTTTTACTATCAATGGGTTCTTGGCATATTTGCTTACTTTTTTGACTTTAGCTGGAGCAATCCAAGCTATGAATTTAGGAGTTGGGATTATCTCAAAAGAAGAAAGTGGCAAAACTGTTGATTTTTTATTAAGTAAGCCAATTTCTAGAATAAGAGTGATAACAGAGAAAATTACTGCATCCATGTTTCTCTTATTGGTTACTAATCTAGTTTTTGTTTCGGTTACTATCTTGGTTGGCAAATCAGTTGCAAGTTCAGATTTTGATATCAAAACTTATATTTTGATTATAATGATTATGCCATTAATACAGTTATTCTTCTTATCTCTAGGTATCATTTTTTCGGTCGTCATTCCAAAAATTAAATCCGTAATAGGAGTATCCTTGCCAGTTGTCTTTATTTTGTTTTTTATTGGTATGCTAAGTTCATTACTTGATAATGATAGCTTAAAATATCTAAGCCCGTTCAAATATTACGATTCGAATTATATTATTGAACACGTTACTTTTGATACTCATTTTTTGATTGTTGAAGCAGTATTTGTTATTGTCGCTATTCTGACAAGCTATATTATTTACATAAAAAAAGATACTAAATCTTTTTAATAAGGATAAATATGAATGTACTGATTAGAGAATTAAAAACGTATAGAAAAAGCCTGTTATTTTGGTCAATCGGTATGATTTTACTGATTTGGGCAAGTATGGTTAAATATTCCGCTTTTAGTACGGCTGATCAATCAGTAAATGAACTAATGAAACAATTTCCTCAATCAATTCAGGCAATATTTGGTTTAACAGGATTTGACCTTACTACTATAAGTGGTTTTTTTGGGGCAATGTTTATGTATACTGCATTAATAGCCACGGTGCATGCAGTTATTATTGGTTCAGATATTGTTTCTAAAGAAGAGCGTGACCATACTACTGAATTTCTTTTTGTTCGACCAATTACTCGCTTGAAAATCTTATCGTCAAAAATTATTGCTGGTTTGATAATCGTCACTATATTAAACATCGTTGCCTTTTTATCCTCATATTATTTTACAGAGTCTTATTCAGCGAATGGAATGCCTTTTAAAGATATTGTCTTACTAATGACAGGTTTGTATTTTTTGCAACTCATCTTCTATTCCATTGGCATCGTAACCGCTTCAGTGCTAAAACGACCAAAATTATCGGGTTCAATTGCTACTTCTATCCTTTTATTTACGTTTATCCTGACAGTATTTATAAATATCAATGAAAAAATCAGTAATTTAAAGTATCTAACGCCTTTTCGATATTTTGACGCTAGGGATATATTGTCATCTGGTAGACTCGATATCGTTTATGTTTCGATATCAATGATATTTATTATTTCAATGTTTGTCATTAGTTTAAAAAAATATCCAAAGAGAGATTTGAGCGTTTAATAAAAGGTATAATATTTTTATGTCAAATTTGAGAAAAATTATAAAAAAAATAATACCGGACGGTATTTTTAGAAAGGTTGAACCTTTCGGGCATTTAATCGAAGCGATAATAGCAAATATACGTTATGGATTTCCATCACGAAAGATGCACATAATTGGCGTAACTGGTACCAATGGTAAGACGACTACGACATTTTTCATTTATCGTATGCTTCATGAAGCTGGAATGAATGTCGGTGCATTGAGTACTGTTGCCTATGGTTATGGTAACGAGCTAAAACCACAAATTGAACATATTACCACTGCTCAATCGGGCGTTTTACAACGTCGATTGCGTGATTTTAAAAATGCTGGAGTAGATTGGGTAGTAGTAGAGACCTCAAGCCACTCTTTATCACAAAATCGTATATGGGGAGTGCCCTATGAAATTGCTGTCATGACTAATGTCACCCCCGACCATCTTGACTATCACATTACATTTGAGAAATATTTAGAGGCAAAGATGGGAGTGTTTAAAATTGCTTCAAAACATGGTCGAAAATTTGGTGTTATAAATTCAGACGATTCAAATGCTCAAAAATTTATAAATGTTATTCCTAGGTCTGTTACTTATGGCATCAACAGCGGTGATTTAAGAGCAACTGATATTAAATTAGATGTTACTGGCTCTAAATATAAAGTAAAAATTGGTAACGAAAATTACGATATTAAAGTAAACATACCAGGTGATTTTAATGTTAGTAATAGTTTGGCAGCAATAGCAGTTGGTATGGAGTTGGGATTAAGTAAAGAACAGATTGAAAAAGGCATTGATTCACTAAAACATGTTGAAGGACGTATGGCGATCGTCGACGAAGGACAACCTTTTAGGGTAATTATCGATCATGCCTCAACTCCAGATGCATTCGAAAGGTTTTTCTTTAACATAAAACCTACCACAAAAGGTAAGTTAATTGCTGTCTTTGGTTCTGCTGGTCGTCGGGATGAAAATAAGCGCCCAATTCAAGGTGAAATTGCAGGACGATATTGTGATGAAGTAATAATTACAGAAGAAGACGACAGGGATGTTGATGGTAATCATATAATGGAGCAAATTGGCGAAGGCGTTAAAAAAGCCGGAAAAGTGTTAGACGAAGATATGTTTTTAGTTCATGATCGCGAATTAGCAATAAAATTTGCACTTGAACGTGCAGGTGGGACAGATGATACCGTGGTTCTACTTGGAAAAGGACATGAGAAAACTATAGAAAGAGCCGACGGAGAACATCCTTGGGATGAAACTGAGATAACTAGAAAGTTACTTAGAAAAATGATGCACAAGTTATGATTTGGTGTTTGAAATTAATCAAAAAAATTAATCAAATTAAATCATGGCAGGTCGCAATTGTTATTGCATTGATTGGATTAGCCGTATTCTTTTCAGGTTTAAATGGTGGTTTTCAAGGCGATGATACCGATCAAATAATTAAAAATGAAGCGATTCGATCATTGTCAAATATTGGTCATTTTTTTTCATCTAGTACATTTTGGAATGGCGAAAGATTGGTCGGGGATTTTTATCGCCCCATGATGACAACTACATATGCTTTCATTTATGCACTTTTTGGCACTAATCCTATTGGTTTTCATGTTGTACAGCTTATATTATATATGGCATGTGCCTTTTTTCTTTTCCTATTCTTGCGGACATTTTTTAAACCAACGGTCGCTTTATTTTTGGCTTTGATATTTTTAGTTCATCCGATAAATTCTCAACCAGTCTTTTCAATACCATCTATGCAAGAACCACTGATGTTCTTGTCGGGCATATCGGCCTTATATTTACTGACTATTTCAAATAATACAAAGAGACTATTTTTAGTTGCTTTTCTTTTATTCCTATCGCTAATGAGTAAAGAAACGGCCGTAATTTTTATTTGTTTAGCGGTTTTGTATGAATTTTTATATGACAGGGAAAGACTTTTTATATTCATCAAGATTATATCCGCACCGATAATATTATTCCTAATTCTTAGGATAAGTGCAGTCGGTTTGCGAAATATTACTCTTAGTGCACCAATCGATTTACTAAGCTTCGGTGAGCGAATGATTACAGTTCCATCGATAATAATGTTTTATATTAATAAGTTCTTTTTTCCTTGTGAACTAGCGACAAGTTATTATTGGACTTATAAAACGATTACGTTCGAAGGGTTTGTAATACCGTTAGTTTTAGTTTTGTTGTTATTTGTCGGATTTACGTACGCAGGTTTTTTAATTTACAAAAATAAAAATAAGAAAGATTTTTTTGCTTATATATTTTTTGGATTATGGACAATTTTAGGCATGTCGCCACATCTGCAAATTATCGCACTTGATATGACGGCCTGTGAAACTTGGTTTATTGTGCCGATGGTAGGCTTTTTGGGTATATTAGCTTTGATATTCAAGAATTTTTTACCTAAAGTCCAACCTTGTATTGTTTTAACGTTGGCAATCATTTTGTTAATTTTACTAGGTGCACGAACGAATATTCGTGGGTTAGATTATCAATCACAAGTCACCTTATCTCTGAAAGATATCACAGTTACTGAAAAAAATTATTTGGCGATGAATAATTTAGCTAAATATTATATTGATCATAACGAACCCAAAAAAGCACAACAATATGCAGAAAAATCTGTCGAATATTTTCCAGCAGTTTCAAACTATATAAATCTTGGTGTTATCAAAATGAAACAAAAAGATTATGTTGGAGCCAAAGAAGCTTATATGAAAGCATTAAGTTTTTATCCTCTTCGGGTTACTTATGAAAATATCGCTATTGTTAACTTTGCCGTTGGAGAATCTTCAGAAAATATTGCTTTTTTAAAAAAGGCACTTTCTGATTTTCCAAATGATAGTAGACTATGGAATTATTTAGCCATAGAAGAGGCGAGGGTAGGTAATAATGATGGTGCAAAAAATGCAATTCTAAACGCTTATAGGGTCGGACCGATACCTCCTGAATTATACGACTCGATAATTAACAAAAAACCTCTCGATATTCCTATTACTGATACTGATAAAATTATTCAAATTAGGTGGAATTAGTCCAAGGTTAAAGTTATACAACGAATGTAGCCACCGCCTTTTGCGATTTCTGTTAAATCTGGACATATTACTGTCAAGCCGGTATTTTGAAGATTATTAGCAAGTTTTGGAGCTTTATTACTCATTATTACTGTCTCACCAGTAGAAACTAAATTGGTTGCAAAAGCTTCTTTGGCTTCCTTTATTGACACTTCAATTTTTTCAACTCCGTCGAGATTTTTTAAAATTTCGCGACTCTCTGGTTGAAATGCTTCGGGGCAATATGCAATCAATCCTTTTTTGTCGCTGTCAGGACCTTTAATAATTGCTAATGCCATGTCTAAATCGTAAAAATAACTGTCGCACCATCCTGTTGAAGAATTTATGATTGGTTTTCCAAAAGAATCTAATTGTGGAACGGTTCGGAGTTGAACTAATTCATAATCCAAAATATTTGCGGCGAAACTTTGGGCTTCCGCATCACTGCGATAGCCTTGACCACAAAACAGTAAATTACCACAAGGTAAGGCATCGCCCTGACCACTAAATTTTAGTCCGCTTGGAATTTTAAATACTTGTTTACCTAGGTCTGTTAGAATTTTTTCTGCGTATTCTTCCTCGTTTTTTCGAGCATTCGGCAGACTTGATAGTACAGCTTTATCACCACGCACTAATGCCCAATTAGCAGTATAGATACCATCTTGGCAACCTGCGGGTGATGGTATGGAAGTTACTTTTACGCCAGCTTCTGTCAATAATTGTCGGACTCGTCCGTGCTCATTGTTAGCTTCTTCGCGGTTTACGTGGTTTAAATGATAATAGGGGTTGATCGGACAATCGGTACTAAAATTATTAGCATCTGACATTAATATTGAATTGTTAATTTTTGACATAATTGGATCTTTCTAAAAATATGAATCGTGATGTTTATAGTAATGTATTCGGTGAACAATTTTTTCACCAATTTTCACCCACAGCTTATATTTTGTTTGATTAATAATAAAATCATAACAACCTATATAATCGGTTACTGATTTACTGAAACCAGTTTTGAATAGACCGACGCCATAGTGCTTGTGTTGAGTGTTATTGATTTCCTCGCTCGGTGGCGAACCACAAAGATCATGCAACACTACGCCACGAGTCTTGGCCCATTCTATGATTTTCCATTGTAGCAGGTGACTAGCTCCATATACAGTTCTCTTGCGGACGCTTGCCCCATCTTTGTAGGTGCTTTTCTGGCCGAATGACATCGCATAAGCCCCAGCTACTAGTCGATTTTCGTGATAAGCGAAAAACAATTGTCCCAAACCAGCTTTTTCAAATCTTTTCCAGAAAGTCTTAAAATAACTATAATTTCTGATACCGAATTGACCTTCTGCTGTTTCGGAAAGTAAATTATACATTAATTTACAATTATCCTCATTTGATTCAACCTGTTTTATTATGACGCCATCTCTTTCGGCACGTCTAATTGCGTAACGACCTTTTTGAGGTAGATCTAGAAGAATTTTTTCAATATCATCGCTAATATCCAATGTAATTGTTGAAGGATTAGGTACTATCGGCCTTGCTTTTATTAATCCTTTTTTTTCTAAAAAAGATTTTTCGTTACGATTTATTTCTGATTCGATACGAATTGTAAACACACCATGCTTTTTTGCAAATTGTCCCAAGCTTTCAAGTGCTTCAAGTAATTCTTTTGATGAAGTGATATTCGGTCCTTTTGGTAAGTACCATAATTTTCCAAGTCCTGATACATTCTTTTCCAATACCGTAACTGCTAAATCATCAACTAGTATGAAATATGCTTTATATCCGCCAGTTTCCTTTTGCATAGCATATTCGTAGCTCGAAAATATGTTACCTCCGTCAGGATTGGCAAGGATTAAACTATTCCATTTTTTTATTTCATGTTCATTAGCAAAGCGGACAATCATTGATAACCATTGTAATTGTTTGTTCTGTAAAAATGAAGACTAAAGGCAGACCCTGATTATTGTAAAGGAGTATTATTTATCGTAAAATGAATATATCTTGGTAAATATAAAACCTATCACAAAAGATTTTGAAAAAGAAATATTATTGTCTGAAGCAAAAGAGAAAATAGATGAACAATCTGATTTAAAAAACACAGAGTATGCTAATATTTCGAAGCAAGAATCACAGACATTAAACCCTTTGGAACTAGGCGGTGTATATAGTATGCCCATTCAAGAAGCAGCTAATATTCTTAAAAATAATAAAGAAAAATATCAAGAAAAAAGACGAGTTAGAATCGACACAGTAGCAATTAATAGTTTTGCATTGGTTGGTTTCATTATATCCATAATAATAATCATCGATGAAATTTTTAGTAATGATTTAGCTTATCAAAAATCACTCGAAATTTTTGTTTACACAATTCTAGCTGTTTTGTTCGTGTCGATCATAAAAAGGTATGACATTTCTCGAAAAGTACTTATTTTAGGAGGCTATGGGATTGCTGTCTTAGGTGTGGTAAATATATTACTAAAATCATCAAGTTATATACTAAATGTCGTTTCTATTGTTTTAGCTATCTCACTTATTTTATTTTTTGGTTCAAAAAGAATTAAAAGGTATTTTCAATAAAAACATCGACTAAATTGAAATTTCTTTCATTATGTGTTATAATTTAGCTAACATAATTATATTTAATATAAAATGACAGAAAAACTTAACCAGTCATCTAAAGAAAAATTTACCCCGAGGGATTCTTTGAATGATAAAGAAAAAGAATCATTAGTTTCAGAATATGGTAGATTAAACTTTTCTCGCTTAAATTATGAACAAGATGGTCAATTAATATACAAAAATATTAAAGAAGTATTAATATGTAATCCTGATTCAGATGATTCCAAAGAAAATAGTACAAAATTAGATAAATTATTGAATTATCTAGAATTAGATGAGTCTGCCTTATCGGATATAGAAAAAAAGATGATCGATGTTGAACATTCCTTGGGATATAACGTTGATAACTCAAGCCGATTTGATAACTGTGAAAATGATATGTTGATAAATTCGGCAGTTTTTTATCATAAGAGAATCGAAGTTTTAAGAGAAAAAAGTGGCAACAAAGACATTGATAAAAATTTTGTTGACTCAATTGTAAATTATGCTCGTGCTATCGAACATGATGAGAATTCGAGCATGTCTTTTCGTTATGATAATTTAGAAGATCGGCAGGTATACATTCAAAACTGTCAGCGTCGTCGTAGTAACTGTCATAATGATATGATTAATCAATTCAATCAGTTGAATGATCTGTCTGTGATAAATGGTTTAAAACCACTTACTTATCGTAATCTTATTACTAATTCTTCTAGTAATAATTTTCGAAATAATGCTCAAATGTATCATGATCGAGTAACTATAGCTCGTTATGTTGCCAATGTTATTCAACTTGGTTTCGATCAACGGTTGCCTGACCCCAAGTATATTAAAGAAACTTAAGCATTAATATTGACATAAACATATTAGTATGTTATTATTTTTATGCTAGTTCAGAGTCGAAAGGGGTGGACTAACTTGTTAGAGAAAGAATGGTTTCAATTATCTAATGAGCAAGTCAAAAAGTTAAAAATTTTGGATAACGACGAAGTAAAGAAAATATTACATAATCGTTTGAGGAATCAAGTTGACGATTTATCTAATCAGGAAATTTATTCTGCTTGGAGTAGAATCGTAATCAAAGCTCAAAAAGAGCTCGACGTGAATCTGATTAGTCCAAACCCAACAGATTCAGAAGAACTTCGGGATGTAATTATCCGCTTAATTTGGAAATCATTCCCATACAATAATAATTTTTCAAACACCTCTGAAACTAGCTAGGCCCCTTTAAGGGGCCTAATTCAATTTTTGGCACTCGGGACTTGAAAGTGCCAATTTTTTTGTTTACAATGATAATTACATATATCAAAAATAAAGGAGGAGTAATTTATGAGTACACCAATTAGACCTCTGGCAAGCAGAGTTGTGGCTGTTCGAGAAGAAGCTCAAGAAAAAACTGCTTCTGGGTTATATTTACCAGATAATGCCAAGGAAAAGCCAGTTATTGCAAAAGTTGAAGCTATTGGTACTGATGTCAAAGGTGTTAAGGTCGGTGATCGTATCGTGTATAAAGAATATACAACTACTGATCTTAAGATTAATGACAAAGAATACATAATCGTAAAAGAGGATGATATCCTCGCTATAATCTCATAAAAGGAGTATAAAAAATGGCAAAAAAAGTATTTTATGATGATGATGCCCGCGAACGTGTGATTGGTGGAGCAAAAGCTCTTTATGATGCGGTAAAAGTAACTTACGGACCAAAAGGTCGAAATGTGATGATTGCAAAGAGTTATGGCGGTCCAACAGTTACACATGACGGAGTGACCGTAGCGGAGGCAATTGATTTACCAGAGGATGATGACAAAACTTTGGGTTATAAAGTAGGTGCTGATCTTATAAAGCAAGCGGCAAGTAATTTAAATAAATCTGCAGGAGACGGTACAACTACAGTCACAGTTTTGACTTACAATATTTTAAAAGAAGCTAGTCGACTAATTGCCGCTGGGCATAACCCTATGGAGTTACGTAAGGGTATTGAACGTGCTGGTGCGGAAATCGTAGCAGAAATTGAAAAATTGAGTGAAAGTATTGAAGGCAAATCTGATAGAGTAGCCGAAGTTGCGACAATAAGTGCAGGTGACGAAATTATAGGTAAACTAATTGCTAATGTTATTGAAAAAGTTGGCAAAGACGGAATTGTCACCGTTGAAGCTAGCCAGGGTATGGAACTTGAATCCGAAGTCGTCGAAGGCTTTACTTTCGATAGAGGCTTTGTTAGTCAATTCTTCGTTACCGACGTTAATAGGCAGGAGGCAGTTTATGAAAAGCCAGCCATTGTTATTACCGATAAAAAAGTCAGTAATGCTCAAGAATTCTTACCAATATTGGAAAAATTAGTAACTGCTGGTAAAAAAGACGTGGTATTAATTGCTGATGAAGTAGAAGGCGAGGCTCTTAGTATATTAGTTTTAAATAAACTAAAGGGTGTGTTTAATACCGTAGCTGTAAAAGCACCAGCTTTTGGTGATCGACGCAAAGAAGTACTTGCGGATATCGCTATTTTGACAGGTGCAACTGTTATTAGTGAAGATCAAGGACTAACATTTGAAAATGTCGGCCTGGAAGTTGTTGGAACAGCTAGAAAAGTCATAGTTGGAAAAGACGAAACGACTATTATTGAAGGTGCTGGTAAACAATCTGATATCAAGCAACGGATTGCACAAATTAATTCTCAAGCAGAAAATTCAAATAATAAATATGACAAAGAAAATTATGTCAAACGAGCTGCATCATTGTTAGGAAAAGTTGCCGTTATAAAGGTGGGTGGTACTACCGAAACTGAAATTGATGAAAAGAAATTTCGTGTAGATGATGCTGTAGCTGCTACGAAAGCTGCTTTGGCTGAAGGTATTGTCCCTGGTGGTGGAGTTACTTTAGTAAATTTGTCTGACAAAATAGTTATTAATGGTGCTGATTCAATCAACGCTGGTCGTCAAATTTTAAAGAATGCTTTAAAACAACCGTTTATGCAAATTACCGAAAATGCTGGACTTAATAGTGATGCTTTGATTGCTCAGGTTGAATCTGCTAAGCCGGGTTATGGTATTAATGTTAATAAACCAGAAAAAGGTCTTATTGATGTTAAAAAAGACGGAGTAATTGATCCGACCCGTGTCGTAAAAGAAGCAGTCTTAAATGCAGTGTCGATTGCGTCAACAGCTGCCACAATGGGTGCGTTAATTGTAGATATTCCAGAAAAAGAATCTCATACTCACGATAGTATGGGTGGAGGAATGGGCTATTAATAATTTGCTCTAAAAATAAAAATACCCGCAAAAAATTGCGGGTATTTTTATTTTATTTAAATAACATTAAGCTACTTGTTGTTGGTTTGATAGATAATCTATTTCTTTGACGATATCTAATAAAGCCTGAGCACGACGACTTTCTTCAGGAATTTCTTGGGCAGCCTTATAAGCGGGTGAAATTAATGTCTTATCATCGGTACTTCGAAGTAGAAGTAGATAAATATCAAATCTTTCTTCAGGGGCTAAGCTTAGTTTATCAACTAATGGGCGAAGTTCTAGTAAGGCGTCTCTTTTTATACCGTCCAGTTCATTATTGCTAGTAGTAGGTAATTCAATATTCGATGATATAACGTCATTGTTTACCGGTTGTTCGATTGTTCCGTTATTAGTTTCAATAGAAGAGTTGTAAACTGGTGACACTTCACTTTCAACTTTTTTTTCATTGATTTGATAATCCGAAACTGTATCAGATACTGAATCGACTGGGTCTACGGCTAAATTTGGTAACACAGTTTCGACTTGACTAGGCATATCTGGTGTTAACGAATTAGAAATTTTTTCAATATTAGTTTCTGAAGGCTCCGGTAAAGTAATTTCATTTATTTGGTCAGATTGAGTGTATGGCTTTACCATAGGCGTCTCTTCAAATTCTAAATTATCATCACCAACTTTTGACACTCCAGCTAATACTTCCGCTAGTTCTTGTTCATCATTTACTTGCTCTGTATCTTGTATTTTTGTATCCATTGTCCACCCCTGGATTATGTTTATACTTATTTATAATACTTTAACATAGATATTCATAATATGGCAACAAAACAAAATGTTCAGTCGTAACTGTGCAAGGATTGTATCGGATCTTTTCTAGCTGCCCTAATTGCAGGATATAAACCAAATAATAGACCCATAATAACTGATATTAATATAGCAATAATTGCGATTTGCCAATTAATCGATGGCTCGAAAGTTAAAAACGTGCAAATACCAAAAGCTAATAAATAACCCAGTAAATAACCAGTGATACCTCCACAAATACTGATAACCAAGGACTCTATTAAAAATTGCATAGAAATATCCATATCACTTGCACCCAAAGCTTTTCTGATACCGATTTCACGAGTACGTTCCGCAACAGTTACCAACATAATATTCATAATACCAATACCACCGACTATCAAAGAAATTGTAGCTATCGCTGTCATCGCACCAGCAATAGTATAAAAGAATTGACTGGTTGGTTGTGATATCTGATTACCAGTTAATATTAAAAAATCATTTTCGCCGTCGTGATTTTTCAGTAGGGTCTTATTAATATTAATTATTACGTTATCTAGATTAGAAATTGAATCAGCTTTTATATTAATCTGTTGAATTTGAGAAACATTTTGATTTAGTTCTTTCCCAGAAGAAAAATTGATTATCACTGCATTATCGAAATCAACCGAATTATAATTTATAGGATTATTTTGTCTTTTAAGCACACCTATGACAGTGAATTGTTTGCCTTTGATAGAAAATGTTCTGCCAATTGAAAACTCTGTCCCAAAAATGTCTATCGATAATTGAGTACCTAGAACTGCAGTATTGACATTAACTTCCTCATCAAGAAATTGACCTTCGCTGGTTTTTAGATTTGCAAGTTCAGCAAGATCGGGTGTCGTAGCAACGATAACCGAATTATTTGACGATGTCGAATCAGCTTTGATATTGCCACTTAATGTCATTAATGGCACAACTAATTTTACATTTTGAATATCATTAATTGATAAAAGGTCTTTTTCGGTCAAACTACTTATTGCGTATTTATTTTGAGTTTGGATTTTTGTAAAGTTTTCAACTAAATTAGTTGATTCTCCAGGACGAATTACTGCAATATTTCCTCCAAGAGAATTAACCTGATTACCGACAATTTGGCTAGCTCCACTACTAAGAGCCATAATCGTGGTGATACTTGCTATGCCGATAGTAACCCCAAGCATCGTAAGACTACTCCGAATACGACTACTGTGCAGTGATTGAGATGCATTTTGGATATGATTGAGTATTAATAGTCTCATAATTTTATTAGCTTATCATTTCTTGGTCTTTTTTCGTTTTATTTTTTCGTTTCTTTTTAAACGGTATTCTTTTTCGTTTCTGTTTATTTTTTTTATAAAAATAGTCGGAGCTAGAAGTATCCGTGTCAATTTTTCCATCTAACATGGTTATAACTCGACTAGCATATGTTGTTAGCCGGGGATTATGAGTAACCATTATTATCGTGTTTCCTCTTTTATGGATGTCAGAGAGTTCTTCCATAATAATATGGCTAGATCTTGAATCAAGATTTCCGGTTGGTTCATCAGCTAGAATTATCGACGGTTCGTTGACTAGTGCTCGAGCAATTGCAACTCTCTGCATTTGGCCTCCAGATAATTGATAAGGCATATAATATTCTCTTTCATTAAGGTGAAAATTTCGAAGAATATTACTTGCCATAATTAGTCGTCGAGTTCGACCAAATCCCTTGTAAATTAGTGGTAGGGAAACATTTTCAATTACATTTAGACGAGGAATTAAATTAAAACTTTGAAAAACAAATCCAATTTGTTGGCTACGTATACGGGCCTGTTTTCGTTTAGATATTGATTCAACATTTTCACCGTTTAATTCGTATTCGCCTTCAATGTCTCTGTCGAGTAAACCTAAAATATTCAAAAGAGTAGTTTTTCCGCAACCACTTGGTCCCATTATGGCTACAAATTCACCCTTATCTATAATCAAATCAACACCATCCAGTGCAATATTCTCGGCATCGCCAATACCAAAAACTTTACGTAAATTTTTTAAACGTATTACTGGGGGGGTCTCTTCACTAGTCATTATATATATTATGCAAGTATTCAAACCTATTAGCAACTGCTATGTCAAAGTGGAAATAACAACTGTTATAATGGTAGTTGGTAGTTAGTATATGGTAAATAGTAAAGTGGGTGATTATACTTTACTAACTACTACCTACCAACTACTGAATACCAATTTGGAGAGATGGCCGAGTGGTTGAAGGCGCACGCTTGGAAAGCGTGTGTGCGAGCAATCGTACCACGAGTTCGAATCTCGTTCTCTCCGCCAAAATATTTCGTCAACCTATGAGTTGTCGAAATATTTTGGAGATAGAGTTTGTAAATCTCGATTTTTACCTAGTGTGCGTAAAAGAAGTTAATTATATTCTATATATTATAATGTTATATAATTAAAAAGACGTGTTAGGTAATAAAATTTCTAAAAACATAAAAAGACTACGGACTGAAAAGAGGCTGTCTCTCGAAAAGACTGCTCGTCTTGCTGATTTATCACTAAACACTATTATTAAGGTGGAAAACGGAATAAATTCAAATCCAACTATTGAAACTCTGACCAAAATTGCCAAAGCACTTGAAGTAGGTATTGATGATTTAATTTTATAAAAGATATATGAAGACAAAACATGATAAAAATTTAAAATTTATTGATTTCTGTGCTGGTATTGGGGCTGGTCGACTTGGACTTCAAAACTTAGGTTTGACTTGCATTGCTTTTTCAGAAATTGATAAACATGCAGAGAAAACATACCGAGTACTTTTTGGGGATGAAGAAAAAAATTACGGTGATTTAATGAAAATTAATTCCGATGACTTGCCAAATTTTGATTTAATGATCGCTGGTTTTCCTTGCCAATCTTTTTCCGTTATTGGTCAAAGAAAAGGGATGAATGATGAGAGAGGGCAAATAATTTACGGATTAATAAAAATAATGAATGATAAAAATTTGCCTTATTTTATTCTAGAAAATGTCAAGGGGCTAGTGAATCATGAGGGCGGAAAAACCTTAAAAATTATTTTAGAAGAGTTAGATCAGGCAGGATATAAAGTTTTTCATCGTGTGTTAAATAGTATAGATTACGGTGTTCCTCAAATGAGAGAACGAATATATTTTGTTGGCATTAGGAAGGATCTGGTGATTACAAATAAAAATTTTGAATGGCCAGAAATTTTTAAGACACCTAAAATTCGAGATTATTTAATTGATGACAGCGAACTGGAATTTGATAATAAAAAAAGAGAATATGATACTTTTTTGAAATTTTTGGAAAATAAATACAATAAAGGATTATTTAAAATTGAAGATTTATTAAAAGAGGACTATTTAGTTTTAGATACTCGTCAATCTGATTTAAGATTATACCGTGACAAAGTGCCAACTTTAAGGACTGGAAGACACGGGATTCTATATGTTAAAAATGGAAAATTTAGAAAATTATCTGGTTTCGAGTCATTGCTTTTACAGGGGTTTCCAAAAAATTTGGCTAAAAAAACTAAAGGCAAAATTGCCGATGTTTATTTGTTGAGTCAAGCAGGGAATGCCATGACAGTAAATATGATTGAGACGGTCGGAAAAAAATTATTAAAGTATATCGAGAAATAAAAGTTATGAACAAAGATGAATTGATTAAATTAGGTTCACGAACAGCAAGAGATGGTTTTAAGAACGAGCATGATGTCATCAATCGTTTCAATGATTGGAGAAATGATAAAGTAACACAACAATGGCTCAAAGCAATGGGTTATGAAGTATCCGATATCGAGAATGTTAAAGCGATAAAGGTTTGCGGACAATACAAAGCTGATATTCAAGTAAGAGTGCGAATTATTATCAAGTTGAAATCTCAAGAATATTTACAAAATTTGCAGATAAAACTCGTTAGTAATCCGCAAGGATTTAATCAGATTGATAAAAGATGGGTTGATAAATATGTTGAACTTTGGAATATTCCGAATGACGTAACAAAAATTTTGAAATCTTTTACTGGCGAAATAAAACCGACAGTAACTTGGGTTAAGGACAAAAGAAGAACACTTTTGTCAGAAATGAACAAAATCGATCAGGATAAGATTAAGAATTTTTTTGATAAAAATAAAATTTTAATTATTTCTGATTTATTAAAAGGCAGGGGAGAATTTTCTGCTGATTGGGTTCTTGTTATTTTGAAAATAAACGGTCAAAGTACTTGGGTTTTGAAATCTATTAATGAAGCAATGAATGTTTTTGGTGGTGGTGATATCATAATAACAGATAGGGGCAGTTTGAGAATTGGAAAAATTCTAATGCAAAGAAAAGGTGGTGATAATGGCAGAGACACTGCAAAAATGCTTCAATTTAAAATAAATCCAGTCGAACTTTTTAAGTATTAAATGATATGAATTCAATTTTAAAAAAAAGTTAGAAAAGAATTAACGCAAAATAGTAATCCATCAATTGCGTCTAGTGGACAGAGATTTTTTAAAGAAGAAATAGTTATTTACATTTCTTGTTTTAGGTTAAAATAGAAGAGATAATATCCGAAAAAGGAGCAATCATAATAATGCCACCGAAAAATGAAATCATTGCTACGCGAGTTCTGCCTGGTTTTATGGAGCTGTTGCCACGTGATCAGATAGCTTTTAATAAAATGCTTGATAAGATTCGAAGTGTTTACGAACAATACGGTTTTTTACCAATTGACACGCCTGTTATTGAGAGGGCTGATGTAATTTTTGCCAAGATTGGTGGTGAAACTGCCAAACAGATTTACCGATTTAATAAAGGTGATAATGATCTAGCATTACGTTTTGATTTGACAGTACCACTAGCTCGTTACGTGGCCGAACATTCGAATGATTTAGTGTTTCCGTTTAAACGATATCATATCGGCAAGGTCTATCGTGGCGAAAATCCACAGAAGGGACGTTTCCGTGAATTTTATCAGTGTGACATTGATATTATTGGCAATGAAAGTCTAAATCTACTCAATGATGCTGAAGTAACGATGGTTATTTACGATGTCTTTAAAAAGTTGGATATTGGCAAGTTCGTTATTCGTGTAAATAATCGTAAATTGATAACGGGTATTCTAAATTCTGTTGGCATAGGTGATCTATCTGTCGATATCATGCGATTAATTGATAAGATTGAAAAAATAGGTGAGGATGCAGTCCGAGAAAGTTTATCAAAATTTGATGTGTCCGAAGAAATATTGAATAAAATATTTAATTTTTTGTCGATAAAAGGTAATTGTGATGAAGTATTAAATAGTCTATATGAATTGAATGTTGATGATAATACTTTCAGAGATGGTCTAAGTGAATTACAAGAAGTAATTAAAGGTATGAGAATGCTTGGAGTACCTGACAATTCATTTGCTATAGATTTATCTATTGCAAGAGGCTTAGACTACTATACTGGTACTGTTTACGAAACGGTACTTTCTGATTTTCCAGAGATAGGTTCAGTGTGCTCTGGTGGACGTTATGATAACTTAGCTGAGAAGTACATCGATCGAAAATTACCAGGCGTTGGCATTTCAATCGGACTTACTAGATTATTCTCTCAGTTAAAGATGGCTGGATTGATTAAAGATGAACAAGGTACACTTACGAAGACTTTAATCATACCTCTTACTGATGACTATACGAAAACTATCGAGGTTGCCTCTTATTTAAGAAATCTGAATATTGCATCGGAAATATATTTCGAAGGTGGCAAAATGAAAAAGAAAATGACCTATGCTGATAGGGCAGGATTCCCTTATGTGATACTTATTGGCGAAGAAGAAATATTATCAAACCAATACACTCTAAGAAACATGAAAACGGGTGAACAAATTAAATTAAACATTGGACAAATTCCTTCATATTTTTCTGAAAAAGATTAGCATTATTTTTATTGCCTGAAGTATAATAAAGTGATTATGCAGAACGATGTCAATCAAAGATCTTTAGAGTTGCACAAAAGAAATCATGGAAAAATTGAAACTGTTAGTAAAGTAAAAATTAGTTCCAAAGAAGTTTTGTCAATCACATACACTCCAGGGGTTGCAGAAGTCTCTCGTGAAATTGCACGAGATCCTAATTTAGCTAGAGAATATACGATAAAAAATAATACCATTGCAGTCGTTTCCGACGGTTCGGCAATTTTAGGACTTGGAAATTTAGGAGCATTAGCTGCTATCCCAGTTATGGAGGGAAAGGCAGCGATATTTAAAGAATTCGCTGGTGTGAATGCTTTTCCGATTTGTTTAGATACACAAGACACTGAAGAAATAATAAAAGCCGTAAAACAAATCGCTCCTGTTTTTGGTGGTATTAATCTAGAAGACATTTCAGCACCACGTTGTTTTGAAATAGAATCTCGATTGAGAAATGAGTTATCAATACCTGTAATGCATGACGATCAATGGGGGGCTGCAACAGTAATTCTCGCAGGCTTAATAAACTCATTGAAAATAGTTGGCAAAAACAAAGAAAACGTAAAAATTGTAATAAACGGTGTCGGTGCTGCGGGAGTTGCCACAGCCAGATTGTTATTTTCTTTCGGATTTAAAAATATTATATTTTGCGATAGTCAAGGGATAATCCATAATGGGCGTAATGATTTAACAAAAGAAAAGAAAGAATTAATTAGTGTTAGTTCTATAAATACTAATGCCGGTTTTTTATCTGACGCTATTAAAAATTCCGATGTATTTATCGGCCTTTCGAAACCCGGTTTATTAACTGCTGAAATGATTTCAACTATGGCCGAAAAACCAATAGTTTTTGCATTAGCAAATCCTACGCCAGAAATTATGCCAGATTTAGCCATTGCATCTGGAGCGTATATCGTTGCAACTGGTCGTAGTGATTTTCCAAACCAGATAAATAATTCTCTTGTATTTCCGGGAGCTTTTAGAGGGGTACTTGAAGCTAATATTAAACAATTTAAAGCTGAAATGTTTATTGCAATTGCTATTGCCCTAGCAAATTTCATACCAGACCCATCACCAACGAAAATTTTACCGACAATGTTTGAACAGAGAGTCCATATGGTTGTAACTGATGCCATCAAAATATACAAATAGCGTAGAATAAACAACATAAGACACTATATGTAGAGTTTTATTATTATAACCGTGCTACAATATTATTCCATGGAGGCTTTAGTGTTTCATGGAAAAAAATAAAAATCAAAAATATATTTTTGTAACTGGGGGCGTACTTTCAGGGGTAGGAAAAGGTGTTACAGCATCGAGCATAGGTGTTGTATTAAAAGCTAAAGGTGCTAAAGTCTCAATTCAAAAGTGTGATCCGTATCTTAATGTAGATGCGGGTCTTTTGAATCCGGCTGAACATGGTGAATGTTTTGTAACTAAAGACGGAGCTGAAACTGATTTGGATTTGGGCCATTATGAAAGATTTCTAGACATCGAATTAACGCAAAAAAATGCGGTTCTATCTGGTAAATTGTTTCAAGATTTGATAAATAATGAGCGAGCCGGAAAGTTTGGCGGAAAAACTGTTCAACTGGTTCCTCATCTAACAAAGTCTATTCAAGATACAATATTGTCCGCAAGTGAAGGAAGTGATATTCACATTACAGAAATCGGTGGTACGGTCGGTGATTACGAAGGATTAAGTTTTATTGAGGCAATTCGTGAATTTGCTCAAAAAGTCGGACGTAATAATTGTTTATTTGTTCACGTCGTCTATGTTCCATATATAGGTACTAGCAAAGAATTTAAAACTAAACCAGCTCAAAATGCTTTAAATGATTTAAGAGGTTTTGGAATTGTACCAGATGCGGTCGTAGTTCGTACCGAGCATAAAGCACCAATTTCCGTCGCTAAAAAAATCAGTTTGTTCGGAGGTGTCGACGAAGACAATGTTCTATTGATGCCAAATGCCAAAACTATTTATCAAGTTCCGTTAATTTTGGCAAAAAGTAGAATGAATAAATTATTATCAAATTTTTCAGGTTATAAAAATAAACCTGATTTATCAACTTTGACAGAAGTCGTGAATCAGCAATTTGCCAAACCGAATCTTACAGTGAAAATCGGAATAGTAGCAAAATATATGGATAATGAAGATACTTACATTTCTGTAGTCGAAGCTTTAAAAGCAGCAGCTTGGCATAATAAAGTAGGTTTGAAAATAAATTGGATTAATGCCGAAAAAGCTAATGAAAAAGATTTCAAGAAAGTCGATGCGATATTAGTTCCTGGTGGTTTTGGTCCACGCGGAATTGAAGGAAAAATTATTGCATCTCGTTATGCATTAGAAAATAATGTTCCATATCTGGGTATTTGTCTTGGTTTACAGGTCGCAGTGATTGCATGTTGTAGAAAGGCTGGTCTGAAAAATGCGAATAGTACTGAATTTGATTCGAATACAGATAACGACGTGGTGTATATTATGGAAAACCAAAAAGGCAAAGAATCTACGGGCGGTACCCTAAGGTTAGGTGATTACCCTGCCAAATTAAAAAACGGTTCTATGGTGGCAAAATTGTACGGCTCAAATTCTATTATTGAGCGTCATCGTCACAGATATGAAGTAAATAATAATTATCTAGATTATATAGAAAAGGGAGGATTAATTATTACTGGTACTTCTCCTGATGGAAAACTAGTTGAATTTGTCGAGGCAAAAAATTGTGATTATTTTGTCGCTACTCAGGCTCATCCCGAATTTCGTTCTCGACCGACTAACCCTCATCCACTTTTTATTGGTCTAATTAATGCCTGTTTAGATAAATAAGTTTCTCAGTTATACTATAACCAAATGAAAAAAGTTTTTTTTGTTATAAAAGATGTAATCAAGCAGTCTTTTAATGTTGATTTAGATTTTAAATTAAGTCGTCCAGACCCGCAGTTTGGAGATTTTTCACTTAATGTTGCTATGCAATTGGCAAAAAAGATTGGAAAAAACCCAAGAGAAATTGCTGAGATTTTGTCAGAAAAATTACGCCAATGTGATTTATTTTCAGAGATATCAGTCGATGGGCCAGGATTTATAAATCTAAGGTTGAATGATTGCGTTTTGACTGATGAGTTGCATAAAATTTTGATAAATCCCGCTGATTATGGAAAATCAGAAATATATGCGAATAAAATAATTGTTACAGAATATTCTGACCCTAATCCTTTTAAAGTTTTACACGTTGGACATCTTTATACTAGTATTATTGGTGATGCGATATCTAATCTTGTGGAAAATGCTGGCGGTAATGTCCATAGAGTGAATTTTGGTGGCGATGTTGGTTTACACGTTGGTAAAACAATGTGGGCGATTACGAAAAAACTTGGCGGTGAATATCCAGAAAAACTGAATGACATCACCGAGAATAATCGTTCAGAGTGGATAGGGTCTTGTTATGTAGAAGGAAGTCGTGCCTATGAAAATGATGAAAATATAAAAAACGAAATAATATTGATTAATAAGGCAGTTTATCGAATTCATAGTGAAAATGACCACGATTCGCAGTTAGCAAAAATATACTGGACATGTAGACAGTGGAGTTATGATTATTTTGAAGAATTTTATTCAAGAATTGGCACAAAATTTGAAAAATATTATCCTGAAAGTGAAACTGCTCAAATCGGTTTAAATACAGTCTTAGAGCAGAAAGAAAAAGGTGTATATAAAGAAAGTAATGGAGCAATTATTTTTGAAGGCGAACCTTTTGGATTGCACTCCCGAGTGTTTATAAACAATGAGGGGCTACCTACATATGAGGCTAAAGACGTAGGTTTAAGTATAAAAAAATGGGACGATTATCATTTTGATGAATCAATAATTATTACTGGTAATGACATCGTGGAATATATGAAAGTAGTCCAGAAAAGTATCGAACAATTCAGGCCGGATTTATCAGAAAAAACTAAACATATAACTCATGGCAATGTAAAATTATCTGGCGGTATCAAAATGAGCAGTCGTAAAGGTAACTTTTTAAGAGCTTTAGATGTAATTAATATGACTGCAGAAGAAAATGAAAAAGCTCAAGGCAACCGTGACAATGAACCGATAATGGGTGCAATAAAATATGCATTCTTAAAAAATCGTATCGGAGCCGATATAGTTTTTGAGCCAAAAGATTCAGTAAATCTTCATGGAAACAGTGGTCCATACTTGCAATATGCTTTGGTTCGAGCAAAATCTATTAATCGTAAATTATCTATTGATGATAATGAATTGGTTCAACCAGACAATGGCTACTCTAAATATGAACGTGACTTAATCTATAAAATGTCCGAGTATCCTGAGATTATTGAAAAAGCAACTATTGAATTCTTGCCACACCAACTATGTTCATATCTGTATGAATTAGCACAAGAATTTAACCGTTTTTATGAGAATAGCAGAGTAATTGGTGACGAACGCGAGAGCATCAGATTAAAGTTAGTTTTGGCTTATTCATTAATACTCGAAAATGGTATAAAAATATTAGGAATTCCAACACCAGAAAAAATGTAACTTTTCTAATACAAGACTCATCTTGTTCTGTATCTTTCGTTATGATTGTATCAAAATACTTACTTTGCTATACAATATAAATATTATAGGAGGAAATATGTCCGTATCGAACAAGTCATCAAAAAATTCTAAAACGAAATTAGAAATCAGTCCAAATACAATTGTAAAAGCAGGAGAATCACAATTAAAAGGTTTTATCGATTTTATTCGCACTCAAGGCGTGATTGGTTTAGCGGTAGGTTTAGTACTTGGTGGTGCTGTAAGTGTTATGGTTAAGTCATTGGTTGATAATGTTGTTATGCCTCCTCTAGGTTTATTACTAGGATCGGCTGAAGGCCTGAAAGGGTTATCTTGGACTATTGGTCAAACAAGTGATGGTTCGCCGACGATACTTCATTACGGAATATTTTTAAATGATCTGTTTAATTTCTTAGTTATTGCTTTGGTAATTTATTTCATCGTCCGTTTATTAAAAGTTGAAAAATTAGATAAAAAGAAATAATTTATGAAAAAAAAGGATATCAATCTTCCTATTGAACACATTCTTTGGCTAGATTTAGAAATGACGGGGTTATCGCCAATAGATGACTGTATCTTAGAGGTAGCAATGTTAGCAACGGATTGGGAATTTAATGAATTAGCTTCATATCACGGTATAGTCAAGAATGACGAAGAAAAACTAAATGAAAGATTCAAGACTAATAGTCAGTTTTGGGATGCCAATATGCAATCAAAACAGGGTCTTGTTGAGCAAAATAAAACCGGTAATTCCTTAGCAAATATTGAAGATGAAATATTGAAATTCATTGATGAAAATTTCAAAGCCGAAGTACCAGTTTTACTGGCGGGCAACTCAATTCATATCGATCGCCAATTCATCATAAAAAATTGGCCAAGGTTCAATAGACGCCTTCATTATAGAATGCTGGACGTTAGTGCTTGGAAAGTTGTATTTGAGAATAAGTACCGTGATAAATTTCTAAAACCTGATGCACATCGAGCTCTAGATGATATTCGTGGTAGTATAACTGAGCTTAGTTACTATCTTAAAAAACTTAAATAATGATAAAATAAATATATATGCTTAATGTGGAGCAAGAAAAAGAGCGGAGTAAACTTTGGGTGATATTGATGTTGATTGTCATCTTACTAGTGGTTTGTTTTTTTGCTTGGTATGTAAATGGCAAATCTTTGAATTTTTTTAATCAAAATTCAAAAGTTGCTGAAAATAATGTCATAGAAAAGCAGAATCCAAAAACAACGGCAATTTCCTCTAATGTTTTATTTACTGGTAACGTCTATTGGGGCAGATATATAAATGATTGGTCAATGGCAAGTGATTTAAAATATGCTTATCCTTTCTCAAGATTAAATGAATTTAATCGTGATAGTTATGATGCTTGGATTTCTGGTTTGGAATGTCCGACAAAAACTGGAGTCAACATGACCTCTTCTGAAGAAGATTCAACCCTTACATTTAATTGTTCTCCGGAATATATACCAGAAGCTTCAAAATGGTTCACAGCTTTTACTCTTGCGAACAATCATACTGATAATCAAGGGCCAGAAGGCCTTGCTGAAACTAAACAACATCTTGAAAAGAACGACATCCAATATTTCGGTAATCCTGATCCGAACGTAATTGATGATATTTGCGAAGTGATTTCTTTACCGGTTACTGTAAAAAAAGATGATGGCAGTAGTCAAGCCGGTAAATTACCTGTTGCGATGTGCGGATATCATGCAGTATTTCAACTGCCAACTCAAGAATCAGTCGATATAATTTCTGAATATAGCGATATCATGCCAGTGATTGCTTTTCCTCATATGGGTAAAGAATACCAATCGACTCCAGATGATTTAAAGATTAATTTTTATCGTAGTTTAATTGACGGTGGTGCCGAAATGGTGATTGGCGATCATCCCCACTGGATACAAACCAGCGAAAGCTATAATGGTCATTTGATCGTATATTCAATGGGAAATTTTATTTTTGATCAACAAGACACATCAGAAGTTGTTAGATCGGCGGCAGTAAGAGTGGTGATAGACAGTTCTCTGAATGAATCTGATTTGCTTGATAAATGGCTTGAATTAGGAAAAACTTGTAACATTTTCCATGATGACTGCCTTGAGAAAGCCAAAGACCAAAAACTATCAAAGCTTGATCTGACTTACAAAATCGGTATTATTGGTTCGAATGATGCTGATAAAATCGTAAAACCAGCAAATGAAGAACAACAAGCAAACATACTTCAACGCCTTAACTGGCAAAATACAATAAATAATTTGCAAACACCATATAGTAGTTTATAAAATAATAATATGAATCAAAAAGAAATTGAAGAATATTTACAAGGTTTTGACGGCGTTTGGTCTGAACTTCCTTTTGGAGAAGGGACGACAGTATATAAGGTTGGCCATGATGAGAAAAATAATGGGAAAATGTTTGCTTTAATTATAAATGACAGTAAGCCAGTGATTCTTAGTTTACGTTGTGATCCAATGCTTGCAATAAAACTTCGTGAAACTTATGAAACTGTCATGCCAGCTAAAAATTTAAATAATAAAATTTGGAATACGATTTTATGTACAGGTCAGGTAGGTGACGATGATTTGAAAGGACTGATAATACATAGTTATAATCTAGCCAAGGAATTTCAAAAATAATTAGACGATATATTTAATTTAAAGTTGAATTAAAATCAGACAGCTGTTGCTCTATAGATTCTAAATTTTTCAAAGCACCATCAATGAATGTTTTCATAGATTCACTATTTGTATTATTTCTTATCTCTTTCATGAGATTAATTATTGTATTTACTTGATATTTCATTTCGATAGAATAAGTCGTGTCATATTTGATATTTAGTCTAGCTTCTTCTAATTTTTCAAGTAATTTGACGTTCGATTCACTAGCGACGATTTTCTTATCAAGATTATCAATATTTATTCCTTGTTCAGAAATAGGATTGGTAATATCATTAATCATATTTAGTAAATTTGTTTTCAAATTACTATTTATGGCACGAAGTTTATTACTTTTTATTTTATTATTAGCATCTTCAGTCAGTTCTTCAGTTGCTTTTAGTCGGGCTGCAAGATGCTGTGAGGACTCTGTCTTGCTTGGTAACGAAGCTAATAAGGATACTACCATCACGATTGTGAATAATGAAAATAAAATCACTATAAAAACTGGCTTTTTTATAAATAAAACAGGAGTTTTAATTTCTTGAGGAGCTATTTGGTCTAAATAGTCTGGTGGTGGAAAATTTTGATTATTTTCAGGTTGCATATCACTAGTTATTTAAGCATAAATCTTATTAAATCTCAAAACCGATATAGTTTAATCCGCAAATGTTTTGATATCTATCTTGACGTGGTTATAATTAACTTGACATGCAAGACGCAAAAGAGGAGGTCCGGTCGCGATTAAATATTGAGGACGTGATTGGTGAATACGTTCAACTTAAGCGTGCCGGTCGAAATTTTAAAGGGCTTAGCCCCTTTTCTAATGAGAAAACCCCTAGTTTTTTTGTTAGTCCTGATAAGCAAATTTGGCATGATTTTTCATCTAATAAAGGTGGTGACATATTTTCTTTTGTTATGGAAGTCGAAGGATTTGATTTTAGGGCAAGCCTAGAACATTTAGCCAGAAAAGCAGGGGTTGATTTATCGATATATGATAGTCAAGGTGGCCAAGAAATCGCTGAATTCAAGAAAAAACTGTATAAAATTCACGATTTTGCTAAAAAATATTACCAACAAAGTCTAATAAAAAATCAACATGCAATGAATTATGTATTCAAAAAACGTGGTTTAAGTAAACAAGTTGTTCAGGATTTTGGTATTGGCTATGCACCTGATAGCGGTGATGCATTAGTAAAATTTTTGATTAAAAAAGGATTTTCTAATAAGCAACTTTCAAGGGCTGGCCTAACTAATCGTTTTGGCGGTGATCTTTTTCGGGGACGCATGATATTGCCATTAACTGATCCTTCTGGTCAGGTAATTGGTTTTACTGGTCGTATCATTACCGATGAGCCAAATGCACCTAAATATCTTAATACGCCACAAACTATTTTGTATGACAAGGGTCGCCATGTCTTTGGGTTGTCGTTAGCCAAAGAGTCAATAAGAAAAAATAATTACTCAGTTATTGTTGAGGGCAATTTAGATGTAGTAAGTAGCCACCAATCAGGTGTGACAAATGTCGTTGCAACCGCTGGTACAGCTATGACTGAAAATCATCTAAAAGCTCTGTCTAGATTGAGCAATGATATTCGTTTAGCATTTGATAGTGATAAAGCTGGCTTAACCGCGACTGAAAGAGCAATAGCCATTAGCCAGAATGTGGGGGTGGATTTGACGATAATCACATTGCCAAAAGGTGTTAAAGATCCAGATGAACTAATTAAAAAAGATTCAAAATTATGGCAACAATCAATCGCTAAGGCTGAACCAGCAATAGATTGGGTTATTAAACAATACGCTTCTCGCGAAGACATGAATACGGCGATTGGAAAAAGAAGATTCACGACAGTAGCTCTCAATATTATTAAAATGTTAAGAGATTCAGTAGAACAAGAACACTACCTTTCTATTGTCGCAAAAATTTGCGATTCTTCAATCGAAGCTCTAAAAGAAAAATTAATTAGTTCAGATAATCAGACAGTAGAAAATTATAAAAAAATTATTCATAACGATAATGCACAAATGCCACAAGAATACTTTCGGCACCAAGATGATTTACTGGCAGTTTTTTTGATCGACTTAAAATCTCAAGATTTAATAAATTCGGTCGATATTGAAATTTTTTCTGAGGGTGAGAGAAGAAATTTAGCAAATTATTTAAAAGAAAATTATGGCAAAATAATAGAAAATATTCCTAAAGAATTGCTAAATATTGAAAACTATGTAAAAATATTATTATTAAAAGCCGAGACTCGTTATGTTGGTTGGAGTGAGCAAAATCGCTATCTAGAAGCCACCGAGTTACTCCGCAAAGTAGTCAAAGAATACAAACAAAAACAAAAAGACATATTAACTGACCAGTTACGCGATGCAGAAACGATGGGTGATGAAAAAAAATCCTTAGAAATTAGCATTGCGATTAACGAATTAATAAAGGAGACTCGAAGTGGCCAAAAAAAATGACACTATAGAACCAGAAAATATTGATGAGAAAGAAAAAATTTTAACTGAGATTGACGATACGATATTAACTGAAATTGAAGAACCAGACATTGAAGATTTAGAAGATGAAGTAGAAGAAGATATCGACGATTTAAATCAAGGTCAATACTATGATGATGCTAGTGATGATAGTGTGCGTTTATACCTAAGAGAAATAGGAAAGATTCCTCTACTAAATTCTGAAGAGGAACTAGAATTAGCACAAAAAGTTGTAGCTGGCGATAAAAGAGCTAAAGATAAAATGGCAGAAGCTAATATGCGTCTTGTAGTCTCGATTGCAAAACGTTACAGTGGCCGTGGTCTTGATTTTTTGGATCTTATTCAAGAAGGCAACACTGGTTTGTTGCGTGCAGTTGAAAAATTCGATCCTGATAAGGGTTTTAAATTCTCTACTTATGCAACTTGGTGGATTCGTCAAGCAATTACACGTGCAATCGCTGATCAGGCTCGGACTATTCGTATTCCAGTCCATATGGTTGAAACAATTAATAAACTTCTTCGTACTCAACGACGTATGACCCAAGAACTTAATCGTGAACCCACTATCGAAGAATTGGCCAACGAACTTGAAATGGAACCAGCAAAAGTAGAATATGTTATAAAGATAAAACAAGATATTACTTCGTTGGATGCAGGAGTCGGTCGTGATGGTGAAGATGAAGATTCAGTATTAGGGGATTTTATCGAAGATAATGAGAGTGATACTCCTGAAGAATCTGCTACTTCACAGTTACTAAAAGAACAAGTTCAATCAGTACTATCAACACTGTCTGATCGTGAACAAAAAATAGTCAAAATGCGATTTGGGCTTGAAGGTGGTAAGAGTCATACTCTTGAGGAAGTTGGACGCGAATTCGCTGTTACTCGTGAACGAATTCGTCAAATTGAAGCAAAAGCTTTAACTAAACTTCGTAAACACAAAGATGCCAAAAAATTGCATGAATATCTAAGCTAGTTATTTGTAAAATCCGATCTCATTTAGTGTATTGTCAATTTCTTGGTAGAACTGTTCTTTTGTATTGTTGTTGATAACGTAGTGGTCGGCAATTGCAATTGGGCCACCTTTTTCAAGATTTTCAATTTCTGACCAGTCACGTTGGTCAGCTTCAACGGCAGTAAAAGGTCTTTCGGGACGATTTGCTAATCGATGATGACGTAATTTTTTTGATGCCAAGATTGCAAGAACTGATATTTCTCCAGGGAATTCGCGTTTTATAAGTTTGTATTCTGTCCATGAGTACAGACCGTCGGCTACAATTCTATGTTGTCCAGCATCAATTAGATCATGGATTTGTTTTATTATTCTGTTTACGACAAAATCTTTACCTTCACGTTCACGAATTTCTTCCCGAAATTTTGCCTGACTATCTGGTGTTATCTCTATTCCAGCTTCATTCATGGCTTCATAAATTACACCTCCAAAATACACTTTTGGATAACCTTTATCTGTAATATAGTCGACAGCTGAACTTTTTCCGACACCTGACAAACCTACGAACACTACAATTTTTATATCTTTATTAATCATGTAGATTATTGTAGCAGAGTGATAATAACTAAACCAAAATTACAAATCAGGGTCGGACCCTGATAAGCTAAATTTAAGCTTAATTACATTTTAGTGTTAAGTGACATCTGATTAGGATATAATAATAGTATGACAAAGCGTTTGGCGGTTATCGATGGGAAGTCAGTGTTCTATAGAGGCTATTATTCGATGCCCAGTTTGTCGTTACCTGATGGCACACCTACAGGTGGGGTTTATGGCTTTGTGAATTTAGCTATTGAACTTATTAAAAAGCTGGAGCCAGATTATGTGGCTGTTGCTTGGGATAAGCGTCATACTAATATTCGCAAACGTAAAGAAATTTTCTCTGAATATAAGGCGGGTCGCAAACCGGCACCTGAGGATTTCTATGCCCAGATCCCAATCCTTTACGAACTACTCGAAGCTTTTGGATGGCCACTTTATGAAATTGATGACTATGAAGCTGATGATATTATGGGAGCCTTTGCTCGAGAAGCTGAGTTAAAAGGTATTGAAACTTGTTTATTGACTAGCGATCTTGACGCTTTACAGCTAATCGGCCCAATGACCAAGGTCTATGCAATTAAGAATGGCCTGTCAAATATCGAAGAATTTGACATTGATTATTTCCAGAAGAAGTATGGAATAAACGTCCATCAATTTTTAGATTATAAATCTTTAACGGGTGATTCATCTGATAATTTGCCTGGGGTGCCGGGAGTTGGAGAAAAAACTGCTTTAAAATTACTCCAAGAATATGGAACTCTTGATGAGATATATTCACATTTAGATAAATTAGATGCGAAGTTATCTTCAAAATTACAAGCAGGAAAAAAAGACGCCTATATGACCAAAGAACTGGCACGTATTTGGATTGAAGCACCCGTAAAATTGGATTGGGAGGTGGCTGATGTGAATGACACTAATCTAGAAAAAGTAGCCGAAATTCTTAAAAAATTACAATTTATATCTTTGATTAAACGTTTGCCGAAACATATGCAACTTCATAGTGCAACAAAAGAGTCGGAAAAATTACAAACAGAAATAAATCTTTTAAAAGAAGTAGAGTGGCCGAAAATATTACAAATTAATGGCCCTGTTGTAATTTATATCGAAAATGATGAAATTTGGCTATCAACCGATAAGAAGACTATCATGCATAATAAGATTTCCGATTTGGACAGAAGTATTTGGAGAGTCTTGGAACTTGCTACGGTAATCGGATACGATATAAAAACCATATACCACCGCTTGGCTTCGTATAAAGTATTTGTACGATTTAGTGAAATTCATGACATTAATCAGGCATCTTTCCTAATAAATCCATTAAGTCGTGACCGTTCCTTATCTGGTTTAATGGGTATTGATGTGCCAGATTTACCAAATTCACAAGTTGCATCGATTTGGCATATATATGGACAACAATTCGATTCATTTGTTGATGAACCAAAATTAGCTCACGTTGCCCGTGATCTAGATTTTCCGTTAATATACATTTTGTTTATGATGGAACATCAAGGTGTTAAAATTGATCCATCAATACTTGAAAAGATGAGCCTAGAGTTCAGTACTGAACACAAAAAACTTGAAAAAGAGATGTTTGGCTTGGTGGGATACGAGTTTAATATAGCTAGCCCTCAACAATTATCAGAGGTATTATTTACGAAATTACAGTTACCGACTGAAGGTATTAAAAAGGGAAAGACAGGTTATAGCACTGGTCAAAAAGAACTGGACAAGCTTCGTGGTCAACATCCGATAATTGAACTAATAGAAGCTACTCGAGAGCTTGCGAAACTACAAAACACCTATGTTGATGCTTTGCCTAAATTGGTTGATTCTAATAATCGTATTCATACCACTTTCAATCAAGATACGACTAGCACTGGACGCCTTAGTAGCACGAATCCTAATTTACAAAATATTCCGATAAGGACTGATTTGGGACGTCGAATTCGTGAAGCTTTTATTCCTGAAGAGGGAAATATTCTTGTTAGTGCCGATTATTCCCAATTCGAATTGCGTCTTGCAGCTATTTTGGCTGGTGATCAAGAACTTATTAATGATTTCAATACTGATATTGATATTCATACCAAAACTGCCAGCGAGGTTTATGGCATTCCAATGCAGGAGGTTACCAAGAATCAGCGACGTAATGCCAAAATAATAAACTTCGGTATTCTTTACGGCATGAGTCCACACGGTTTAAGTGCTGCTACTAATATGAGTTTTTCAGAAGCTAAAAAATTTATTGATCAATATTTTGAACTGCGAAAACCAATCCATAATTATATAAAAAATATTTTAGAACAGGCACGTACCAAAGGTTATGTTGAGACATATTTCGGAAGACGTCGTCCAACACCTGATGTTCTGAGTAGTAATTTTATTGTTCGTTCTGCAGCTGAACGTGCTGCTGGTAATATGCCAATCCAAGGTACTGAAGCCGATTTGATGAAAATGGCAATGATAGAAGTCGATAAAAAAATGGATGGCTTGGGTCAGCAAATTTTGCAAATACACGACAGTATATTAGTAGAATGTCCAAAAGAAAATGCTAAAAAGGTGGCTAAAATTTTGGATAGTACGATGGAAAATATCGCACCTCAACTAGGCATCAAATTAAAAGTCGATGTGAAAATTGGTAATAACTGGAGTGAACTGTAATGAAAGCAAAAGTGCCACAAGATTTATCTGTAAAAATTGTAAAATTAAAAAAAGATGCTGTTATTCCCGAATACCAAACAAATCTTTCTGCAGGAATGGATTTGCATGCCTGTATTGATAGCCCGATAGTCCTTAAGCAACTCGAGAGAGTTTTGATACCGACAGGTTTGTCAATTGAATTACCAGCTGGCTATGAAGCTCAAATAAGGGCACGGAGTGGTTTGTCATTTAAATACGGTATTACGATGGTAAATGGTGTTGGGACTATTGATGCCGATTATAGGGGTGAGGTAGGCGTTTTATTGATAAATCTCGGAAAAGAACCCTTCACAGTTGAGGTTGGTATGCGCATAGCACAAATGATTATTGCAAAATATGAACATGTAACTTGGCAAAATGTCGATGATTTGATAGAAACTGAACGTGGCAAGGGTGGCTGGGGTAGTACTGGAACTTAGTCTTTCAGAAGTGTTACGTGTATTGACTAATCAGACAAATAATACTATAATTATAACAAATGACAGGCTATAAAACATCAAGAGTTTTGACGGTGGCTTTATCTCTTATAATACTTGCGATAGCGATTGCAGCTGTTATATCTTTTGGACGTATTTTTTTCTTTACTAGTAATATGTCCAACTCTGATATTGAAAAAAGCAAAGATGCTCTTTTAAGTACATCAGCTGATAGGGCAATTGTCATGAAAGTTCGTGGAAAAATTGTTGCCGATGAAGATTTTCGATCTTATCAAATTAATATTTCTCCAACTTTACGTACCATGACGACTTATAAAGGTTATCTTGGTGACACCATCGATTATATTAGTCTAAATAATAATATTCCTGCTTATGAACAATTTGTTTATGCATTATACAATGCAAATATTCTGAAGATTGTTGAACTAGTAGGCGAGGAACAGAATATCAATGGTGTTTGTGCGAACGGTCGACTTTATGAATTTACATTAATAAAAGATGAAAGACCAGTTAAAACGCTATGGACAACAACCTGTTCAAACGTTCAGGGATCTTTGGATTTAAAACCTTCTCAAATTAGTGACTTATTTGAAAAACAAATTCCAAACTCCGATGACTATATTAAAGATTTGTGGTAATTTAATATCTAATGCCTGAACTTCCTGAAGTAGAAACAGTCAAACGAGGTCTTCATAAATTAATTATTAGCAAACAGATTAAATCAGTTACTTTTGACAACCAAAAAAGCTTTCCAAATTCCTCATCAGATATTGAGGAGTTTTTAATAGGTAGTAAAATAACTAACGTTAGACGTCGTGCCAAAGTCTTGATGATTGATTTATCTTCAAAATATACGCTCGTCATTCATCTTAAAATGACTGGACAGTTGGTTTTTGTAAACTATTCAAAACCCTCAGTCACAGCAAACTCTGTTCGCTTCGGAGGGGGGCATCCGACGGACAGTTTAGTAGATAATTTGCCAGATAAATCGACTCGTGTGACCATTACTTTTAAAGACGATTCGCATCTATTCTTTAATGATCAACGTAAATTTGGGTGGATAAGATTAATGCCAACATTGGAAGTACCAAATATTGATTTCATGAAACGTGTTGGCCCTGAACCACTCGAAGTGGATTTTACTCCTGAAGAATTCATAGAAAGGTTTAAACGTCGACCTAATACAACAATAAAATCAGCATTACTCGATCAGTCAGTGATAGCGGGAGTTGGTAATATATATGCCGATGAATCACTATGGGGTGCGAGTATACATCCTAAACGACTGATGAATAGTCTTACGAGAACAGAATTAAATAAACTCTATAAAGAAGTGCGTTACGTTATGAATTTTTCTATTGAGAAAGGCGGCAGTACGAATCGTAATTATGTCAATGCCGAAGGAAAAAAGGGAAGTTATATGGATTTTGCCCGTGTTTTTCGAAGAGAAGGATTAAATTGCCCACGTTGTAATAGTGAAATTATAAAAATAAAAGTTGCCAGCCGTGGTACACACATATGTCCAAATTGTCAAAAATATCCTAATATCTAGACAATCCTATTTTTTCAAAAAAATAAAAAATAACTTAAAATAAACTTATCAGGGTCGGACCCTGATAAGTAAAAAATAAGCAAAAATTAATGTAATAAAGCTTGTTAAATAATTAATATATGCTTAAAATAAACATATGCCAAATAAAAATATCGTAAAAATTTACGATGTTGATAATTATTATCATGTGTATAATCGTGGGGTAGAAAAGCGTCAAATATTTCTTGATGATCAAGATTACGCTGTATTTATTAACTTATTAAAAAGACACTTGGATAGTAAACCTTATATAGGTAGCTTAGGTCGGGAATATGCTTGGTTGTCAGGTCAGGTAGAAGTTGTTGCTTTTTGTTTAATGCCTAACCATTTTCATTTATTGTTATTTCAAAACGAACTGAACGGAGTGACTAGACTAATGCGGGCAATTTGTTCTTCGTACGTTACATATTTTAATGAAAAATATGGTCGTGTAGGTACGTTGTTTCAGGGTAAATTTAAAGCAAAAAAAGCTAAAAATGATGAATATTTATTGCATTTGACTAGATATATCCACCGCAATCCGAATAATTTTTTAAATTATGAATGGTCAAGTTTGGATTATTGGCTTAAAAACAAAAATGCCGATTGGATTTGCCCGAATCGATTAAATGATATGGCGATAGGTGAGTATTTGAAATTTATTGCGGACGATAACGACTATAGGCTGTCAAATGAAAAAATAACTTACATGAAATTTTAGAAAACATTGTATTGTTTACAGAACATCTTTAATTTTTAAAAATTAAAATAATGTCAAAATTAAATATCGATATAATGTAATACACTATACTGTAAAAAAGCTTAATTTTAGCTTATCAGGGTCGGACCCTGATAAGTATAATTTAATTTAAAATTAAGATAATTAAGAAATGAACTAAAGATTCGTTAGTTTTAAAAGTATTTTTCTTAGGTCAAATAAACGTAGAGTAGTGGTATTATTTTTCAATATCACAATATCCTAATTTTTTAATTTGTCTAGGATTATTGAAAACTTGTGATTATCAGTAAATCCCAAAAAATAAAAAACGCGTAAAAGTTTAAACATTGAACAAAGATTGAAAATAACTTAAAAATAGCTTATCAGGGTCGGACCCTGATAAGCTATTTTTAAGGTTTTGGGTTGGGGATATGAAGGTCTTGAATTTAAGATTGAGGATTGAGAATTGAGAATTGAGAGTAGTATTAGGCGGTTGTAGGATCATAAGATTGTAGAGTTGATAAGTTGGAGCTAGGAGTGAGGCAATTGGATTAGTTTATTAAGCTCTGGGTGGTTATGGTGGATATGGACGGAGGGTGGGATATAATGGAGGTGATGATTACTTTATTGACTGGGGAGAATTCGTTTGAAATTGAGCGAGCGATTGTTGAAATTATCGCTTCGTCGCATGGCGAATTTGATGGTATTGTTGAAAAATTTGACGGTAGTGAGATTTCACTCAATAAGCTACCAGATATTTTGATGGGGATTAGTTTGTTCGCTAATAAACGCTTGGTAATTATCCGTGGACTTAGCCAAAATAAAAGCATATGGCCGTTATTTGGTAATTGGATAGATAGAATTTTTGATGATATACATTTAGTGTTAGTCGAATCAAAATTAGATAAACGAACTTCGACATATAAAACTATCGCTAAATTACCGTCAAATAAAGCAGTTGTACGTGAATTTCAAGTTTGGTCGGAACGTGATGTATTTCGTGCTGAAAAATGGGTGAGTGAAGAGGCGGCTAGACTTGGTCTAAAAATAGACAGAAAGGCTATCCAGGCGTTAGTAGATCGCATTGGTATTAATCAGTGGCAACTGAACAATGCTATAGAAAAATTATTGCTTTATGGCGATAGCTCGGTCGAGGCTGTAAACGAAATTATTGATGCTAATCCTAATGAAAACGTATTCATGCTATTAGAAACTGCCATAAATGGTGATAGTAAGGGTGTTAAAAGAATGCTTAGAAATCTAAAATTTAGCGATGATCCTTTTCGCTTGTCAGCACTGTTATTTTCTCAAGGTTTTCAATTAGCAACAGTTGTATTTGCCTCAAAAAATGACAACGTGGCGAAAGATTTTGGTATACACCCTTATGTTTTGTCGAAACTAACTAAAATTGCCAAAAAAATCAGCAAAAAAGACGTGTCGCAAATAATTCATATCTTCGCCGAAGCCGATGATGCTATGAAAATCTCCAAAACCGACCCTTGGACATTAATCGAACGTGCCCTCCAGAAAATCGCGAATATGTAGACTCAGTGAAATCTGAGCTATAATGATACTTATGAAGCGATTTTATTTGTATAAAAGATAAACCGAGAAAAAACTTCACTTATTCTATAAAGAATAATATGTATAATAATTCAATTACTAGGATAGAAGGAAAACCGATTTGAACTCATCAATATCAACTATCATCGCATTAGCAATTATAATAATCGTATCTGATTATTATTTTAAAATTCAGAGGGCTAAGAATAAAGTAAAAGAAGAGGATTATAAGAAAACTCTAAAATATAATTACAAACGTAAGCAATTCTACATGACAAAATCTGAAAATGATTTTTATCAAAGATTGGTCAGAATTTTTGGCGACAAATATTTTATTTTTCCGCAAGTTTGCCTTGCGACAATCTTAGATGAAAAAGTCAACGACCATAAAGACCATTGGGCTGCTCGAAACGTGATTAATCGAAAATCGGTGGATTATCTAATTTGTGATAAAACATATATTAATCCATTGGTTGCGATTGAGCTAGATGATTGGAGCCATGATAGAGATAATCGCAAAGAACGCGATAGTTTAGTGGAAAAAATTTTTATAAAAGCGAATATGCCACTCGTAAGATATAGAGATGTTCGTCAAATGCAAGACAATGAAATAGTGCAAAAAATCGAACAATACATTAATACATGAAAATCCACATCCACATCAAACCAAACAGTAAAAAAGGTCCTAAGATTGAAGAAAAGGCTGACGAGCTGGTTGTTCATGTCCGAGAAGTTGCAATGGGCGGACAGGCGAATGAAGCTTTGGTTAAATTGTTATCTAATTACTATGACGTGCCTAAATCGAAGATTAAAATTATTCGTGGTCATACTAGTCGCCACAAGATTGTTGAAATCGAAAATGGTAAAATATAAGTAGGAGGACTTATGGACAAAGAACTCAGTGAAAAGCAAAAAGAAAAGAGATATTTGGCAAAAAGAGGACGCGATTGTTATCCGTCAGGAGGTGGCGATGCGGTCTATGGCTTGGGCTTAATAGGGGCGTTGATTTATTTTATCAGTAACGCCACAACTTTTTGGATGGGTGTATTGGGGATTTTAAAAGCTCTCGTCTGGCCAGCCTTTGTGGTTTACGAAGTTTTAAAATTTTTTATTAAATAAAGCGGAGGTAAAAATATGAAAAATGAAGAGTGTTGCCCAAGATTCAATCCAGGGCCGTGGAATAATAAAGAATTTGAATGGCATAATAAGAAGTTTGTTAAAACGAGCGTTAAGACGGCATTTTTTGTTCCCTTGAATTTTGGATCGGTTATGAAAATGGTAGATGCCAAAGTCCGAAAGGCTGGTGCAAATTTTGTCGACAATATAGGACTATCGGAGCATACTTCGAAATGGAATATGAATTTGTACTCTGCTGTTGATAGAGAAGTTGAAGGCCTTGAAAATATTACCATTTCTGGTAAATTTTATTCCAAAGTTTACGAAGGTGATTTTAAAGAAACTGGTAACTGGGCTAAGGATTTTGAAAAAACTTTGGCTGAAAAGAATATTAAAACAAAAAAGCTGTATATGTGGTATACGACCTGTCCAAAGTGTGCTAAAAAATATGGCGAGAACTACACAGTTTTTGTGGGACAAATTGAATAAAAATACCCCGCCTATGAGGCGAGATATTTAATTGATAGAACGAAATTATTTTGTAACTTTTTTCGAAACTTTCTTTTTAGCTGGAGCTTTTTTGGTAGCTGTCGGTTTAGCGATGGCAGTTACTTTTTTTACTGGTTTTGTGACAGTTTTCTTGACAGTAGTAGGTTTAGCTACAGCCTTTTTAGCCTCTAATTTAACACCGGCGTTTTTTGCAATTTTAGATAAATTTGCTTTGCGACGAGATGCGGTGTTCTTTTTGATTAAACCTTTTTTTACAGCAGTGTCGATTTCACTATAGGCAGAACCTAAGTTTTTGGCTGATGGTTTAGCCAAGAATGCTTTAACAGCATCTTTGATGTCATGTTTGATGCCGACGTTGCGTTCACGTCGTTTAGTAGCTTGTTTAGCGCGCTTGATAGCGGACTTGATGATTGGCATTAGTGATTCCTTGTATCTTTAAATTAATAAGTATAGTCAAAGTGAAATTATATAGCAAAAACACCAGATTGTAAAGGGGGAAGGTAATCTTGACTAAAGTAACCCGTTTATGGTATAGTGACATGGACATTTATCTAAAATAAAAATAGGAAAAACAATTTAAATGAACGAGGCCGACACAAAAAAGCCAATGCAACAGATTGCTGATAAGATAAAAAAATCGAGCAATATTTTGGTCACGGTAAGCAATAATCCGTCAGTTGATGATCTGTCAGCAGCGTTAGGCTTAACTATCTTACTTAATAAATTTGATAAGCATGCGACAGCTATTTTTAGCGGTGCGATCCCACCAGCGATTACTTTTTTAGAGCCTGACAAAGTTTTTGAAAATAATGCCGATAGTTTGCGTGATTTCATCATCGCCCTCGATAAGGAAAAGGCTGACCATCTACGTTATAAAGTAGAAGGTGATGTTGTCAAGATTTTTATTACGCCTTATCATACCACTATTACTTCAGATGATCTAGAATTCAGCCAAGGTGATTTCAATGTTGATTTAGTATTAGCTTTGGGCGTTTCTAGCCAAGAAAATTTAGACAATGCTTTATCGGCACACGGTAGAATTTTACACGAAGTTACCGTCGCAACATTATGTGCAGGTGAGCAATCCAGCCATCTTGGTAGTATAGACTGGCGTGATGAAACTGCCAGTAGTTTAAGTGAAATGGTTACCGCTTTGAGCGAATTATTGAAAGTCGATAATAAGCCAATTTTAGATAAGCAAATCGCATCGGCACTTTTAACAGGAATAGTTGCTTCTACGGATAGATTTAGCAATACTCGTACTACATCACATGTAATGACGATGGCTGCACAATTGATGTCGGCAGGAGCTGATCAACAGCTGATTGCTGCTAAATTACAAGAATCTCATGAAATTGATTCATTGCCACAAGATGCTCAAACTGATCAACCTGCTGAATTCCAAGAAAATGTAGAATTACCACCAGTAGTAAATGAAGATGAAACTACTGATGTTATGGGTTCATCTACTTTACCTCCTGAAAATCTAAAAATTGATCATAGTAATGATACTTCGCCTGTTGACGAAACCCCAGAACCACCGGTCGTTCAATCGCCAGTAGTTGAAGAACTTACCCCAATAGTTGGAACAGCTCCGCAATCTACTATTCCACCGGAAATGCCTGAGACCAGTTTGATAAATAGTGACAACCGGTTGCCTCAACCCGAGCATATCGGTCCATCAAGTCTATCATCCACAATAGCACCAGCTTATGCTTATGTACCTGAGCCAGAATCGCCTCCACAACCCGAAGTGGTCGAAGACCAACCAGTGGTTGCCCCTGTGCAAAATTTGAATTTTATTCCTCCTGAAGAAGCAGCATTGACGGATATTTCTAGCACCTTGCCATTAGAAAATAAAATTATTCCTGACTATAATACACCTGTACCATTTCCTCAGATTGAGCAATTACCGAAAATTGAGAAAGTTGAAGCTCAGGTCCCTGCAGATATTATAGAGCCATCGCTTGGAGGTTCTTTGAATGCGGTTTCAGACGAAGCTGCAGACAATCTTCGAAAAGAATTAGAGAATGAACAAAACAAGACGATATTAAGTCATGCCTATCTTAGTGATGCCGGTAATGATCATAATTCGGCAATAAATGGTGTCGGTCAGGGTGATGAAATGAAAAATGTCGATATATTCGCTGGTGGTCCTTTGGTTAGTTCTGACAATGCTATTAAATTGCCAATGCCTCCGGAGATTCCGGATTTCTCTTCCCTGCCACCGCCCGTACAAATACCACCTAGTGGAGTCGGGGCACCAGTAACAGCTGAAGAATTAGGTGTTACTCCTAAAATAGAATTATCAAATGATCCCTCTCGTTTCAAAATTCCTGGCCAGTAGTTTTGGACCAACTTCCATTTTCTAAAGTGTTATACTAAACGAAATGAAAGACGGTATTTTATTAATCGACAAACCTGCTGATATGACCAGTTTTGGCGTCGTAGCACGCATCAGACGTGTCTTGTCTAGTTCTTCATACAGCCTGGGCAAGAAAGTAAAAGTTGGACACACGGGGACTCTTGACCCCTTTGCGACTGGTCTGATGATTATTGTTATTGGGAATGAATGTAAAAATGCTGAAAAATATAGCAAACTCGATAAGATCTATGAAGTGGTGATTAAATTAGGCGAGACTAGTACGACAGGAGACACTGAAGGTGAAATTTCAAAAATATCTGATAAAAAACCTACGCTATCTGATATTGAAAGGATTGTAGAAAATTTTGTCGGAGAAATAACTCAACGTCCGCCATTATATAGTGCCATTAAAATTGGTGGTCAGAGAGCATATAAAATTGCTCGTGAGGGAAAACAGGTAGAAATGCCAGAACGTCAGGTTAAAATTTATGGTTTAGAAATCTTGAGTTATGAATATCCTGATTTAAAAATTAGAGTTCATGTTTCGAGCGGTACTTATATTAGAAGTTTGGCCGAAGATATTGGCAAAGCACTTGGCACTGGAGCGTATTGTACTGAATTGCGTCGATTATCGGTGGGCGAGTGGAATGTTCAAGAATCACAAAAACTTATTGAATTTGGAATTATTGATTAGGTAGTTTTATTCGTTATTTTCTTCGTCTTGTGGTGAAAATTTTGATTCGCCAAGTCTGATGAGTTTTTCAAGTTCATCTTTGGTGCCTTGGGCTGCTATACTATTTAACTTGTTGTTAGGATCTGGGTTGATAATGGCTTGAGCAACTCCTATAAGTTTTAAGAAATTTGCCTTAAAGGCTTCTTGTTTCGATTGGCTTAGGCCACTTGTATCGTAGTTAATTATTCTTTCAAGTAACTTGATTGAACCTGGATCGTCATCAGCGATTGCTTCAGCTTTGAATTTACCATCAATCACGAAATCGACGACAAGTTTATCTACGTCTTCGTCATTTTTAACATTACCCTTAATGACCTCGTTAATGAATTTTCCGCCGAATGCCGAAATCGAATTAGGTATGCCGTTTGCTGGGATAGCTCTTGATATTGATGCTCGATAGTCGTTTAATTTTGGGCTACCGGATTGGGATATAATGGCATACTTTTCATCATAAGAACCAGTCATTAACTGATTTGCGATTGCCATTTCGACAGTGAAATTATCATCTACGCTGAAGGTGTAGGTATTGCCGTTATTGTCTATACCTACGACGTTGTCTTCTCTTACGGCTAATTTTTGATATTGCTCACCACTTAATTTGAATTGTTTTGCGAGTTCATTTCGTTCATTGATAAGCTTTCCGATTGCTTCACGTCGTTCCTTGACAGCAAAGGCCAAAGCCGAATCGGCTCCAGAGGTATCAATACCTCCAGCATAATCACGAATTAATTGGCCTTCTATCATTGCTACGTTGCCCATAAGAGCATTTGATAGATTAGCTTGTTGGACGCGTAGAGCTGCTTGATTTGCAATAGCATTAAGATTTAGGTCGCGTTTAGCAATTTCGGCACGGACGGCATGTGTCGACAAAGCACCAGTTGCTGTTGTGTCTTTTCCTGCATATAATTCTTGTTCAATCCTATCAACTCTGCCTTTTGCTTCGGCATTTTCGGTGGAAATTATACGTGTATCCATTTCTTTTTGTAATAATCGATCATTAGTGCGGATTTTTCTATGTAAATTGCGTTCAAGCTCTTGCTCGGTGTATTTTTTGTCTCGATCGACTTCGTATATTTGTTCATATAATTTGCGATTATCGTCCGATGATGAATAGCGGTTGTCTGTTTTTCCGTCATAAATTTTTCTAATTGATTCTCGCTTACGTCGATTATGATCAATTTTTTGAGCAGTTCGTCTGAAGGGGGATCTTTTTGTAGCCTCTCCGCCTAGCCACTTGGAACGATGAGTACTAGCCATATCCTCTGAAAAATTTCGTGTTCGATCGACAAGACCTCTGCTTGGATTATTTACGAATCCTGCTACTTTTCCTAAGATTGAACCGCTCATATTAATTAGTAGAGGGGTTATAAATAGGGGTGCCACTTGTACAGTCATAGCAAGAATAACTGTCATAATTGAATTAGCATTTTGAATGATTACTGCTGCTGCCATTTGCGAACCGCCAAAAACTATTGAAAATGCTGGAAATAGGATTAGCATTGTCATGAATGCGGATTTCCATTTTTCAAATAATTTTTCGGTGTTTGGTAATAAATAAGCCACAAAAGCCAGAGGCGAAATTATTACTAATATCGTAATGAGGGCTTGTCTTCCGACTAAAATTACCAAAGCAATTAATGCCGCGATAATACAAGATACCAAAGCGGGTAATAATAGGAATAAGGCTCCGGCCCAACTGTTTGCAATGATAAAAGTTGCTATTCCAGCCGTTGCTACTCCGCCAGTTAATATAAAGCTAGCAATGCTCCGCCAACTCGTCAGTTCCCAAGTATTTCCTTCATCTCCGACTAAACCCTCTCTTATTGAGTTAAAGACATCTTGGATTGAATATCCTAGTATGTTTGAGACATCGACTAGCAATGCACAGATAAGGTATGAAAGATTGACTAGTATTGCAGCAATTATTAATCTTGGGAGCATTTTTTTGACGCTGTAGTTTGATATTCCCATGTTAGTAATTTGCGAATAGATAATTATCAAGAAGGCGATTACAAAGGCAACATTCGCAAAACTTCGCATGTAGGACCACGCTCTAAATAAGGCGTTATTCTGACCTGTTTGGATTGGTCTGACCTCTAAGAATCCGGTCAAAATATTGAAAATGTTATCCATTCCATCTGCTAAGAAATTCGTAACGGGACAGATTATCCAACCAACTCCATCTAGGACGCAAGATTTATGACCTTCAGTCTTTACAGTTTCTGAGCGTTTATCGATAGTTACGGAATTTGGGCTTGAAGGGTTGCTGTAATCTTTCCCGTCATAATCATAAATTTTGTGAGTTGCCGTTTCGGCATTTTCAGCCTCTTTACCTGAAGGAAAAAATATTACTTCAGCTTTTTCTGAATCTTCATCGATAAAGATATAGGCTTGGTCATCGCTCTCAAGATCTAATTTTTTTAGAGTATCTTTGTCGATAGGTCCAGTGTAATTATTACCGTCGTAGTTTAGTGATGATTCACTGTTCCAATTGGCATCAACAGCGTAAACATTCGAGATATTAACGTAAGTCCACAAAAAAGTAGCTACTAAAGTAGCAAGAACAAACAGTATTAATCTTCGCGCGGATTTACCTCCGTACGAAGCGGACTTCGCAAAATTCCACATTCTGCGGATATTCTAGCATTTAACAGGTAAAATGTCAATTTAAAAGCATAGGTTTTTTAATATATTTCATTAAATCAAACGTATATTGGAATGTAGCAATAGTGTTTAATAATATACTGAAAAATAAATTTATAAAGACTTAAATTAAGCTTATCAGGGTCCGACCCTGATAAGTAAATATAAAGTAAAATTTAATATAAATCTAAAGTTTATATTGAATAGAGATTTTTAGGTGTTGAAACCTGTGCAAAACTTTGATACAATGCATAGTCGATGATTACAACAGATAATAAAATCAAAGCTATAGCTTTGACTCAACTACATAAAACCGATGTTGGTAGCTCTCAAGCCCAAGTGTCAGTTTTAACGATCCGTATAAAAGAAATAACTGAACATCTTAAGGTTAATAAGAACGACAATATGGCTCGTCGTGGTTTAATCCAGATGGTAGGAAAACGTAAAAGATTACTTAAATATCTAGAAAATAGTGATTTTGAATCTTATAAAAAAGTTGTTTCAAGCCTAAAACTCCGCAAATAAGCGGAGTTTTTATTTTAGTTTTATCCCAAGTTTTCGAAAATTTTAACTGGCTTGTTATCACTGATATAACTGGCGATATCGATGGTTTGTAGTATTCCTGGCAGAACATTTGTGGTTTTTGGATCGACAAAAGCGACTTTTTTAATCTCTTGTTCGCCATGAGTAGTTTTTGACAGATCAATTTCATGGTAATCTGTAGGATTATCGATATTAAAGAAAAATTCTAGTTGTTCATTACCATCGTCTCTGATGAATTGTTGAATAAAGAGTAATTTACCAATTTTGGCGACGATTCCAGTTTCCTCAAGCATCTCACGCTCAAGTCCAGTCGTCAGTACTTCTTTTTCATCTAAACCGCCACCCGGCGTACACCACCATTCACCATCGTTTTGATTTTCGGGTTGATTCAATTGTTGTGCGAGAATCTTACCATTTTCGTATACAATGCCTCTGACATTTATTCTTCTATCAATCATATGGTGATTATACACTTTTGTGGTATGATATTAGAAGCGTAATAAGTGGTGGATAAAGAAATTTGAGTATGCGAATTTCTATACCCGTTACTTATTCGCTGATCTTATAAGGCGAATTTATATATAGGAGGAGAAATATGCCTATTATCAACCCTAATGGCAAAAAAATATTTTCAGTTACGACTGAATTTTGTGGACGCCCATTAACATTAGAAGTTAACCGTGTTGGATTTAGATCTACGGCAAGCGTCCTAGTGACTTATGGCGAAACTGTAGTCTTAGGCTCAGCGGTCGTCGGTTCAAGACCGATAATTTTGGACTATTTTCCATTAACTATTGATTATGAAGAAAAGTTTTACGCTGCTGGAAGAATATCAGGCAGTCGTTTCGTAAAACGTGAAGGCAAACCTAGCGACGATGCTGTTCTCATCGGAAGAATAATCGATCGTCCAATCCGTCCGCTGTTTCCAAAAGGCTACCGTCAAGAAATTCATGTCGTATCAACAGTACTTTCTATGGATCCAAATTTTCGTCCTGATGTCGTTGCTATGATTGCATCTAGTGCTGCATTGATGTTAACTGGAACACCTTTCGATGGCCCAGTTGCGGGTATCAGAGTTGGTCGTGTAAATGGTGAATACAAAGCCTTTTTATCACCTGAAGAACGTGCCAATAGCGATTTAGATTTAGTAGTTGCTGGAATTGAAAGTGGAATTACTATGGTTGAGGCTGGTGCTAATGAAGTAAGTGAAAAAGTAATGATTGACGCACTTACTTGGGCATATAAAGCGTATCAGCCTGCTATAAAGTTGCAAAAAGAACTTGCGAAAAAAGTTTCACCAGAACCAAAAGAATACACTTTAGTTCTTCCTAATGAAGAAATCCAAAAATTTGTTGATAAGTGGGTTGAAGGCAAGTTGGGTGATGCCTTACGTAAACCTTATCCTGAGCGTAATGAATTAGTGTCCACTTTGCGATGGGAATTTCATGACAAGATGCGTGAAAAAATAGGCGAGGAAGCTTATGACGACAAAATTCATGATGAATACGATGAGGCCTTTACGATGGCACTTCATAAAGATGTTCGCAAAGGTATTATTGAACATAATGTTCGTCCAGATGGTCGTAAGTTAGACGAAATCAGACCTCTTTCAAGTGAAGTCGGTATTTTGCCACGTGCTCACGGTTCAAGTTTATTTACCAGAGGCATAACTCAAGGTATGAACATTGTAACATTAGCTCCACTTAGCTATTCTCAAATTGTAGACACTATGGAATTTAACGAACTCGAGCGTCGTTATATGCATCATTATAATGCTCCAGGTTATACTCTTGGTGAGATTCAAAGAATGGGTAGTCCTGGACGACGAGAAATTGGACACGGTTATTTAGCGGAACGTGCTCTCAGCCCTGTATTGCCGTCACCTGAGGATTTCCCTTATGCTATTCGTAGCGTTACTGAAATTATGAGTCAAAATGGTTCAACATCAATGGCTGCTACATGTAGTAGCTGTCTAGCCCTGATGGATGCTGGCGTACCAATAAAAGCACCAGTTTCGGGTATTGCTATGGGCTTGATGATGGATGGAAAAACTCCATATATTATGAGCGATATTGCCGATGCCGAAGATTTTGCTGGTGATATGGACTTTAAAGTAACAGGCACTTCAAATGGCATAACAGCATTACAAATGGATATGAAGGTTCACGGTCTACCAGTAGAAATACTTGGCATGGCTATTGAAAAGGCGAGTATTGGCCGTGCCTTTATCTTGAAACATATGCTTGAGACAATACCTGAATACCGTAAAGAATTAAGTATTTACGCACCAAGGATTGATAAAATCCAGATAAATCCAGATAAAATCGGAGCCGTAATTGGAAAAGGCGGAGAGGTGATTAAAAAAATCACTGCCGAAACTGGAGCTCAGATTGACGTATCTGAAGATGGTTTGATTACTATCGCTGCAATCGATAAGGACGCAATTGATACAGCCATGAAATGGATCAAGGGTTTAACCGAAGAGCCTGAAGTCGGAACAGTTTATGAAGGTAAAGTTGTTAGTATTAAAGAGTTCGGTGCGTTTGTTAATATAATGCCCGGTATCGACGGCATGGTCCATATTAGCGAACTGGCTGATAAACGAGTAGAAAAGGTTACCGATGTGCTAAAAGAAGGTCAAATTATTAAAGTCAAACTCATTGGCATCGATGATCGTGGTCGTCTTAGCTTAAGTGTAAAAGCAGTACAAATTTAAGTTATAATTGGCATATACTAATAGTAAGAAAGGTAATCGCATGGATAACGATGTTGCTGACATTACTGTAAAATTAAAGTCGAATGTTAAGAAAAATATTATTATCGTGGCATTGGTAATAATCGGTATTGTATTAATTGTGGCCTTGCTGGTTTAAAACTTACCAATCTTTCTATAAATGGTAATGATTATTTGGGCGGATTTACTGGATATAACTCTGGCGTTAGTTCAAGAAAAATAAGTGATAATATTATCTCTGGTAATATAAATGGAGATAACTATGTCGGGCTTGGGACAGGTTTTAATGGTAATAACACTGCCGTTGGTAATATAACATCCGTTATTGTTGAGGGAAATGTTTCCGGAACTAATTATATCGGAGGTATTGTTGGTTATAATGATTCTGCAAACATAAAAGGTGTTATCAGAGGTGGTAGTGTTGTGGCGAGTGGGGCAAGTCGCGGTAGAATATATGGCGGTTCATATTATGGAACAAGATTAAATCAGGCATTATCTTCCATAACGGTCAATAGTTCAACCGTCACGAGTAGTGATTTAGTTAGCAATAACGGAAAAGACATTACTCCAGGTGATTTAGCTAATCAAGCAACATACACGAATGTCGGCTTTAACTTTACTGATGAAACTCTTGATTATATTTGGTACATGGATGGCTCGATAATAAAATTTAGAGAAGGTGCTTCTTAGGGTCGTATATATTCTCAAATTTTATTAAGAATTAACTAATGTAACTATATCGTAAAAAATATAATGATAAATGAAGTGATTTAATGCAATAATGAAAGATAATCAATTATTAATAAACCAGATTAAAGAAGATATTTTAAAAAACAATATCTGTCAAGAATTAGCTAATCAAGCAAAAAATTTAGTAATGGGTGATGGCAATGTTAATGCTGATATTGTCTTAATAGGTGAAGCTCCGGGTAAAAATGAAGACGAGCAGGGACTGCCGTTCGTTGGATTAGCCGGAAAATTTTTGGATGAAATGTTACGAAGTGCTGGTATGGAACGAAATGACGTCTATATTACTAATATCGTAAAATACCGTCCGCCTAATAATCGAGATCCATTACCAGAAGAAAAAAAAGCTTTCTGGCCTTATTTATTAAAACAGATCCAGATAATTGATCCGAAAGTAGTAATTACCCTTGGACGTCATAGTATGGAATATTTTCTTCCAGATATGAAAATTGGTCAAATTCATGGTCAGCCCAAGCGTATTTCTTTCGGTGATAAAAAAATTATCATTATCCCTTTGTTTCATCCTGCAGCCGCTCTCTATAATGGGGGTTTACGACAAACACTTATAGATGATTTTTTGAGTGTCCCAGAAATAATCGCAAAAATTGATTCAGAAAAAATTAATTGACTTTTTAATGTGTTTAATGTTACAATAACAATACCTAAAGAGGCTACTTGTAATTATCGTCTGAAAACCTCTTCTTATTGTAAGTTGAATAAATTTAAATAATAAAAATAATAGGAGAAAATATAAATCAATGGGTCAAAGAAGGCTCTCTAATGTCCAAAATGATGATGTATCAAAACGTCAAGGACAGCAACAACAAAAGTCTAGATCAAATAATACTGTTCTGAATAGTATAGCTACTCGGAAGGGCGAAGTTTTTAGGGCACAACGACGTGTTAATGAAAATGTTAATGTCCGAGCAAGCCAACACATGATAGATATACCTGTTAATAAATCTATCTATAATGGCTATAGCGGACGTCAATTTAGCCCTGTTGATCAAAAGAAGCAACCTAAATCTCGTGGTCCAAAATTACGTATTTTGCCAATCGGAGGATTGGGCGAGATGGGTATCGGAAAAAATATGACAGCCATCGAGTATGATAATGATATCATCGTTATTGACTGTGGTTTTTTGTTTCCCGGAGAAAATTATCCTGGTATAAATTACATTACCCCCGATATTACTTATCTTGAAGAAAATAAGCACAAGATCAGGGCTATTATTTTTACTCATGCTCACCTTGACCATATCGGTGGTTTCAAGCAGTTGGCCCATAGAATACCGGCTCCGGTTTATGGCACAAAGTTTACTTTGGGTATGATTCAACGAACTATGGAGGAATCTTCAAGTGGCTATGAGCCGAAATATATTGAAGTAAATCCTGATACACACGATAGAGTTCAGATAGGCGATAGTTTTAATGTTGAATTTGTCCGTGTTGATCACTCGATTCCAGATTGTGCAGCTCTTATCATACGTACGCCACTTGGAGTTTTGGTCCATAGTGGTGACTGGCGTCTTGAAAATGCTCCAGTTGACGGAAAAAAATTTGACTTCGAACGCTTTACTGAAGTAGCAACAAAAGAAGGTATTTTGGTGCTTATGAACGAGTCAACAAATTGTGAATCCGATGGGACTCATACTCATAGCGAGTTCGATATTCAAGAAAGTATGGGTCAAATAATGAATAAATACCCAAACAGTCGCTTGATAATAAGTTGTTTTTCTAGCCAAATCCACCGTATGCAAGTAATTCTAGATGAAGCAAAAAAATATAATCGCAAAGTAGCTTTTGCTGGTTATAGTATGATCCAAAATCTTGAAGTTGCGTTACGATCAGGTGTAATTAAAGTGCCAAGAGATATCGTAGTAAAGATGGAAGATATTATTAAATTGCCCGATAATAAGGTTACTATCGTCTGTACTGGCTCTCAAGGTGAATTTAGTGCCGTATTAAATCGTATGGCTAGTGGTAGTCATAAATTTATAAAGATAAAAAATTCGGACGTTATCGTTTTTAGCTCAAATCCTATACCAGGAAATGAAAAATATGTCGTGCGAACAATTGATGGTTTAATGCGCGAGGGAAGTGAAGTAATTCAAAATAATAGAACTCATTTGACTGGAGTTGGTCCTTTGCATTTGTCAGGGCATGCTTATCACGATGATCACGTCAAATTTATAAGTGCCTTGAATCCAAAATATTACATCCCAATTCACGGTGAATTTCATATGCTAGTTCATAATGCCAGTATTGCTGAAAAAACCGTAGGTATAAGAAGAGAAAATATCTTTGTCTGTGACAGTGGTGATGTCATTGAGATAACAAGCGAAAGTGCTCGCAAAGCTGGTCGTATTCCAGTTGGTGGTATTATGTACGACGATAACGACACGATTGTTTCTGAAGTCGTTTTAAAAGACCGAATTCATATGGCCACAGAAGGAATATTTGTCGTTGTTCTTACAGTACTAAAAGGTAGTGGAAGATTATTAACTAGCCCTGATATCATAAGTCGAGGTTTTATTTATCTTCGTGATAATGAAGAATTGATGGGTATGATTCGTCAATATTTAAAACAAAAAGTATCTCGTTCATTTACTGCTAAGCATGTTGATTTAGATGTCATTAAAAAAGAAATCAAAGACGAAATTACTCATATCTTATATGATCAAACTCATCGTACGCCGATAGTTATTCCGGTAATTAATGAAATAGGTGGTAAAAGTCAAAAAACACCAAATGTTCCAAAGATTGAACCTGTTGACCATACGTTGGATCATATCGTGCATAAGCCTCATACCTATCAAGAAACTGATGAGACTAGACCACGACCAACTTTCAGAAATGATCGTCGCGAATATTAAGACTGCCACTTGCAAAATGTAGTAAATTTTGCTATAATATGCTCACCAAAAGATTACAAAAGCGGTTTATAATAGGAAAGTAATATGGCAAAAAGAAAAAAACGAAAGTCAAACAGATTACAAAAATCACAACCGCAACACAACTTGCCGACAGGTTTTTGGTCTCAAATCGGAGCACTTTTATTGATAGCAGTTTCTATTCTTTTTGTCGTAGCTTGGTTTGGTTCTGGTGGTCCGATACTTGAATGGGCTCATAGTTCTTCAATTTCAGTCATAGGCTTAGCGGTTTATGTATTACCATTATTATTTATATTTTTAGCTGTTGAAATTTTTAGATCTGAAAATAATCAATTACCATTTGTTACCAAGTTTGCTAGCGTTATTGTAATCCTATTATTTTCAGGTTTATTTGGTTTGCTAAAAAATAACGACGGCCAAACTGAAGGGGGACTAATCGGCGAAATTGTAAATGGCGGTATGCTATCTTTAGTAGACTCTAATGTAGCTTCATTTATATACGTGTTACTAATTATTGTAACTATGCTTTTCATATTAAGAGAAACTCCATTTACAGTAATCAAAAAAATATCGAAAATTATTAAACATGATACTTCTGAAAATGAAGCTAATATGAAAATTATGCGTAACGTTTCAGCTATTGAAACACTACGCTCAAGCGGTAATGAAATTAAAGTAAACATGCCAGATTTAAACAATGTTATTACGACGAGAGTAAAACCAAAAATTCCTGGTCTATCTGGTGTTTCTCGAAATAAATCTTCTGATAATCAATCAGTACTAGTTACTGTAAATGATCCAAACTGGAAGTTCCCAAATCTGGAATTATTAGAAAACAGACAATCTCCTCCTGATGCTGGAAATATCCAACAAAATGCCGGTATTATAAAAAGTACACTTCGAGAATTTGATATTGAAGTTGATATTGAAGGTGCTAATATGGGTCCTCGAGTTACCCAATATACATTACTACCAGCACGTGGAATTAAACTAGATAGGATAGCATCTTATGAAAAAAATCTAATGCTTGCTTTAGGTGCTCAGAGACTACGTATCGAAGCACCAATTCCTGGTCAAAAAGCTGTCGGTATTGAAGTTCCAAATCAAAAGGCTGGTGATGTGCGTTTATATTCAATCATTGCAAGCCCTGAATGGAAGAATAAGACTGAACCACTTACTTTTGCTATTGGGCGTGATATCTCTGGAAAGGTTGTATTAGGCGAGTTAAACGATATGCCACACTTATTAATAGCAGGTCAAACTAAAGCTGGAAAATCTGTCATGATTAATACGCTTCTCACAAGTCTTTTGTACCACAATAGTCCAAGTAATATGAAAATGATTTTAATTGATCCAAAGCGTGTGGAGATGGTGGCATATCAGGATATACCTCATCTTATTACTCCAGTTATTACGGAAGCTGATAAGACAATTAGTGCTCTTAAATGGTGCGTTCAAGAAATGGAAAGGCGTTATGTCTTACTTGCTGAAAATAAAGTCGTTGATATCAAGGAATATAATTCGGTTATTAAATCAAAAGGACGAAAAATATCAGTTACAGACGAAAATGGCTATCCTCAACAACATGAGAATGGTGCTATGCCTTATGTCGTGATTGTTATTGATGAGCTTAGTGATTTAAAACAACAAGCACCAAAAGATTTAGAAAGCTTGATTATAAGGATAGCTCAAAAGGGTAGGGCTGCGGGATTACATTTAGTGATTGCGACTCAAAGTCCTCGCAAGGATGTTATTACTGGTCTAATAAAGGCAAACGTTCCTGCTAAAATTGCCTTTTCGGTATCTAATCAGCTAGAAAGTAGAATAATATTAGATCAAAATGGTGCTGACAAGTTACTTGGAAATGGTGACATGTTGTTAAAAACGACCGATATGCCTGGGGCGAAACGTGTTCAAGGTGCTTTAGTAACAAAACCTGAAGTTCGAAAAGTGATGGATTATTTACGTAGTCAATCACCTCCACAATATAATGATGAAGTCATTAGTCAACCAGTTCATCTTAACGGAAAGGGCGGGGTTATAACAGATTATGATGACGAAATTGATAATCGTTATGATGATGCTCTTAGGCTAGTAATCGAAAATCGAAAAGCAAGTACAACCTTTTTACAAATGCGTCTGAAAGTAGGTTATGCAAAAGCGGCTAGAATAATGTCTCAATTGGAAGAACGGGGAATCATAAGTCCACCTGACGGTGCTCGTCCAAGAGAAGTATTAGTTGAAAGTATTGATGAAATAAATCAGATTAATGACAATGCGTAAATTACTCAAAATCTTGTCTAAAGATAGACGTATCTTATAAAAACTGATATAATATAAAAGTTATTAACTCGGCTTGTATTTTAGTATAAGCATCCACAATATAAGGATTCCAGAGGAGGAAATCTAATGAAAGAATACGAACTAACAGTCTTGGTTCACCCTGATTTGGAGGTGGATTTAGACACTCCGCTTGTAAAAATTCGCAAGCTTATCACGTCAAACGGTGGCGAAATTACAAAAGAAGATATTTGGGGCAAGAAAAGACTTTCTTATCGGATTAAGAAAGAAGATTTTGCAGTCTATGTCTTTTTTGAATTAAAATTACCTACTCAAGCACCATTAAAAATTAGCAATACGCTAAATATTTCAAACGAAGTGTTGAGATATCTATTAGTTACGACTGATGAAAGAGCTCGCAAGGCAATTCAGAATTCAAAGAATATTGAAGAACAAAATGAAAATAACGAGCAAGATATTAATGAGGAGGAGTAAAAAATGGCAAAAAGTATAAACCAAGTCATATTGATGGGACGATTAACTCGAGATCCTGAACAACGCACGACTCCAACTGGTAAAACTATCGTCAGCTTTGGTATTGCTGTTGATCGCCTTGGTCAAGATGATACAGCTGATTTTTTCAACGTGTCCGCATGGGAAAAATTAGGTGAATTGGTTATGCAATACCTCTCAAAAGGTCGCCGTGTGCTAGTACAAGGTAGGCTACGCCAAGATAGTTGGGATGATAAAGAAACTGGCAAAAAACAAAGTCGCATCGAGGTTGTTGCTAATGATGTAACTTTCCTTGATGGTCCTAGTGGAAACAGTTCCTCGTCCGAAGAAATATCTAGTTCAAAATCAAGGTCTAAGAAATCCGAAGATGTAGTTATTGAAGATATTGAAGACAAGCCGATTGATTTAAGTGAGATTCCATTTTAGTAATTTTTCAGAAAGGATAATTTATGATTACAAAAAGATATAAAAAAGATGCCCTCGTATATTTTGATTATAAGGATGTAAAAACATTGCAACGCTTTATAGATATTTACGGACAAATAAAGCCTATTAGTAAGACTGGCTTGAGTTCTCGTCAACAACGACAACTTGCTACTGCTATTAAACGTGCTCGTCACCTTGCTTTGTTACCATTTGTTACTCAAGGATAATTTTTGATATGGCTTATCAACCAACCGACTTAAAAAAAGGTGTGGTCGTCCAGATTGATGGAAAACCTTTCCGTGTTATTGAATATAATCAAAAAGTCGTCGGACGTGGCGGAAGTATTGTTAATGTTAAAATTAAAAATCTAATTGACGGTAGTGTAATTCCAAAAACTTTCAAAGGTCAGGAAAAAATTGAATCAGCTGAAGTGAATAATCAGACTGTTCAGTATTTGTATTCGGATGGACAAAACTTTTATTTTATGGATCCTGAAACATTTGAACAATTTCAGATTCCAGCTGATATCGTCGATGACGCAAAGAATTATCTGAAAGAGGGTGATAACTTAGTTTTGCAATTATTCAATAGTAGAGTAATAAATGTTGAATTACCAAAGAACCTATATCTACAGGTCACATACACCGAAGACGTTACGAAAGGCGATACTACTAGTAATGTTATGAAAGACGCGACGCTGGAGACTGGATTCATAATAAAAGTTCCAGCATTTATTAAAACTGGTGATATTGTTTCAGTCGATACTACAACAGGCGAATATCGCGAACGTAAAAAAGGCTAAAAATATGCAAAAACAACGACTTGACACAACGCTTTTAAAGCGTAAATTAGTTATGAGTCGTTCTCAGGCGGAAAATTGGATTCGTCTTGGAAAAGTCTCTATTGATGGTCATGTAGTGTCCAAACCAGGTTATTTTGTAAATGATAATTCAGAGATTAAATTGGATGCAAATGAAAAGTATGTCAGTAGAGCTGGATTGAAATTAGCATCAGTCGCATCTGCCTTAAAATTAGATTTCAGAGGAAAAATAGTACTTGATGTTGGTAGTAGTACTGGTGGTTTTACAGACTATTCACTGCAAAAAGGAGCTGAAAAAGTATACGCAGTCGATGTTGGTACTGAACAGTTACACCCAAGTTTACGCTCTGATAAACGTATTGAACTTTTCGAAAAAACTGATATAAGGGATTTTTATCTCGATATTAAGCCTGATATTATTCTTATCGACGTTTCGTTCATTTCTTTGAAACAAATTTTACCGCATATATATAACAGTCTTGTAGATAAAAATACTCAAATTGTTGCCATGTTAAAACCTCAATTTGAAGCGGGAAAGAATCAGACAAACAAGGGAGTTATCAAAAATGACGCTATGAGGCGACAAATAATAAAAGACTTCGAAGATTGGACACGTTCTTATTTCATTATTCGAGATAAACGTGATAGTGAAGTCGCAGGTGCCAAAGGTAACCGCGAACGCTTCTATGTATTAACAAAAATTTAATTAATATAAATGTTAATAATTTAAAATATACTTAAAATAAACTTATCAGGGTCCGACCCTGATAAGTTTATTTTAAGCTTAAGTAAACTTTGTTTTTATATTTTTAGATATTTAATTTCTTAGTTTCTAATTATTTGGAGACGTTGAAGCGAAATTCGACAATATCACCTGGACGCATTATATAGTCACGACCTTCGGTGCGGATTTTGCCAGTCGAGCGAGCGGCGACTTCGGAACCGGTGGTGATTAAATCATCATAGTCTACAATCTGAGCGGCGATAAAACCTTTTTCAAAATCAGTATGAATTACTCCTGCAGATTGAGGGGCAGTTGATCCCTTATGTATAGTCCATGCCCGAACCTCTTTAGGGCCAGCGGTCAAGAAACTTTGTAGTCCTAGCATATCATATGCAGTTTTAATTAATTGCACCAAACCAGTTTCTTTTACTCCGTAGCTTTCTAATAATTCCGTAGCCTCATTTTGATTCAGTTCTCTTAATTCATCCTCAAGTTTGGCACATACAAAAATTGTTCGCGAAGGTTCGACGAGCCTTTTTAATTCAGTCTTTCTTTCTTCATTAGTAAGTGTCTCTTCATCTATATTGAACACATAAATTAACGATTTGGATGTCAGTAAATTTAAGTCTGCAAAGTACTCATTTTTTAAATTTTTTAATTCAGATATTAATTTACCTGATTTAAGGTAACTCAAGAGTTCATTTAGATAGTCGATAGTATCCTTTAATTTTGGATTTCCTTTGGCATCTCGCATTACTTTTTGGAGGCGAGACTCTATAGTTTGAATATCGGCTAAAATGAGTTCAGTATTAATAATTTCGATATCATTTTTAGGGTTTACTTCTTTAGATACATGCATAACACTATCGTCATGAAAAGCCCGAACGATATGAATAATCGCATCGCATTGTCTGATATTAGCTAAAAATTTATTACCTAAACCTTCTCCTTGGCTTGCACCAGCAACTAAACCAGCGATATCAACAAAAGTCACCGTAGCAGGGATAATTTTTGAAGTATTATACATTTCCGCTAATTTGTTTAAGCGTGGATCTGGTACAGGTACTATACCGGTATTTGGCTCAATAGTAGCAAACGGATAATTAGCAACCAATATACTATTATCAGTTAAAGCATTAAATAAAGTGGACTTACCAACATTTGGCAACCCGACTATTCCAATAGATAAACTCATAATAGTATTTTAACAGAGGTAATGAAATTATGCGACATTTAAAATAATTATTTTAGCAATAGTGACCAAGATTATATAAATTAGTTTAGATTATTTTGATATGATATTATTGTATTAATAAAAACATAAGAAAGATTTCTGATGTCAAATATAATAAAAATTAGAAATAAATTACCATTAAAAAACAAAAAAATATTAATTATTTTAGTAATTATTATTGCTGTTCTTGGTTTGATTTCTTGGGCATTCATCTCAACAAATGGAGAAAAAATAAATCAGATAATTAATAACGAAAAAAATGATAATACTAATAAAAAAACTGTTTCTTCAGATATTACTGATGCGATAGATAACATCGAAGAATTGAAAAAACAATCAGATTCAACAGGTGATATTACAGCGTTAGAAGAAAATCAAAAGAAACTCCAAGAATATGTGAATAATTCTAGTAATAATGATGCTAAATTAGTGTATCTTAATGAATCGTTTTTGTTGTATATAAATAATGAAATGGAAGATTCTGCTTTAGAGATAGCAAATCAAGCAGAGACAATCAAGCCAACTGCCAGTACAGCCTCTAACCTTGCCCTTGTTTATATGAAAATGGGATCTTATCAAGAAGCTGTCGAATATTATCAACTGGCTGCCGATAGGAGTGAGAAATCTGATAATCCTAATGAATCTTGTCCTTATAATGATTATTTGATAGCAAAAAGAAATGCAGAGGCATTGATTAAATGAAATATATTCGACTAATTATATTTTCGTTAGTAACAGTTTTGTCTATAAACATTATTGTGTTAGAGAACGACAGCCTCGCAATAAGTGGCGATTGTTTTTTTGAGGCCGGTGAATATATGGGAGGTGGCGATTGTGGCACAACAGGCGAATATGCCGAATATGGAGTAAATGATGTTTTAACTGGTAGGGACTCTTCGGGAAATGGAAAGGCAATCACAGGAGTAAATGATGTCGGTTCATTAGTATCTTTCTTGAAAAGTAAATTATACGGTAGTGATACACATGACCAAATTGGTGCCGCCTTTATTATTATGCAGTTAATTAATGAATGTAAAAATGATTGTAAGTGGCCGACGGCCGATGACGTGGCAGAATTTGAAGAACGTATGACGGCGGAGAATAAAGTAACCGTATCTGTGATCTATTCTGACGTAGGACAAACGTCATATTACGATCCTGATAAAAAGAATGTTTTTTATGGTCCACACGTTATCGTAAATCGTGAAGTAATCGAAATACAACAAAATGGAGAGCATCGGGCTACGATAGAAACAGGCTGTGGTAATTTAGTTGCGAATCCGATAGTAATTACGCCTATCGAAGAAATTATTGAACCTACTCCAAATGTTTGTCGTCCTCTTTTGTATGAAGTTAATGGCCATACTGATGTTAATGGTAGCGAAGTTAGTATAAGTATAAAAGTCGTGAATGATACTACTGGTAGAACTGTCTATAGCACAACTGTTAGAGGTGATGATACTCTTGATTTGACAAAAAAGTGCACAACGGGTGATACATTCACTGTATATGAAGACATTGCAAATCATAAACAAACTAAAAGGCGATCTTGCCATACCACATCTTCTGGTAGTACATCTTGCCATTGGGTTTATACTTATGACAATCCATCAGAAACCTCGGGAAAAATAGGTCCATGTTTTGATTATAGGCTAAACACTGGGATTATTTCTTTAAACTATTTACGAGCAGAACCGAATGCGACTGTAGACATCCAACCAACACTAGCTAGTGATGCTTGGACTAAATTGGGCTACCCATCTTTTTATAGTAAATATAGAACCCATACTAAAACAAAGACCTCTGAATGGCAGATTACAAAATTAACTTATCTTCCAAATATAATGGTTCCGAGCACTGCCAGTGCTAGTAACCCTAATATTCCATGTAATCACTATTCAGGAAAAGATAAATGTGAAGTTTTTAATAGTGGTTCTGGCGTATTCAGCAATGCCAGTAAGCCAACTTTGATTGGTAGCGGTAATAGCCCATTAAAAAAATATACTGATAAGATGACAGATTTGCCAGCGGGAACGAAAATATGCTATACATTTTCATTCAAAGCTAGCTCAAGTGATCCAAGCAATGACTCATTTAATCTCGATAACATGTGGCAACATTCATCATTAAAACTTGAAGAAAATTGTGTAATAATCGTAAAAAAACCAAAAGTACAGGTAATCGGTGGTGATTTAATAGTTGGTCGGACTAATACTTCTCCCACTACGAACTCTCAAATTTATACCACTATTTCTGATAAAGGAAACTATTTTGGTAGCTGGGGAGAATACGGGTTATTTGCAACTGGGAAGATCACTGGTATGGCATCTGGATCGGCTTTTGCGAGTCCAACTGGTTCTAATCTTAAACAAATCTGTAGTTACAATACTCTAACTTTTGGTAATGCGGATAATCCAGTCGCAAATTGTACTGCATCATCATCTAAAGGTAAATATAAACAGAGCACCACAATTGTTGACGTAGCGTCCACCTTTGTTGGTAAAGGTGATAGCCTTCCACCAAATATCAGTGTAGATAATTTTTTCTCAGGCAACGGATTACGAATTGGAGAGAGGAATAGTAATCTTAACTTGACAGAAAGCACTCTTGAATCTGGAAAGTCGGTTGTTCTAAAGGTAAACGGAACAGTTACGATATCTGGCAATCAGATTTACGAAAACAAAGATTATCACGGTATCTCAGAGATACCACAATTAGTAATAATTGCTGACAAAATAATAATCAATTCAGATGTCACTCAAGTGGATGCTTGGTTGGTTGCAAATGATTCAGTGCAAACATGTGATGTAAATACAGATACCGATCTTACTATTAATCAGTGTAATCGACCACTAACTGTTAATGGTCCTGTAATTACGAATAAGTTATATATGTTAAGAACGGCTGGCTCGGAACCTAATGAGGGGAGCGGTGATCCAGCTGAAACATTTAATCTCAGAGCTGATGCGTATTTATGGTCTTTTGCCAGAGCATCCAGTAGTGGTCGTATTCAAACTGTGTATACAACTGAACTTCCCCCAAGATTTTAATGGTCATTAGCGATTTCTGCTTGTTTTAGTGCTTATCCTTTTGTATAATTATGACCAGAATGTCACTAATAAAGGGTTCGGGCGATTTCTTTGCGATAGATATAGGCACTAATGCAGTGCGAGTTGTTCAACTTGCCCCTTCTGGCTCTGATAATTGGGTATTACAGCATTACGGCTACGCCCCAGTAGACGAAAAAATTAGTGCAGGTAGCTCCAGTGAGGGTATGCGTCGTTTAGGCGAGATTATTATGACAGCCGTAGGTCAAAGTGGTATAAAGAAAAAGGATGTTGTAATTGGGCTACCTTCCAATAAGACTTTTACTACTGTTATTGATGTACCAATTATGAATCCTGCCGAACTAAAAAGCACAATTAAATATCAATGTGACCAATATATACCGATGCCAATAGATGAAGCAAAGGTAGATTGGGCATTACTTGGTCAATCTTTGCATGACCCAAAACAACAAGAAGTACTTTTAGCAAGTACTTTGGTATCTTATGCAGAAGAGCGTTTGGAATTTATCGAAGGGCTCGGTTTTAATGTTATCGGAGCCGAGCCTGATCAGATTGCTATTGTTCGATCCTTATTGCCAACTGGCGTCAAAGATGCTCGCTTAATAATTGATATGGGTGAAAAAGCAACTGACTTAGCGATTACCTATAGTGAAAGTCCAAGGTTAGTTCGTAATATCCCAACGGGGCTAAAATCAATAGTCAAGGTTGCTACTCAAAACTTAAATGTTCAAGAAGATCAAGCTAGGCAATTTATTTTGAAATTTGGTTTGGCACCAGATAAATTAGAAGGGCAAATATATAGAGCAGTAGAGAATACTTTAGACAATTTTGCCTCAGAATTAGTAAAATCTGTAAAGTTTTTCCAGACTAGGTATCCAGATACACCAGTTGGCGGAATATTACTATCAGGTTTTTCGGCAGTTATTCCACAATTTGGTGACTATATAACTGCAAAGACAGGAATTAGCACTAGTATTGCAAATCCTTGGCAGAGAGTTAGAGTTTCTCCTAATGATCAGCAACAACTAAGTGCTGTTGCGTCCGAATTTGCTACAGTCATAGGCTTGGCTCAGAGGAGAAATGACAAATGATAGAAATTAATTTAGTCCCTGATGTCAAACAGGAGTTAATAAAAGCACAGAGAGCTCGCAATACAGTAATCACTATTTCTATAATAGTTAGTGCTATATCGATTGCGGTAGTCTTATTACTTGTTGTTTATATTTTTACTGCCCAAAACCTAAGAAGCTCTTATTACGATGGTGAAATAACAAAGTATAACAAACAATTTTCAAGTATTGAAGATTTATCAAAAATATTAACGATTCAGAACCAACTAAATAAGATAAACAATTTAAATAACGATAAGCCTATCGCTTCTAGAGTATTTAATATGTTAGTTGCTATTATTCCTCCACCTCCAAATGAAATAAAAATCTCAAAAATTGATATTGATACTGAATCTAACAAGGTTACTATAGAAGGCCAGGCGGTTAATAGTTACGAGGCTTTAGATGTTTTTAGAAAAACAATAGCTAACGCTAATATTAAGTTCAAAGATAGTGATGAAAAAAGTCAAACGGTAGCTTTGGCGAATAAAATTAGTATAGACGATAACAATTACGGTGAGGATGCCACTGGACAAAAGGTCCTCAGATTTACGCTTACATTCAATTATGCTGAAGAGTTGTTCGCATTATCATCTAAAGACGCTACCGTAGTAATTGTTGGTGAAGAGAATTCCACAGATTCATATAAGGGTGTACCTAAGAATATTTTTGCTGATAAAGCAAAAAGTTTAGAAGAGGAAGAATAGAAATCATGGAAAATTCTCAAGATAGTATGAATCAACAACAAGTTCCAGAACCAAAAATTCAAGTAGCTCAACCAAAGGTAGTAGCTTTACGTAAACGAACTCAGATTTCGAAAGCTAAAAAGACAATGTTCTTATGGGTTGCTGGTGCTTCTGTTTTAGTAGGTTTTGCCTTAGTAATATCCGTATTCTTAGTTCAAATGTTAGTATTTAATGAAAAAGTACTGGCCGAGAAAAGTAGCACCGTTAAAATTTTGAAATCCAATATTAGTAATGTTGATAAACTAAAATCAGAAGTTCGTGCTTTGGATTCAAACCAGGCTTTAATTAGTGCAAAAGCTAATTCAGATGATGAAACATTACAGGTTATTCTCGATGCTTTACCGTCTTTAGCGAATTCATCTGCTTTGGCTGCATCAATCCAGCAAAAACTATTATCTGGAATTGACGGTCTCGTGATAAATTCATTGCAACCCGATTTAGTCGTTGGCATTGAATCATTATCAGAAAATTCAATTGGAAATGCCTCAGCTAATAATTCTGAAACTCAAGGAATAATTACTTTTCGTTTTTCGGTTTCAGGCAGTTATGAATCTTTAAAGAAAGTATTATTAAATCTAGAAAAATCGATTAGAACTATAGATATAGTATCTTTTTCTGTTGAAAGTCAAGGTGATAAACAGGGACTAAATGTGAAAGCTCGTGCCTATTATGAGCCCGAAAGAATCGTTGAATTAAAGGATAAGATAATAAAGAGATGAAAAAAACTGAAATAGCAATGATAATTCTTATAGCATCAATTAGTATTTTGACAGCATATTTTATTGGCTCAAGTATATTTGATGATATCTATATGGAAAATGAAAAAGTAAAAACTATCGATAGAGTAGAACTGTCTATTGATGATCCAAGCGAAAAAATATTTAATAAGGATGCTATTAATCCAGCTGTTCGTGTTCAAGTTGTAGGGACCGATTCAGAAAATAATACCCAATAAGGATGGTCAAAATATGGCACTTCTAACTGGGGATATTCAAGAAAAGATGATAAGCCTTTTAATTGAAGAAGGTTTAGTTAGTAAATTAACTCTAGATGATGCCCAGATCGAATCAACTAAAGCAAATAAGCCTCTATTGGTATATTTAACAGAGCAAAATATTGTTGATGATGAACTAATAACCCACGCTATAGCACATGTTTCTGGAGTTCCTTATATAAATTTATACAATAGCATTATAGACCAGAATGTTCTCAATATATTACCCCAAGACATAGCCGAACGCTATATGGCTGTGCCGTTAGCAGAAGTACAGAATCGCCTTGCTGTCGCTATGATTGATGCAAATAATGTCCAAGCTGTAGATTATTTATCAAGTTTAGTCGAACGTCCTTTAAAAATATTTATGGCTTCAGAAATTAGTATACGTCATATCTTGAGTCAATATAAAACCGACTTATCTAGTGTGGATGAGGCAGCAATTGCCAGCCAACAAGAAGCAGTCCAAGAAACGAATAAAGAAGTTAAAACCATAGTTCAAGATTCTCCAATCAGTAAAGCACTGAGTACGATTTTGGAGTACGCATTAAGAAATAGAGCCAGTGATGTGCATATCGAACCAATGGAAAAAACGTTAAAAATACGTTGTCGTGTTGATGGAATGCTCAGAGAAATTATGCAATTACCAAAAAGTATTGAACCTGCATTAGTTAGTCGAATAAAAATTTTATCCAACTTAAAGATAGATGAACATCGTACTCCTCAGGATGGGCAATTCGCTGTCAATATTCTCAATAAAGAAGTTGATTTACGTATCGCTATTAGTCCCGTGATATGGGGTGAACAGGTGGTTATACGTCTACTGGATAAATCTGGTAATTCTTTTAATATCGAAGAAATGGGTTATGCTGGACGTGCGTTGAGAGCTATAAGAAAGGGCATTCGTCGTCCAAATGGTATGGTGTTAACTTCAGGTCCTACTGGAAGTGGAAAATCAACCAGCCTATACGCTCTAATAAAAGAGATAAAAGATGATGCCGTAAATATCGTGACATTAGAGGATCCAGTTGAATATAAAATGGCTGGAGTAAATCAAATTCAAGTCAATCCAGATGTTGGTTTGACGTTCGCTAATGGACTGCGTTCGATCTTGCGTCAAGATCCTGATGTGGTGATGGTTGGAGAAATCCGTGATAGCGAGACCGCAAATTTGGCAGTACAAGCCGCATTGACTGGTCACTTAGTATTTAGTACACTTCATACAAATAGTGCCGCAGGAGTTTTGCCAAGGCTGCTAGATATGGGTATTGAACCTTTTTTGATTGCTAGTACTGTAAATACCATCATAGGTCAACGATTAGTTCGTCGTATTGCAAAAAAACGAGAATCATATATTTCAAATCCTATTGAAACTCAAAATATAAAAGCTACTATCGGTCATCTGTTGCCAAAATCTAAAGCGGATGTGGCGAGAATTTCTCAAGATTTAGGCTATAAAGACTTGCCCTTATCCACTCAAAACGCTTATACTTTAGTCAAGGGTATCGATACTCGTCAAGACCCAGCTCCAAATGGCTATAGTGGAAGAGCAGGTCTTTATGAGGTTATGGATGTCAACGAAGATATTCAGAAGCTAATTGTTACTAGAGCTACGAGTGCCGAGATTCAACGTCGAGCTCAAGAACAGGGTATGATTACAATGCGTCAAGACGGATATTTAAAAGTTTTATCGGGAGTTACAAGTATTGAAGAAGTAAATCGAGTTACTGCGGATACAGCGTAAAAAGAAGGGTGGTAAAAAATGAGCAGTCAAAATCTACGAATAGAAGCATTACTTGAGGATGTCGTACGTAAACATGCTTCAGATTTACATTTACAAGTAGGTTTGCCACCATTATTGCGAATTGACGGATCATTAGTGCCAATACCTGGACTAGATGTTTTAGATGAACAGACTGTCGAAATGTTAGTTTTTGCTGTTCTGGATCAAGACCAACGTCAGATATTATTAAAAGATAAAGAATTTGACTTTAGCTTTGCATTTGGAACTTTGGGACGTTTTCGGGTTAATGCCTTTCATGAAAGAGGTAATTTAGCGGCAGCTTTACGTTTAATACCAAATGAAATAAAAACAATAACTGAATTAGGGCTTCCAAATGTAGTTATGAGTTTCGCAGATTACCCAAGAGGACTGGTGCTTATTACGGGTCCGACTGGTAGTGGCAAATCTACGACATTAGCTGCTTTGGTTGACAAAATAAACACTGAAAGATCTAGCCATATAATCACTATAGAAGATCCTATTGAATTCACACACAAATCAAAAAAATCAGCCGTCGTTCAGCGTGAAGTTCATTATGATACTTATAGTTTTAGTGCCGCTCTAAGGTCAAGCTTACGTCAAGATCCAGACGTAGTATTAATCGGTGAAATGAGGGATCTGGAAACCATAAGTGCTGCTATTACTATCGCTGAAACTGGTCACTTAGTATTTGCGACACTACATACAAATAGTGCTTCCCAGTCGGTAGATCGTATGATTGATGTATTTCCTCCGCATCAACAACCGCAAATTCGTGCACAGCTTTCGAATATATTAATGGCAATATGTTCGCAACGTTTGATTCCTGCCATAGGTGGCGGTAGGTTAGTTGCTTCAGAAATATTGATTGCTAACCCAGCAGTTCGAAATATTATTCGTGAAGGTAAAGCTCACCAGCTAGATGCCGTTATCCAGACTGGTGCTGATCAAGGAATGCAGACTATGGATAGGAATCTAGTCAATTTAGTACAAAATGGCACTGTTACATACGATTCGGCTCGTGAAGTTGCGGTTGATTTAGGAGAATTCGAGAGGTTAATGAGAGGATAATAATGAAAAAATATTCATATGAGGCTCGTGATCAAGCTACTGACAAAATCGTTAAGGCTAATGTTCAGGCAAATTCAGAAAGTGCAGCTGCAAAATTATTAATCAATCAAGGATTTACTCCTCTCGATATAAAAGAAATAAAGGAAAATGATAATTTATTATCGAAATTATCCAATCGAATAACAACCAAAGACAGAGTAGTCTTTACTCGTCAACTTGCGACATTAATTGGGGCAGGATTGCCATTGTCACAAAGTTTGAATACCGTTTTGGAACAAACTCAAAATAAAAAACTACAATCTATTGTTCAAGATATATCCGTATCCGTTGAGGGAGGAAAATCACTTTCTGAATCTTTTTCGAAATTTCCAGAAGTATTTGATCAAGTGTTCTTATCGCTTGTTGGTGCGGGTGAGGCTTCGGGAACACTCGATAATGCATTACAAAGGATAGCTTATCAACAAGAAAAAGATGCTGCAACGATGAGTAAAATTAAAGGAGCATTAACTTATCCGATTATTGTGTTAGTAGTTATATTTGGTGTAATGGCTTTTATGTTATTTACAGTGGTGCCTCAGGTCGAAAAACTGTACATTGATTTAAAAAAAGAGTTACCTTTTTTGACAAAGGCGATGGTTATGATGGCAGATTTTGTCAGTAATTATTGGTGGTTGTTAATAATTGCCACTTGTGTATTTTTGTATTTTTTTGTTCAATGGTTAAAAACTGAAAGTGGCATAAAGATAAAGGACACATTTAAATTAAACATTCCGATATTCGGCGACATGTTTAAAAAATTATATATGGCACGATTCATGCGAACTGGACAGACATTGCTCAGCACAGGTGTTAGTATGCTAGATGTATTAAAAATTACTTCCAGATCAGTCAATAACACTATTGTTGAAAAAAGTATCATGAATGCTACGGAAAAAGTAAAAGGTGGTAAAGCTTTGTCGGTAGCTTTAAAGCCCGAAAATTACATATTAACTCTTGTTCCGCAAATGATAAAAATTGGCGAACAATCTGGACGTATCGATGAAATGATGGGAAAAACTGCTCAGGTTTATGAAGATGAGCTTGATGAACAAATAAAGGCGATATCGACTGCCATAGAACCTATATTGATGGTTGTTTTGGCGGTTGTAGCAGGTAGTATGGTCGGGGCAATTTTATTACCGATCTATTCTCTAGTAAACGGAATGAATGTATAGGTATGGACATAAAACTACATGTAGTCTAATATAAACTTAAGCGTTTTATCGCAAATATTATTTATTAATATTCATAAGAAAGGTGGAATAACTTCAATGAACAACAAAAAAGAAAAAGGCTTTACTATCATAGAGGTCGTTTTAGTTCTAGCTATTGCTGGATTAATATTTATGATGGTGTTTATCGCTTTGCCTGCTCTTCAGAGAAGTCAAAGGGATACTCAACGTAAGAATGATCTTAGTCGGGCTATGACAGCTGTTATGAATTATCAAGGTGCAAACAGGGGTAGTTTACCTTCAGATTGGGGAACGTTTACTTCAAACTATCTGACAACGACTGGTAGTGATGCTTTTATAGATCCTTCGGGAGTAAATAAAAATCAGGCTGACGAAGCGGACGCCACGTATGAGTTCGTTCCTAAGGATGATGTAATGAGTGGTAATTTTTCCTCCGAAGATACTCAGAACGTTATATATTATGCGGTTGGATTTACCTGTGGTTCTGATGGAGAAGTGAAGTCGGAAGGATCTAGAAAAGTCGCTCTTCGTATGTATCTTGAAGGTGGTGGTGTCTACTGTACTAATAACTAGACATAAAAACTATTTTTTACCTCGGCTTAATAGCCGAGGTTTTTTTTATGACACAATTAGGTTATTATAGTGCTTATGGAAGAATTAATTATATATTTAGTTTTAATAATATTTGGTCTTTGTATGGGGAGTTTTGCAGGGGCATTAGTGTGGAGACTAAGAGCCTTTCAATTAAAAGAAGAGAAAAATGATGGTGAAAAAATAAATGATAGTGAATATGAAAAACTAGAAAAACTTACGAAGAACAAAGTCAAGAATGATTACTCTAGATGTTTAAATTGTTCGTATAAACTTAAATGGTACGATCTAATTCCATTATTTAGCTGGATATCCTTAAAGGGAAAATGCAGACATTGTCATAAAAAGATTGGCTACATGGAACCAGCAGTCGAATTATTTACAGCATTATTCTTTGTTTTGTCATATATATATTGGCCTGAAAGTTTAAATACATTTTTTGGCTTTACTAGTTTCATATTGTGGTTAATCGCAGGCGTAGGATTGGCTGTCCTTTTTGTCTACGATGTTAAGTGGTATTTACTGCCAAACAGGGTATCTAAGTTTGTATTGTTCGTCGGTATTATAAACTCATTGATTGTTCTAGTGCAATCAAATGATAAGTTTCATTCAATTATTAGCATATTATTTGCTTTATTTATACTTAGTGGTTTGTATTGGATATTGCACAAAATATCTAAAGGGAAGTGGATTGGTTTTGGTGATGTTGAGCTAGGTCTTGGACTAGCTTTGATGTTAGCCGACTGGAGATTGGCTTTCATAGCACTATTTATGGCAAATTTCATCGGTTGTTTAATAGTATTACCTCCACTTCTAGCAGGAAAATTAGAACGTAATTCAAAAATTCCTTTCGGCCCACTACTTATAATCGGATTCATATTTGCAAAATTAGCAGGTATGTATTTAATTAACCTATATTTTTATAGCCTAATATAGGTTATAAGTTATTATGCTTATGTTATAATCATAATCAAATGAAGCTAATTAATAGAGACGGTTTTACTATTATTGAAACTATGTTGTTTCTAGGTATATCTGCATTATTGATAACTGGAATTTTGGTTGGTACTGGTACGTCAATAAATAATCAGAGATATCGTGATAGCGTATCATCTCTCCAATCATTTTTTAGACAACAATACTCAGAGGTTTCAAATGTTGATAATGATAGATTAACAATGAACGAATGTAATGGAGAAATTGTCGCAATCGGACAATCTGATTGCGTAATTCTCGGCAAATTTCTTACTGTAAATGATATTAATAATAGTAATGAAATTGTATCAAAAACAGTAATTGGTATTACACCTAGTGGAATAAATTTTGCTAATAATGATATTGATTCATTCAAGCAATATAATATCAGTATATCGTCATTAGAAGGACAGACCTACAAACTGGAATGGGGAGCGTCCTTGGTTGATACTGCTGATAATCATAATAAACCGATTGTTTTTTCGATGCTAATACTTCGTTCGCCTTTGAGTGGGGTGATAAGGACATTCGTACATTCAAATAACAGCAGTCCTATCGGTGATGGAAATATAGTAGATATCCTTACTGAAGCAGGCTCAATTGAAAGACAAACTAAGTTATGTATAAACTCCAATGGTTTATTTACTGGTCCGAAATCAGCTGTGATAATTATGCCGAATGCAACTGGGCCGAGTGGTATTGAGACTTTAGGAGAATCAAGCGGATGCTAGTTAAAAAGAGTAGTTATTTCAGTGGCGATACTATGATTGAAGTTTTATTTGCAGTATCAATATTTAGTTTACTAGCAGTATGCTGTCTGTCCATAATGAATCAGGGAACTTCAACTGCCCAACGTTCGTTAGAAATAACACTTGTACGCCAAGAGATTGATTCACAAGCAGAAATTTTAAGATATCTTAATGAGGCTTATGCTTCAAGCTACCAATCAGGCACAAGTTATAGTGAATATTTTGATAGCGCAGGAGAGATTGATAAACCTGCTGGTCAATGGGCATATATGATGAAAAATTTAGATGATAATTATTCAAAAAGTTCTGCATCAGACTTTGCCTCTTTGAAAGATGGCAGATGTCCAGATTTACCTCCTGGTAGTTTTATCATGAATACTAGAAAAATACAGTACATTAATCCTGAGTCTACATCCAATATTTTCAAAGATGCTGTTACTTTTTCTCAAGTACGTTATAACGAAATAAATAATAATGTTTATGAATCACAAGGTATTTGGGTTGAAGCTATTCATAAAACATTCACTGACGAACAGAAAAATTCAGGCTATGTTGATTTTCATATAAGAGCATGTTGGGAAGATCCTAGTCAAGAAATTCCAATGACTTTAGGTACTATTGTGAGGTTATATGAACCACGTGGATAAAAAAAGAGGTTTTACGATAATCGAATTAATGTTAGCCATGACATTTGTTTCAGTTTTATTAATTGCTATTGCAATGACGGTAATTCAAATGGGTAAGATATATAATCGGGGATTGATGTTAAAAGAAGTGAATGAATCAGCGCGTTTATTAGCGAGTGATTTACAGCGAAATATCGCATCCAGTAATCCATTCAGTATTGACCCTGATGTCGGCGACCTTTATGAAGATGTAGTAGTTGAAAGCTATTACTTGCCGATGAAAAGTGGTACTAAAGAATATGGCGGTAGATTATGTCTAGGACGATACAGTTATATTTGGAATTATGGAAAATATATTAACGATAGTACGATAATAAAGTTAAATTCTTATTCTGATGAGTCTGGTAAAATAATTAACTTTGTAAAAATATATGACCCTTCAGCAATCTATTGTACGACCAGTTCGAATAAACAAATAATGTATCACGCCACAAATGACGAGGAACCGATTGAATTAATTGGAAGTGGTGATTATGATTTATCAATTCATGATTTTAAAATTTTATCTTTAGATACAGACGGTGACACAAGAACTGGTCAAAAAATATATAACATCACATTCGTTATAGGTACAAATGATCAGATAGCCATCGACTATCAATTAGGTGTAGATGCAAAATGTAAAACACCTAGTGAAATTGGTGATGATCATACATACTGTTCAATTAATAAATTTAGTATAGTTGCTCGTTCAGGTAGTTCAGTGGAATCAAATTGGTAGGAGGTATAAGATATGAAAAAAATAAAATTTAAACAAAATGGAGCAGTATCACTATTCGTAGTTATTTTTACCGCTTTGTTAATGACTGTCGTAACAGTAAGTTTTGTAAGAATTATGCTACAAGATCAAAAACAAGCCACTTCAACCGATTTGTCACAAAGTGCTTACGACTCAGCCCAGGCAGGTGTTGAAGATGCAAAACGGGCATTATTACTTTATCAAAGTATCTGTAATTCCTATGGTCATACCAGTGCAGATTGCATTGAAGCAACAAAAGCAATAAATTCTACAGAATGTAACGAGTCAGTCAGTATCTTAAAAGACATAAGGGATATTGTAAAAGAAGACGGTGTTAATATTGAGACTGGCAGTAATGATACTAAATTAAATCAATCTTATAGTTGTCTTAAAATAAATCTTAACACACCTGATTATCTTGGTGAGCTTAAAAAAGATGAATCAAAAGTCATACCATTAATCGGAGAAAAATATTTTGATACGGTTCAGATTGATTGGTTCAATAATGTTGAAGGAAAAATAAAATTATATCCACTCTCAACATATTGGCCTTTAGTAACTACTGATTGGGGAGCGGATAACCCACCTATTCTAAGATCACAATTCATCCAGTTCGCAGAATCTTTTAGGTTGACTGATTTTGATTATGCCAACAGTAGCACGTTATTTTTGTATCCGTTTGGTAATACTGGAGTGTCATTTGATTCGGTCGGTTCTGTCTCAAATACAAAAGATATCTCATTAATTGATTTTAGAAGGACTCCTACTGGTAAACCGACACCTATTAGGTGCTCGGGAACTATTTCTAATGGTAGCTACGCTTGTAGTGCAAAAATCAAACTATCGAATCCAGCTAATTACGTTGCTGGAGGCGGTAGGGAATTGTATTTAAATCTAGCATCTATTAATAATCAGACAAACTATCGAGTTTCTTTATACGACAGTTCTCCGGCTGTACCAGAACTGATAAATTTTCATGCAGTCCAGCCACAAATTGACTCAACAGGTAGGGCTAGTACTCTATATAGAAGAGTTGCTACCAGAGTAGAAATGACTGACATTAATTTTTCATATCCTGAAGCTGCCATTAATTTAACTGGTAATTTTTGTAAAGATTTTTCTATAACAGATAATCCGAATGATTTTAATCATGACTCTAGTGATTCATCTGTAGGTAAATGCACACCTTAAAAAAGTTAATTTTGATTAGTAATTTCGCTGTGAAATTTATTATAAATTTCTTGAAGATGCTCGTCTGTTACGTGAGTGTATATTTGAGTAGTACTAATATTACTATGACCGAGCATTGCCTGAACACTACGTAAATCAGCACCATTCATTAGTAAATCGGTCGCAAAACTATGACGCATTGTATGGGGGCTAACTTGCTTAGTAATACCTGCAAGTCTCGAATATTGATTAATCATTCTTTGGATACTACGGGCACTTAATCGTCTGTAATTACCACTGTTACTCGGTTTATGATTTCGACTATAACTGATAAAAAGGGGTGGCAAATTATCTTTTCTTGAGTGTAAATAATTTTCAATATGATCGGCAGTATTTTCGCTAATAAATACTGGCCGATCCTTTTTGCCCTTTCCTCTTATCATGAATTCACGTCGCTTAGTATTTATATGATCTCTATTTAAATTTATTAACTCTGATACTCGAAGACCGCTGGAAAATAATAGTTCAATAATCGCTCTATCACGTAGCCCTGATTCTGTTGATAAATTAATTTGTTCAATTAATCTTTCGATTTCATCTGGATACAAAAAAGTAACTTGGCGACGTGATATTTTTGGCAATTCAATTTTTTCTGATGACAAACTTACAATATCTCTTTTCGATAAATAATTCAAAAACCCCCGCAATGCTATGAGGTGGTAGAATTGAGTTAAGGTCGACAATTCATCGTCGTTGTAATTACGATAACGATTTAGCCATAATCTGTACCTTCTAACCATATCTGACGTAATTTTATCAACAGTAATATCATTAGTGAATTCAACAAATCTTTCAAGGTACAGTTTATAGTTCGAGGCGGTACTGCTTGAGCGACCGCCTTCAACTTCTAAATGTTCAATATAATCGATTATCAATTCTGATAAATACATATCACTAGAATACCAAAACCAAGGCAGTACTACAAAATTATTCAATTATTAATACATTACGTCATAGTGTATACTAAATTAAGATTATTCGCGAAAGGAGCGTATTTGTGCAAGAACTGGAAAGGACTTTAATACTAATTAAGCCTGATGCTATGCAGAGGGGACTTGTTGGGCAAATAATTACTCGTTTTGAAAGAGCAGGGTTAAAAATCGTAGCTATAAAAATGATTGCCCCTGATGAACTTCATTTTCATAAACATTATGAAGGAATTAGTAATTTAATAAGTAGGTGGGGTGAAGATATATACAACATAGTATTATCTCAAATGACAGAAACGCCCGTAATAGCTTTTGTTTTAGAGGGAGTTGAAGCAGTTTTCTACGTACGAAAATTGGTTGGCACTACTGATCCAAAGGACTCTGCTCCAGGTACTATAAGGGGCGATTTTACACATATTACTAGAGAATTTACAAATAGATCTGGCTCGACTTTACCAAATATCGTACATGCATCAGGTAACCCAGAAGAAGCTGAACAGGAAATAGCTCTATGGTTCGATAAATCAGAAATATACGGAGACTATCAAACTTCTCAAGAAGCTATTATTCGTGGTCACGTCCCAAAGGAAAAGTGACTTAATTAAGCTATTGACGTTATAATAAGAAGCTGAGGGGTCTATTGTTTTATATTATTAGATATTATTTGTCATGTAATATTATGATTAGGCTATGAATATTTTAAAAAGTAATCTGTGCCAAAGATGGATAATAAGCCTCGGTAGCTCAATTGGATAGAGCAGATCCGTCCTAAGGATAAGGTTGTAGGTTCGATTCCTGCCCGGGGTACCAACATACATAAGTAAAATATTAGGATAAAATACCTATATGACAAATAAGGAAAAAATTAAAAAAGAACAATTTGATTTTGAAGGACAACGAGAAGGCGAAAAATTACTTTTTGTTTTTAGACGTCACATTATTGCTATGAGGAAGGGCTTCTATCTTTTACTCGGTGTATTTTTAGTAGCTTCTTTGCCAATGTTAATTTGGGGTTTATCCGTTGAATATGATATTTTTATAAAACTGCTTTATCTTGCCTGTGGTGGATTTTTATTGGGTTTAATCCTATTCTTTTATCATTTTATGCTATGGTATTTTACAATTTATATAGTGACCGATCAGAGGATAAGACAAATTACACAACGTGGTTTTTTTGGTAAGGATGTCGTTGAGCTAAGACTATCAAAGGTCCAGAACATAAGCTATAAAATCCCAGGTTTTAGTGGCGAGGTATTTAAATTTGGTACTATTGTGATACAAACTTTTGTTGGTGATCTGGTAATAAACATGGTTGAGCATCCTGATAAAATTTATAATAAGCTACAAGATGCTGTTAATAATGTAATTGATGATAGGGGTGAAAATGAAGAAATTATTTCTTAAGATTCGGAAAAACAAAGACGAACAAAGCCCATCTCGGATTACTAGTGAAACTGTTGCGGAACATAGGGAAAGGATATTGGCGGGAGGTAGAAGGTATAAATATCCTATTCAATACGCTAGGCACAAATTGGTTATTAATACGATTGCAATAAGTGTTCTAGCCCTTACTGCTATTATAGCAGTTGGCTGGTGGCAACTTTATAAAGCTCAAAATACCAGTGAATTTATTTATCGTGTCACAAGAGTAATACCAGCTCCAGTAGCTTCGGTTGATAAACATACTGTTTTATATTCAGATTATCTTATGAAATATATAAGCTCGGTCCATTATTTAAAAAAGATTGAACAAGTAAGCTTGAAAACTGATGATGGAAAAAGGCAAGTTGAATATATCAAAGAGAAATCCCTTCAAGATGCAATTGCTGATTCCTACGCTAGTAAGCAAGCAAAAACTATCGGTTTATCTGTTGACAACAAAGAACTTGAGTTGTTTATAAAAGAACAAAGACAATCAAGTGATGGTGAATTATCTGAAAAAACTTATTATACGGTGATTATGGATTATTATGGCTGGAGTCCTTCTGAGTGGCGTTATGTAATGAAACAAAAACTTCTTCGTCAAAAAGTTGCCTATGAAATGGACAAAGAAGCTCTAAAATATGCTAATGAAATTAAGAAAGCATTGGATGTAAATCCAACTTCTGACCTAAAAACGTTGGCTGATTCTTATGCCAATCAATCCAATTTGGAAATAAGTTTCAGTAGTTCAGGTTGGGTTCCTAAGGATAATCAAGATGGTGGTCTGGCTTTGATAGCATCAAAAATGGGCAAGAATCAAATTTCTGATTTCGTAAAATCTACTGTTGGTGATGGCTATTATATTATTAAACTCAAAGATGTGAATGAAACAAAAGTAAATTATGACTACATCAAAATACCGTTAACAGTGTTTGATAATGCGTTAAAGAAAGTTGAAGAAGCTGGTAAAATAGAACGCTACATATCTATTAAAAAAGTATAATTATAATAATTTATGAAATTATCAGACTATAATTATAATTTGCCAGAAAATCTTATTGCAGACAAACCTAGTTTAATAAGAGGATCGTCGAGGTTGTTAGTTATGGATCGTTTTACTGGTAGTATGTTAGACAAAAAATATTACAATATAGTGGATTATTTAAATAAAGGTGACACCTTGGTACTGAATGATACAAAGGTTATGAAAGCTCGCTTGAAAGTCACAAAAGAAAATGGTGCTGTTAGGGAATTGATTATTCTCGAAAAACATAGCTTTGATAATGATTGGCATCGGCACAGGGCGTTATATAGAAAAAAAATTAAGGTCGGTGATTGTTTGAAAATTGGAGAATACTTTCTGGTCGTTGAAGAAATACAAGGAGATGGATTAGCAATTATTAAAAGTAGTGAAGATTTGTTAAATATTTTAGAAAAATATGGCGAAGTACCGCTTCCACCGTATATGCATAGAAAGGCCGAAGCTATTGATGTTGAACGCTATCAAACTGTTTGGGCGAAAGACAGAGGCTCGGTTGCAGCACCCACAGCCAGTCTAAATATGACAAATGATATTTTAGAAAAAATAAAATCTAAAGGTGTTAATGTCGTCTATATTACACTTCATGTAGGGCTTGGAACTTTCTTGCCAATTCGTACTGATAATATAGAAGAACACCATATGCATCAAGAATTTTTTAAAATCAATGCTGATGCAATAAAAATTATTAATGATACAAAATTCAACGGTCGTCGGGTATTTGCACTTGGGACAACAGTTGCCAGAACTCTAGAATATTCAAGCGATTATATTGACAAGGTAAAAACTGATATTTCTGGGGAAGCAGATATATTTATTTATCCCGGATATCAATTCAAGCTAATTGATTGTTTGATTACGAATTTTCACGCACCAAAAAGTACGGTTTTGATGTTAACGGCAGCCTTTGTTGGTTGGGATAAATTATTACTAGCATATGAATACGCAATAAAACAACAATATAGTCTCTTAAGTTATGGCGATTCAATGTTAATATTATAAGCATGAAAAAAGAGCCACTGAAATTTTCCATTTTAAAAAAGGTTGATAAAAAATTAGCCCGTACTGGTGTTATTGAAACACCTAACGGAATAATACAAACCCCAGCGTTTATAGTTGGTGGTACTCAGGCGACGGTAAAAACGTTATCTCCAGAGCAAGTAATTAATCTTGGAGCTCAATCCATACTGGTCAACGCTTATCATCTAATGCTCCGTCCAGGGGAAGATATAATATCTGATTCCGGAGGTATTCATAAGTTTATGAATTTCAATAAGCCAGTTTTTTCTGATAGTGGTGGCTTTCAAGTATTCTCATTGGGAATGGCATATAAAAAGGGGATAGATAGTACTAGCCATAGCGAAAAAGGTGATGCTACCTTGGCAGTTCATACTAAATCACAACTTACAAAAGTAACAGAAGATGGTGTATTTTTTAGGTCACATTTAGATGGTAATAGCCTTTTTATTAATCCCGAGAAATCTATGGAGATACAGCACAAAATTGGCTCGGATATTCATATGTGTTTTGACGAACTAACTTCGCCACTTGCGGGTTATGATTACATAAAAAAAGCGATGGACAGAACTCATAACTGGGCGGTGCGTTGCATAAAACAACACGATAAATTAAACGAAGATCATTATTTGGCAGGTGATAATCCCCAAGCTTTATTTGGGGTAGTGCAGGGAGCTCGTGAAGAAAGACTACGAAAGCAAAGTGCAAATTTTTTAGCTAAAATGGACTTTGATGGTTTTGGTATAGGTGGTGTATTCGAGCCTGAAGAAATTTCTTCTACAGTAAGATGGGTTAATGAAATTTTACCTGAAGATAAACCACGCCATTTATTAGGTATTGGTTCTCAACCAGCTGATTTATTTCTTGGTGTGCAGTACGGCATCGACACTTTTGATTGCGTAGCACCGACGAGACAGGCCAGAAATGGGACATTATATACCTACAGTGGTCGTATCAATATCAAAAATAAAAAATACGCAACTGATTTTAATCCCGTAGATAGCGAATGTGACTGTTATTTGTGCAAAAATTATTCAAGAGCTTATATACGACACCTATTTAAATCAGAAGAAATATTCGGATTGGTTTTGGCTAGTATACATAACGAAAGATTCGTAATTCGTACGGTTGATAATATTAGAAAAAGCATTGAGGATAATAATTTCTTTGACTATAAGAGACAATTCCTTGAAAAATATTACGGTATAGAGAAAGCTCAAATTTTTTTGTAGATAAAAAAAGTCACTTACTTCGTGACATTTTTATTGGCGGGCCCGACCGGACTTGAACCGGCGATCTCCTCCGTGACAGGGAGGCGTGATAACCACTACACTACGAGCCCAATTAATAATTAACTCTAGTATGATACCAGTTTACGTTATTTTTCGCAACAGCGTGATTTTTAATGATTTACAGAATAAAATGTTATAATGTATCTGATCAATTATGCCGCTGTAGCTCAGCTGGTAGAGCGACGCTTTCGTAAAGCGTAGGTCTCCGGTTCAATTCCGGACAGCGGCTCCAGAATTTTTTAAAATACATCATAGAGTAGATCATAGATATCGGTATTAGGTATCTGATGAGAATCGGCAGACACCTGAAACATAGATACTATGCTAGTAAAATCTATGATCTACAGAATCATATTAAATTAAAATTAAGCATTTATCAAGTACAAATATAAAAAATGTTCAATTTAATTGATTTTATTGTCAGTATAATAGTTACTCAGAGGAAAAAGTGATAGAATAAAGCTATCTTATATGAAGACTATTTTTATAGAATTTTTTAAAAAGCTTATATCTGACAGATATCTATTTTTTTTGATATTATTGTTATTTTTACTTTCTTTAATTTCATCAATATTTATCGGTTTATCAATAAAAGTAAGCGAATTACAATTAGTATCTCATTACACGGCCTATGGTACGACGAATTTTTATACTGATCAATGGTATTATCTTCTATTATTTATAGTATTTCAGCTGTTATTGGCTTTTTTTCACTCTGTGATTGCGATAAAGTTGTCTGAAGTAAGAGGTCGATCTATCGCAATAATGTTTATTTGGCTTGGTATCTGTTTAGTAATTCTGGGTTGGATCACTGCAGATTCGGTTATTAATGTTTATACTTCACTTTAAAATATGATAGATTTAGAAATTCCTCTTGGTAAAAGAACAAAACTGTATCGCTTTTTTGAAATGCTACCAGCGATAATAAGCTATGGGCTTTTATTATTACTAGTTGTTTTATCGTTAGTTAGCCCGATTTTAGCAGCTACTTATGTGCTATTAGTTATTGTGACTATGTTAGTAAAGGCTATCGGTATTGCTCTACGTACAATACAGGGTCGGAAAAGACTAGAATTGGCTCAAAAAGTTGATTGGCATACAAGGTTACATGATTTAGAGAATCCACAATTTGCTTACGACCAACAAAGAGAAGCTAATTCTAATGATTTTGGAGCGTTTAGTCATATAGAAAATTTACGTCTAGTCTCGGCTGACTCAGATAGCTTTCCTAGGCCATCGCAAATATATAACGCAGTAATAATTGCTACATATAATGAATCTTATGACGTTCTTGAACCTACCGTAAAGTCTGTTGCTAGTGGTACATTTGATACAAAAAAAATAATTCTTGTAATTGCGTACGAGGAAAGGGGTGGTGATTCAATAAGAAATACCGTCCATAAATTAAAAAATAAATATGGCCATATATTTCATTCATTTCATCTAGTACAGCATCCAAAAGATATGCCTGATGAAGTTATTGGAAAGGGAGGGAATATAACATATGCTGGAAAATATTTAAAAGAATGGCTCAAAGAAGTAACTATTGTATCAAAAGATGTAATAGTTACTACGCTCGATGCCGACAACAGGCCACATAAAACTTATTTTGACTATCTAACTTACGAATATATTGTCAATGAAGATCGCAAACATCTTTCATATCAGCCTATATGCCTATTTTTCAGTAATATTTGGGACGCACCAGCTCCGATGAGAGTTATCGCTACCGGTAATTCCTTCTGGAATATTATCAGTTCGATGCGACCGCACACTTTAAGAAATTTTGCATCCCATTCACAACCTATGGATGCTTTGGAAGAGATGAATTTTTGGAGTACTAGGACGATTGTGGAGGACGGCCATCAGTATTGGCGTAGTTACTTTTATTTCGGTGGAAATTACAATGTATTGCCGATTTATGTGCCAATTTATCAAGATGCAGTATTGACGGACACGTACTTAGGGACTCTCAAGGCACAATTTGTACAACTACGTAGATGGGCCTACGGTGCTTCAGATGTCCCGTATGTCGCTACAAGAATATTTTCGCGTCAACGTAACGTTTCCTTTTTTGGAGGTATTGCAAGACTTCTCAGATTGCTTGACGGCCATATCACACTGGCGAGTGTTTCTATATTAGTGGCCATAGGTGGATGGGTACCATTACTATTAAATAGTGAAGCATCCCGTAGTATACCAGCACATCAATTACCAGACGTTGTGAGTGGAATTCAACAAATCGCAATGATTGGTATTTTTATCACTGTATTTTTGTCATTCAAGATGCTTCCACCTCGTCCAGAACGATATAAGAAAAGTAGGACACTATTTATGCTCGCTCAATGGGTTTTAATGCCTTTTACAGCCATAGGTTATAGCTCATTCGCTGCTTTATATTCTCAAGGTAGACTTTTTCTTGGTAAATATTTAGATAAGTTTGATGTAACAGAAAAAGCTACTCATAAGTCAGTCGCTCTCGCAAGAAAGAGATCGCAAAAACATCGCTTAATGGGTGATAAAAGTTAAAAAATTTATCATATTTAGCTAACTATTTAATACCCCACATTTAAAATGTGGGGTATTCTTGGTGATTTATAAGATTTAATCTACATTAGTGTCCTAATACGCATTTCACGCTTGACTTCTTTTAGAGTTTTATCGTATTCAAAACTTAAACTAAAACGTTCAAGTTTTGATGATGTTCCTATTGTGTTAATAGCTTGAATCTGATGTTTCTTAGCCATATCTTAATATTAGCATAAACAACATATATTGTCAATGGAACAAGATTAAGTTTAATATTACATTTATGATATATATGTAATATTATATTGATGTTTAATCACGTGGAAAACTTATTCAAAAATTGTGAAAAAATAAAAACCCATCTGTTTTGATGAGTTTAATGGTGGGTCCTAAAGGATTCGAACCTTTCACCTCAACAACGTCAATGTTGCGCTCTAGCCAAATGAGCTAAGGACCCGTTTGTACTAGAATACCAAAATAGAGGTAGTCACGCAAGAAACGTGTTATTATATTATTTGAACAATGATGTAATCTAACCAATTACTGAGTTCCGTGGGGAGTTGTAGCGTACGTAACGTAACATCATGAGTGTTCGCTTAGTTTTTATTTAATAAAATAAAGGCGAAAAGTCCGGTGGAACCGCTTACTATATAGTAAGTCCGAGACATGTGAGAAATAATTTAAGCTATAAGTTTAATGTTATAATCACATGTTTTTATTATTTATTAGCCATATGGCAAAAGGAGAATAGTAATGAATGAAAATAAATTACATATGATGCGTCACAGCGTGGCACATATCATGGCATCAGCAATAAAAGATATTTGGCCGAAAGCAAAATTTGGAGTCGGTCCAGTTATCGAAGATGGCTTTTATTACGATATCGACTTGGGCGATGAAACAATTTCAGAAGCAAATTTTTCAAAAATAGAAAAAATGATGTACAAAATTATCAAAAGGGGAGATTTATTTGAACGAATCGAAATGCCAATTGATCGAGCGATTGAATGGGCCAAGCAAAATAAACAAACTTACAAAGAAGAGTTGCTGAAAGATTTAAAAAGATCTGGCACGACTGTTGCAAAAGAAATTAATGCTGATGAACTTGGTTTAGATACATACAATAAGTCAGTAGTAAAAAGTGTTTCATTTTACAAAATTGGAGAATTTGTTGATTTATGTAGAGGACCTCATATTGAAAGCACTAAGGATGCCGGAGTTTTTAAATTAATGAGAGTCGCTGGAGCTTATTGGCGAGGTAAGGAAAATAATCCACAAATGCAGAGACTATACGGAGTGGTGTTTGCATCCCAAAAGGAACTTGAAGACTATCTAGGAATGTTAGAACAGGCAAAATTAAGAGATCATCGAAAAATTGGTAAGGAGCTAGATATTTTTACAGTATCTCCTTTGGTTGGAGCTGGATTGCCAATGTTTACTCCGCGTGGCACAATATTGCGCGACGTATTATCAGAATACTCAAATCGACTACGACAGAGCTACGGTTTTCAAAAAGTTTGGACTCCTCATATAACAAAGAAAGAGCTTTATGAAACTTCAGGGCATTGGGCAAAATTTGGTGAAGAATTGTTTCTAGTAAAGAGCCAAGAAACAAACGACAGTTTTTGTATAAAGCCAATGAATTGTCCTCATCATGCACAAATATTTGCATCACGTCCACGTAGCTATCGTGATATGCCGATAAGGTATCTTGAAACAACGACAGTTTATAGGGATGAAAAGACGGGTGAATTGGGTGGTTTGAACAGAGTTCGATCTATTACTCAAGATGATAGCCATGTATTCTGTATGCAAAATCAAGTAGAAAATGAAATTAAAAATCTAATGCTAAGTGCAGGTAAACTCTATAGTTCAATAAACATGCCTCTTAGGTTGAGATTGTCATATCGTGATGATAGTGACGGATATTTGGGTGAATTAGGTTTGTGGGAATCGGCCCAGACCCAGCTAAAAACAGCTGTTGTTGCGAGTGGTCTTGATTATATTGAACAAGATGGAGAGGCGGCTTTTTATGGTCCGAAAATAGATTTTATGGCTACTGATGCTATTGGGCGAGAACATCAAGTTGCGACTGTTCAGTTAGATTTTGTGCAACCAAATCGCTTTGGACTTGAATACACAGACGAAAATGGAAAGAGCCAGACTCCAGTTATGATACATTGTGCTATCTTAGGTTCAATAGAAAGATTTTTGAGTGTATTTATTGAACATACTGCAGGGTGGTTTCCGTTTTGGACAGCACCAGAACAAGTACGTATTTTAACGATAAACAATGCAGTAAATGATTACGTAAAAGAAATAGTAAATATTTTAGAAATAACATATCTTGATGAGCCAATTGAACATAACAAAATACGATTTTCGATTGATGATCGTAATGAATCTTTGGGTAAAAAGATTCGAGAAGCAGTGAATTGGAAAATACCAGTCCAATTAATCATTGGAGAAAAAGATAAAGATAATCGAGAAATTAGTATTAGAATTCAATCCGGAGAACATAAGATAAAATTTGATGAATTAAAAGAATACCTTATTTCCTTTAAATAAAATGAAAATTAGTTTAAATAGAGAAAAGCCGTTAATAGTAATACTTGGTCCAACTGCGAGCGGTAAGACTGAAATAGCATTAAAATTAGCAGAAAAATATAGAGGTGAGATTATATGTGCAGATTCACGCACAATCTATAAATATTTAAATATTGGAACAGCCAAACCTACTATGGAACAGCTTCAGCGGGTCAAGCACTGGGGCTTGGATTTAGTTGATCCAGGAGAGCGTTTTACTGTCGCAGATTTTAAAAAATATGCTGTAGAAAAAATAGACGAAATAAGAAAGAGGGGAAATATACCGATTTTAGTCGGTGGTTCAGGATTGTATATTGACTCGATAGTTTTTGACTATAGCTTTGGAAATGATACTAACGAAGCTTTGAGGCAAAAATTACAACTTATGTCATTGGAAGAATTACAGGATTATTGCAAAAAAGATAAAATAAAATTACCAGAAAATTATAAAAATAAGCGATATTTAATTAGATCTATAGAGAAAAGTGGCATGGAAGGAACGAAATCAAGTAAGCCGATAAATAATTGTATTATAGTCGGAATTACAACAGAAAAAACTGAATTAAGAAAAAATATAAAGAATAGGATAGAATGTTTTTTTGAAAATGGAGTAATCGACGAAGTAAAAATGATATATGATAAGTATGGTTGGGATAATGAGGCTATGAAATCAAATGTGTACTCTGTTGTGATGAAATACCTTAAAGGGGATATATCTTTAGATGATGCAAAAAAGGCTACAGAAATATTAGATAATAGATTAGTGAAGAAGCAGAAGACTTGGTTTAAACGTAATGAATACATAAACTGGTTACCACTAAGTCAAATTGAACAATTCATTGATAATCAACTCGTTATGTTTGAATAATCGTGTTATTATTAGTGCACGAATATTATTCGGAGTAATAAATGATTGACACACTATTTGGTTCAAAGACTAGAGTAAAACTATTGCATTTATTTTTTAATAATCCTGGCCAGTCGTTTTATGTTCGTGAAATAACACGTAAGATTGATGAACAAATTAATTCTGTACGTCGCGAATTATCTAACATGTTAGAGGTTGGAGTGATTACAAGTGATAGTTCTGATAATAAATTATATTATCAAGTAAACCAACGTTATAAATATTATGTAGCTTTAAGAGCAATATTTGCCGATATGCCGATAGAAAATAGGGATATTGACCTTAAATTTGAGAATAATTCCTATGAAGGCTATGTCTCAAAGATCAATGATATTGAAGGCATTAGGGTTGCAATATTCTCTGGTGTGCTAATAAAAAATTCAAACTCTCCGATAGATATTATTGTTGCTGGCAATGTTAACTTAACGAAACTAAAAAAATTAGTTAGAGATATTGAAAAAACAGAAGGTCGCGAGATAAACTACAGTGTTATGTCTTATGATGAGTTTTATTACAGACAGAGTGTTCGTGATAAATTTATTATGGAAATACTGGATAACAAGCATGAAGTTGTTATTGATAAAGACCATATACTACTAAAATAACAGAGGAGAAGAGATGTTTGAAATAGAATATAAGGGTGCAAATTGTGTCACGATAAGTACGAAAAAGTTAAAATTAGTAATTGATCCAAAGCTATCAATTGTTGGCTTGAAGGACATTACATATAAAGACGCCGTTCAATTAATAACAGAGAACAGATTTATCGTAAATAATATTGATTCAAAATTAATAATAGACGGTCCAGGCGAGTACGGTATAGCTGATTTTGATATTAGAGGCGTACCAGCTAGACGTCATATAGATAAGGATTCCGATCGCATGTTGTCAACGATTTATAGGATAGAGGTTGGTGAATCTAGAATCGGTGTTATAGGTAATATATCTAATAAATTAGATGATGATCAACTTGAATCAATCGGTGTGATTGATATATTAATTATTCCAGTTGGAGGAAATGGTTATACATTGGATGCAATTGACGCTACAAAATTAGTACGTATAATTAATCCAAAAATTGTAATACCAATTCATTATTCAGATAAATCAATAAACTACGAAGTGCCACAAGATAGCTTGGAAAAATTTATTGCTGAAATGGCTGTTCCAGTTGAGACGATGCCTAAATATAAATTTAAACAAATATCAACCGCGACAAGTGGAATGCAAATAATCGAAATAACACGTAGTAATTAATTTATAATAAATAATCCCCCTAGAACAAGGGGGCATTATCAACTGTATGCGAAAAATTTTTAAATCAACCCCTTTTTCTTTAAGGTTCTAATAGCTTGAGTGCTAAGAGTCATGGATATTTTTTTACCATTAACTTCAAAAGTCTTTTTTTGTAGATTTGGCTTAAAAACTCTTTTTGTGCGACGTAAAGAGAAGCTTACATTGTGGCCAAATTGTTTGCCTTTTCCAGTTAATTCACAACGGGATGCCATATATATTATTCCAATTTTAATTTAACAATTGTGCCATTATAGTGTTTATAATCTTAAAAGTCAATATTTACATCATTCAAAAATTTATACAATTTTTGATATACTATTATATGTGAATATTGAATATATATTTGTTGTTTTGTTGGTTGTGTTAATTTCTCTAATATTTCATGAAATTATGCATGCATATACAAGTTTTTGGCTAGGGGACGATACAGCGAAGCTTGAAGGTAGACTGACATTTAATCCTATAAAGCACATCGATCCATTTTTAACGATATTATTACCTATAACTTTGGCGATTGCGAATTTACCAGTTTTTGGTGGAGCTAAACCAGTTCCATATAATCCAAATAATGTTCGTTGGGGTGAGTGGGGCTCGGCTTTAATCGCGTTGGCTGGTCCGATTACGAATTTGTTACTTGCTTTTATTTTGTTCGGTTTTTGGGTTTTGGCTGGGTTACCGAGTACAGGATTAGTAGGTCAAATCTTTGAAACGGCAATTGTGGTTAATCTTGGATTTTTTATTTTTAATATGATACCTTTTCCACCTCTAGATGGTTCAAGAGTTTTATATGCTTTAGCTCCAGAATTTGCTAGACGTCTAATGGAAATGTTAGAGAGATTTGGTATCTTATTCATTTTTTTGATGATTATGTTTACTGGACCATCTATCGGTAGATTTATCCTATATGTGATAAACTTTTTCCTTAGCATATTTAGTCGAATTTATGGTGTTTAAATGTTATAATATAGATGTCCCGGGTTTATCCCAAGCGATATGATTTTCCTGAATATCATATAGATAGGAATTTTAATGATTCGTCTCTGTGGAGATGTTTTGCGAATTCCACCTTGCTTATGTAGCGGGGAATATCTAACGCCCACGGAAATTCTCGGGACACCAAAGTTAAATTGGCAGCTCATTAGACGATCGCCCCTCACTACTTTTTCTATAATTATAGAAAAAGTAGTGAGGGGAGGAAAGTCCGGGCAGTATAGAGTATGACAGTCGCTAACGGCGACCGGGGGTAACCCTAGGGAAAGTGCCACAGAAACGAAACTACCTCTCACCACTTTTAGATTCAAAAGTAGTCTGTAATCTGATTACTTTGAGTATGAAAGTGGTGAGAGGAAAAGGTGAAACGAGTGGGGTAAAAGCCCACAGTGTGTTATGGTGACATAACATAGAGGTAAACCCTGTCAACTGCAAGGAGATCTGCATTAAGGGCTACTCGTCTGCAGGTCGATATCCGCTTGATTGAGCGGGCAACCGCTTGACTAGATAGATGATCGTTCACGACAGAACCCGGCTTATCGATGAACTGCCAATTTAAATAGCCACGCTTTTGCGTGGCTATTTAAATGGAATAAATTTCTAATTTCTATTTTGATTGCTTTACTATTTCGGCAAATGCTCTAGGCTCGTTGACTGCTAATTCTGAAAGAATTTTTCGATCAATTTGGATGTTAGATTTTTTCAAACTAGAAATTAAATCAGCGTATGTTATGCCTAATTCACGCGACGCAGCGTTAATTCTTGTTATCCATAGACTCCGCAAATCACGTTTTTTATTACGACGATCACGATATGCATATTGTAATGCTCTAATTACGGCTTGTTTAGCAAGGCGATAAGATCTCGTCCTATTATGTTGCATACCTTTAGCAAGTTTTAAAATTTTCTTATGCTTGGCATTTGCCGGTACACCTCTTTTTACTCTCATATTTTTTTACTCCTTTTACCTTTTACGGTATTAAACACCTAAAGCTCTTTTTAAATTTTTTGCAATTTTACCGTCGACTGTTGCTTTGGTATTAATATTACGTTTGCGACTTTTACTTTTTTTTGCGAGCATATGACCGCCACAAGCTCGTCGTCGCATTAATTTTCCAGTACTGGTAATTTTGATACGTTTCGCAGTTCCTTTATGTGTCTTAAGTTTTGGCATTACTTACTCCTTATTACAATACTCAATGTTCTACCGTTAATTTGAGGGTTTTGTTCTAATATTGCATCGTTTTCAAGCTGATGTGTGATTTTATTCATCATTTCAAAGCCTAATTCTTGATGAGCTATCTCTCTTCCTCTAAAGAATAATATTATTTTTACTTTATGCCCATTTGAGAGAAATTCACGAATCTTGCGAAGTTTGATTTCCAAATCATTTGACCCGATTTTTAGTCCCAAGCGCATTTGTTTCAGCTCAGCTGTCTTATTTTGTTTTCTGTTCTTTTGTTGCTCTTTCATTTTTTGGTACTGGTATTTTCCCCAGTCAACAACTTTTGCAACAGGAGGGTTTGCGTTTGGAGAAATTTCTATCAGATCAACTCCGGCTTCTTCTGCAATTTTTAATGCATCATTACGACTCATTATTCCTAGCTGATTACCTTCAGAACCAATGACACGCAAATTTTCAGCACGGATTTCTTGGTTTATACGGATAGAACTACTGATTTTTATTCTCCTTACTTTTTATAAAACTCTGAGCATTTACTCGATAGCTATTCTATCAGATGTAGAGTAATTGTTCAAGCCTGTTGTTTGCGATATTGTAAAGCTTCACTAATATGTTCAGTTTTTATATCAACTTCACTTGCTAGATCAGCGATTGTTCGGGCAATTTTGATTATTTTGAAATATCCACGAGCCGTTAGACCGAGTCTATTGGAAGCTTTTGTTAAAAAATCTTTAGCCTCATTTGATAATCTTGCATGTTTATTGATACTTCTATTGGTTAAAGAAGAGTTGTAAGTTAAGCTACTATTATATCGATTATTTTGTGCAATAATTGCTTTACTGATTACATTTATCGCTGTAATGTGTTGATGATTATTCAACGATATTTCGCTTAATAAGGCTTCATTTGGCACTCGAGAAACATTTACTATCAAGTCTATTCGATCCATTAAAGGTCCTGATAGTTTATTTTGATAAGATGATATTTGGTTGTACGTACATGTACATTCTTTTTTGTTGTCTCCGAAATATCCGCAAGGGCAGGGGTTCATTGTAGCAACGAGCATAAAATCTGCTGGATAAGAAATGTGTGCTTTTGCTCTACTAATTGATATCTTTTTATCCTCCAGGGGTTGCCTTAACGACTCTAGCACTGAACGGGGAAATTCAGGTATTTCATCTAGGAATAATACACCTGTGTGGGCTAAGCTAATTTCTCCAGGCTTGGCATAATTTCCACCACCAATAATTGATGTTTGGCTTGCTGTATGGTGTGGTGATATGAATGGTCTATCTATTACTATATCTTCTGTAGAATTTTTGGCCAAACTATGAATTTTTGTAACTTCAATGCATTCTTCTGGAGTTAATTTTGGTAATAGATTAGTAAGGGTTTTTGCCAACATTGTTTTACCGGCTCCCGGAGAACCTAAAAACAAGATATTGTGATGACCTGCAGCGGCTATGACCAAGGCTCGTTTGGCAGTTTCTTGTCCCTTTATATCATCTAATAGTGGATGAGATAATAATCTTTCTGAAGATACATTAGTATCCTGAACAGAAGGTTTTAATATTACTTCATTTTTTAAGTGTAAATATAGTTGTTTAATTGAATTAACACCAAATATTTCGATGTCGCTTACTAAACAGGCTTGCTTAACGCTATCGATGGGTATGTAAACCCTTTTTATTCCGACTTGCTTGGCAGTCTGGACAATATTTATTATGCCCTTCACTGGTCGTAAGCTACCATCAAGAGCAACTTCACCAGCAAAAACTGCCCCATCGATTTCTTGTTGTCGAATTTGACCACTTATGCACAATATTGCTAGTGCTATAGGTAAATCGTAATGGGTGCCGTCTTTTGGTAGTTCAGCAGGTGCTAGATTGATAGTAATTCGTTTTTTAGGGAATTCTAGCATTGAATTCGTTATAGCACTTCTAACACGCTCTCTTGCCTCATCAATGGCTTTATTACCCAGACCAACTATTTGTAGAGATGGTAAAGAATTAGTACTGTCGCACTCCACGTCTATAATTGATCCGTCTACCCCAATAGGGGCTATTGTTTTAACACGAGCTACCATATATTAATTAGTTAATCATTATTTATTAATGTATGCAATCTTAAAAAAAAATTAATATTATTTTAAATAGTAGTATACTTTTCATAATTATGCTATTATTGTTTAGTAAGTTGGGGCTGACTATAGCTTTCGACAGAAGGATTTTAACAGGTTATCTTGCAAGTCGATAGTACACGTAAAGTACAAATAATTGCAACATTTATTGCTAAAGCTAGAACATTGGTTTCTGATTTTGCTAAAACATTTCAGTCTCCAGTATTAGCGACCGCTTTGGTATAAACAAAGCCATCTCGTTATTTACTCGACATAGCTAATGAGGTGTTATATTGTGTCGATTACTGTTTTAACTGGGAGCAAGGTTAAAATAAGGAAATTTTATTGCACGACAATTGAAATATTTTTTGTTTTATTTTGAGTTTCAATCGTCGTAAATTTAAATAAAACTATGCTTGTAGATGGATATCAGGTTACCTTTTGGACCGGGGTGCGATTCCCCGCAGCTCCACCAATTTGAAGACATACCCGCAATTAGCGGGTATTTTTGATCTATAATAAAATAAAAAAAACAACCGCCTGCGAGGTACGGTTGTTTTAAAGTGGAGTTTTTAATTTCTTTTTGTTTTTGAGCTACTGTATAATTTTTTTATTCAGAAGCTACCCCTATAATATGATGGTTATGCGATCATGTCAATAATAATAATAAAGATTTTTTAGTTAGTATTAACATATGTGGAAAAGTCAATTTTATATTCTCGAGTATTAATCTAGTTAATATTAAAAACACATATATAAATATTGAAAATGCATGTAAACATATAATTCAATACTTTAAATGAAAAGAGCATGTGTTAGCGTGTGATAGTGTTAGTATAAGTTAAAATCTATCATACTATCATGTAGCATGTATTTTCAGACAAAAATTTGATTGATATTAATAAACTATATAGCTATAAAGAACATATAAAAACATTAAAAAGTAGGCAAATAGTATTTATTAATTACTTATTATTGTATTATAAATAGATTAAATTTTTATAAAAAAATATATAATTAATTAATAAAAAAAACTTAAAAAATCAAGATACTTTATACGACTAATGCTCGATGTAAAAATATCAGCGTTATATAAAAAGTAATAATAACAACAACCAATATGTATGTTTATAAATATTTATATCTTAAAATTTTAATATATATTTAATAAATGTATTCATTACAACATATTGCAATAGTGAAATATATTGAATTATCTCAAAAAATATGATAGTGTTTAAGTATGCCTTAGTAGCAAACATAAACACAATAATCAAATCAATAAATCACATTAACAATTAAAATATATTCTGACTTTTGGCAGGTATTCGGTGACAGCAGATCACATCATTTAATGGCTTGTGCTTGCAAGACATAAAACTTTTATAGAAATCTGGTGTCACCGATGCTCCGCCAAAAGGCGTGATGCACGTACATTAGTACCGGTATCTTTTATACCGAGGAAATGTATAAGGACGTTTGCCCCGAGTTATCTCGGAGCAGTCAGAAACAGCCTGTAGCGACAGGTTGCCCGCAGGTTCACACGCTAAATAATTATGTATAGAGGCGTTTGCTGCAACCCGGACTTTAAGCTTGTCGCTCTGGCTTATTTTATCTCTTTTACATCAATGCTATAGTTGTATATGACATGATAAAAAGAATTATTATCATCATTACATTAATAAGCCTCTGTTTATTAATATATTTACTAAATACTACAACACCTTCGGAAGCAGGACCATTTGGTATATTGGCCATATTTCTGTTTGCGTATTTGTCATTGCTAGGTGCAATGACATTTTTTTTGTATTCAATCAGTAGAATTATTTCTCATCTGTCTTTAGTGTTTATTTTTAAAAAGCCATCAAATGCAATATCTTTTAGACATTCTTACTACTATTCAACAATTATTGCTTCAGCTCCAATATTATTAATAGCTCTTCAATCCGTTGGATCTAATAATATATATGGTGTTCTACTTGTATGTTTGTTTATTGTAATTGGCTGTCTTTATGTTTCAAAAAGAGTTCAATGAATATTCATTATTTTTACATAAGCTCTTTGCTTACGTGTTATAATTACGGATATGAAGCCGGAAATGTTACAGCCAAATATAGGTCTTGAACAAAAGACTATTGAAACAACTGTCATACAGAGTGTTGAACGAACTTCAGACAAGCCTTCATTTAAAGAAGGTATCCAGCAAAACTCAGAAAAATTTGAACAAAATTATGAAAATAGTGTACCAACGACTAGTTTCTCTAATATAGTAGCAACATTGCCCGAGCCTGTTATTAACGATGAAAATACAATAATTGATAACGATGATACTCCGTTAATTGCGAATGATGATGATTTAATTGAAAAAGATTGGGTTGATAAAGCTAAAAAGATTGTTGCCGAGACTAAAGAAGATCCCTATCGTCAGGAAGAATCGATAAGTAAATTACAAGTGGATTATATTAAAAAACGCTACGGGAGGAAATTAGGCTCAGATGATTCTGTCTAGGCCTATAATTTATATAATTTAGTATGCTAAAGCTAATACTCACATCCATTTTTATAATAATTATATTGGCGATTGTTTCTGTATTTGTTTTTATGCAGTATAGAAAAACACTAAGAGAAGCTAAAAACTATGAGCGAGGTCTTAAGATGGTCTCGTTGCATATTCATATTCCACCGTCTAGTGATGATTTAGAGTCTAGCGGTAGAGATGAAAGAGACGTAACCGAAGAAATTCTATCGCAGGCACAAGTTATGTATAACATCATCTCGAGTACTGCCACGAAAGGTTTTAAAAGTCGCGTATATGGCCAAAGACATTTATCTTTTGAGATAGTAGCTCATGAGGGACTAATTTATTATTACGCTGTTGTTCCAGTCGTATTAATTGAAGTAGTAAAACAGGCAGTTGCCGCAGCTTATCCAACGGCTAGATTAGAAGAGGTTGAAGATAGAAATATATTCAGTCAATCTGGAAAAATTAGCGGAACAATAGGCGGTGAATTTACATTGAAGAAAAATTATGTATATCCAATAGCGACATTTCAAGAATCAAAAAGAGATGCTTCTCGAGCTTTATTGAATGCACTTTCGACAGCAACGCGTGATGATGGTGCCGTCGTTCAAATTATGATTAGGCCAGCTAATGAAAGTTGGATAAAAAACTCCATATATACGGTAAATAAAATAAAAAAAGATAAAAGCGACAAGGGTAGTTTATATAAAACAAAAAATTTAATGGAAGCTTTATGGAAACCACCTGAATATAGTGAAGTTAAATCTGAGGATAAGCAATTATCATCATTAGAACGTGGGATAATTGAATCAATAGAGGAAAAAACTCGTCATCCTGGATACGAGACCTTAATAAGAGTAATTGTTTCATCTAATAGTGCAACAAGATCCCAGGCATTGTTAAAAAATATTATTGCAGCTTTTTCATTGTTTGATTCGATGACTAATAATGGTTTTAAGTTTAGTATTTCTAAAGATATCGAAGAATTGGTTACGTCATATATTTTTAGATTTTTTCCTCAATCCATTAACCAGAATATTTTAAATAGTATTGAACTTGCTACGATATTTCATTTACCAGATCAACACAATATACCAACCTCACAAGTTCAACGTCAGATGGCGAAGCAGGTTGATGGCCCAACACAAATAATGGAAGAGGGTTTTTTGCTTGGATATAACGAATTTAGAGGAACAAAAAAACAAATAAGATTAAGCACTAATGATCGTCGTAAACATACATATATCATAGGGCAGACTGGAACTGGAAAATCAGGGCTTCTTGAAAACTTAGCATTTCAAGACATGATGGATGGTCGTGGTTTTGCATTTATTGATCCTCATGGTGATTCTGTCGAAAGATTACTTGGGATGGTTCCAAAAGAAAGAGTAGAGGATGTCGTATATTTCAGTCCTGGAGATATGGAAAATCCAATCGGGTTAAATTTATTTGAATTCGAAAACCAAGATCAAAGAGATTTTTTGATTCAGGAAGCAATCGCTATGCTCTATAGACTTTATGATCCAGGACATACTGGCATCATCGGACCTCGTTATGAACATTGGTTTAGAAATGCAGCATTAACAATAATGAGTGATCCGAACGGCTCAACTTTTATTGATATCCCTCAAGTATTTAATGACCAAGCTTTTACTGATGAAAAAATGAAGTATGTGACTGACAGAACTGTATTAGATTTTTGGTATAAAGAAATGGCACAAACGAGCGATTCGAATAAATCTGAAGTATTGGGGTGGTTTGTCAGCAAGTTTGGTGCTTTTCTATCCAACGAAATGATGCGAAATATTATCGGTCAGACAAAGAGTGGTTTTAATATTCGGGAAATAATGGATAATCGAAAAATTTTATTAGTAAATTTATCAAAAGGTCGAACGGGTGAGTTAAACTCTCAACTACTTGGAATGATTTTTGTAATGAAGTTTCAAGTCGCTGCAATGGGTAGAGTGAATATATTAGAAGAGCAACGTGAAGATTTTACCTTATATGTTGATGAGTTTCAAAATTTTGCAACAGATAGTTTTCAGACAATATTATCAGAAGCAAGAAAATACCGTTTGAATTTGGTACTAGCTAATCAATTTATGACACAACTATCTGATAATATTCGCGAAGCGATAATTGGCAATATTGGCACTATAATAAGTGGAAGAATTGGAATTACAGATGCAGAAATACTTCAGAAAAAGTTCACTCCGACTTTTGATGCCGAAGATTTAACGAAATTGCCTAACTTTCAGACAATAACATCAGTAATGATAAATGGGGTGCCATCAGCTGCCTTTAGTATGTCATTAGTTCCTCCAATGGGAAACTCAAGTAATGAACTTCGTAATGCACTAAAGAAATTGTCAGCAGCTAAATATGGTAGCCCAAGATCTCAAGTCGAAAAAGAAATATTCGAAAGACTTGGTGCTGGTGATGTTGCGAAAAAAGCTAGATTAGATGCTTCAAAAAAAGCTCAACAAGAACAGATGAAAAAAATGAGTCAGAATAATAGTACTGGTTCTATATCTAAATCATCTTTTCTAGATAGCTGGTTATCTAAGAGACAACAAATTGTGACTGAATCAAAAATGAATGATAATTCGTCAGAAAAACAAGATATAAATAATAAAAATGAAAATCACTTACATACAAGAAGTAATAGTTCTAATGACGAAGTTCATATTAAACTAAGATAATTACATTTTTTTGCCGGTAACCATTGCTTTGAAATAATCGTAGATAATCCCAATCAGCCAACCTAAAATAAACGCAATGATCGTTTCGAAACCTGATAGTCTATAACCAATATTTTTTGCTGTTAAATAGGTGATTAGGGTTAAAACGAAAGCGAAAAAAGATCCTGACAGAATGGCATTTGGTCTTGCGATTGTGTCTCCGATAATATCACTTGCTTTTTCTACTGCAGGTAAATGAATGATTTTACTAAAAATTCTATTACTAGCTGGAAGTTCAACTTGAACCTGTTTAAGCGTTTTTTTATAACTAGCATTTCTTTCTTTTTTATTGATGGTACTTCGATTATTTTTTTTCGAAGAGGATTTATTTAACTTTCTTTCTTTATTTTCTTTTGATTTTACTGCTTCGAGTGCTTCTTTTCTTGCTTCTTTTTCGACTGCTTCTTGAGTTAATAATTCAGTGTCTCTTGGAGATAATTCTGATGTCTTTTCTTTTTCCTTAGAAATTTTTTCTAATTGATCAAGGGCTGAGCTGATTAGCTCAGGATTTTCTGTTTTTTCGAATTTATTGTTCTCTGAATTATTTTCCATATTCTTACCTTTTTTATAGTGTTCCTGCACAAGTATTATGACGTATTATTTTAACTTCTTTACCTAATTGACGTGTTCTCATAAAGAAGTATGTTCCAACAGCTAGTAATATACATGCAAACAAAATATTTTCTCCCGGTCCAGTTTGAGGTAATTCTGAAGAAATATTTTCAACTATTTTTGGAGTCGGGCAGTCGACAGGAATATTAACTGAATTTCCGAAAACGTTTGTCATAACACAATCATAAGAAGTTGGATCACTATAGCCCTTAGCGGTAGCAGGTACCGTGTCTAATACTTTTATCACGTAGGTTCGTGTTTGTTTTTCTCCTGGGTCAAGTGCAATACTTGACCAAGATAATACTTTGTTTGTAGCATCTAATGAACCACCACCATTATCATCAAGTTTTGAGTACTCTAATATATCGGCTATATCATCTTTCAATCCTACTGTTTCAGAATCTAAACCCTCGTTCTTAATTGTAATTGTATAGGCTATTTTATCTCCAGATTTTGCTGTATTTTTTGTTGCGTTTAAATAACCCTGAGTGAGGTTAATTGCTTTTTTTGATTTTACAATTTTTGGTTTACAATCTGAATCGTAAGCCCATAATGATTCATCTCCAGGGCAAGAAACGCAATCTTCATCACTAGCCAGTATTGAAGGTTTTACGGCACATTTCTTTGGTTTTATTGGTTCTTCCTCTTCTATCTCTTCTTCTTCAACTTCTGTCTCTATTACTGGTTGCTTTTCTATAGTTGGTGCACTTGGGTATTTTTTTGTTTCTAAATTTCCACAAGATTGTAATATTGCAAACCAGCCGATTGTACTTGAATTTCCAATCCATGCATTTAAGCTTGCTGATGAATTATACGACATATTTAGTGGTCTAGAATAAATAGTAGTAATATATTTATCATTTGAATCAGAAACATTATGGGTGCGTTCTCCTTGTTCGCTAGAAAGACGTGAAGCAAAACTCCAGTTTATAGTATTATCAACTACAAAAGTACCATAGGAGGTTGAGGCTATTTCGTTTCTAGTTATTCCTACATAATTCATTACATCGTGTAAATTTTTTACATTATTATCATAAGCATATAGGAAATCATTTATTGATGTGATTCCTCCTTCGACCATATCGTATTGGCTGGACGCATTAGCAGATTCGGGGGGTTGAAAAACTGCCAACGACTGTATTACTAGTGTAAAAATAATAAATATTAGTCCCAGGCGTCTGGTTGCTTCTTCTTTACGGAGCCTATTCGCATAAAAACTTAATTGCCCAACTAAAGCAGGGCTAAACGGAAGATTAGAGACTATCTTTTTGAACATTTTTTGTTTTTACTTACCTCTTATACAATACTTTAGCATAATTATTATAATCAACGCAATAGCTTGAGTGAACAAAAATTATCCGTTATAATGATGACATTGTAAATAGCTAGAATATTCTGTAACAGATGAGGGAGTTAATAGTGGCTAAACAAAAATACGACAATTCTTATAACAGTTCCCAAATTCAAGTACTTGAGGGTCTTGATCCTGTCCGAAAAAGACCAGGCATGTACATTGGTAGTACGGGCTATGAGGGATTACACCACTTAATAAAAGAAATCGCCGATAACTCAGTCGATGAAGCAATTGCTGGTTATGCAACAAAATTATGTGTCACAATCCTGGCAGATGGCGGAGTTAAAATAGATGATGATGGGCGAGGGATTCCTGTAGATATTCATCCAAAAACAGGCAAAAGTTCTCTTGAAACCGCATTAACAATTTTGCATGCTGGCGGTAAATTTGGTGGAGGAGGCTATAAAGTTTCTTCTGGGTTACATGGTGTTGGATCTAGTGTTGTTAATGCTCTTTCTACTCATTTTATAGCTGAGGTTACAAGAAACAAACAGTTATATAGAATGGAATTTGAGAAGGGTATTACTACAAAGGAATTGCAAAATTTAGGTGAATCTGATATTGAAAATGGCACTTCAATAATTTTTTATCCAGATCCTGAAATTTTTAAAGAAACAGTCGATTTTGATTTTAAATGGGTCGTAAATTATTTAAGGCATCAAGCCTATTTAACAAAAGGGATGCATGTTTCTGTTAAAGACGATAGAACCGGGCAAAGAGAATCGTTTTATTTTGAAGGCGGTATTCAGAGCTATGTTAAACATTTGAATATCGGAAAAGAAACCGTAGGCGATAATATATTTTATGTTGAAAAACAGGTCGAAGATTCGATGGTGGAAATTGCCGTTCAATATAATGATTCATTTGTAGAAACGGTAAAGCCATTTGCAAATAACGTTCTTACGATTGATGGTGGCACACATCTAGTTGGATTCCGATCAGCTTTAACGAGGGTCATAAATGACTATGCAAGAAAAAGCGGTTTATTGAAGGAGAAAGAAGACAATTTGACTGGAGATGATATACGTGAGGGGTTAACTGCAGCTATTCTCGTTAAATTGCCTGATCCGCAATTTGAAGGTCAGACGAAAAATAAACTAGGTAATCCTGAGGTTCGACGCTATGTCGAACAAGTAATGAACGAGTATTTTTCATACTACCTAGATGAAAATCCAAATATTGCTAAGGGTATTGTTAATAAATCACTTTTGGCAGCAAGAGCAAGAAAAGCTGCTCGTGCAGCTAGAGATAATGTTTTGAGAAAAGGCGTACTTGACGGCTTGAATCTACCTGGTAAGTTAGCTGATTGTTCGAGTAAAGATCCTTCAGAATCAGAATTATATATAGTAGAAGGGGATTCAGCAGGAGGTTCGGCAAAGTCTGGGCGTGATAGTAGAACGCAGGCTATTTTACCGTTACGAGGAAAAGTATTAAATGTTGAACGAGCCAGACTAGATCGTCTATTGGGCAATAATGAAATAGTAAGTTTAATCAAAGCAATAGGAGTTGGGTTTGGTGATCAAGTTGATATTTCTGGACTTAGATATCATCGAATCGTAATTATGACTGATGCTGACGTTGATGGAAGCCATATCGCAACCCTTCTATTAACATTCTTTTTTAGATACATGTGTGAAGTCGTCGAAGGTGGATATATATATCTTGCTAAGCCTCCGTTATTTTTATTGCGTACAGGAACAAAGAAATATTATGCATACGACGAGGAAGAGCGTGAAACAATTACTGACAAGCTAATTGCTGATCGTAAATCTAAAGGTATCAAGATTGATGATGACTCAGATAGAACAAAGCAAGCAGGAATTACTTTATTACAACGATATAAAGGTCTTGGTGAAATGGATGCTGAACAATTATGGGATACAACAATGAAGCCTGACAATCGAGTATTGGTTCAAGTAAGAATTGAAGATGCTGAAAAAGCTGATGCAATATTTACAAAATTAATGGGTGACCAGGTGGACTTAAGAAAAGCATTCATACAGAGTCGTGCAAAAACGATTAGTCTAGAGGAGTTAGATATATAATCATGAAAGATGAAGAAAATACAACGATTGAGGAAAAAGATGTAATAATACCAACACATTCACGTGTTGTAGAAGATAGAACAGTTGAAGATGTTATGGAAGATAGCTTCCTACGCTATTCAATGAGCGTGATTGTTGATCGTGCCTTGCCTGATGTTCGTGATGGTCTCAAGCCAGTTCATCGTCGAATTTTGTATTCAATGGGCGAACAAGGAATGCGTCCAGGCACGAAATTTACCAAATCGGCTCGTATAGTGGGAGATGTCATGGGAAAATATCATCCTCATGGAGATACTGCAATTTACGATTCAATGGTAAGGTTAGCCCAAGATTGGACTATGCGATATACCTTAGTCGATGGTCAGGGAAACTTTGGTTCAATGGATGGTGATCCAGCTGCTGCTCAGCGTTATACTGAAGCTAGGTTAGATAAAGCTGGTAATGAACTTCTCGTTGATTTAGATAAAAATACCGTAGACTTTCGCGATAACTATGATGGTTCAGAAACTGAACCTGTTGTACTTCCGGCAAAATTACCAAATCTATTATTAAATGGCCAGATAGGTATTGCTGTCGGTATGGCTACAAGTATTCCTCCACATAATCTCGGAGAATTAATCGATGCTTGTGTATTTATGATTGACAATTCAGAATCATTTACTTTGGATGACTTATTAAAATTCGTAAAAGGTCCTGATTTTCCAACGGGTGCAATAGTATATGGCGGATTGCCTATGAAGCAAGCTTATCAAACTGGTCGTGGCAGTGTAATCATCAGGGCTGTTGCTTCGATTGAAGAAACGAAGAAGGGTCGAAGCCAAATTATTGTCACGGAAATTCCATATGGAGTTAACAAGGCAACTTTAATTGAAAGAATTGCCGAGTTAGTAAAAGATAAAAAAATAATAACAATAAGCGATTTGCGTGATGAGAGTGCAAGAGGAGTTGTCCGCATTGTAATTGAACTCAAAAAAGATGCTTATCCAAAAAAAGTATTAAATCAACTTTATAAATTGACAGCACTTCAAACTAGCTATCATTACAACATGCTCGCTCTAGTTGATGGAATCCAACCCAAAATATTGGGGCTTGAGGAAATATTAGGTGAATATATCAAACATCGTCAGGTTGTAATAAGACGTCGTACTGAATTTGAATTACAAAAAGCTAAAGAACGAGCACATATATTAGAAGGTTACAAAATTGCACTTGATCATATCGACGAGGTTATAAAAACTATACGAGCAAGTCAGACTTTTGAAGAAGCTGAAGAAGCTTTAATTAATAAATTCAAATTATCTTCTATTCAAGCGAAAGCTATTTTGGCCATGCAACTTAGACGTTTGACTGGTCTTGAAAGAGAATCTATTGAAAATGAATTAAAAGAATTAATAGAACTCATTTCCAAACTTGAAGTAATTTTGGGGGATGAAAAAGAAATTTTAAAGTTGATAAAAAATGAGTTGATTGAAATGAAAAATAAATATAATGATAAAAGACGAAGCAAAATTATAAATCATGAGTTAGGAAAATTTAGCGACGAAGAACTAATTCCTGAAGAAGATAGTGTTATTATATTAACTTCCGAAAATTATATTAAGAGAACTCTTGTAAGTGAATATCATCGACAGAATCGAGGTGGTAAAGGTAAACGAGGCATGTCAACAAAAGCTGAAGATGCTATTTACCAATTAGTTCCGGCCAGTTCTCACGACTATTTATTATTTTTTACGAATCGTGGTCGAATATTTAGATTGAAAGCATATGAAATACCAGCATCAAGTCTTGTAAATAAAGGGATTGCTGCAGTTAATTTACTTCAACTTCAGCCAGAAGAAAAAATAACTTCGATTATTCGTCATGAAAAAAATGCTAACGAAGACGGTTTTCTATTTATGGCAACCACTAAAGGCACAGTGAAGAAAACTCCATTTAAGGAATATGCTAATATTCGCACAAACGGACTTATTGCTATTAAATTAGATGATAAAGACGAATTGCGTTGGATTCAAAAAACAAATGGGGATAATGACGTCATTATATCTACATCTGCAGGTCAAGCGATAAGATTTAACGAAAAAGATGCACGTCCTATGGGTCGCTCTGCAAGAGGAGTTCGAGGTGTTAGGTTACGACCGAACGATCAAGTGGTCGGTATGGATATTGTCGAGAATGACAATCAAAAACTATTGGTTATAAGTGAAAATGGCTATGGAAAAACTACTTTGGTATCAAATTTCCCATCTCACAAACGTGGAGGAGTTGGCATAAAAGTAGCTATAGTATCAAGTAAGACTGGTCCAATAGTCACCGTTCATTCGTTAATACCAGATACGAAAGAAATATTAGTTATTTCTACGGTTGGTCAAGCAATCCGTGTTGGCTTAAAAGATATTCCTACTTTAGGAAGGACGACTCAAGGCGTAAGGATCATGAGGCTTAGTGAAGGTGATAAAGTAGCGTCAATAGGTTCAATTTCTGAACAAGATAAGGAAGACAAAGAAGATGAAGAAAATAAAGTATAATTAAGACATGCTAAAAGATATTTTTTCTCCATATATATTTTCGATTGTATTAGCTTGGTTTGGTGCACATTTTATAAAATATATAATTGGTTTAACTAAGAATGAAAAAAGAGGATTATTTTCTCATTTGTTTTTGTCTGGCGGTATGCCAAGTTCACACAGTGCAACTACAGTAGCATTGATGGTAACAATCGGTCTTTATAATGGAGTTGAATCTGGAATTTTTGGGTTAGCTACTCTTTTTGCATTGATAGTAATGTATGATTCTATGAAAGTTCGTCGTTCGTCTGGCGAGCAAGGCACTGCGATTCATCAAATAATAAAAGAACAAAAAAGTAATATAAAACTACCTCGTGTTGCTAATGGACATACTCCAACAGAGGTAATTAGTGGCGCCTTGTTTGGTGCACTAGTTGGTTATGTAGTTTTTTTAGCAACAATATAAACAGATATTACTATTGACTAATACGGTAATTGTGCGTTATGATTAGAAACAATCTGTTCGTTAAATCTATCTTTTAGAATTGGTTTAATGAAGCAACGTGGAGTTGTGGCAGATAAATGAACTTTGACAATTTAGTCGTGCAAATCATCGTCAGTTTATTATGAGTATAATTGTATCGTTTTTCGATGCATTTTTTATGGAGAGTTTGATCCTGGCTCAGGATGAATGCTGGCGGCGTGCCTAACACATGCAAGTCGAGCGGCAACGGACCTTCGGGTGCCGGCGAGCGGCGGACGGCTGAGTAACGCGTGGGAACATACCCCAAAGTGAGGGATAACCGCCCGAAAGGGTGGCTAATACCGCATATGGTCTTCGGATTAAAGGATTTATCCGCTTTGGGAATGGCCTGCGTATGATTAGATAGTTGGTGAGGTAATGGCTCACCAAGTCTACGATCATTAACTGGTCTGAGAGGATGATCAGTCAGACTGGAACTGAGATACGGTCCAGACTCCTACGGGAGGCAGCAGTGAGGAATCTTCCACAATGGGCGAAAGCCTGATGGAGCAACGCCGCGTGCAGGATGAA
>DAOPJW010000004.1:0-119649 GCA_035399865.1 Candidatus Saccharimonadota bacterium
AGTTATTGCCAAGTTTACCATAACTATTGCTTCCCCAGCAATAGACAGCACCAGCGGTGTCGAGGGCACAGGTGTGATAATAACCAACTGAAATTGCTTGGATAGTCTTTCCAGTCATTGGCGTCCCAGCAGTAGTAACAGCTACTGGTACACGGCTATGGGTAGTGGTGGAGTTATTGCCAAGTTGACCATAAACATTATATCCCCAGCAATAGACAGCACCAGCGGTGTCGAGGGCACAGGTGTGATAATAACCAGCTGAAATTGCTTGGATAGTCTTGCCAGCCATAGGCGTCTCAGCAGTAGTAACGGTTGCTGGTACAAGACTATTAGTACTGGAGTTATTGCCAAGTTGACCATAATTATTATTTCCCCAGCAATAGACAGCACCAGCGGTGTCGAGGGCACAGGTATGAAACTGGCCGACCGAAATCGCCTGAATAGTCTTACCAGCCATAGGCGTCCCAGCAGTAGTAACGGTTGCTGGTACACGGCTATGGGTAGTGGAGTTATTGCCAAGTTGACCATATTTATTGCTTCCCCAGCAATAGACAGCACCAGCGGTGTCGAGGGCACAGGTGTGAGAATCGCCACCTGAAATCTGCTTATATCTATAATCAGTTATTTTTATTCCACTGACATAGACTTTTATTGGAATCAAGCTTTGAATCCTAGAATTATCACCTAATTGACCATATTCATTACTTCCCCAACAATAGACAGCACCAGCAGTGTCGAGGGCACAGGTGTGATGATCGCCAGTTGAAATCGCCTGAATAGTCTTTCCAGTCATTGGCGTCCCAGCAGTAGTAACAGCTACTGGTACAAGGCTTTGGGTAGTGGAGTTATTGCCAAGTTGACCATTATCATTATATCCCCAGCAATAGACAGCACCAGCAGTGTCGAGGGCACAGGTGTGATATTCGCCAGTTGAAATTGCTTGGATAGTCTTTCCAGCCATAGGCGTCCCAGCAGTAGTAACAGCTACTGGCACAAGGCTTTGGGTAGTGGAGTTATTGCCAAGTCGACCATAACCATTATTTCCCCAGCAATAGACAGCACCAGCAGTGTCGAGGGCACAGGTGTGAGAATAATCAGCTGAAATTGATTTTATTGTCTTATTTTCCATTGGCGTATCTAATGTATAGACGGGTACTGGTTTACTACTATGAATAGTAGAGTTAGTACCAAGTTGACCAGTGTTATTCATTCCCCAGCAATAAACAATACCGGAAACATCGACAGCACAAGCATAATAATAACCATTAAAAATTGACTGGAATTTAACACTACCAGTCACCTCAAAAGTAGAAACAAGGTTTGGATTTGAGTCATCATCACTAGCATAGTCATTACTTAGCACATAATGACAAGCATCATAAAATGGTTGCGAAGCACAGGTTGTTATCGGTATGCCTGAGCAATCAGTGTCAGGTTTTAATGGATTAGACTCTGTCCAACGAGAAGTAATACCACCACCATTTTTTTCAATACAAGCTTGAGCATAAGCTAAGCCTGATTCGGATGCTGATTTAGCTATGGCATCATAGTTTTGAGAAAATAATGAATTCCGAACAGTCGAAGTTGTCGTAATAGTAACAAGTAGTACTGTTAACATTATCGTTGAGCTTATTAGTATGACAGGTAAAGCAAAACCTTTGAGCACCCTATAATCACGTAATGACACCATGATTTTCTCCATTTTAAAAACGTTTAGCTAATTATAGCATAAGCCATAAGCGAAAAAAATGTATAATAATTCTATGAATTTACATAAGATTACTGAAAGTGGCACCCACTATTGGATATATAACGATGATTCAAAAAAACCAACGATCGTGATGATTCACGGTTTCAGAGGTACACACCACGGCTTGGAGCTTATCGCAAAAAATTTAAATAATTACCGTATCATCATACCTGATTTACCAGGTTTTGGAGAAACGATAGTATTAGATGAAATTCATTCGCTTGAAAATTTCGTCAAGTGGTTGAAAAATTTTTTAAGTGAGTTAGGCTTACAAACACCACCTTACTTATTAGGACATTCTTTCGGAAGTATCGTGACTGGAGAATTTGTCGCCAAAAATCCAGACTCCGTAAAAAAGCTTATAATAGTCAATCCAATAGGTGCCCCAGCCCTAAATAGTCCAAAAAAAATAATGACTAAATTAACAAATTTTTACTTTTGGCTTGGAAAAATATTACCCGCAAAATTTGCCACAAGGTGGCTATCATCAAAAATTATCGTATTGATTATGAGTTCCGTAATGGCAAAGACGCGTAATAAAAAGACAAGAAAATACATTCATAATCAACATTTAACCTATTTTAGTACTTTCGCAAATAGTAAATCATTAATCGAAGCGTACAAAACTTCGACTCAACATAGCGTAAGAGAATCAGCCCCACATATTTTTATACCTACTCTAATAATTGCAGGTGATCGTGATGACATTACGCCAATAGACAAGCAATTTGAATTGAATGAGTTATTTCCAAAGGCAGAAATTAAGGTTATAAAAGAAGTCGGTCATCTAACTCAATATGAAAAACCCCAAGAAGTCGCTGGATATATCAGAGATTTCTTAAACTAACTATAGGCATTAATTAAACTGGAATAAATTTCTTCGAATCTTTCAATGGTTTTTTTGATATCGTGGGTACGGGCTATAGCTAGACTCTCTTTACTCATTTTTTCATATAATTTGAAATCAGAGATTAAATTTAAGATACCTCTTGCAATCTGCTCATCATTATCTTGTTCGCAAAGAAAGCCATTTATCTTATCCTGACATAGTTCATTCAAGGCACCTGCATCGACCGCCACTATAGGCTTTCCGCTAGCCATAGCTTCTAGTGTAGCGATACTTTGAAGTTCAACTGGCGAGGTCATGCAAAAAATCGAACCAGCTTTTATTAGTTCAATTTTATCCTTTTCTGATACTCTTCCAGTAAAAGTTACTTTTCGCGAAATTCCAAACTCTCTTGTAATTTGTCGCAGATTGTCGGCATCAGTACCATCACCGACTATCATCAAGTGAGCATCTTTTGATGAGACAACCCTTACGAACGCTCTTAGTAGAACTGGCAAATGTTTTTCGGCATCTAATCGACCGATGTAAAAAATAATTGGTCGATCTTTGGGAATTTTAAATTTTTCGAATATTTTTTTATCAGGATTCTCAGGCGTGAAACTGGATAAATCGATACCATTCGATATGGCCTCAATAGGAACAGGGGATTTATTTAAATCTAGACCTGACATTTCTATGGCCGAACGAGTAGGCAAGGTAATATAATCTGACTTTGAGTGAAATCTCATACCGTATACCTTTATCATGTAGTTTATTGGACGAGCGATTGGTGCCAAATGTTTTAAATTATCCATTAAATTTTCTGGCATTGCATGATTAGTGCTAATGATTGGAATACCACATTTTTGACCATGACGCATCACCGCTTGACCGATGGACATTTGCATTTGAATATGAATTATATCGGGTTTAAAATTATCAATAATTTTTCTTACTTCGCGAAATGGATAAATAGAAATTCGGAAATTTTGATAAAAAGGAAATGGCACCGATATTGTTCGATATATTTTATAATTTCCATCAATTTCTTCGTATCTATTGCCAGTTTGACTAGGTGCAATTACGATTACTTCATGGCCACGACTAGCAAGACCATGAGCTAAATTTCTACTAAAAGTCGATACGCCATTTATCGTTGGCCAGTATAAATCGGAGGCAATTAAAATTTTCATACAGCAATGATTATACCATGATAAAATTGCTACTATGAATCTCTTCTTTGATGCCAGATATATAAAAACCGATTATCACGATGGGATAAGTCGTTATACTACTGAACTAGGGAATGCCGTTGCAAAATTTACGCATGTTACTTTTATAATTTGTGACAAAAAACAACTAAATTTTTTACCAAAAAAAGCAGATTATATATTATCACACAGTCCAACGTCTTTAAATGAACCCTTGTCATCTTTGAAATTAAATAAGTATAGTCCGGACGTAGTTTTTAGTCCGATGCAAACGTTTGGCTCTTTTGGTCGAAAATTCAAGTTAATTTTATCATTGCACGATATGATTTATTATCATCATCGAACACCACCACGCCAACTTAATCCAGCCATCAGATTAGGTTGGTGGTTATTTCACTTGACACATTTACCTCAACGAATCGTGTTAAATAATTCTGATGCCGTCGTAACCGTCAGTGAAACTAGTAAAAAAGAAATATTAAACGCTAATTTAACAAAAAGAACTGTAAATGTCATTTATAATGCACCTCAAGATCTTAGACAAAAGATAAATGGCCCTGTCATTCAAGACAAAAAAGGACCTCGTAACATTATTTACGTAGGAAGCTTTATGCCATATAAAAACGCTGAAACTTTAATAGATGCCATGAAATGGTTACCAAATCACACGCTTCACTTGATGAGCAAAATCACTACTGAAAGGAAGAACGAACTTAAAAAAAGAGCTCGAATATCTGCAAAAATCGTTTTTTATGATGGTTTCGATGATATACAATACGCAAAACTTTTGCAAGATAATTCCGTTTTGGTAACTGCCAGTAAATGCGAGGGTTTCGGTTTACCTGTCGTTGAAGCAATGGCAGTCGGAGTACCAGTCGTTATAAGTGATATTCCAATTTTCCACGAAGTGGGTGGTAAAGGAGCTTTATATGCATCACCAGATAATGCAAAAGATTTTGCAGAAAAAATACTAAGCCTAAATAATCCAAAAATACATTTTGATTTGATTAAAGAAGGTAAAAAACAAGTCGCTAAATTCTCTTGGGATAAATCCGCAAAAAAATTGCTTAAATTAGCTGAATCGCTAGCTAGTAACTAATCTGTTACAATAGTTTTATTATGGCAAAGAAAAAAAAGCCAAAAGCCAACGTTATTGTAAATCGTCGAGCTAAGTTCGATTATGAGCTAAGTAATGAATTAGTCGTGGGTATTGTTTTGACGGGACCTGAAACTAGAGCAGTTCGGGATAGCCACGTTCAGTTAAAGGGATCGTATGTAAGTATTAAAAACAGGGAGCTATGGTTAAATAATGCAAGCTTTAGTCTTAAATTAAACGAAAAAGGACAGGTCGGAGCTTATAGCATTGATACGACACCAAGAAAGCTTCTTGCTAACCGAAAACAAATTGACGATCTATATTCAAAAAAACAGGCCGGAATGACAATCGTACCACTACGTTTTCTGGCAAATGGGCGATATATCAAACTTGTAATCGCAATCGGAAAAGGTAAAAAACATTACGATAAGCGTGAAACTATCAAAAAGCGTGATTCTGAACGCGATACCAGACGAACCATAAAAAACCAATAGAATCAATATTGACAATAAAATTTATATAAACTACTAAAATCACTCCCCAATATATTATAATTTGCTTAATTTTCACTTATCAGGGTCCGACCCTGATAAGTTTAATATAAGTTTATATTAAGCTATTTTTTGGTTTTATAGTTTTATATTTTATTTTTTTGAACTATATATAGATATAATGACAGTTTATTATGGTTTATAATTAGTTTATGAGATTATTTTCTTGGAATGTAAATGGGATAAGAGCTGTCATAAACAAGGGTGTTTTTGATGATTTTATAAATAAATATCAACCCGATATCTTGTGTATTCAAGAAACCAAGGCACAAAGAGGTCAGGTTGAAACTGATTTACCAGATTATTATGAATATTGGAATAGTGCAGAAAAAAAGGGTTACAGTGGTACTGCAATTTTTAGCAAAATCAAACCTATGTCAATTATTAATGGATTTGCTGATGAAATTGCAGAAAAATACCAGTTATCAGGTGATAGTTACGGAGATCCAGCAAAAGAAGGTCGAGTAATCTCTGCAGAATTTGAAGATTTTTGGATTGTAACCGTTTACACTCCTAATTCCAAAAGCGATTTATCACGTTTGAATTTACGCCATAAACAGTGGGACCCAGCATTTTTAGAACATATAAAAGAATTAGAAAAAAACAAGCCAGTGTTATTCTGTGGAGATTTAAATGTTGCACACAAAGAGATTGATTTAGCCCACCCGAAAGAAAATATCAACAAGCATGGTTTTACAAATGAAGAGCGTGATGGTTTTGAAAAATTTCTAAAAAATGGCTTTGTCGATATTTTCAGACAATATAATCAACAGCCTGGGCAATATACTTGGTGGTCGCACTGGGCTAATGCTAGATCCCGCAATGTCGGTTGGCGTATCGATTACTGGCTTACTAGCAAATCTATTGCAGAAAGAATAGTAGAAGCTAAAATCCACAATGACATAATAGGCTCCGACCACTGTCCAATTAGTATAGAAATGGACAAAAAATCATGAAAAAAATCAACATGAACCTGTTATTTTTAACAAAGAAAAATCAAGTCTTATTGGCTCTAAAAAAACGTGGTTTTGGTGCTAATCGTTACAACGGCATCGGTGGCAAAATTGAACTAAATGAAACAGTAGAAGAAGCACTTATAAGAGAATCCCAAGAAGAAATAGGGGTGACTCCGTTGAAATTTGAAAAAATGGCTAATATTGTTTTTGATGAATATTTCAAGGGTGAGCCTACATTGGTTGAGGTTGATGTCTATATCGCAAGCAAATGGACAGGAAAACCGACTGAATCAGAGGAAGTAAATCCAAAATGGTTTAAAATTAATCAAATCCCTTTTGATCAAATGTGGCCTGACGATTTATACTGGCTACCACAAGTTCTTGACGGTAAAAAAATATCGGCAAAATTCAAATTGGATGAAAAAGATACAATAATATCCAGAAAAGTTAAGATTGTTAATAGAATTTAATTATGGAACACGATTATTGGCATAAACAAACTATCGAAAAACCTCTATACCCAGAAATAGAATGGTCAAAGCCAGAGCAAAAGTCCCTGCGAGGTAAATTGGGAATTATCGGTGGTAATAAGCTTGGTTTTTTAAGTGTTGCAGAAAATTATAACCTAGCTTTAGAAACTGGTATCGGAGAAGCCAAAGTACTACTTCCAGATATTCTTAAAAAAACAGTGCCGAAAAACATGCTGGATGTAATATTCGCCGATACTAATCCATCGGGAAGCCTGTCAAGTGACGCTCTTGAAAAAATGAAAGCAATGAGCGAATGGGCTGACGGAATTTTATTGATTGGCGATACAGGTAAAAATAGTGAGACTGCCATACTTTATGAAAATTTTCTTCGCGAGGATAAAGTAAAAATTGTAATAACTCGAGACGCTATCGACCTAATGAAAAACAATTACAATCTTTTAGTTGAAAGAAAAGATACGTTAATAATTTCATCTTTCGCACAATTGCAAAAAATATTTCAATCCGTATATTATCCAAAAGTATTAACTTTTAGTATGCAACTGTCTAATTTTATAGAAGCATTACATAAGTTTACTATTACTTATCCGATTACGATTACGACTCTACATAAAGATACGTTAGTAATAGCTCATGATGGCGATGTGGTAAGTATGTCTTTTGATAATCCTATGCAGATATGGCGAGGAAATACCGCCACAAGAGCATCGGTCTATTGGATTTGGAATTCTGATAAACCTCTAGAAAGTACGGCATCTAGTCTGATCAAATAAATAAGCCCTAGATAAACTAGGGCTAAAAAAGTACTCGCTATATATACTGGCATTTTATCTCTTCACCTTCTCTAATGCGAAACATCAAGACATTTTTTCCAGTAGATTTTTTAAAACTAACTGAATAATCTATGTCTTGTTCTCCTGGTTGACGTTGTAAATCGCAAAGTTTTATCACAATATTATTACAAATCGTAACACGAAATATCTGGTCATAAGCTTTTCTTGCTGGACCGAACAAGTCGGGGACTTCGCCTAAAAAGCAGGGAGGTAATTTACTAATACATTCCGGACAAGAGTCGTTATTAATAAAAAATTTCACATACTCGTGACTTCTAATACCGATAAAAATTTCCACTTCTTCAGATTTAATAGGTAACGACAACTTTTCAATACTCATTGACAAGTTAATACCTCTCCTTTCGAAATATCTAGAAATACGACTCTCCATCAGTGACAAGATAAAATAGCATATAATTTAAGGTACTTTATGACGAAGCAAAATCGCCTCAAGCCACGCGTGGATTGTAACATTTTTATCTACAAAAGTCAATAAATTATTCATAATCGTATATTGACAAAATATAATATTTATGCTAATATCAGAATATATGTTCATTATTGTTTGAACAAAACGAACTTTAAAAAACAGGGTCTTTACAGTACATATTCCATACAGATACAGGAATTGTGCTTTTCATAGAAGCTCAGTTGGTTATATTGTAAAAATTTAGGAGGTGTTATATATTTTGGCAAAAATTTATAATTTTCCATCATGTTCGAAATTTTATAAATTAAATGAAGACTATAAGTCAAGATGCAGTATGAGATCAAGCGAATTAGAATTAGAGACGGCAGTAATTAATCGTTTTTATATTTCTGAAGAGCCAGAGGATACCTCAAGAAAACTTAGCAATAATAATTCCAACAATAGAGAAGAATATCCAACAACAGTTAAAAATTCAAGCATACCTTTAAGGATGCCGAACCCAAAAATTCAATTTGGATCGATAACAGTCGAATTGGTTGAAAGTCAACCAATTTCGAAAAAAAAGTTAAACCTGTTGTATCTTGGTATTTTTGTATGCTTAGGTCTGATTTTTTTGATATTATTTTCAACTTTTGTTTTTAACTTGAAAATATCTTCATCAACATTGATAGTATTAGCTACACTTGCGATAATCGAAATCGTTTTGTACCTAATGACGATTCATTACGAAAACATCAACTCCAAAGCTAATAATTCAGATCTATGGAAATCATGGTGATATATTAAGGGGGTGGTATTGATATCATCGAATTATCACCCCCTAATATCCTTTAAAATGGAATATGTACTATTGTAAAGACTTTATTTTATAACCCCAGCTTTAAACTGGGGTTATTTTTTTCAAAAATATGTGATTGAGTTTAATAAAATTATAGTGCAATAAATGAAAATGGTGGGCAAGGGGGGACTTGAACCCCCACTCTCTTGCGAGAACTAGATTTTGAGTCTAGCGCGTCTACCGATTCCGCCACTCGCCCAAGTATGATAAATTATAACGATAAAAAACAAAACTGTCTGTTATTAACAAAAAAGTTACTAATAGCAGATGACAGTTATTTATTGTACAATAGATCCAAGTAGGAATCTATATATGAGACCAGACGAAATTAGTAATGGTCAGGGTGGGATTATAGGCCCAACACCTTCTTCTCAAGAGGCTGCCGCAAACGTCGTCAGGGCTCAAATTGATCGTATCTACGAAAAAGACGAAGATGTTAGTTCGAGCCAATACTTGTCTAATGATATAAATCCATACGAACGAATTCATAACACTCATTCACAACCACTACCTGAACAATGGGAAAAATACCACACAGCTTGGCAAAATTACTACAAGAATTATTACCAAGGCTATTACTCTCATCATTATACTAAAAACCAATCTTTCATAAATTCTGACAAAAATGATGAAAATTACAAAAATTCGAAAGAGGAGGAAGAAATAATTTTTGACTTAAAACAAAAATTAATTCAAAAAGTTCGACAATCTGCCAAAAAAATTCATAAAAGTAATCATTTTATACCTGTAATTTCTGGGATTATCGTAGTATTGATTTTTTTACTATTGCAATATAATCAATTAATTATATCTAACGTGCTAGCATATGTAAGTCCGGGAAGTATTGATCCCCAAAACATAGTAATTAATCCTAATGAGATTACTGTAAGTTCTGAACCACGTTTAATAATTCCAAAAATAAATGTCGATGTCCCAGTCGTATATGACATAGGCAATGACTATGATTCACAAATGGAAGCTATGACGAAAGGAGTAGCTCATTTCGCCATTTCTGGAGCAAATAGTCATCCAGGTCAAGCAGGTAATACGGTAATAGCTGGGCATAGTAGTAATGATCTGTTTGATAGAGGAGAATATAAATTTATTTTTGTTCAACTTGATAAACTTGTCGTTGGCGATACAGTGTATGCAAATTACAATTCAAAAAGATTTACTTATGTCGTAACAAAAAAAGAGGTAGTAAATCCAGATGATGTAGATAAACTAGTTTATCCAACCGATAAACCAATTTTGACCTTATTAACTTGTACGCCTCTGGGAACTTCAAAATATCGCTTACTTGTAGTCTCTGAGCAAGTTAGTCCCGATCCATCACTTGCTGAATCAGCACCATCTGAAACGAGTCGTGAAACGGAAAATATACCAGGCCCATCGGGAAGATTTTTTGACTGGTTATTTTCTAGTAGATGGTAACTAAGGCAATATTAAACGTACTCTTTGTAATTGATAGCCAGAATCCGTTTTATTAAAACTATAAAGATACCTACCATTTCGATTTAGCGAAACTGTTTGCCCTATTGTAGCATTATTAATTTCATAAATATTCATGCTATCAAAATCACTAATCTTTAAGACACCGTTACGAATCATCCATAAATGGTTGGGATCTAGCCAATCAATTTTATAATCAGCTTCTGTACCTGTAACACTAGCAGGTGATAAAGTTTGATATTCTAAATCATACACTTCAAAATCATCACCACTACCTACAAAAATATACTTTCCATCAGGACTAGAAGATATATTCTCAACGTCTTTATCAAAAGAAAAAGATGCAAATTGCTTTAAGTTTAAAGCAATATCATTTTCTGATTCTGGATAATTACCACTTAGAATTGTCGTTTCCTTTCCTTCAGAAATAATGAAATAGTTTTCATTAAAATAACGGGATACCTCGATATTAAGAGGAAGTTGATTATCTACAGATACATTACGAAGGATTATCGGTTTATCATCACCATCACGATAAATACCAACAACTCTACCCGATTCATTATTAGCAATATATGAAATCGTATTTATTTCATCAAACAAATTAAATGAAGATACATTTGTAATAATAGGAATTGGCAATACATCAGAGGACATTTCAAACTTATAAACAATTAACTCACTTAGTACATAAAATACGTCACCACTTGTTCCGAAAAAATCAATATAACTTATAGGATTAATGAATTTTGCACTAATATTTTGAGTTAAATCTACATTTTGAGTATCCAAAACTAACCATTCTGTCTTATCGCTGTAATGATGCTCTATTAGTACGTAGCGTTCTCCATCGTCCCATCTAACCGGATTAAAGACGTGAACTGTTCCATAATTGAATGCCTCACTATAAGAATCTGAGGGGATAATAAGCTCGGTAGTTTTTATCTTATCAACACTTATATCGACTAGATTAAAAGAAGGTGCATTTGAACTACCCTGTACTAAGATATAATGGCCTTTCGGTGAAGACAGCGAAGAACTTAATGATTCATAAGAACTAAGTACCTCAAGATTAAGATTTTCTGGAACCAGTAGTGCATAATTAAGCCAAGATATTACACCAGCTTTGGCATTAATAGTCTTCTGCCAATCCTTATATCCTTTCTTACTTATTAAAACGTTATGAAAACCGGCGGGTATTGATTTTTTACTAGGAGTTTTTAGACCAACATCAACACCGTCGATATATATATTTGCACCTGAAGGGTTAGATTTGAATTGAACTAGTGAAAATTGTTCGACTTGTCCGTCGATTTTATTGAATCTAAAGCCAAGTACGAAAAAAATTACAAAAGTTGAAATCAAAGCAATAGCAAAAAACATAATTGAATAAACAACTGTTAGCCGAATGATTTTTTCTTTTTTAGATGGACGCTTATACATAGACTACAAGCAATATTATACCAAGTTGAGTACGATTTTTATCAATTACTCTTGTATATTTTAAAAAATGTACCTAAGATAGAATAAGCGGAATGTTATTATTTGAGATTTGAAGCTGCGAGGAATGAATGAAAAAGGATAAAATTGTCACAATAAATGGCAAAAGGTATGATAGTATTTCTGGTATGCCTTTAGTTAGGTCAACTCCACAAAATGTAGTTAAAAATAACAATATTAATAATATTATCAATTCCAAGTCAATCCACTCATTAACACACAAGTCTCGAACACTCTACCGACATGCTACCCAAAAACCAATCTCTCACGGTCCAAGAATCTCAAAAACAGTTGGAAATAGTATGGATATAGCTAAGTCAAATAACATCACTCGTTTTGCAAAAAACTATCCCGAAAATAAACCGAAACAAACTATAGAATCAAATCGGTCAGAATTAATCAGACCTGTCAAACATCAACTTTCAAAAAAAATCAATAAATATAAATCGATATCGATAACTAGACCAGCCATTAAACAGACTGTTCAAAAACCGGCAAAAGTTATCAAAGAAGAAGCTATCTCCGAAGCTTTTAAAAAAATCGAAAAAAATCGAAAACATGAAAAAAAGCATGGCATACTTTTCAAAAAGATAAATATTACGATAATTATCGTATTCCTATTGGTATTAATATTTAGTTTGTTGTATTTTAATATTCCAAATTTTTCAATTCATATCGCTAGTACCCAATCTGGAATAAGAGCTACTTTTCCATCATATTATCCAGATGGATATCGATTTAAAGGTCCTATTACATACAATGATGGGAGCGTAACGGTCAATTTCGGTGCGAATACCGGTGACAAAAAATTCAAAATTGAACAACAAAAAAGCAATTGGGATTCAAGTGCTGTGAAAAATATGGTTGAAAAAGAATCAAAGGGTGAATTTTTAACCACTCTAGAACAAGGCTTAACAATTTTTACCTACGGTGAAAGAGCTGCTTGGGTTAATGGTGGCATATTATATACCATTAGTGGTGATTCGCAATTGTCTACCGACCAAATCAAAAAGATTGCAATAAGTTTATAAAAGTATCAAACACAAGCTAAGTATATTTATAATTTCTGATGATATAATTACTGTGTAATGAAAAATATTCGTACTCGTTTCGCACCTAGCCCTACAGGTTATATGCATGTTGGTGGCGTTAGAACTGCTTTATTTGCATGGCTTGTCGCCCGTAAAGACAAATCTGGAAAATTAATCTTAAGACTTGAAGACACTGATCAAAAACGGGAAGTAAAAGGTTCTGACGAACATTTAATGAGGTGCCTAAAAACATTGGGTATATCTTATGATGAGGGACCCGATATAGGTGGACCGTATGCACCTTATCGTCAAAGTGAAAGACTTGATATTTATAAAAAATGGGCAAAAAAACTAATCGACAGTAATCGAGCTTATGCGGATCCATATAGTAGTGAAGAAATTCAATCTTTCAGAGAACAAGCAAAGAAAGAAAACAGAGCGTTTTTGTATAGAAATCACCGACCAGATAATCCTCCAGAATGGAATGGTACTATGCCACTTAGATTTAAATCTGATCCAAAGGAATATAAATGGCACGACGAAATAATGGGCGATATGAATACTGGGCCAGAAGTGATTGATGATTTTATTTTAATTAAGTCAGATGGTTTTCCGACATATAATTTTGCACATATTGTCGATGATGCTGAGATGAAAGTAACTCATATAATTAGAGGCCAAGAATTTATATCAAGTCAACCAAATTATCTAAATCTTTACGAGGCATTAGATATAGAGCGTCCGATATTGGCATCAGTTCCTCCTATCTTAGGAGAGTCTGGAACAAAAAAACTTGGCAAAAGAGACGGTGCCAAAGACGTTTTGGATTATCTTAAGGATGGATATCTTGTTGAAGCAATGATTAATTTTATTGCAAGTTTGGGATGGAATGATGGCACAGAACAAGAAATATTTTCATACGAGGAATTAATTGATAAATTTAGCCTTGATAGGGTTCAACATAGTGGTGCTCGTTTTGATGAAAAACGTTTACTATGGATGAATAGTCAATGGATTCGTAAATTAACTTTAGAAGAATTATATAAACGTTGCGATGAATTTTGGCCTGACTCAGCAAATAAAGTTGATGAAAAAATTAAAATGACGATATTGAAGCTAGTCCAAGACAGATTAAAAACACTGTGTGATTTACCAATATTAACCTCCTACTTTTTTGAGAATCCAGTTCCGGACTGGACAATGGTAAAAGGAAATAAGCAACTTGGTAAATTATCTAAAGAACAGATTATTGAACTATTGATAGATACTAAAAAAGCATTGAATAATAGTGGCTTTGACCCAAAATCCATTCAAGACACTTTAAATGAATTATTAGCTTCAACTAACCAGAAACCTGCAATACTATTCAGTCTCATAAGATTAGCTGTGTCTTGGGCACCATTCAGCCCAGCATTAAATGACACCTTATCAGCCTTGGGAAAAGATAAGACAATTTCTAGATTACAAACTGCAATTGAGACATGCTGAAAGATTCGTTTTCGTATGCTATAATAACGCTTAAGTTATGTTCGAAACGCAAGAAAAAAATAAGTGGACACAGTTTCGATTTTGGCTAAAAAAACGTCGAAAACTTAGTTTTTTTGGTTGGACTATTTTTATCTTAATAGCAATATTCGTCATTTCTTTTGCATATATTAATTTGATTTTAAAAACAGAACAAGATAATAATAATTACATTGTAAATAACGTCCAAAAATCCGCCCCAAAACCTAAGCCAGTAATATACTATTCTCCTTTAACAGGAAAAATAGTTAACAACGAAGATGATACAAAAATGGCAGTAACAGGGATAATGATTGAAAATAGCCCTGATGCGAGACCCCAATCCGGTCTGAAAGATAGCGGTGTAGTATTTGAAGCAATCGCCGAAGGGGGAATAACTAGATTTTTAGTATTATACCAACAAGAAAAACCTCAGTTAATAGGCCCAGTTCGTAGTTTACGCTTATACGATGCTGATTGGGCGGCAGCTTTTGATTGCAGTATTGGTCACATAGGAGGCAGTGCTAGAGCTTTATCGGAAGTAAGAAATGGCAATTATCGTGATATCGATCAATTTTTTAATTCGAAATACTATTGGAGAGCCAGCGATCGCTATTCTCCGCATAATGTCTACACTAGTTTTGAAAAAATCGATGCCTTAAATTCTTCAAAAGGCTATACAACATCAAATTTTACAGGTTTTGAAAGGATTGATAGCAAGGCAAGTGAAACTCCAAATGCTACGGAAATCAATGTTACCATTAGTAGTTTCTTATATAACAGTATTTATTATTACAACTCAATCTCAAACTCTTATGAAAGACATCAAGGCGGAGCTCCCCATCTAGATCGTGAGCAAGGTCAAATATCACCAAACGTAATTATTGTCATGAAAGTCGATGAGAATACAGTATTAGAAGATGGCTACAGAGAGAATATTACAACAATTGGTAGCGGTGAGGCAGTAATTTTCCAGAATGGCACGGTTATAAATGCAACCTGGAACAAGGAATCGAAAACTAGTCAAATATTCTTCACGGATACTGAAGGAAAGGTGATTCCATTAGTCAGAGGTCAGACTTGGATAACAGCGATACCTAATGATAAAGGAAGCGTATCGTGGCAATAAATGATACTCCAAAACTAGCTAGTCAATTTTGGAATCGTTTCTCAAAAAAGATAGTTTTGACAGTTTTATTTTCTCAAATATTAATTTATATCTGTTTTGGATTAACTTTGTCGTATTTTAATATTTTAAAAGTTGATTCGATTACATTTTGGATAATCTATGTTACTTTTTTTGTAATTAATTCAATAATTATTATTACGATATTAATTAATGCGACAAGACCACTCAAAGATCTAATGTCAGTTATCGTACATATTTCTGGAGAAAAACCAGAGATGCAAATGCCAGATATAAACAGTACTAAAAACGAAAAAACTGGAATGAGTGACGCTCTTAAAATATTGTATGAATTATCAGCAAGAAAAGAATCCTACCCTGTCTCGACCACAGAAAATAATAAAGCGATAATTAATGATGCACTTGACGCAACTATTTGCGGATTTGTCGCTCTTAATAACAAGAGAGAGATTGTTTATGCAAATAAATCAGCACCAGTGAATATAGATCAAGATGGCAAAAAATATTTGGATGTCTTGTTTAATATGAATAATGACCTATCTTTATGGCTGGATGAATGTGAGGAAAATTCTGTTCATAATGAGCATGTTTGGACTCGTATTCCCAATAAACTACCTAACGAAGAAAATCGACATTTTTATGATATTTACGCCTCATATCAAAAAGGAGCGAGTTGCGAGACAGTAATCTCTTTGATAGATAAAACAAAATCTTACATTGTTGATGAAGAAAATCTTGACTTTATATCTTTCGCTGCCCACGAACTTCGTGGACCAATAACGGTTATAAGAGGTTATTTAGACGTATTTGAAGATGAATTGTCTCCACTTTTCAAAGGAGACCAACGAGAATTATTTAACAGATTAGTAATTTCTTCAAATCGTTTATCAGGTTATATAGATAATATTCTAAACACTTCTCGTTATGATAGACGACATCTAAAGATGCGTCTTTCAGAAGAAAAAGTATCATCAATATATGACACCATTAGTGATGATATGAAGATGCGTGCTGGTGCCCAAAATCGTCTGTTGTCAATAAACCTACCAGAAAATTTACCAACAGTTGCAGCCGATAAGGCAAGTATGGGGGAGGTCTTTGGCAATATTATTGACAACGCCATTAAATATAGTAACGAAGGTAGTACGATTATTATCTCTGCAAAAAAGAACGGTGACTTTGTCGATATTTCGTTCGAAGACCATGGTATTGGTATGCCAGAAAGCGTTGTGAGTAATTTATTTCAAAAATTTTATCGATCTCATAGATCAAGAGAAACCGTACCCGGAACGGGTATAGGCCTTTATATAAGTAAAGCTATCGTCGAATCTCATGGTGGTACAATAAGCGTACGTAGCGAAGATGGCAATGGCTCTATTTTTACAGTATCACTACCAATATATTCTACTGTTGCTAATAAACTACTTGCAGATGATAATAATAACGAAGGAATAATAAGTGAAGGTAATGGTTGGATAAAAAATCATTCAATGTTTAGAGGATAAATATTATGTCAACAAAAACAATCTTGTGCATAGAAGATGATAGATTTATTGGAGAAATGTACGTACGAAGCTTGAAAAAAGCTGGGTACGAAGTCGACTGGGTAGTTGACGGTGATGATGGCTTAATTGCTGCTCGTAATAAGCCTTACGACCTTATTTTGTTAGACATTATGTTACCTGAAAGAAGGGGTAGTGATATATTAAAAGCTCTAAGAGGTAATGGTGAGGATTTGATTCCTAATACTCATATTATTGTTCTAACAAATTATGAACAAGATGAAACATCACGAATAGCTATGCAGAAATATGCTGATGCATATCTCATAAAAGCAGAAATAACACCTCGAAAATTAATCTCAATTATTGAACAAATTAAAAAATAGAATGTAATAACCTTACTAGACATAATGAATTATATCTGTTAAAGTTGTGTTGTTTACTTTTCAAAAATATTTGATTATTGATATGGTCGTATCGTCTAACGGTTAGGACATCAGGTTCTCATCCTGACAATCCGGGTTCAATTCCCGGTACGATCACCAATAGAAAAACTCTTATTCATCTCAACAGAATGTTGAGATTTATTATTATAAAAATCTTTTTGACTTAAAAATATGTAGATTTTAGTGTATTATCTAGAGCATATGCGTTATGTAAAAAAACATTTTTTTTCAAAATTAATGTTAACTGTTCTGATAATCGGAACGGTGATAGCGATAAACTTAACAAATATAAATAACTCATTTTCTCAAACCGTTACAAATGATTGCAGTAACTTGTCAATGACGGTCACTAATGCGAATAATTCAATCACAAATTATTTATATGGTGAAGTGTATGTCAAAATTTCTACTCCAAGTATTCCACAACCAACTAAGATAACCGTAATGGCTAATCAGAAAATAATTGGACAGGCTCAACCATCAAGCTCAAATACATGGTTATTTAAATGGGTATCATCAGTTTGGCCTACACCTGGCAATGTTAGTCTCGACGTAAAAATTCAATATAACGAAGGTTATTTCTGCCAAATAACCAACGATGTTATTTATAGAATTTCATCAGCTCCATCTATTTTTTTGAATTCATATTCTATACCAAGCAAATTAAGTGTAATGGTAAATTCAATTAATTCTATTAAATTAACCAGTTCGTTATTACCAACACCCGATCTAATAGAATATTATGATATAAACCCTTATGTTATATATGAATGGCCTTCGGTTACCCCTCTTGGAAATCTATACGTCACTGAATCAAATTTTTCTAATAATGACAATATAAATTTTTTTGCAAACAATAAAATTGGAAATGATACCATTTTTGCCAAGGCGATATATGGTGGTGTAGAAAAAATAATTGAAATACCAATAAGCGTCAACTCTAATCAAACTAACCCTAGCCCTGAAAATCCAAATACATCAGTTAGTAATAATATCTCGACTGACAGTTCTGATGACATCACGAGTTCCTCAAATACTTCAAGTTCCGCTACGAATGAGACGACACAAGCTATCCCTACTACAGAGACCCAAATTACGTCTTCAAAGCTTCAAGTCAGTAAAATTACCCAAAGTTGTTTAGAGTCTGAAATTAATCCAGACAGATATTTAGAAATAATAAACAAAGATTCTTTAATGACAGCGAATGAGTTAGAGAAAACTATGAACTGTTTTGCTACGAGTAAATACATACTACCTTCAATTTTCTCACCGATAAATCCTTTAGAAATCGAGAAAATAAATGTTGATAGTAGGTTAGTATCAATATCAAAAATAGAAAACGTACCAACAACAGTCGAATCTAGTAATGGAGAATTATTAAAAATTTCCGGAAAGTCCAAACCAGAATCATTAGTACTAATTTATATATATTCCGATCCGCTTATTATTACCACAAAAAGTGACAAAGAGGGAAATTGGCAATACACCATTAATGACCCGATGCAACCTGGTAAACATGAAGTTTACGTAGTCGTAAATAAGGAAGATGGATCATTCAATCGATCTAATTCTTTTGAATTTATTATTTCAAATGTCGCTGCTTCTGAACTAAACCCAAACGGACTTAATTTAAAATTATCTGGTAATCCAACAGAGACAGCCTCTCAATCAAATAATAATTTAATTTATTATGTTACAGTCTCAACTTTTGTGATATTAGTTGCAATAATGATTTTATTGATAATTATAAAAATTAATAAAAATAAGAACAAGTTTCTAGTACCAAGCGTTACTGATATTAGTCAAATTAATACAAATGAGTCAACCAGCACGATTAACAGCCAAGATAATGAAAATCGTACTCCTTTTATACAAAATGAAAGAATCATGCCAATAAATGAAAATTCTAAAATTGAAAAACAAGATATTCAAATTGGATTAAATATAATCCAAGATAATAATATCAATAAAGAAGAGAATAGATCTGTTTAATTATGAAAAGAGATAAATTAGAGATTATTTATTCAATAATTATTTTGGTTACTATACCAGTGATTGTTGCTATTAACACGATTATTCTCATTCAACTAACAAATACAGCCTTTAATAACGAACTAAATAGAAAGGCCGATTTAGCTAATAATATAATAGCTCGATATTCATCTAAATCTATAAGATTAGAACAATACGGAAATATAAAAACAGAACTCGATTCGCTTGAATCATCCCAACTAGCATTAATGCAAAGTAAAGTGATTATTAAAAAAAATAATGATTTTACCACTGTAGCACATAGTTCATCTACGAATAGTAAATTAAATCAAAGCGAAAAGACTCAAGCTGAACTAGTTATTAGCCATAAAAAATCTATCGCAAATTTAATTAACACGTATGACCGAAAAACAAACCCTGCACAAGCATGGAACGTAATGACTCCTGTAATAGAAGGGGATGAAGTAATTGCAATAATTTCTGCAAATTACTTGACGATTGATGCTCAAGAAGCCATTAGCTCTGCTTATAAACAATCTTTAATAATTTTAATAATTAGTATAATCCTAATATTTGGACTATTATTTAGACACTTTAAATTGGTAGGATACGCACAACTACTTGCAAGACAAAAAGAACTAAATCAAACAATGAGTGATTTTTTATCAGTAGCTACTCACGAATTAAAATCACCGACTTCAATAATCAAAGGTTATTTATCTAATGTCATGGACGGCGATTATGGAAATGTCGAGCCACAAGTCAGAGAACAAATACAAGTAGCTTTATCTCAAACCGATAGATTAAACGCTTTAGTTCAAGATTTATTAAATGTCAGTAGAGTAGAACAGGGTAGAGTGGAATATAATATAAAAGATGTCGATATAACAAAAATAATAAATTTAATTATCGAAAATTATCGACCAATATCACAATCAAAAGGATTAGTCATTAACTATACACCAGATAATAATATACCGCACGTAAAAGCTGACGAAAGTCGCCTTCAAGAAGTATTTACGAATTTAATAGATAATGCAATCAAATACACCGAAAAAGGAAGTGTGACAATTAGTCATCAAGTGAAAAAAGGACGTCTCGTCACTAATATACACGACACCGGGCTTGGTATGAGTCCATCAGCTAGAAAAAGATTATTCCAAAGATTTTATCGTGTCAAAACAGAAAAGACCCAATATATATCAGGTACAGGTTTAGGGCTGTGGATAATTAAACAATATATTGAGGCTATGGGTGGATATATTGATGTCGAATCAATAGAAGGTGTAGGCTCAAACTTTATCGTCGAGTTATCGACTGGTAAGTAACAGTATTTAAGCATATTATTTACATAAACATTTTAAAAATATATGTTATCATTAGAGTAATGATTAGGCTTGTAGTATATTTATTAGTCGGATTAGTAGGGTCAGTGTCAGCCTATAAATGCTATTCTATTGGTTATGGCAAAAAAATAAATAATCCTTTCGCAAATTATATTTTTTTTTCAGCGGCAATCGTAGCTTTAACTGGATATATATCATCTTTAATGATTGGTTTAGTGATTTATACTTCCGATGACAGTTTGCTTTATTGGTTTGATTTAATTGGTAGAGCTCTATACTACTCGATGGGTATTTTTGCAGTTCAGGTACCTCTGTACAAGTTTTATCCAAGCAGTAAAAAACGATTTCTTGTATCATTTTTTGTTGCTTTAGCTGGAATCGGTCTGATAATTTATCAATTGATTAACAGAAATCAGCCAACTATGGGCAGTAATGAGATAATAAATTTTGACGCCGATTTTATTTTAGTTTCCGGAATGGTTTTAGTAGCCGTCGTTCCTTGGATAATGACTGGAATCATATTTATTAGAGAATACTTCAAAAATATGTTCAAATCACCTAAACCGTTAATTATTGGTTTGGGATCTATAGTTTTAAGTATTGGTGCAGTCTTCCAGGATGTGTTTAGTGATATAAGGTTATTTGTTTTATTTAGTGCCGTATTTGTTATTGGATTTTTATTGATAATAGTTGGTTTTTTTATGACGAATAGTGATAACATTAGCATAAATAAAAAGGTTTTTGTAATATAAAAAATGATAAGGTCAATCGTATATTTACTCTTAGGAATAATATCCTTAATATTAGCCTATAAATGCTATTCTATTGGTTATGGCAAAAAAATAAAAAACTTTTTTGCGAACTATACATTTTTTTCTGCGACGTTTATAGCTTTAGCTAGCATCAAGGCGTCATTAACAATGATTATTAGCACCTATAATCTAGATATGAATTTTCTTTTCTGGTCTGATTTAATTGGTAGAGGATTATACTATTTATCTGCAGTTTTTGCAGTTCAGGTACCTCTGTACAAGTTTTATCCAAATAGTAAAAAACGATTTCTTGTATCATTTTTTGTTGCTTTAGCTGGAATCGGTCTGATAATTTATCAATTAATTAACAGGAATCAGCCGACGATAGATGCTAATAATATAATAAATTTCAATCCTGATCTTGTAATGATAGCCGGAATAGGCTCTTTAGTTATTATTCCTTGGACAATGACTAGCGTAGTTTTCATTAGAGAATACATAAAGAATAATTTTAAGTCTCCAAAACCATTACTAATAGGACTAGGATTCTTAATTATAAGTATCGGTGGAATATTTCAAGACGTTTATAGTGATACAAGATTGTTCATCTTTTTTAGTATTTTACTAGCATTTGGGTTATTATTTACAATTGTCGGGCTTTTTTATGATGACTAAAATTACAAAATACTGAAGCAGTTATATTAAATTTATATTATTAATACGTTAGCTTTTCACAGCTTCTTCAACTTTATCCATAATATCAGACATTGACAACTCGGACTTTACTATATATGAATAAGCACCGTACTTCATTGCCTTATCTCGGATTACATCGTCGGATAGAGCAGTGAAGGTTATAACCTTAATATCGCTAATTTTTGGATCAGTTTTTATCATATTCAATACATCTAACCCATGAATTTTAGGCATCATAACATCAAGTAAAATTAAATCTGGTTTTGCCTTATTAGTTCGAAGCATTTCTAGTGCCTTCTCACCATCAGGGGCAACTACAACTTCGTATCCCTTTAATTTTAAAGATATTTCATACAATTCTCTGATCTGCGGATCATCGTCAACTACCATAACTGTTTTTTTCATAATTTTCTCCTTCTGAAATGTTTTTAATTCACTATCAAGATATCGTTATATACTTTCAAAAAAATTATCCAACTGCTCCTCGCTCTGTTGCTTTTCTTTCTTTTTTTCTTTTGTAACAGGTATAGAAAACCAGAAGGTACTTCCTTCACCCTTTTTACTGTCCACACCAATTTTTCCACCCAAAGCTGTAATAAATGTACGTGAAATATAAAGACCTAGCCCTGTTCCACCTGCTTTTTGAGTTCTAAAATCGGAAACCCTGTAAAAGCGATTGAATATTCTTTCTTTTTCATTATCACTGATTCCAACTCCAGTATCAATAACCTTTATAGTAACGATGCCTTTTTCGTTCTCGCTAGCCTCAACGCTTACTGAACCTTTTTCAGTAAACTTTATAGCGTTTTCGATAAGGTTTGTGAGGACTTCTTTTATCCTAGATCCATCTGTCATTACTTCCGGTAAATCGTTAGTTATCAACATATTTAACTTAATCTTTTTGTTCTCGGCTTTTTCTTTCGTAGACTCAACGCAATCTTTCACTAACTTTTTCATGTCGACATTACTAAATTCGAGCTTAATCTGGTTAGTATCTACTTTCGTAACTGTAAGAATGTCGTTCGTTAATCTTATTAAGTTTTTTACAGATTTATCTATTTGAGAAATGTATTCCTTGGTCTTTTTATCATATTTTAATTTCTTATCAAAAAGAAGATTAAATGTGAAACCTTCTACTATTGCTAGAGGTGTTCGGAGCTCATGGGAAGCAATAGAGTTGAATTCAGCTCGTTGTTCTTCTAGAGATTTCTCAGCAGTGATATCACGAAACATAATGATTGCTCCGATTTGATGTTTATCTTTGCTAAAAATTGGATTAGTATTGACGGAAATTCGATAAACACCGTTTGGTGAAACTAATTTTAAATCTTCGTAAGACATAGGTTTTCCAACTCTCAGCGACTCATCGGCGAGAGAAATTCTTGCCTCATCTGAAGAAACAGACATAACATCACTTAACACCTTCCCGACAAGCCCATCATCTCCTGAGCTAAAACCGAGCATCGAATATGAGGCTTGGTTAGCAATTGCAATTTTTCTATCAATATCGACTGATATTAAACCATAAGAAAGGCTATTTATTAACGTTAGTATCTCGTTTTTCTGACCTTCAAGACTACGTGCTGCTTTTACTAAAAGTTTTTGCGAACCTCGCATTGTAATAATTTCTCTAGAGAATATTCTTAGTATTGCTACCAAAGATAATACGCCTATGATTTGAAAAATAACATTCGTCGTAGTCATGGTATTTGTATAAGATGAATTTAATACAAAAAATAACAATAAGGCCACAAATGATTCGAATAAAGTCATTAGATATAGCCAATTTGATTTGGTATATGCACTAATTGCTGAAATAATAAGCACTAATAAAGGCAAAGATCCGCCTCTTTCTCCGAGGCTAATCATTATAATAGTAAAGCCACCAATCAATATTATGTCTGGTAGAAAAGATAACCACTTTATCATATATATGGCCGGTATTAAAAAATAGATGAATGAAAATCCACCAAGAATAGCCAATGTAGTCCAAACTAGATTTGACACATTTGACTCAACCCCAAATAGGACTAAATCAAACACAACAAATACAATACTTGCTATTGCTACTAAACCAGTAATCTGTTGAGTTTCTCTGAAATCATTAGCAGCTTCGTACTCATTAACTACTGGAACTATCTCGGAATCGACAGTATTATCATCCATAAAAAAATACCCTTGTTCCTTATTATATGAATAAACTTAAAACTAAACAACCATTTTAAATATATTTTTTTATTTCGAATAATAATAAATTAAATCAATACTATAGCTAATTATCATTATCCAGAATGCAACGTCAATATAGCTTCTATTCAAAGAGTTGAAGTACCTTTCAAAAATTGGATATATCTGATATATAAATATTGTCGCCAATAGCCCAAATAGTAAACTCGCTTCAAGACAAATATAACCGTTTAAGTTGAATAATCTTTCTGAATAATCCCAATATTTGTTAAATCCGTAAATATTGACCAAAATTGCTGAACAGGTATATTCAATTACACTACATGAGATTATGCTAATAAAATATACTGCCCATATGTTTAAATTGTTATTTTTAGCATAATTACCAACGAGTAATATCACAGACACCGCCCCGAGTCCATATGGTATTGCTAGTGGAATTAATGTAATAGTTGTTGGGTTCCATATACTACTACCCGTAGTAAAACTAATTAAATATGCCCAAATAACCTCAAAATAATGGCCTACCAATGAAAATACCCAAAAATAAACGAACAATCTTTGCCAATAATAAAAATTGAATTGTAAAGTTTGTTTTATCACACTAATTATTATAATTGAATTATTGCTCGATAAATTAGTTAATGCTTGAAAAATACAAACATAAACGTCATAATAACCATAGATTTAGCATGAAATAGGGGGCAAAAATTAAACCAGTCACGATAAATCGTTTTTGGCATCGACGAATCTGCGAGGCATCGTTATTAGTTTCTCTCGTGATTGTTTTTATTTACCTATGGTCTTATTTTGATCAATCGCCAAAACTAGATCAATCAATGGCTATAGACATTCTGATAGTAATTTTAGCTGGTACCACGGCCATACTTAGCTTTGTTTTATATTTTTTGATACCTCGCAAGATTGTGTTTTATGCAACTTTACTTATATTTTATTTGCTTACATCAACAATCGGATTATTAGTCTTTACGACAGGGGGGTTATCTTCACCATATATCGTATTCTGGATATCAATAATAATTTTTTCTGCAATTTTCAATATATGGGGAATTTTGCCAATTATTTTGGCAATTGGTTATTACGGTTACATACAATTTAGTAAAAATAATCTGTCATTTGATGTTATTTTCTCAATAATTTTAAGTAGTATATTACCTATTGCTACTAGTTTAATTATTTGGCATAAAAAATCTAAAAAAGAAGAAAAGGACAGTGATTCGAAAAATTATCGCGATTTGGCGAATGAGTTAAGTGACATTACCAGTAAATCAGAGGTAGTAATCAACGCTATCGGTGACGGCGTAATTGCGATTGATGGACAGGGAATAATTCGCTTAATCAATCCAGCCGCACAGCGTACTATCGGCTGGAGTAAACAAGACGCTTTGGCATTAAATTATAAATCCGTATTTAAACTGATAAATCAAAGAGGTGAATCTTTAGATAGCACTAATAATCCAATTCAGCACGTCATGTCAACCAACCAACAGATAAGAACAAATGATTTCAGTATTGTCACTAAAAACGAGAAAAGATTAGCGATTTCTTTGGTAGTCTCACCAGTCAGCGAAACTGGTTCAGGTGTAATTGCTGTATTTCACGACATCACAAAAGAGAAAGCCTTAGAGAGAGGCCAAGCAGAATTTGTTAGCACGGCTAGTCACGAGATGAGGACACCTGTTGCCTCAATTGAAGGCTATTTAGGACTTGCTCTAAACCCCCAAACAGCACAAGTAGACAATAGAGCACGTGATTACATCCAAAAAGCACACGAATCCGCACAGCACCTCGGACATCTGTTTCAAGACCTCTTGGACGTTTCTAAAGCCGACGATGGTCGTATTTCAAATAATCCTAAAGTAGTAAATATAGTATTGCTGGTTAATGACATTGTAGAAGGCCTAAGACAAAAGGCTTCGGATAAAGGCCTTAATATTATATATAAGCCAATGCCAAGTGGCTCACATCTAAGACAACTGGCCCCGGTATATTATGTAAATTTAGATAACGACCACATACGTGAAATAATGAATAATTTAATTGAAAATGCAATAAAATATACCTTGAATGGTGAGGTTGTAGTTGACATAAATGGAGATGATGAGAAAATCACTCTAAGTGTAAAAGACAGTGGCATCGGAATATCTGCTGATGATATCACTCATCTTTTCCAGAAATTTTATAGAATTGATAATAAAGATACCAGAGAAATAGGCGGTACAGGTCTTGGACTATATATTTGCCGAAGATTAACTGAGATAATGGATGGCCGAATATGGGCAGAGAGTATTAGAGGTAAGGGAAGTACTTTTTTTGTTGAGCTTCCAAGAATTAGTAACAGTGAAGCAATACATTTAAAAGAGATCGAGGACATAAAATATAAACAAGAAATTGAAAAAGAAAAAACAAGGCAAATGATTGCATCGGAAAATCAAGCACAGATTGAAGAATCTAAGATTGAACAAGATAAAACTCCAAAAAATGTCGTACCTAGAAGTCGATCCCTGACCCCAGAACAGATTGCCGAGTATGTCGCTAAACAGAGAATTCTTGCCCAAAAACAACACTATCCTGTAAATATAACGGATAATTCTGTGCCATCAAATCAACAAAACTCTAGACCCCAATCAGTTTCAATACCTGTCAGGGGTCCTAATTAATAAATAAACACAAGGGGTATGGTAATTTTTAATAAAGTTATAGTACAATGGGGGGTAATATGACCAAAATAATGTTAGTTGAAGATGACAAAAGCTTACGCGAGATTTACGGCGTTCGCTTATTAGCAGAAGGCTATGAAATAATATCAGCTGGTGACGGAGAAGAAGCCTTGGCTGTCGCTATAAAGGAGCACCCCGATTTAATCGTCAGTGATGTTATGATGCCAAAAATTAGCGGTTTTGATATGCTTGATATATTAAGAGCTACCCCAGAAACTCAAAACATAAAAGTAATAATGATGACTGCGTTAAGTAGCGAAGATCAAAGAGCAAGAGGAGAAGCTTTGGGAGCCGACAGATATCTTGTTAAATCACAAGTTGGCATCGAAGATGTCGTAAGAACAATCCATGAGATTCTTAATGATATGCAAAAGCCAGAGAACAAACCAGCTCAAACATTTGGTGCTCCAGCTCCATCTGAAACAACAATTACTCCAGAAGAACAACCAACTGAGCAAATAAATAGTGAGGCCGAAATGCCTCAAGAGCCATCAATGACAGTTACTCCTCAACAAGATATCCCAAATTCTATAATTGCTCCAGTACCTGAGTCAACTTCAATTTCAATACCTAACACTCAACCTGTAAATACGTTTAACCAACCAGTACCTGACATTAATGAAATACAGTCTCAACTTCCAAAACCAAGTATGCCATCTTATCCGACGACATCAGAAATTGAGGTAAATGCTTATACTCCTACCCCTGCACAAAATGAAACACCATCAGTAAACCCCGAAATAGGCGAAGATATGTCAGACCGCTTAAATAAAGATTTTAAAGACGGTTCAGACACTAATCAAACTAAACACTTTGGAAATTAAATAAAAACATTCTGTTATACTAAACTTGATGAAATCAAGCAGTGATGGCATACGCCTAAATAAATATCTAGCCTTTCAGATGGGGATGTCTCGTCGGGAAGCCGATATTCTTATTTCTAAAATGAAAGTTAGAGTGAACGGAGAAGTTGCAAATCTTGGAATGCAGATTAAGAAAAGTGATAAAATTACTATCAGTGGAAAAGAGCTTCCAACTGATTCGAAATTTGAATATTTGGCTTTGAATAAACCTGTCGGTTATGTATGTTCACGCAAAAACCAAGGAATAACACCGACAATCTATAGTCTATTACCCCCGAAGTTTCATCACTTAAAACCAGTCGGGCGATTAGATAAAAATAGTAGTGGGTTATTACTATTATCAAACGACGGTGATTTTGCATATCAAATGACTCATCCAAAATTTTTTAAGACAAAAATATACAAGGTTCGACTAGATAAGGATTTACAACCACTTCATCAACAAATGATAAGTGATTATGGCATCAATTTAGTCGATGGTATTAGTAAGTTGAATCTTGAACGTATGGGAGATAAGAACCGTAAGGATTGGATTATTACTATGCACGAGGGTAGAAATAGACAAATAAGAAGGACTTTCGATTCGTTAGGCTATTCAGTTTTAAAGCTTCATCGAACAAATTTTGGTAATTATTCGTTGAGCGATATATTAAATGGCAAATACAAAATACTTGATATTCGTCCTGTGATATATTAAATTTAATATCTTTATATAATCTTTATTTACAAAATAAATTCGCTTATCTTATTCTTATCTGTTATAATTACCTTGAATATGGCTTCAAAACTACCAACAGTTGCGATTATAGGTCAAGCGAACGTCGGAAAAAGTTCGCTTTTTAACCGTTTAGTCCGTTCACAGCAAGCCATCGTGGCTCGAGAAGCTGGTACGACTCGAGATAATGTTCTTGGACGAGTAAAATACCGTGACCATAGTTTTTGGCTAGTAGATACAGCTGGATTGAAAGACCCTGAAGATGAATTTGAGTCAACAATTCAAGATCAAATTAATGAAGCGACAGAAATTGCTGACGTAATTTTAGTTGTTGTCGATAGCGTTAAATACCCGAGCGATCAGGATAGAATAATTGCCAAAAAAGCTCTACGAAGCAAAAAACCAGTGTTTTTAATCGCAAACAAATGTGATTTAAAAGATAGTCTACCAACGGAAGAATTTAGTCGACTTGGCATCAGTAAAATTATTCGTTGCAGTGCCGAGCATAACATTGGTACTGAGCAAATTCTTTCAAATATTATTCAAAATATAAAAGCCAAAGACGAAGAATTGCCCGATAATATCATTAGAATATCATTAATTGGTCGTCCGAATGTTGGTAAAAGTTTTCTATTTAATACAATGGCCGGAAAACAACAAGCTATTGTTGCTAATGTCGCTGGGACAACCAGAGACGTTAACAGAGTTTCAATTAAATACAATGATTGTGATTTAGAAATTTTGGATACGGCAGGTATGCGAAAACCTGGAAAACAAGAAGTAGGTGTTGAAAAGTTTAGCGTACTTAGAACATTACAAGCCATTGAAGAATCCGACATATGCTTATTATTAATGGACGTTAATGAGCTAAATACTCAGCTAGACCAACGTATTGCTGGTATTATCGAAAAAATTGGTAAAGGTATAATAATTGTTGTCACTAAATGGGATAGTATTGAAGACAAAGACGGAAAAACTCGCGACAATTTAGCTTTGAAAATTGCTAACACTTTTGATTTTATTCCTTGGGCCCCCTTGATATTCACAAGTGCTGTTACTGGTCAAAATGTTACAAAGATTTTTGACATAATACTGGAAATTGATTTTAGACGAAAACAAAAAACCAAGACTAGAGTATTAAATGATATGCTTCAATATATCATTCAGAAACAACCTCCAGCGGGATTAAAAAACACCCATCCAAAATTACGCTACATCGTACAAACAGATATAAACCCACCTTGGTTTGTAATTTACGGATCTAATTTAAAATATTTACATTGGAGTTACAAAAGATATATAGAACGACAGCTTCGTGAGACGTATAATTACAATGGTACACCTATAAAATTCAGCTTTCGCGATGAAAAACAGCACAAACTGGAGAAATAATCATGAAAGTTATTTTTGCCCAAGGTAACCCTGGCATTAAATATTCAAAAACACGCCATAACACTGGTTTTATAATTTTAGACGATTTCGCCCAAAAAATGGGTATTAAATGGAAAAAACAACAAAAATTTAATTCCCTAATAGCCGAAACAAATATATCCAACGAAAGAACACTATTAGTAAAACCAAATACTTTTTATAACGAAAGCGGAATATCTGCTAAAAAATTAATTGATTATTATAAACTTAAAACAAGCGAAGATTTTATCGTTATTCATGACGATCTTTCTCTAAATTTCGGCATCATAAGAATTCGAGAACGGGGCAGTGATGCAGGAAATAACGGGATTAAATCATTGAATAAATATATAGGAGAAAATTTTGTCCGTATTCGCATTGGAATTTTAAATGACATCGTGAGTCGAAAAGATGATGCAACTTTTGTACTGGAAAATTTTAATTCGTTAGAATATAAACAACTTAAGGAAAATATTATTCCGATTGTAATTAAACATATAGAACATTTTTGCAATGGTAATATTAGTATCACTAGTGACAAAACAAATTAAAATACCCCGCATTAAGCAGGGTATGGCACAAGAGCATTAGAAACTGGCGAATCTGTCTTGATATCAAGAACTTGCGAACACCAGTTCTAAAACATCTTGTGCCTTATAACCAGACGAGAAACCATCAATCTCTTTCGGTTATAAAAATATGAAGTAGCTAAGGTGGGCGAATCGAGGCGACCGAAGCGAATGTTTCAATCTTAAAACATCGTTCGAACAGACTAGGTATATTAATTCGTTTTTGACTCCAGACAACTAATAAATATTTATCTATTTCGCCGTGAAATATACTAATGAAATAGTAGGTATAGCGAAATAAGATTGAAAAATAGTTGTGATGGTTCCGAAGTATAAAAAAACGAAGAAACATCACTCCACCCCCCTTCTTAAAATACTTGTACGTTAACTTAAAGCTACGTACAGTAAATAACAAGATAGCAAACAATTCCAACTCATTCAAGCATGAGCAATTAGAATCTTTTACTAACCCAAGCAAACGAGCTAAAAATATAGAAAAAACCTCCCAAAAGGGAGGTTGAGGAGTAAGATTATCCTGTTTTTTAAACCATCATTATACTGATGATTTTCTATTTACCCAAGTTTGAAAACCGCCTACAATGATCATTGATAGACCAACTAATAATGCAATAATCATAATTGGAAACAACATATTACCACCATTGAATGAAAAGATTATCTCGTTAAGGTTATAACAAAATCGAAACGACAATGTTAAGAGAGTAACCGCAATTCCCATTATAAACATCCTGTCATGTTTGGTTTTATTACTAAATAGAAAAAATAATGCGGTGATAGCCAATATTAACAATGAAAATTCGGACATCTTATCAAACGTGAATAGTGACAATAGATAACAACCCCTTTGAAAGTACTCACACTATAAATAATGTGGTATCTATATTATAGCATTTTTATAGTTTTTAGTCAATGCAATAAAAAACACCCACAGTAAGGGTGGGCATCACTGTGGGTGCATTTTACCCTTTAACCCACCCAGAGGGTAGCTAGGCAAAATCTCGAAATCTCGCAGATGCCTGCTGGTTAAAGGGGTTAGTATACACGTAATGCTTTAGATCGCCTTAAGCGTGGAGGGTATTCATACTTAAAACACATTACATGTAACCTAACATAAATGTTAAAATAGGGGGTATAAGGTGCTTGGTATACTAATTAGTATAACCAACTGTTACAATATTAGCACTTATTTGACATTTAGTCAATACTTTTTGAAACAATTACTATGAAAATCAATATAATTTCACCTCAAGAACATAATTTCACACAGATTATATCGAATATTGAACAATGTCCAAAAAAGTTGTATTTTATTGGAAAATTACCAGAAAGTAGAGCACCAACAATTGCTATAGTTGGCTCCCGTAAACCAACTACATACGGCAAAGAAGTAACATATAAATTCGCTAGTGAACTTGCTAAGTATGGTTTTGTAATAGTCAGTGGCTTGGCAGTTGGGGTTGATAGTATTGCTCATAAAGCCACTTTAGAAGCTGGAGGAATTACTGTCGCAATCTTAGCTAATGGATTAAATACTATTTACCCAGCTTCAAATAGAAATCTTGCTAATAATATAGTAGCTAACGGCGGTGCAATTATAAGTGAGTATGAACCAAATACACCAGCCAGAGATTTCCAATTTTTAGCGAGAAACCGAATAGTCAGTGGCTTGTCTGACGCCATATTAGTGACAGAGGCAGCTGTCCGTAGCGGAACTCTTTCGACTGTGGCTCACGCTATAGAACAAGGTCGTGAAGTCTTTGTCGTACCAGGAAACATTACTAGTCCGCTGTCAGCTGGATGTAATAATTTAATTAAACAGGGTGCTTACCCAGTTACCGAAGTGGACGATATTATAAACGTTGTCGCTCCTGAGATGCTAAAAAAACAATCGGTCCTCCCTTTAGGATCAACTCCTAAAGAATCGAAAATAATAGACTTAATACAATCAGGTATAAGAGATGGAGACGAATTACAAATTAAATCCGGCCTAGAAGTAAGTGAATTTTCTCAAACAATGACGATAATGGAAATCAACGGTATTATCAGGGCACTTGGAGGTAATCAATGGGTAATAAAATAGACCATTTTCAAAAAGTTATAGTTTACAAATCAGAATAATTTGCGTAGTATAAAAAACTGTGTTTAGCTTGTTAGACAATAAACATTAGTAAATTATGAGTAAAAATCTAGTAATAGTGGAATCTCCAGCTAAAGCCAAAACTATTGAAAAATATCTTGGCAAAAATTTTAAAGTTCTATCAAGTATCGGACATATCCGTTCGATTGCAAAAAAATCCGCTAATGACAAACCGCCTATAGACATAAGTAACGGTTATGAAACAATTTTTGAAATTGACCCAGAAAAGAAAAAAGTAATTAGTGAACTAAAAAAAGCTACTAAAATTGCAGATACTGTATGGCTTGCAACAGACGAAGACCGAGAAGGAGAAGCCATTGCTTGGCATCTTGCTGAAGTTTTGAAACTTGATATAAATAAGACTAAAAGGATTGTCTTTCACGAAATTACAAAAAGTGCCATTGATGAAGCTGTAAAAAACCCCCGTACAATTAACATGGACTTAGTTCAGGCACAACAAGCCAGACAAATTTTAGATAGATTAGTTGGGTTTGAATTATCTCCAGTGGTATGGAAAAAGGTACCAGGTGGAAAATCGGCCGGGCGAGTTCAATCGCCAGCAGTAAGATTACTTGTAGAAAAGGAAAGAGAAATTGAAAAGTTCAACTCTTCATCTTATTACAAGATCACTGCTGAATTTAAATTTGAAAAAGAAATAATTCAGGCCGAGCTATCCGAGAAACTTAACAGTGAAGATGAGGCTTATTCTTTCTTAAATAGCATACTAAATAAAGAGTTTAAAGTTTCTAAAGTAACAAAGAGTCCTTCAACAAGAAATCCATCAGCACCATTTACGACTAGTACTCTACAACAAGAAGCAAATAGTCGTTTAGGTTTCAGTGCAAAAGCTACGATGTCTAGTGCCCAAAAGCTATACCAAGACGGAAAAATTACTTATATGCGTACTGACTCGGTGAACTTATCTAACCAAGCATTGGCAATGATATCAGGATACGTCAAAGAAAATTTTGGTGAAAAATATTATCAGATTCGGAAATATCGTACGAAAAGTGCTAATGCTCAAGAAGCTCATGAAGCAATTAGACCGACTGATATCAAACTTGAAATTGTCTCAAGTAATGAATACGAACAAAAAATATATGATTTAATTCGTAGACGTACTATCGCTAGCCAAATGGCATCCGCAGAATTACAAAAAACTAACGTTGTTATTGATATTTTTTCAAACAAAAATATTGATTTAGAAATGTTCAAAGAAAAAAATCTATATTTTGAAGCCAAGGGTGAAACTGTCATCTTCGATGGTTTTTTGAAAATATACGGTTCCAGCAAAAAAGAGCAGTCATTGATTCCATCCGTTAAAGACAATGACATTTTATATCTTAAAAACGTTAATGCTCATCAGTCATTTACTCGACCTCCAGCTAGATATACTGAGGGTAGTTTAGTAAAAAAACTCGAAGAATTAGGTATCGGTCGACCCTCAACATATGCGACTATTCTTAATACTATCCAAATGAGAGGTTATGCTAAAAAAGGCGAGGACGAAGGTAATATTCGTGATGTTATTAGCTTGAATCTCAAGAACAACTCCATTATGCGAGAAATTATTCAAGAAAAATATGGATCGAATCGAGGAAAATTGATGCCGACACCGACCGGAGAAGTTGTAAGTGATTTTCTTGTTGGATATTTTGATAAAATAGTCGACTACGGTTTTACGGCGAAGGTTGAGGCTGATTTTGACAAAATTGCTATTGGTTCACTTGCTAGAAATTTAATGTTGGACAGTTTTTATAAACCATTCCATAAATTAATCGAGAAATCTGACAAGATTGACAGAAGCACCGTAGCAAAAGCCCGAGAAATTGGAATCGACCCTGATAGTAATAAACCTATTTTTGCAAGATTTGGTAGATTTGGACCAATGTTGCAGATGGGCACAAGTGAAAATAAAGATGAAAAGCCACGTTTTGCTCCAATGCCAATAGGTAAAAAAATTGAGACAGTAACACTTGATGAGGCGTTATATGCTTTCAAGCTTCCAAGATTAATCGGACAAACCGAAGATGAAAAAGATATATTTGCGAACATCGGACGTTTTGGACCTTATATACAAGTCGAAAAAATGTTTGTAAGTATTAAGCCGTTCGATCCATATAATATTACCCTAGAGGAATCATTAAATTTATATAAAGACAAGTTAAAATCGGAGGCAGAAAAAAATATCGCTGATTTTGGCAACGGTATAAAAATTCTAAAAGGTAGATTTGGTCCATATATTACAAACGGCAACAAAAATGTCAAAATTCCAAAAGAGATAGACCCTACTAATATCGATCTGGAAAAAGCTAAAGAAATAATAGAATCATCCAAGTCAACAAAAAAACGACGTATTCCAAGAAGAATAAAAAATAAATAGGTATAAAAATTTCATACCACTATTTACACAAAGTGTCTATTTAGTGCTATAATGAAACCAGTATGCAAATAACTTGACATTATAAAAATAATCTTTTATACTATAAATAATACTAATATCGGTAATTCCAAAGTGGGCGGAAAGAATAGTGAAAAATGAGCGATACGACAAATAAAGATCAATTAATAAACCTAGAAAAAAGTGTAAACGAAATTTTGTCATTTATCGAACAAGAAAGAGAACGTGAAATAATTACTCGTCGTTTTGGTCTTTTTGATCGTCGTGAAACCCTAGAACAAATAGGTGAGTTATTAGGAATAACTCGTGAACGTGTTCGCCAACTTGAAAAAGCTATTCTAAATAAACTAAAAACTGCATCAGAAAACGGACAAATTACCAATATTGGAAATATTGAGAAGATATTTATTCGAAAATTAACAGAGCTAGGCAGAGTTGCTCGTGTCCAAGATTTAGCTGATAGTATATTGGATACTAAGAGTAATCAACTCGATAAATCTCGTGTTGCATTCTTGGCTACATTATCACCAAATCTAACAGTAATTGAGGGTAATGATTACTATCATCACAGTATTGGAATTCGCGAATATGGTGATGAAAAGAAAATTCGCAATGAAGTTGATAATATCGTAGCTACTATCAAAAAACATGGTGAGCCGATGATTATCGAGGAACTCCACAATAAACTGAATTATGAACATCCTGACCACGTCAGAGCATTTGCAAGTGTTTCAAAACTGCTAGCCAATCTAAAAGATAATTGGGGTCTTATTAAATGGCCTACGGTTAACCCAAAAAATATTAGAGATAAAATTTACGTAATCTTATTAGAAAATGGCAAACCTATGCATTTTTCAGAAATAGCCAAATCAATCAAAAATAGTAGCTTCAAAAGAAAAGACGTTACTACTCAAGCGATACACAATGAACTAATCAAAGATTCTCGTTTTGTGTTAATAGGAAGAGGTATTTACGCTCTAAGTAGCTGGGGATTCAACAAAGGCACAGTAGCCGATATAATTGCCGATGTACTAAAAAAATCTACAGAACCTTTACATCGCGATGAAATCGTGAAGAGGGTACTAAAGAGTAGACAGGTTAAAGAAACCACTATACTTTTGAATCTACAAAACAAGTCGCAGTTCAAACGCGTAGCTAAAGCAACCTATGCACTTGAACAAAAAACAAAATAAAGTTGCCATTTCTCCTCTTGAATGAGAGAATAAGAGAGTAATCATGGGCATATTTTCATCTATTATTTCAATCCTGATGCAATGGTATGTATGGGTACCTATTGTATTGATTTTGATTTATCTTACATGGCAAAATTACAAACGAATCGAATCAGTAAATAATCTCGAAAGTGATTTATTAGTACTCGAAATACCAAAGGCTAATGATAAGAGTGAGTTAGCAGCTGAACAATTATTTGCCAGTTTACATGGTATTTTACGTGATCGAAATGAACTCAAGATGAATGGAGGGATTCAAGAACATTTAAGTTTTGAAATTGCCTCTATCAACGGTAGAATACGTTTTTATGTTTGGGTCCCAAAATCTTTAAGGAGCTTCGTCGAAGGACAGATTTACTCACAATATCCAAGTGTACAGATACACGAAGCAGAAGAAGATTATGTGACACATGAATTCAAACATAGCGTAATTTATTCTTCAGAAATAATACTAACCGATAGCGAAATGCTACCGATAAAAACTTTTACAAATTTCGAGGTAGATCCATTAGCTGGTATTACTGGAGCATTAGCTAAACTTGAGTCTACTGGCGAAGAGGTGTGGATCCAAATCTTATGTAGGCCAATAGCTGATGAATGGCATAAAGCTTCAGAATCTTGGATAAAAAGCATAAAAAAGGGTTCAATTATTGGTAGTGGGGCTGGAAGCCTAGTTTGGTTTGCGGGACTATTAGAGGCCCTTTGGCGTCCTCCTGAAGCAGGAAAAATCGGTGGTGTTAAGGAGCTATCCGATCGCGACAAGACGAGGATATCTGAAGCTGAAAAAAAAGCGACAAAATTAGGTTATCAAGTAAAAATAAGGTTAGTTTACCTTGGCGAGAGCACAGTAAATGCAAGACTTAGAATGCAAGCAATCGTTGGAACTTTTAAACAATACAACAGCACTAATCTTAATGGTTTCAAGATGGCAGATGCCAGTTTTAAAAAAGAAGATTTAAATGGTTATCGAAATCGAAACTTTGATAATAGCGGATACATATTAAATATTGAAGAACTAGCCAGTGTTTTCCATTTACCGCACACAAATGTTGAAACTCCAAATGTTGTCTGGGCAAGCAGTAAAAATGCCGAACCACCAGCCAAACTACCGATAATAACAGGCAATACAGCAATAGATGAAAATATCAGTGCTTTCGGTATGACGAACTTTCGAGGCATCAACCATCAATTTGGAATGCTCAGAAGCGACCGTTCCCGTCACGTGTATATTATTGGCCAAACAGGAGCTGGTAAGACTGGTACATTAGAATTATTTGCATTAAGTGATATTTTTCATAATCAAGGCTATGCAATTATTGATCCACACGGTGACTTCGCCGTAAATAATATGCGTTTCATACCGGGTAGTCGGGTAAATGACGTAATCTATTTCAATCCTGCTGATACGGCCTTTCCACTTGGATTTAATCCTCTTGAAGTATTCAATCCTAATCAGAAAACAAATATTAGTTCCGAGGTTATTGGCGTCCTAAAGCGTATGTTTGGTGAATCTTGGGGCCCCAGACTTGAATATATTCTAAGATATACACTACTTGCTCTTTTGGACCGCCCATCAACAACCATGCTTGACATCACCAGAATGTTGACTGACAAAAACTTTCGAAAAGAAACTCTTGATTATTGCCAAGATACGGTAGTATTAAATTTTTGGAAAATTGAGTTCGCCAGCTGGAACGAAAAGTTTGTCGCTGAAGCAATTTCTCCAGTTTTGAATAAAGTTGGAGCTTTTACAGCTAATCCTATAATTCGAAATATCATCGGCCAACCGAAGTCAACATTTAATATTCGAGAAATTATGGACGAAGGAAAAATTTTGATAGTGAATTTATCAAAAGGTCTTATTGGAGAAGATAATGCCGCAATTCTTGGTGCTTTTTTGGTCACGAAAATACAATTAGCTGCCATGAGCCGTAGCGATATACCAAGGATAGAAGATCGTCGTCCTTTCTATCTTTATGTCGACGAATTTCAAAATTTTGCGACTGATTCTTTTGCTACTATATTATCTGAGGCAAGAAAATACGCGTTAAATCTAACAGTAGCCAATCAATATATCAGTCAAATGAGTGAAAATGTAAGAGATGCCGTATTTGGCAACGTTGGTACTATCATCTCGTTCCGAGTATCAGCAGATGATGCACCTATACTCGCAAAACAATTCGAACCCCAATTCGAGGCAAGCGATTTACTACAAATGCATAATCGCAATTTTATTGTAAATATGGTAATAAAAGGGGAGAAAGCACCCGCTTTTAACGCGACGACACTCTCATTACCACCAACTCAGTTTGATAATACTCCAAAAATAATAGAGAACACCAGATTATTATATAGTCGAAATAGAGCAGATATCGAGAAAGAGATAAATGAGGCAATCAAGCCACCCGAGAATCTTCAGAGACCCAAAATTCAAGCGAAGCCTCTTCACTTTCCCCAAACTTCACAACAACAAGAACAAGAAAATAAAAACGATAAGCCACAACCTAACAAACCATTTAGTAACATTCAAAATAAAATCAATCCGCCGGTCAATGAAGATAAAGAATTAGACGTTAATAAGACAAAGAAACGACGACCACGTAATCGTAAACGAAAAAAACCCTCCAATCTACCTGATGAAAATAATCAAAATACAGTTGACGGGGTATTACAAATTAAGCACTAATCTATTTCAATGGTATATACCTCATAGTGAAAGTATATAGAACATAATTAGAACTTATAAGATACGGTCAATTTATATACAATTTAAAAATCATAATTAGTATTTTTTATAAATTTTAAATAATAGTTTTAAGTACAAATATATAAAATAAAAAAACAGTGAATTCACATAATAGTGTAGCGATAAAAAAATTAAAATTAAAAACGACAGTAGGTCATAACAAAATTAAATTTATTTTTATACATGAGTAGTAATTAGTATATAGTCTTAACGTCGCACAATATATCTTTTACGACTTTAGATATATGTATCATAGTTGATTACAAATATGTCAGTATAACACCTATATCTGAATACTTTTAGCAGTGGGGGTATGTTACTGCTATACAGACACTGATCAGTTATATATATTTTACTATTAATATAAACTACACGGTTTTATACTCATCACTATATATTAGCTACGACTTATTCGTATATTTGACAAATAATCTTTTCCACAGTTTTATACTTGTTTAAACCTTAATATTTACTCACCTAGTCTATCTCCTCTATTTGCTTTTTTAGTATTTTTATATAGAAATATATATTTTCTAAATTACATTATTATTACGTAAATAGAACATATTTAGAACTATGATAGGAGAGCGGAAAGTACCTATTTCTATTTATAAAATGCTTTTCCACTGACACGAACATCAATATAACCTGGAATTATATCGTGCATATTTAAATATTTGACAGCATTTACCATATCTTCGACCTGTTCCCCTGCCTCACGATCGATAGAAAGACGAATCGGATAATTATTATTTTCAATATATAACTCTAGTATTCTAATCGTATTTACAGGTATGACAGCCTTCGATACAGAGTAGCCATTGGAATCCGACAAAGACACGACTCTCCCCACAAAACTTAGAAACTTTTTACTGACAGCTATAGTGCCTGGTTGAACAGATATACCACTTTCGTCAATTATCTGTACTTTTGGAGTGGAATAGTAGTTATTTTCAAATGGAATTCCCTTAGAATCGACGTAATATTGTTTTTCACTCATTTTCCATCCAGCAAGTGGATAACGCATTTTTAATGAAAATGTCGTCTTGCCAAAGCCAAAATTGTCTTCTTGGAAAACAGATTCTACTTCAGGTAACTTGTTTGATATATATTCCGACAAACCCGCTTCATCTAACAAAAACCTAAGACGGCCCATCGGATTTATATGTAGATAATCTTGGATAGCTTTTTCGTATGGCGACAATTCAATCGTTTTCGAAATATTCATGTCTTTTATAGCTATACGAACACCTGCAGTGAAATTACTTATCAATAACCAGATTGAGACAACAAGTATAAATACAATGATAAATATACTAAAAATTTTGCGTCGGTGATTGACTAGTTTATGAACATGAGTTCTCGTTGACTCCGAATTGGATTGAATATTGTTTGTTTTGTTTGAATTGTACGTACTAGCACTCGTAAGGGTTCGATTGCGACGAAAAATATTCGAGTTATCATCAATATGATGAGATTCTCTTATAAATTTATCGTCTCTACGTCTTGGAATATCAGACTTTTTTCTTTTAAACAAATTCATAATGCTTAGGTTAATTATAGTCTATTTTTTGATGTTTTTTAGAATCAAATCAGCAACATCACGTGCAGCATTCGGTCGAGCAAAGTCGGATAATTTATCACCCATTTTTCTCAACAAGGATGGATTTTCAATTATTTTTTTCACTTCTTTTGCTAAAATTTTTGGTCTTTTCTCTAACTCATTTTCATCAACTACAATAACTGCATCTCTTTTCTGATATACATCTGCATTTTTTAATTGATGACCACCAGAAAGTTTAGCATTCGGAACAAGAACCGTAGCTTTTGCTAATGTAGCTAATTCTAATATTGTAGTAGCTCCAGCTCTGGAGATAACAACATCAGCTGTGCCTAATAGTGACGCCATATCTTTAAAAATGAAAGGATGAAGTTGAAAGTTTTCATCATTTGGCGGAGTGATTGCTCGTAATTCATCATACTGCCCTGCTCCTGATACTAATATCAAACTACCTATACGTTGCCATTCGTTTAATGTAGTAATAATAGCATCGTTTATTCGACTCGCTCCTAGCCCACCTCCAGTAACAACAACTAGTGGTCGATCGGTCCTAATCCCCCATTTTTTTCTAGCAATATTTTTTTCTTTTTCTGAAAAGCGATGAAATTCTGAAGAGATCGGTATACCTACATAATGAGTTTTGCCACTTGGATAAGGGTAGAATTCAAGAGGTGCACCGGTAGCTATACATGACGCAAAACGACTTAATATTCGGTTCGTCAATCCTGGATGAGCATCTGAATCATGTATTACTAGAGGGATGTTTAGAAGATATGTCGCAATACCTACTGGTAAACATACATAGCCCCCTTTGGCAAATACTATGTCTGGTCGCCATAATAATAATTTAATGATACTTTGAAAAAATCCTAAAAACACATAGAACCCGTCTATAATATTTTGCAAAACAAGAGATGGCCACAAAAGATGCCCGATTGTGGATATATGATGATAACGTCGTAATTTCCCAGCAAATATTGTATGTACCGGAATAGTATCATCAAAATTATTCATTATTGATTTAGCTTGTTTAGCAAATTTTTTGTCACACCAAAATCTGATATCAGCCTTTGGATGAGATTTTTTAATCTCTCTTAAAACTGCCACGACTGGTGTCACGTGACCGCCCGAACCGCCGCCTACTGCCAGAATTCTCATAGCTGACCTCCTTTAATCTTGATGAATGGACCGTATATTGAGACAATTGAAAGACTAATCCAAGAGCTGCAGTAATGAATAACATACTGGTTCCACCAAAACTTAGCAAAGGTAAAGTGATACCAGTAAGTGGTATTACACCAATCATTGATCCTATATTAAGGATAACATGAGATGCAAACCATCCAAAAACGCCAGCAACCAATAGCTTCAATCTAATATCAATTAAATGATCCATGGTTTTTAATAATTCCATTAGTATAGCGACAAACAAGGCCAGTATAGTAATTAGGCCCACAAAACCGAATGTTTCTCCTATAATCGCAAAAACAGAATCGTTAATTGCCTCTGGTAAATAACCTGTCGCTTGAACACTATTACCAATACCCAACCCAAAAAATCCACCTGCACCAATCGCCATTTTGGCATGCTCAATTTGATAACTACTAGTATCAGAAGTTTCGGAAGTATTATCTCCCTGCAAAAATGTAAATACCCTATCGATCCGATGTGGTTCACTAACGATAAACAAGAGTCCAACTACAAAAACAGATGCCAAAATTAAAGCAATGTTCTTCCAGTTTATATCAGCTATAAACAGCATAGCCATTACGATACCAGTAAGTGAAATGCCTGTACCAAGGTCTCTTTGTACCACAACTATAAAAAATAATGCAACGGCCATTATTATCCCCAATGACAATAATGTATCCTTGGTATCATTAATTTTTCCTTTATTATATTTCATTCCCAAAAAGCCTGCTAAGTACACAAGCATAGAAAATTTTAGTATTTCTGCCGGCTGTAAACTACCAAAAAAACCCAGATTAAACCATCTAGTCGCACCTCCAGTCTCTTGAGCAATTGGAAGATTTAATAAACTAGCTAAGGCAAGAATTACACATAGAGCCAAGGCAAAAACTACTAGTTTACTAGAATATTTGATAATCGAGTTATAGGGAATAACTGCCATAAATCCAAATGCAACTAGTGCTAAAATCAAACTTATCGTTTGTTTAAAAAAGAAATATGTTTCGCTATACTCACTTCCATAGGCATTATTTAAAACATTAGCACGCTGTGGGCCAATGGAATATATCACTACTAGTCCCAAAAGCATTAGTAAACCCATATATAGAACAATGAGATAATTCGGCCTATGTCGTCGTACTACTGGTGAATCGGAAAATTTCGACTCATTCATAATCACTAAATAATTCCTCCAGCTAATGCAAGTAATATCCCCACAAACGAGGCTATTTCCGCAATAACCCAAAATCGCATCGTGACTTTTGTCTCAGGCCAACCACTAGCCTGAAGATGCTGATGAATCGGTGCAGAAATAAATACCTTTTGATTGAAGAATTTTTTTGAAGTAATTTGAATTAAGCTTGAACCAGCCTCTATAACAAAAATTACGCCTATTATTGGCAACAAAAATAGTGTGTTTGTTAACATTGCAATTACTCCTAATGAAGTTCCAAAGGCAAAGCTCCCAGTATCACCCATAAAAAACCTAGCTGGATATATATTAAACCAAAGATATGCCAATAATGCCCCGACAACCGTAAAACAAAAACCAGCCAGTATAATTTGGGTCTGTAATAAGGCGATAATTCCAAAAGTACTATAACTTATTGCCAATAAACCACCTGCCAAGCCATCAAGGCCATCACTTATATTCACCGCATTGCTAGTTGCTACCACTACAAACGCGAACAATGGTACGATTGCCCAACCTATAAACCAATCACCTATGAAAGGAATATGTATTGATGAGGCACCTAGTTTTGCAAAAAAGAACCAACCTAATGTCAGTCCTATCGCTGAAATCATCATAAACTTCATACCAGAACGAAGTCCAGCAACACCATTTCCATCTCCTCTGACATTAATAATGTCATCTAAAAGTCCAACAATCGCACCTCCAACTAATGCTGCAAGTGGCAGCCAAGTTTGTCCCCTGTCCAAATTAAATATAAAAGTTACGATTGTGATTGCAATAATAAACACCGAACCTGCCATTGTTGGAATATTTCGCTTAAACTTTTCCGCATGAAGCTTCGTAAAAATTTCAATCTTTTCTCCAGTCGTCGTTGTCTTACGCTGTTTTTTCCAAAATTTATATCTATATGCTAAAAATGTGTAAAATGGCGTCATAATTACAGCTAGAGTAAATGCACCGACGCTTAACGAAAATATAATCGCAAGTTCTTTTGTCAATTCAGTCAATAACAAATCCATGTTTTATCCTTTCGGTTCAATGTTTAAATATTCAAGCATATAATTCGATATATCTGTAAATATTGGTAACGCGTGTTTAGCACCTTCAAGTTCTTTATGATCACCAGATATCTGTACCATTATGACATATCTTGACTCTTCTTCACTACCGCCAAATCCTAAATAGGTGGCAACTGTTTCATCGTCTGCATACTTTCCGTCCTTAACAACTTGAGAAGTACCAGTTTTACCACCAATATAATAACCTTGCTTATCAACACTCGAGAAAAAAGTCGTCCTAGCAACATGTGCCATCTCTCGAACCTGTAAAGCAGTCGATTCGGAAACCGTTTTTGATGATTGACTTATCTCATTTTCAACGTAATTTCCTTCTGAATCTACATAACCAGCGATAATCGTTGGTTTGAAGTAATTACCTTTGTTTGCAATCGAAGCAAATGCCGATGCTACCTGAATCATCGTAACATCCATACCTTGACCGAAAGCCATATTTGAGTATCGAACAGCATTACCATCAGATGAAGTCGGTGGAATTATTGTACCTTCCGCTTCATTCGCCAGTTCAATACCAGTCAATTGGCCAAGTCGAAATTTGTTATGAAAATAATCATAAATTGTATTTCGTGCATTTAAATTTATATTTGAACCATCACCTAATAACTGAGCAACGGTAACAAAACCTGTATTTAACGACCAATTTAAAGCGTATTGAAAAGTTACTAAACCTGTATGGCCAAGCGTAGCATTAGTAATATATTTATCATCCACCTTTATTAAATCAGTATTATTATAAGTAGACATTGCAGATACTACTCCTTTGTCAATTCCTGTTGCCATAGTTAGAGTTTTTACATCCGATCCTGGCTCATAAGGTGTAGATATTACTCCGTTATTATAGACCGACATATCTTTAACTTTACTGTATTCAGAAGGGTTATAGGTTGGAAGATTTGCCATCGCCATTACTCTTCCATTTCTTGGATCTAGCACAACCGCACTTCCTCTCGTAGCTCCAGTACGCTCTAAACCGTCAGCTAGGGCCTTTTCAACATAAGATTGAACACTTCGATTTATGCTCAAAACAACATTTTTACCATCCTCAGCAGGAATGTTGATGTTATTATCACCTATCGTTAGAGGTACGTCGCTAACGTCAGTCACTGACTGTAAAATACCGTCTTTACCAGTTAATTCCTTATTTAAACCACCTTCAATCCCATAATTACCTTCTCCATCATAATTAACATAGCCCAAGACCTGAGCAGCTAAAACACCTTCAGGGTATACTCTTTGCAATTCTTCTTTAAAACCTATGCCACTTAAATTATGCTCTTTGATTTTGTCAGCTTGAGAACGCGTAACTTTAGTAGCAAGAATTTGATATCTTGATTCTTTTACTTCTAGTAATTCTTTTAAATTAGATTTCGCATTTCCACCCGCTATGCTTTTTATGGTATCAACAATCTCTTCAGTCTGGCTGATTTTTACTACCTGAGGATCAGCAAACACAGTATACACCGTTTGATTCATCACAATAGGAACAGGAGTATTATCGTCTAAAGCATAGATAACTCCTCTTTTTGCTGGAATACTTAGACGTTTTAACTGTTCATTATTTGATATTTTTACATAATAATTATGTTTAATTATTTGCAAATGAAAAAGTCTAGCTACGAATATGGCAGTAAAAACAAGTACGATAATTGCCAGTATTTTTGAACGGCTACCTTTTTGTAATTCTAAGTTCATGACATTACTGTTGAACGTAATTTGTTGATGAAGGAGTAGTCATAGCACTTGCAACACTACTTTTCTTTACAGTCTCAAGAGCCGTCAGTCGAGCATTGTCGACCTCTAAATCACTTTTTTTAGCGTTAAGTTCTGCAATTTGATTATCAATTTTTTGAGTTGCGTAATCATAACTCGTAACTCTGGTTGCTTGCGTTAAATATATTAAACCTAGAATGGTAATCATTAAGGCAATTAGCACAGTATGAGAGACTGGGCCAAGTTTAATAGCTGAAACATAAGCGACCGTATTTTGATTTCTAGACCAATTCTGGCGACGCCTACTTGAATAAGTTTGTGTACGATAATAAGACATTGTGGTGGATTTTGTTTAATTTTTATAATATTTTTGTTTTTTATAATTCCCGTCGCCTACTTAATCGCAGACGACGGGTCAATATATCATTTAATACTAACGGTCACTACCTGTGCAGTGTCTGTGTATTGTACCGGTATACGAATTGGCATGGTGTTTTGCCCTTTCTTTTTTTATTATTTTTTATTTTTTCACAGCGACTCGCAGTTTACTACTGCGTGCACGCGGGTTGTGAACGTCATAAGTTTTTCCGGAAATTGGTTTTTTTGTTATTGGCAGAAGTTCGGCCTCATAACCGGAATCGGATTGTTCTTTGAAATACCTTTTTACCAAACGGTCTTCAAGGCTATGAAAGCTTATGATGCCTACTCGCCCACCTACTTTTAATAGGTCGGGCAAGTGTGGCAACAGGTCTTCGATAAGTTTTATCTCGTCGTTGACCGCAATCCGGATTGATTGGAAAGTTCGCGCGATAAGTTTAATTGTTTGTTTTTTAAATCTTCCGCGTTGGGTTTTTTCGATGAGTTCGGCTAATTCTCCAGTAGTATCTAGCGGCCTATGCTCAATAATCGTTTTTGCAATTATCTTTGCTACTTTCAACGGCTCTTCACCGTATCGGTACATGATATAAATCAGTTCCTCTTCCGAAGCTTTATTTATTAGCGTTTTTGCACTCATAGCTTGGCGTTGGTTCATCCGCATATCAAGCGGACCACTATTTGTAAAGGAAAACCCCCGTTCACTCTGATCGAGTTGTGGTGATGACACCCCCAGATCAATCATTACGACACTAAATGTTTTTTCCTCTTTTATAAGCTGTTTGGCAGCTGTTACAAAATCGGTATTCATCAACCTCACCCCTTTGTCCGAAAATGACTTAAGATGCTTTATAGCATATTCATCACGATCGACCAAAACTGATTCGGTATAATTACCAGTAATATCCAAGATTCGTCCAGCATGACCACCATACCCAGCTGTTAGGTCGAGATAGCTCTCTCCTTCAGATGGTTTTAGTAGACGTACCGTCTCCTCCAGTAAAACTGGCGTGTGTAATTCTTGATTCGGAAAATGTTCTTTTATACTCATTCGTCACTATGATAACATAATGTGACGACTCGAGATCACCTAACTGGTAGCAAAGGCTGTTTGTTTTTTATTGTTTTTGTTTTTATTATAAGTGTCCGAATAAATATCACGAGATTGCCAAAGGCGAATCATAATTCGTGACAGTGTTATTCGGTTGAGAGACTTATGTGTGAGGTGGAGTTTTTTGGGAGGTGTGTTTTTGAGGAAGGTGCCTGAGGTTTTTAATGTGGTCTCGCTAGCCCACTGCCTAACTACCAGATAGTTGACCTCGAGAGTTTTCTAGTTCATCTATCTAATCACAAATTATTAAAGAACAGACACTGTTTTATCTAAACGTCCGCACCAGCTGGCATAATTCGCCAATATGTGCCAACTCGAATGGCTACCAGCTCTCGGTCGATCCCTGCATAATCAAGCAGATGTTGCTCAATCGTCACCCTACCCTGCTTTTCGTCCAATTCAGACTCGGTCTTTCCGCGTCTAAATCTAACATTTAAGTCAGCAATTCTTTCATCGAAAATATTACCACTTAATGCAGGTTCAACTTCTTTATCCCATAACTTTTTTGGATAAAGATGCAAGTATTTGCCAAAGCCTCGAGTCAGTACGACACCGCTGACAAACTCATTTCGAAGCTCCGCCGGTATAGTCAACCGACGCTTGTCATCAAGCTTTCTTTCGAAATAATCTACGCCTGCCATGTATCTTCTCTGTTTCTCTTCGGCTCCGTTTAAATTATTTTTTAATGTTTTAGTGGTGTTTGTTTTAGTGGTATTACCCACTTGGTTCCACTAACTTAACTATACTACCCACAATTATTCACTTCAACCCCCATTTTATTTTATTCAATAAAATAAGGAGAGTTATTCACAGTTCTGTGGACAAATTATTTTTTAAAAAAATTTATAACTAAATTAAAGATTCGTGTTCTAATATTTCATCAAGACGCGTAACTCTTTTTACATTTTTTGGTATTTTACCTTGAGGTGAAATATAAATACGAGAAATTGATTGTAATAGATAGCCAAAAGAATTTGGATGCATACTTTCAAAAGCCTTGAATTTATCATCCACCAAAACAACTTTTTTCGCTTTTCTTGAGATACAATCATGAAAGCATTCACTTGGAACTATAAAATGATTGTTTTTATTATTGAACCATTCTCCAATGTATTGTCCTTTATATTCAGTTGAAACGATATGTTTTACAATATCACCCAATCCAGAAGCAATAATTTTTGTCGTCTGCCATTGTTTATCGCCATAGCTCATAATGCAAAAGTGATGATTTTTTTCACGTAATCTATAAATAAACTCTTTCGCACCAGGTTCTAATAATTTACTTGGGTTTAATTTCCCATAATTTATGTACCTATTTGAAAAATCACTTTCATCAAAATTAGGATCTTTTTCTTTCAAATAATTTAATATTCTAAAAGAATATCCATTTGAACGAGTTTCATCGTGTGCTTTATGAAATTCTTCACAATCAACATTCGGTAACTCATCAACAATTTTCTTTGCTAATTCAAAGTTCGCCTCGTAATTTCCAAGACACCTATCGAAATCAAGTGCATAAAATGTATCAATAAATTCCGACATACTAATTTAATTCATATTACGATAAATGGAAATTATATTTCTTGCTACGGCATCAGCATCGTGACGTATTAATGAACGTGTCACAGGTAAAACATCGGATTCATCACTAGTTGCCATTTCTCCTAGAAAATTTCCGGACACAGACCTAAAAGTAGCTCTTTTTAGAGCACTTTCATCAATACCTACCAAAAATGCCTCTTCTTTCTCATATTTTTCTGCAACATCTTTTGATGGCTTCTGTTTGTTATATAGTACATAGTCCAAAAAAGGTACACCAACAAAACGTTCTATTTCGTGAGCATGATCACTAACCTTAAATCCAGTCGTTTGACCACGTTTAGTAACTAAATTTGCCACATAGATTCGTTTAGCTTTGGTGTTTTTCAAAGCCTCGGCAATACCGTCAATAATTAACAAAGGTCCTAAAGAAGTATATAAATCGCCTGGAGCAATTATTACCAAATCAGCCTGTTCAATAGCTTTTATAGCCATTGGATTTGCTGTTGCCGATGGTATTAATGATAGTTTTGCTCGCCTAGGATCATGTTTGAAATAATCAGCATCAATAATCCTCTCGCCTTTTAAAATAGTGCTTACCTCAGGCCATTCCATTTTCAAACGAACATTATCCAAAGTAGCTGGGATAACAATACCACCAACACGTAATATTTCAGAAGCTGTTTCAATTGCTTCAGAAAAACTTCCAGTCGCCTTTTCTAACGCAGTTAACAGTATATTTCCAAAAGAATGCCCTCCGAATGTTCCCTTATCAAATCTGTAATTAAATAAATCACGTATTTTTGGAGAATCACTTAATGCAACTAAACATTTACGTACATCACCTGGAGGTAAAACTCCAAGTTCATCTCTTAATACTCCGGTACTTCCACCATCGTCAACCATATTAACAATCGCTGCTAATTGTTTGGTATGTTTTTTTAATGCTGAAAGCATCATAAAACTACCAGTTCCCCCGCCAACTACTGCGATTTTTATATCATTTTTCGTAAACGGTTCTTTCATATGTGAATATTATACTCCTCTAACAAAGATATAATTTTTGATTTATCACTGAATCACATCTTCACCAAAATGTTTCTGTAGTCTGATTCTAATCGAACCTTCGTGACGCCCTAATAATGTACTAAGCTGTTTTATGTCATCGCCATTCAAAAAATGTTGTTTTAAGATCTCGTCTTGATCTAATGCCCAAGGCTTATAAGCATTGGGATAATCTTCTCGCATTCGTGTAATTTTCTCCAACCAACTACTTGATTTTGTCTTTGGTTTGAGTTGCTCAACCTTACGGCTTTCGGCTGATTTAGATAAATGAGCAAATTTATTACAATCTTCTTTAGCTTTTTCCCTTAAATTTATATCTATTATTTTAGCATCTTCGCTAACTCTAAGTGCCATTTGATTTATACCAGATAAATACAAATTGTGCAAATTTTTTACTCGGCTAAGTGCCACGTAACCCATACCCTCCACAAAGGCCTTCCTAAGATCAATTTTTGCTTCATCAATTGTCATTCCCTGAGATTTATGAACCGTAATAGCCCAAGCTAATCTTAGTGGTATTTGAGTAATACTAGCTCGTTTCCTGTCACCATCACGTAACTCCCATGTATCTGGCGTCATTAAAACTGTTTTGCTATTTTTAAACTCAACTTTTGGATAATTATTATTTAGAGAATCAAAATCAACAACTATACCTAAACTACCATTTGAATACTTTCTATCAGGACTATTTTTGACCGCCATCACAAGTGCACCTTTTTTTAGTCTTAGAATATCTGGTGCCAAAACTGAACGCTGTAAGTTTTCTACATAATTCTTTCCGCCAGTTGTAGATTGTTCATACAAATAAGTGTCGCCTTCTATCAAACCTAATCTTGCCTCATTTATCTTATCGACATCAACGTTTACAGTATGGATTTCTGTCAGTGTTTCACTATTTTCGGGAAGTACGTTTGTTCTAGAAAGTAGCGACTCAACATGAGAGCGTCTTATATCACCTGAACGAATTGCATTAAGAATTTCCAATAATTTCCTGTCTTCTTGACGATGCTGATCTTCTATATAGCAAATTACTGGATTTAATTCTTGCCAAACTCGACTATTAACAATAAATCCACCTAATTTTGAACCGTTTCGATTAATCGGAGGTAATTGGAAAAAATCACCACTCATTACTACTTGAATACCTCCAAATGGACAATCTTTTTTGCGGACAATTCTACACACTTCGTCAATCATATCTAATCTATAATCGTGAAGCATACTAACTTCATCAATAATTAATAATTCAGTTTTTTCAATTATCTCACGTCTACCTTTTGACATATTTTCGAAAAAACCGCTTGGTAATTCATCATAAATATTTATTCCACTCCAAGAATGAATAGTTGTTCCGCCAAGATGCGAAGCTGCAAGACCTGTCGTTGCAGTTACGGAGACATGAATGCCTTCAGCTTTTTTTATTTTTATAAGCTGATTTAATACATAAGTCTTACCGGCTCCTGCAGGACCGGTCAGGAAAACACTTTCTCCCGAAAGCATCACTTCGAGTGCTAATTCTTGTTTCACTAATCTAATTATAACTTATTAATGATGGATTTTTGAATTTACAATTAACCTCTTGGTGGTTCACCTTCGGGTTCTTTTAATAATTTTTTACTTTTAATCTCGTAACGTTTGCCAGTAATTTCACTGGTAATATAATCTTCATTTATTATATTCACAAAAGTATCCAAGTCATTACCGTCCAATATAATAATTGCATCTTTATCATCCGTCATTAGCTCAAGTTGCATTTGATCTGCATAATTAATCGCTTGTTGCTGAGTCACTTCGCCAACTTCAATTTTTTGAAGTTTACTTACTGTCTTTTTGCGATCACGGACTAAACTTTGTAAATCAATACCGTCCGGAAAACTAAGTTTATAATATTTTTCGATTTCAGCGACTTTTTTGTCAGCTAATAACTGCTTTTTATAATCGTAATTAAACAATCGTTCAAATTTGCTAGAATTATAGATAAATATATCTTTACCAATTATTAAAACTTGGTTATCTGCAGGTGGTTTAAATCCTGACTCGGCTTTAAAGATACTGAATTTTTCTTGATTGAATTCCCAAGCCGTAGAACCTTTTAATATATTATTCTGAGAGATTAGTTTTATTGAATAAAAAGCACTTTTTAATTTTTTGTGGGTAAATCGAGCTATAATTCCTTTAATTCGCTTGAGCTCGTGATCTTTTTCACTAAACTCGACGATGTCATTACGTTGAGTTTCTATTAGATTTATTAACGTTTCAGCTCGACCGACCTTTTCTAAATCAGTCCGTAATAAAACATTTTCCTCGCCTTCGGATAACTCAAAATCACGAACAGAAAGTCCCGTACCTGCCCCCATTGTTATAAAATTAATCAAATCGTACAAAAATATTGATTTAATTTGAGAATTAAGTTCATTAGAAAAATTCACAAAATATGGAGTGTAATTTTTATTGAACAAAAGTAATTCAACATCCAAATCCTTTTTAATTTCGTCAATTTCATTTGCCCATAAAAAAATGTCTTTTGTATCCCGCTCTTCCATTTATTTTCCTCGTATTTTCTAAAGTAATATTTTACCATTTAAACGCTGTTCGCGTGCTTTATTCGCCCACTCATCAGCCAACTCGTTACTAATATTTCCAGCATGTCCTCGAACCCAAATTAATTTAGACTCTGAACGTTTATATATCCAGTACAACTCTTTGACGATATCCAGATTTCTAATTTCACCGTTTTTCTTAGTCCATCCTCTCATTTCCCAATTTTCAGCCCATATGTTTATTACATTTATCCAAAATTCACTATCGCTAAAAACTTGGCACTGCTGACCATTCGCATCATGTATTGCAGTAATTATCGCTTTTCCTTCCATTCGAATATTAGTAGAAAGCATCTCATGACCAACGATTATTAATTCTGTTTCTTTTACGACCGCAAATCCTCCTGGCCCAGGATTAGGATTACAACTACCATCAGTATAATAAGTTATCATATCAACCTAAAGCTCACTGATTTTAACTCGTTTTTGTTCGGTCGTGTCGCGATCACGAATAGTCACAGTATCATTTTCTAAAGTTTCAAAATCAATCACAATACAATAAGGAGTACCAATCTCATCTTGACGACGATAACGTTTGCCAATATTGCCATTATCATCCCACATGACTGCACTATACTTTTTTTTCATTTTTTGATAGACTTCTCTAGCTTTATTTACAAGTTCTGGTTTATTTTTCAATAATGGTGATACGGCAAATTTCATTGGTGCCAAATATTCTGGTAATTTTAAATATATACGTTTTTCGCCACCGACTTCATCTTCTATGTAGGCTTCCGAAAGAATAGCCATGATAGTACGCTCAACACCAAAAGATGGTTCGATGACATGTGGGACAAATTTTTCGTTAGTACCCTTAATCGTATAGTCCATATTTTTTCCAGATTCACGTTGAATATTACATAAATCAAAATCAGTTCGATAAGCAAGACCTAATAATTCTTCGCATCCTATCGGAAAATTATATTCAAAATCAATCGTGCGTTTGCTGTAATGGGCTCTGTCTTCTTCAGGAACTTCTAGTTCATGAATTGATTCGTCGGACAATCCGATAGCTCGACACCATTCCCAAATTAATTTACGCATCATTTCAAAAGATTCTTGCCACTTATCATGATGAACGAAATATTCGATTTCCATCTGCTCAAATTCTCGAGAACGAAAAACGAAATCACGTGGACTTATTTCATTCCTAAAAGCCTTACCCTGCTGGGCTATACCAAACGGCAAATCTGGATAAAAACAATCGACAACGTTTTTATAATTCGTAAAAATACCTTGTGCGGTTTCCGGACGAAGATATACGACACTAGATTGCGATTCGTTGTATTTTAATTTTGTTTCCTTACTTTCTTCTACAGTGCCATCATCGTTTGTATACTTTGCTTTGAATAAAGGTATCTCTTCTACTGGCCCAATGTGCGTCTTGAACATCATGTTGAATTGACGCGGTTTATCGAAAGAATCTTCTTTTTTGCAATTTGGACATTTTTTAATATCAACTTTATCAGCACGAAAACGACTATGACAATTTGAGCATTCAACTAATGGGTCAGAAAAAGTATCGACATGACCACTAGCCTTCCATACTTTTTGATTCATTAATATTGAAGCGTCAACACCAAACATATCATCACGTTCTTCAACGAACATTTTCCACCAAAGATTCATTACATTACGTTTCAATACAACACCTAAAGGACCATAATCCCATGTACCGCTAAGTCCGCCGTATATTTCACTTCCTTGATATATAAATCCACGTCTTTTGCATAGACTTACTATAGATTCCATCTTATTAGCATCATTTTCTTTATTCATAACTGTTGATTATTATATCAGTAATCAACATCACAACCATATATTTTTTTATATGAAAAAATTATATTGAAGCATGTTGACGTGCGATTATTAAACAATCTGTTAATACTTCGTCGATACCGCCAATTTGGGCCAGTGTTTTTATCGATTTACTAGCAATTAATCGAAGTAACTTGATGTGACTGGAAGTTAACTCTCCGTTAATATTTTCTTTCAAACCTCTTTCTGACAAATCATAACAATATCTAAGATTCGGTAAGACTTTTTTACCATTAATATCTTTATGTAAGCTTAAACCATATCCAGTAATTAAAGCATATCGCAAATAAAACCAAGTTTGGATTAATTCAATTTTTATTGAAATCAAATCTAGACCTGATAAAATTTCTACTAGCAAATCATACCAATCGGGGTCATCAGAATTCTCACTAGCACTTGATATAATTTTTATCGACGTATAGGCAAATTGTAACCGTTCATAATCTTCTAATATATGATTATAAAAATGTATTAATCTTGCCGAAGTAAGAATATCTAGATCGCTCTTCCCTTTTGATATTACTATTTCACAAATAGCAAATAGCTCTATACCGCCTGCTAAACGACTATTCTCTTTTCTTACGCCTTTCGCAATTGCGGATACTTTCCCCTCTGGTGTAAGAAACTGTACTATCCTATCTGCCTCGCCATAATTCGTACGACGCAAGACTAAAGCTCTGGTTCTCTTTGATTTCAATTTATCAAGCTCCTAATCGCAGACGTTAAATCATCTGGCTTCATTTTTGTTTTGTCTAAAATTAACTGAATTCCATATTTTTTTAATTCATCAATATTAAGATTACTACTTAGATTTGAACAAATTATTATCGGTATATTTGCCGTGTCCGTATATGATTGAAGTTCATGAAGTAGAGCAAAGGCAGTATTTCCAGTCAATAGTATGTCTAAAATTATAATATCTGGAATTTTTTTATCGATTATATCAATGGCGAGTAGAGCGTTTGACGAAGTTTTTACATTATAGCCTGACAATTTTAATATTCTAGAATATTGCTCAGATAGCCATTCATCATCTTCAATAATTAATACTTCTTGTTTTTTCATAATAAACTTAATTGACGAGAAGCTTGTAAATCAACATAAAAAGTCGTCCCGTCGCTGTGCCTCAACATACCAACTTTGCCATTCATTAAATCAGCGAACTGACCTGCAATATATAAACCTAAACCGCTACTCTGAGGACGAGCAAAAATTGGAGACGGTGCTTCTTTTAATCTTTTTGGTACATTTTTTATTAAATTTTTTGGTAAATTAGGCCCAAAATCACGAACTCCTAGCCTTATAACATTTCCATTATTTAGTGATTTGATGCGTATCTTGACTGGTAATTCTGTATCACTATAATTTAATGCGTTATCGCAAAAATTTAAAATGATACGACGAATTAAATCACGGTTGGCAATCATTAACGGTGAGCGTTTATAATTTGATAGTTCAATTTTTTTGTTATGTGCAGTGTATAAGGGATTAATCTCGTGAATAATGTCCTCGCAAATTTGTTTTGGATTAATAGGTTCGAGCTTAAATAAAGCATCATCTAATCTAATCGAACGAGTTAAATCACTTGTAAGCCTTAACCCTCGTTCACTTGTTAATTCAATTTGTTTGATTATTCTTTTCTTATCACAAAGATTTATATTTTCATAATCAAGCATCAAAGCCAACTGGCGTATTAATGATAAAGGCGATTTTAATTCGTGTGCAGCTGCAATAAGTGACGGTAACCCATCAGTAAGCATACTGTCGAAAAGTTTTTCGTACTCCCCTCGTGACACACTCATATAATATTAATTGTATCACGTAAAATTTATTAATTAATTATTCAAATACTATTGTAGCTATTAATTTATCAAAATCGGTCCTAAAAGTATCAGAATCAGTCCTTATCGTTAATGCCTTATCACGTATTTTTAATATTACGGCTGAACCGCGAATATCATCTGAAAAACTACCGTCATACCTAGTGCCATCAACACCATTAACCGTAAAGGTGCTTGATTTTAATTTTCCGTTTTTTACCAATGAATCATATGAAGATATCACATCTACATAATCATCATTTTCTATTAAAACTCTGAGGGCAAATTGTTGGCTACTATTGACCGGAAGAACATATCTGGGATTTAAATAAGCCTTATAATCACCACCTTTTGAGGCATCACTTTCTACATAAACACTCCAAGTTTTTGGATAACTAAAAGATACTCTTCCGTAATCATCAGGACCAATAAAAGTGGTATTTGGTTCTTTTTCCCGCTCATTAAATTTAGCTTCGTCTGCTTCGGCTTGCTCTTTCTCTGCCTTAGACACTGCCGCACTTATTTTCGTTTCTACATTTGTTTTTTGTTCAACATAATTCATGTATACCCAAATTAAAAAACCAGCCATTATTATTACAAGAACAATAGACACTATCGACGTTATCATCCAACCATTAGTCGATCCATTATCACTACTACTTCTAAATTCAATCATACGGATATTATACTTGTGCTTAGACTTACTGTAAAGAAGTGCGATTTTTTTCAATCAAATTTTTGTTTGACAATATTTATTTCATTTTTTAAGTTGTTTAAATCTTTTTCAATATCATTAGATAATTTCTCTGCTTCTTTGAATTTCTCTATTGCTTTTTCGATATCAAAATCATCGCTATCAAACCACGAAATTAATTCATCTAATTTTGTAATTTTTTCCTTTATACTATTATTTTTCTCTGACATTTTTTACCTCCGCTTTTATTATTTTTTCATAGGTTTCAATTTCAATTACATTATTCAGTTCAATTTTTCCTCGCAATATTGAGTACCCCCTGAACAATAATATATTTGGATCCAATTGATGTATTGTTTTTTTCGTAGATTTTAATCTGTTAATATAATTTTCAATATGTAGATTCATTAAATTAATTACTTTTTCTAAATTTGATTTTAAAAATTTTTTTTGCTGAATAATGTTTTGGTTTATTTTAGATATTAAATATTTAATCTGTATATGATTCGATTTAATCATGTCATATTTATTAGGAACTAGTATTTGTGCTGCATTGCTTGGAGTAGAAGCACTTACATCAGCCGCTAAATCCGCTAAACTTTCATTAATTTCATGTCCAACACCCACTATTACAGGTATACGACTTGATGCAATAGCTCTTACTAAAGGCTCGTCATTAAATGTCGACAAATCATCTTCACTACCTCCACCTCTGATAATAACTATTACTTCTGATAATTTTTCTTGTTGATTAAAATAATTTAACGCAGAGATAATTTGATCTGGAGCATCAGATCCCTGAACTAACGTATTAGCAACATCTATCTTAATACCAGACCATCTATCATTTAATATTTTAATAAAATCAGCATAACCTGCAGCTTGCGTACTGCTAATCACAGCAATGTGTTCAGGATATTTCGGTAATCTCCTCTTACGTTCTGTTGCAAAAATACCTTCTGCTGATAACTTGTTTTTTAAAATTTCGAAACTTTTTTTAATCGAACCTTCGCCACTTGGTCTAATAGCTTTGACTGTTAAACTAAATTTACCTTTTTGAGTTAATTTTGGATTAGCAGTAATTATCACTTTCATACCGTCTTCAATTGGTACTCTAAGTTGCCAGGACATCATGAAGCAACAAACGATTGCTTCATTGTCTTTGATATCAAAAAATATATACTTACCTTGATTAATATTAAAGGATGCTACTTCGCCCTCAATCTCGATAACAGGAAAAGCATATTCAAGCGATTGATTAACAATAGCAACAAAATCGCTAACACTAAATAATGGTTGTAGTTGGGATTTTTCCATATTTGTTGATTGTTAATTGATAAAATATATAGCCAAAAATTATTGTTCCCAAAAGAAGTACGACTCGAGCTAATAACGTACCCGCAATTGCCACACCAACTGGAATACCTGCTGATGCAAGAAATGCAATCATTACCGTATCATATACTCCAGCACCACCAGGGATGGCTGATAATATACCTACGACAGACGATATACCGAAAGCTATGAATAATATCGCAGGGTTGACAGCAGTACCCAATGCACAGAATGCAACGGCAATCAAAGCAACATCAAGTGTATTTGCTATCAATGACCAAATAAATGGTTTTATTAATATTTTTTTATCTTTTTTTATAGATACCCAATCTTGGTTTATTTCGATAAAAAATTTTTCAACTTTTTCGTATTCAAAAGTATTACGTTTCCTGCCTCTGGTTATTTTTGATATTAAAGTATTTACAAAATGAGTGACCCAATTTGACATCTTTTTCATTCTTTTTTTGCTATCTATGAAATAGCCAACAAAAACAACTGTCCCAATTGCCAGTATTGCGAACACTACACTAATTACCACAATCATTTTATTAATTTGATTATCTAAAAATAATGTAATAACTGAACCAAATAATATTACGACAAAACCTAGAAAAGTTAGACCATATCTCAAAAATTGTGCCATAGTTGAACGACTAATACTTACTCCGTGATGATGTAATAGCCAACTTAAATATGAAAAACCTGCTATCCCACCACTTGGTAATATATGATGAACAAAATTTAATTCTAAAGCAATTCTTGTCATTTGCCAGTGAGAAGTATTTTTTAAATCTCCTTTTGTTCTAAGATAAGAAAATATCATTCCAGCTGATGCGTAATAACTAAGCAATTGTATAGGTACAAGCAGTGATAAAATCCAAATATCTACACTACCTAATAAACCCCAAGCCTGAACAATTTCGTGTCGGCCTAAAAATATCACTAAAGACAATAATATAAATGTAATTATTGTTACAAAATAGTGAAATGACATAACTTCTCTAATTATACCACTAGAAAATTATCTAAAACACGTATAATGGATATATGTATATTGCAATAACTGGTAGACAACCCGCAATTGGGATTGCTGAACTCGAAAAAGTATTTGATAGTGAAAATATAAACCCGATATCACCAGAATCCGTATTAGTAAATACTAATGAATTTAATATTGAAAATTTTGGAAGCATATTAAAAGCTGGCAAAATAGTTTTCGAAACAAGGCAAATTAATTGGAATAAAACGAGTCAAAAAATTATTCAACATTATTTTGATAAATTTTCAAAAATTGATAATAAGATTAGTTTAGGAATAAGTACTTACAATTTTGAAATTAGTGAGCGTGAAGTACAAAAAACTGGAATAATATTAAAGAGAATGTTAAAAGAAAAAGGTGTTAATTTACGTTTGATACCCAATTCAGAACCATCATTGAGTACTGCAACTTCCCATCATAATAAATTAGGACTATCCGATAACAAGATAGAACTACTTATAGTCAGGTCTTTTAATGGCGAGGTCTACGTTGCGGAGAGTACGGGATCTCAAAATATTACTTCTTATGCTAATCGCGATCAAAAACGTCCGAAACGTGATGCCTATGTTGGTATGTTACCTCCAAAACTAGCTCAAATTATGGTCAATCTAGCAGTTGGTAGTAATAAAACATTTAAAAATAATTCTAGAAATAATATCGTACTCGACCCATTCTGTGGAACCGGAGTTATTCTGCAAGAAGCTCTGTTAATGGGATATACCGCATATGGTACGGATATTTCGGAAAAAATGGTTAATTATACGAAAGAAAATCTTGAATGGCTTTCACGACAATATAAGAAAATACCAAATTGGGAAGTTAATCAGTCTGATGCTATGATTGCAAAATGGAAAAAACCGATAGGGACAATCGTAAGCGAAACCTATCTAGGACAACCATTTAGTGCCCCACCTTCAAAAGAAAAATTGAACGAAGTGAAAAATAACTGTAATCACATAATTAAAGAATTTTTAAAAAATATATACTCACAGATAGAGTCAGGAACAACAATCTGTATCGCTGTGCCAACTTGGCGAGATAATGATGGTAACTTCACTCACCTGCCATTGATTACTAAAATTGAAAGTATAGGATATGAGCGTTTTCATTTTAAAAATATTGTAGATTCAGATTTAATCTATTTTAGGCCCGACCAAATTGTCGCTCGCGAAATTTTAGTATTAAATAAATTATAATTAGTTTAATTATTATTTAATATATTCTTAATTTATACTTATCAGGATCCGACCCTGATATCAATATTGACAGCTATAAGAGTATTTGTTACAATAGCCTTTGATTTTCATAGAAATTTTAAGGAGTATAAAATGTCACACGTAAAAGCTGGCGGTACAGCTAAAAATATTCATAATAATGCCGGTCAAAGACTTGGCGTTAAGCGTTTTGGTGGCCAGAAAGTACGTGCTGGCGAGGTATTAGTACGACAAACTGGTTCAACAAAAACTGCAGGTCCAGGTACTTTTATCAGTCGAGATTATACGATCCATGCTTCAGTTGATGGAGTAGTCGGATTTAAAAAAATTAAAAAATGTCGTTTCACTGGTAAGACTGAGTCTCGAACACAAGTTTTCGTTAATTAATAAAAACAAAAAGCACCTGTATTTAACTAATACGGTGCTTTTTTATTTGACAAAAATTATTTATTTTCTTCAGGCTTTGGACTGATTCCTAAATAATACTTTACTCTTTCTACGACATCTCCGATTACGACTTGAGATTTTACAAGATAATCATCGACACCCAAAGATTGAGCCCTTTCTTTATCTTTTGGTTGGCTTAGTGCAGTTAACATAATGATATGAATGTTGGCAGTCTCAGGGGTATTTCTTAGTATATCTAAAACATCGAAACCACTTATTTTTGGCATCATTGCATCTAATAAAATCAAATCAGGTTTAAATTCAACCGCAGACGACAAAGCTTGTTCACCATTGTTAACTTCCCTTATTTCGAATCCCTCCATTTCAAGACGAGATTTATATATTCCGGATAAAGCTGAGTCATCCTCCACTAATAAGATTTTTTTCTTTATATCCATAATACTCATATACTACTACATTCCAAGCTAAATAAACAAGTGTTAATAACCAAGTTCTTCCTTTGCTCTATTAATTTGAGGATCATTACCATTATCTATATCAGATGAAGTCAAATCTATTACTATGTCAGGCTCTATTCCTGAACCGTTGATATTTTTATTATTAGGAGTATACCAACGAGCTATGGTAATTTTTAATTCTGCTCCATCATTTAGGTTTATTAATTGTTGAACACTCCCCTTGCCATAAGTTACAGTTCCGACAATTTTAGCCACTTTATGATCTTGCAACGCCCCTGCAACTATTTCACTGGCACTTGCTGAACTTTCATTTACTAAAACAATCGTAGGTATTTCCGCAAGTATCGCATTACTTCCAGAGCGTATTGTCGATTTAATCGTATTACCACTTCTTTCAGTTGCAATTATTTTATTATCCAACCATAAGCCTGCGACCGACCTAGCGGCATTAACATAACCTCCGCCATTTCCACGAAGATCCAAGATTATCGCTTTGACATCTTGTTTAATAAAGTTCTGTGCTACTATTTTTGCTAAATCGCCAGTCTCAGTATCAAATCTAGAAATAGTCATAACACCTAAACCGTCCTCGATTGTACTAGTTACACTTGGGTTATTTATAATAGCCCTAGTGATACTGTATTCTTTTATCTCACTTCCACGCTGGATAGTTAACTTGACGGTCGTACCTTCTTCACCTCTAATCTTGCTTACTGCTTCATCAACTGTCCATTCACTAGTTGATTCATCATTAATTTTCAATATTAAATCGTTTGCTTGTAAACCAGCTTCGATAGCAGGATTATTAGCCAAAACACGTATTATTGTTATCTGATTCTTTCTTTGGCTAATTTCCGCACCAATACCGCCACCAATTGATCCAGTAAGACTATTATCAAAGTCTTCAGCTTCTTGAGGACTCATATAAATCGTATAAGCATCGCCAACAGCACTTACCATACCTCTATTAGCACCCTGTATTAATGCAGATTTATCAATCTCACCATCATATTTTGAAGCTAAGTGGTTATAAGTTTCTTGAAGTGATTTCAAATCGATACTTCCAGAATGAGCCTTGTACCCAAAAACTGGTCCAACCAAGGCTTCAATTTGATAATGATACGTACCTAAAATATAACCTCCAGCCATAGTTAATACAAAAGCAACAAATAATATGATTGACTTGTAGTTTTTATAAAATTGACGAAATTTATTCCGACTAAATAATTTGTTTCTAATTTTTGCTCCGACGTGCTTCATTACATCCCCTATTTTTACAGAAATTTCTACTATATTTAAGTATAACGCAACGTGGTTTAGTTTATAAAATAATTATAAAATTTACAATAATTATTCGATTATTTTTGGCGGAAATCTAAGGAACACTACGCCGGAATTTCTAATATCCATAGTGCTATATTCACCTGTACCCCAGTAATTATATTGGCTTACATGAACCCAATCTCCACTAACTGATTCAACTACCATTAAATGACCTAAAGGCGAAAAACCGTCTATAATCGGTAAAACAACCGCATCACCGGCCTGAGGATTATATACTCTAATTGCACCACTATAGTATGGACCGTATGTTACCCACTGATATGCATTACCATTTCCATAGAAAGGGCTAACATAACGTCCATAGCGTTCAGATATAGCCCAAGCTGCATAACTAACACATTCCCGATTGTACAACATCCAAGGATCAGAGTAGCTATCTTGGATACCGCAATAAGGATAACCGTCACCCCCACAACCTTGATTTCCGCTCCAATTAGTCCATTCAAAACTACCATATACACCAGCACTTCCGTCATTACCACTATTCAATAAGCTTTGATAATAAGCTCTTTGCTGAGCAGCTACAGCCTCTAATTGTTGTCTTGAATCACTTATTAATTGCTGATATACCGCCTCTTGTCCTCGTGTTTGTTCAAGAAGATTCTGTTGCTCAGATCGAGCTGCATCCAAGCTGGCATGTTGAGCCTTTTGTTTATTTAAAACAATTTCCACGTCTTTTTTCTGTTCTTCTAACTGCATTTTTAAATCTTTTATCTTTGAGATTGTTACAGACAGCTGATTACGTATTGATGAACGATACTCTTGTTTATCTATAAAATCACTAATACTATTGCTACTTGCAATCATTTCAATGGGGGTAATATTATCATCCACATACATATCAGCGATTGTTTTTCCAAGAGCATCTTTATTATTCTTAATATCTTCTTCCGTTTTAATAATTTGTGCGACGAGTTTTTCGTATTGTATCTGACTGACATTTATTTCAGATTGAATAATATCTATTTGATTTTGTAATTTAGCTATAGCATTTCTATATGTATTCGCCTGACTTGCTAAAATATCAGCCTCGGCTTGTGCAGTCTGAATTTGTTGTTGAAGTAAATTAATTTGATTATCATACTCATCAGCTGAAGCGTTTTTCGTTAATTGCATTGGCACCGTAATAATGAGTAATACACTGATGATAAAAAGTGTAATTTTGGTAAATATAGATTTATAGTATATTTTTTTTGTATTTTTTTTCATGATAATTTTATAATTTTAGATAACGATGCGTTGCTAATATTGATGAGATTATACCAATAATTGACCCAATAATAATCATGGCTAAAAGGATTAATGCCAAATGATAATCAGCCATATAATCCAGAGTTGGCTGAATATTTATCTGGTAGCTTTTCAAGATTGGAGCGACTTTACTTAAGCCAAAAACCCCTATTCCAGTGGTAATAAAAGCAGCAATTATTCCATAAAAAATTGATTCTATCAAAAATGGACCACGAATAAAAAATCTATCGGCACCGATTAATTGCATCATCTGGATCTCTTCCTTTCGATTAAATATCGCCATTCGTATCGTGTTAAAAATAATTAAGGAAGAAATGATTACGAATAATATTCCAACTATAATACCGACTTTTTGGATAAAGCTTACTACTCTCCCAATCGATTTTATTATGTCTCTTCGTTCTCCGGCAAAGGAAGGTTTAAAATCTGGATTAATATGTTTACTTACTAAATCATTTTCTTCAACAAATTTCTCTAACTCATTAGTGTCATTAATGTTTTTAACAGCTACTCTTATTGTTGCTGGAGTTTTATTGCTTGCCTCTTTTATAGCCGATAAAAATGCTGGGTCATCACTATTTTCTTTAGCTAAATCACTCATTGCTTTTGCGGAACTTATAAATTCAGCCGAACGAACTGATGATAATTTTTTTAATTCTGAAACTAATTCACTACCATCCTTGTCGGACGTATCAGTTTTTAAATAGATGGACATATTAACTTTATCACTCAAAAGACTAACTGTGTCAGTCATTACTTTTTGAGCAACTACTGCAGTAAAAATAATTAGTAAAGTAATTACCATAACGGCCGTCGCAGCAATAGTAAGCCATGAATTTCTGATAAAACTATCAAACCCATAACGACAAATACGATAAAAGGTTAGTAGACGCCTACTGTTACGCTTCTGGTTAATAAGCGATTTTGGTTCAATCTTCTTTTTTTTTGCGATCATTGCCTATAACTTCCTTCTGCTTGATCACCAGTAATTTGTCCATGCTCAAGTGTAATAACCCGTCTCTTTAATTTATTGACAATTTCCGCATTATGAGTGGTTAGTAAAACGGTCGTTCCATATTTGTTAATCTTTTCAAGTAAACGAATAATATCCCAACTATGTTTAGGATCTAGATTACCGGTCGGCTCATCAGTAATTAGTATTTTTGGTTGTCTTACGACTGCCCTAGCGATTGCAACTCTTTGAGATTCACCGCCAGAAAGCTGGCGTGGGAAATATTTTTCTTTGCCACTTAAACCAACAAGTTCGATTACTTTCGGTACAGTACTTTTAATCTCTCTTCTGGTCATACCAGCAACTTCCAATGCGAAGGCAATATTTTCAAAAACTGTTCTTTGAGGCAATAGTTTAAAATCTTGAAACACTACTCCAATTTTACGACGTAACATAGGAATATGAGCGTCTTTTAGTGTATCGTAATCGATTCCACCAACAACAATTTTTCCATTTGTTGGTTTCTCTTCACGAGTCAAAAGTTTTAATAAAGTAGATTTGCCAGCGCCACTAGTACCGACTAATATAACAAATTCACGCGGTTCAATATACATACTGACGCGGTTTAATGACGGGTTTATATCTTTTCCGTATGTTTTTGTTACTCTATCTAACAGTATCATTACTTGATTAATTATAGCATAAGTAGTAATTATCAAAAAAATGATTCACGAGCCAAACTGACTTTCTAGGAGCATGAACCTTCTGCTGGTTTATTGTTATTCGAAGTTACATAGTAAGTGAAGTCGAATTTTACGCCAGATAGACAGTAAGAGTTATCAGCTGAATAATAAACATAAGTATAAGTAGTACCCTCCGAAGCTTCTAACTCCCCCTCATCCAAAGATGACAAACTTGCAGGATAACCACCATTCATACTGTTATATTTTTCTAATTGAGTCGTGGCTTTATATAAATCATTTCGCAAGTTTGCCTTGTCTGTATTATCTATGGTTTTTTGATAGGATACGATGAATATCGTACTTAAAATTGCCATTATTACAATAACTACAACGACTTCAATAATAGTAAAGCCTTTTGACAATGATTTATTAAAATATTTATACATATTATTTCCTATTCCTATCACAAGTATAGCATTAGCTTTATAAATTAACGCTATTGATTTGAAAATTGAGATGATAAATAGGCTTCAATAAAATCGTCAATCTTGCCATCGAGAACAGATTGAACATCGCGATCCTCATATTTAGTACGAGTATCTTTCACTAATGTATAAGGATGTAATACGTAGTTACGTATTTGTGATCCCCAATTAGCAGATTCGCCGGCTTTTAAGTCATCAATACTTGCTACTTGTTGCTCTACTTGAAGTTGTATTAATTTAGAACGTAATATACGCATTGCTGTTTCGCGATTTTGAAGCTGAGATCGTTCATTTTGTATAGATACGACAATTCCAGTCGGAAGATGAGTAATCCGAACAGCACTATCAGTAGTATTAACACTTTGACCACCATGCCCTCCAGCTCTAAATACATCAATTTTTAAATCTTTTTCATCAATTTTTACTTCTTCAGTTGCTTCAATTTGAGGTAATATTTCCACTAATGCGAAACTTGTTTGGCGTAAATTATCGCTATTATAAGGGCTAAGCCTAACTAACCTATGAACACCGTGTTCACTACGAAGTTTTCCATATGCGAACGGACCAATTACTTCAATCACGCTCGACTTTATCCCAGCTTCTTCTCCTGATGATCGTTCAATGATAGTTGTTTTTAAATTAGATTTTGTTGCCCATCTTAGATACATTCTTTCAAGCATCTCTGTCCAATCTTGAGCGTCAGTTCCTCCAACACCAGCACTTAATCTAATTATTGCGTTGTAATTGTCATACTTACCGTCAAATAATAAATCTTTGCGAAGTTTATTATATTCTTTTTCTAAAGCTATAATTTGACCCTCGAATTCAGTCCACAAACTATCGTCGCTTAATCCAATTAATTCGACGATGTCATCAACTTGAGATTTTAGCGTAATCCAAGGTTCGATAAGACCGTTTAGGGATGCCTGTTGTTTACTTTTTGTTTGAGCCTCGAAAGGATTATTCCAAATATCTGAATTTAATAATTGCTTATTTAAATTATTCAGGACATTTTTTTTATTTTCAATATCAAGTTTTAAAAAAGCTGAATCAATTTGACCTGATAAAGAGTTCAAACGTTTTAGTAATGATTGCATGGCTACAAATCCATTACCGCTTCAATAAACTGATTACCTCTATCCGAATAATTTTTAAAAAGACCAAAACTAGCACTCGCTGGACTTAATAAAACTACGCTACCCGGGTCGGCAATAATTTTCGCTCTATCAACAATAGTTTTCATATTGGGATTTTGAATAATTTCGTAATTTCTAAAACCATTTTTATTACATGAGTTTGATATTTTTTCGGCCTCATCACCAATTAATATTGCATAGGCATCATGTTTTGTTAATTCATTTCCAAGTTCATCAAAATCTGAGCCTTTCGGTGAGCCACCAAGTATAATTACTTTTTTAGAGTCAAATGACCTTAGAGCAGCAATTGCTGAACTGGGAGTCGTAGCAATACTATCATCATAATATTTTACGCCGTTAAACTCTCGAACGAATTGCAATCGATGAGGCAATCCTAAGAATTTACTAAATCCCCTTTCGATAGCTGATTTATCATTTATAATTTCCCAAACTGCATCAATTGAAGCACAAGCATTGTCTTGATTATGAATACCAGGAATCTTTAGGACAGAAACTGGACAGATTTGTTCGGAACCGTAATAGAAATAATTATCATGAACATGAGCACTCAAATCACTCTGATAAGCAACTTTTTTGGCTTTTGATTTTTTTGAAATATCAACTGCATACTGATTTGACGCATTATAAATTAATAAGTCATTACTATTTTGAAAACGAGTAATGTTGCCTTTGGCATTTAAATATTCTTGCATATCATTATGTACATCTTGATGATCCTTTTCGATAAACAAAATTAAAGCAATTCGAGGAGATCTTTCTACATCCCAAAGTTGAAAACTCGACATTTCATACACGACAATATCATCCTGTTGTATTTTATCAATCACATCAAGAGATGGTTTACCAATATTACCTAATAACCAAGTTTTTTTACTATCTTCTCGTAATATAAACTCAATTAAACTAGCAGTTGTACCCTTACCTTTCGTACCAGTGACTCCAATAATTAATGCTGGGCATTTAGAAAAAAATTCGTTGGTAGATGACCAAATCTTTCCATTAGTATGGATTTTGTTTGGTGATAAACCAGCAGTACGAACCACGAGATCAAAATTCGTTAATTTCTCAAAGGCGTCACTTCCGATTATTGACTCGACACCGACAGGGATTTGAAAATCAGGTTGTTTTTGATCAACAACTGTAATTTCACTATCAGGATACTTTGACCAATATCGATAATTCGATTCGCCTTCCAATCCGTATCCAGCAATCGCAATTTTCATATTTCTATATTAACTTGATTTAAATAATGTTTCTACTTTATCGTTGAGATCAATCAGTTCTTGTTTATCACCACTACTTACCGCTGCCAAAACCCATTTATCTTGATTAATAAAGTATCTAGCAGTATCAACCATTCTATCAAGCGTTACGTTTTTTATCATTTCAGGAACTTTTTCATAATCTTTTATAAAATCATCTGCGAAATAGCGTCCAGTATAGAATCCACTAATTTGTGAAACTGTTTGAGCACCCATTTGATAGCGACCAAGAGCAAATGACTTTGCAATATCCAATTCATCATTCTTAATATTTCCATCTAAAACATTTTTTATTTCTCTAACGATAATATCAATTAGCTCACCAGCAGATTCATGATTAACCTGTCCTGTAATATCCCAACTACTATTATAAAAGCCGGAGGCTGCATAAGCTCCAACATTATAGGCTAGCCCTTTTTTACGAGCAGCTCCAAAAATTCGTGAATACATCGTCCCCGTTAGTATATGGTTAAGATAATGCATGGCGTCCAATTCTTCATCATTTATTTCCCGAGGAACTACAAAAAATATTCCAAACGTCAAATTAGTTGCATCTTTTCGCCTTATTACTGTCGGATTAGCCTTATTTAAAATATCATGCGGAACTTTAAAACGTTCACCAGCTTCCAATTCGAAACTCTCAATCTGACGTTTTATTTCCGCCTTTCGTCCTTGTAGCTTACCAGCAATTACAAAGCGTAAATTATTTGTCGTGTGGGTCCGACGATGATGTTCACGAACATCAGATAACTTTACATTTGCTATCGTTCGCAGTGATTGCCTATAAGTTAATACGTTTTCACCTAACAGCTGTTGGACTTTTGGCCATAATAAACGTTGATGATCATTTAAATAATTAGTCAACTCGCTTTTTACATTTCCTTTTTCGGCAATTAGTTCAGTTTCGTTGAATTTCGGTTTACAAATAGTAAGTTTTTGTAAATCCAAAATTCTATCCCATTCAAAATCCGCACAATCGGCTTCATAAACCATCGAAAGATCGCTCGTAAAAGCATTGTGATAAGCACCATTTTTTGTAAACTCAAATTCAAATTCTTCGCTTTTGTAGCGTGAATTCGCACCAAAAGCCATATGCTCCATAATATGAGCTACTTGTTCAATTTCATTAGATTTTGTATAACGATCACCTGCACGAAAATGAAATTGCATGTTCATAGTCGTTGCATCAGGAACATCAATTAACAACCCTCGTGCACCATTTTTTAATTTTATTTCTTCAACAGTATGTTTCATTAATTTCTCTTTCCGCCTGCCCTATTTTCTATTTTTCTTACGATTTTTTCGCTGTGATTTCTTTTTCTTACGAGCTAAATTTTTTCTTTGATTTGATAAATTTACGTTATTAGATTTGGATAGACTAAAATCATCATCACGATTCTCTTGTCCGCCAGAAATCTCATTGACTCCTTTTTCTACAGCATTTTCTGCCAAACGTGTTAACTCAGTATCATACTCTTCTTTTGTTTGAGCAACAACATCACTTCGATGAACATGAGTCATTGCACGTAATACTTCATCGCGTAATGTAACTTGAAGGCTATCAAATAGTTTTTGAGATTCACTTCTATATTCGACTAAAGGATCTCTTTGACCAACACTACGCCAATGAATACCTTCACGTAAATGGTGCATATTCTCTAAATGTTGCATCCACAAAGTATCTAGAACCTGTAAATATACTTCTCTTTCAACCTTCCTCATAATATCAGGAGAAAGCTCTTCTTCTTTTGCTTCGTAAAACTTTTTGACATATCTCAAGGCTTCGGCAAATCTGTTTTTATCCTTTTTTACTTCTCCAATTAATTTAATCTCTTTTTCATTAATTGGAAAAATTGACTCGAATTCATCAACAAATTTTGGATTATTTTTGATAGGAAGAATCGTTAATTCCCTGACAGATGATTCTATTAGTTTATCAATTTCTGGTTTGATAATATCGCCTTCAAGAATTTTTCGCCTCATCGTATAGACAACACGACGATGACGATTAATGACGTTGTCATATTGAACAACATTTTTTCGTGTGTCAAAATTAAATCCTTCAACTCGTTTCTGAGCTGCTTCGAGAGTTTTGGAAACTGCCTTATTTTGAATCGGGACATCCTCACCAACACCTAACTTTTCCATCAAAGAAGCAATCCTTTCTCCTTGGAATATACGCATCAAATCATCTTCAGTGGATACATAAAACTGAGTTTCTCCGGGGTCACCTTGTCGACCACCGCGCCCTCTAAGCTGATTATCAATTCTTCTCGCCTCATGTCTTTCAGAGCCAACTACGACTAGGCCACCCAATTCTCTAACACCTTCACCTAGTTTAATATCAGTACCACGTCCTGCTATGTTTGTCGCTAAGGTAATAGCTCCTTTTTCGCCGGCTTTCTCGATAATAGTTGCCTCACGTTCGTTATTCTTGGCGTTTAGTACTTCATAAGGAATTTTAGCTTTATCAAGATATGATGCAATAAGTTCATTTTTCGCAATTGAAGCTGAACCGACCAAAACTGGACGTCCTTGTTTATGGTATTCGGCTATGGCTGATACTACTGCTTTAATCTTAGCTTTTTCAGTTTTAAATATTAAGTCATCCTTATCATTCCTGATAAGTGGTCGATTCGGTGGTATAACCACAACATCAAGACTGTATATTTGTTGAAATTCTTCTGCTTCAGTAAAGGCAGTACCTGTCATACCGGACAATTTTTTATATAAACGGAAATAATTTTGAAAAGATATTGTTGCAAGAGTCATACTCTCTTGCAAAATATTTACACCTTCTTTTGCTTCGATTGCTTGGTGTAAACCTTCGTTATAACGACGCCCCTGCATTAAACGACCCGTAAATTCGTCGACGATAATTACTTCGCCATCATTAGTTACTACATAATCTTTGTCACGCTTGAACAATGTTTGTGCCCTAAGTGCCTGATCCATATGATAAACAGAGCGAACGTAGTCTGGACTGTATAAATTTTTTATTCCCAACATTTTTTGAACTTTTTCAGTTCCCTCATCACTTAAAGAAACAGAACGATGTTTCTCGTCTAATATATAATCAGATGGCTCAAGTTTGGCAGCAATCTTTGCAAATTGGCGATAACTTTCTGGATTCTCAGCCACTGGTGCACTAATAATCAATGGCGTACGTGCTTCATCTATCAAAATACTATCTACTTCGTCTACGATAGCAAAATTTAAATCACGTTGACGCAATAATTCAACTTCGTTGACCATGTTATCTCGAAGATAATCAAAACCGAACTCATTGTTTGTACCATAAGTAATATCAGCCGAATAAGCCTCCTTCCTACTTACTGGTCGTAAATGTTTCATACGTTCATCATAATGTACGCCTTCATTATTAAAATCGGAATCATATAAAAATGATTGCTCATTAATAATTACACCGACAGAAAGACCCAGAAAATTATATATACCGCCCATCCAACCCGCATCGCGTTGAGCTAGATAATCGTTGACGGTCACGATATGAACACCCTTTTCTTCGAGAGCATTCAAATATGCTGGTAAAGTAGCCACTAATGTTTTACCCTCACCAGTTTTCATTTCTGCGACATTACCCTCATGTAAAGCCATACCACCAATAAGTTGCACATCAAAATGTCGTTGACCTAAAACTCGATCGCTTACTTCTCTCACTAAAGCAAATGCATCAGGCAAAATATTATCGATCATTACACCTTTTTTTGATAATCTTTTCTTTAAGATTATCGTTTGTTCTTTTAGCTCAGAGTCTGACATCTCTTTATATTTATCGGCAAGACTGTTGATAGACGCTACCCTTTTTTGAAGCTTTTTCAAAATTCGGGCTTGAGGGTCACCGAAAATTTTTGTCAAAACCTTATTTTTATTTATCATGATAAAAAATTATTACTCCCTATTAAAAAACTCTAAGTAAAATACTATGCGCCTAATTATAAGACTAAAATAGATACTATACAAGATGTCAAACACTTATAAATTATTGTGTAAACTGGTATTATAAATTACGATTCACGCTTAAAACTTCTCTTAAAACGACTCAGCACACCACGATTTCCAATATGTGCTATAGTTGCCTCTTTATATTCTTTTAGCTGAGTCTTAATTTTGGCTTCAACAATATCAACTGCTGCCAAAATATTACTGGTTGAATCCTTAGCAACTATAATCTTGTTTGGAATCTGCATTATGATTTCAGCTTCATATTTATTTCCAAAATCACGATTAACTTGACTCAATTTAACTTCAGCCGAAACACTCTTTCGTGCATGCCTGGGTAGATATCGATCTAATTTTCCAACTTTTTTCATGACATACTTTTTTGTTGGCTCGTCAATCTCGTAAGCAATACCTGTAACTTGAATTGATGTAATCATACTACCCTCCTCTTGTTAAGTTATTCTGCCTATGTATATTATAGCAAAATTACATAAATTTCTCTAAGCAAAAAACTTACCGAAAAAATGAAACTAGATTTATTTTTTGCTACTTTATAAATATATTTTATTTTTTAAATATTCTTTTAATACATTTGGAATCCTTACTTTTCCATCTTTTGTCTGCCCGTTTTCTATAATAGCTATCATGATTCTGCCTAATGCAAAGGCTGTAGCATCATTAGTAAAAATGAGCTCAACATCACCGGATTTTCGACGTACTCGAGTATTCAATCTTCTTGCCTGATAATCAGTCATATAATCAGCTGTGTGAGTCTCTCGATATTTGTTTTGACCCGGTAACCAAACTTCTACATCCATTCCACTGGCGTTCGGTTTACCAATATCAAAAGTACACTTTTTTATGACTCTATATGGCAGATCAAATTGCTTCATTAAATATTCTTGAATTGATGCAAAAAATAAATGTTCTTTCAATCCATCTTCACCAACCGTAAAACTTTCCATTTCAAGTTTATCGAATTGATGCATTCGCAATATTCCTTCCATATCCTTACCATACGTACCGGCCTCACGACGAAAACTAGTGGCGTAGCCTAAATAACGACAAGGTAGGTCAGTCTCTTTAAATATTTCATTGGTATGCATACTTCCTAAAACATGTTCTGCACTTCCTTGTAACCACAAATCATCAGCATCTAATTTATAGCGATCATCGCGTGGTTCTAGCCTATCCATCGCATCATAAAGTTCAGTTCTAATCATATACGGTGGAAGAATTGGAATAAACGGTTTTGTAGATACATCTAGATTGGCATCTCTGATGATTTCGATAATTTTATTTTCATCCGTTAAGGTATCAATTACAAATTGTATGATAGCAAATTGTAGTTTTACGAGGTCACCTTTTAAATAAGCGAATCGGCTACCTGCCACTTTCGAAGCACGTTCCTTGTCAAGCCAACCTCTCTTATTAGCAATATCGGCGTGATTTAGCGGTGTAAAATCAAATTCTGGAATCTCTCCTACCGTTTTTATAACGACATTTTCATCTTCGCTACTACCTATCGGGACATCTTTAAGGGCCATATTCGGCACTTTCTTTATCAAATTATCGAAAGTTTCATCAATTTCGTATAATAATCTTTCCATTTCGACAAGTTGTTCTCGAAGGTCTTTTCCTTCTGATATTTGTTCGCTAGTCGGCTTTGCACCTTTCATTTTTGCAACATTTTCATTACGCTTAGCACGTAGTTCATCAATCTCGGCTTTAAGTTTTCGTCGCTTTGAATCAATTTCAAGAAGAGTTTTTATATCTACATCACATCCCTTGTTTTGTGCGTTTTTTTGGACTTCATCAGGATTATCGCGAATAAATTTAATATCTAACATACAATTATTGTATCAAACTTTGAAAATATAATTTTACCAACCGCCACCGCCGCCACCGCCACCGCCACCGCCAGACGAACCACCACCTGATGAACCGCCAGATGATGGGCTAGAAGAAGAAACATAACTTGAAAAATTTGAGACCGCTGAGGCAAAATTTATAGCATTAAAATTTCCTGCACCAACGTACCAATCAGGTTGAGTCTCTAACTTTTCGTAAAAATCCCCCAAAACCTTATTCCATTTTTTTTCTAATCCAAATAATATGGCGTACGGTAAGAGTCTTTCATATAAATGTATTACCTCAATTTCATCAGTAGCATTAATCTCAGTCTTTTGAACACCTTCTGGGCTTTGTAAAACTCTCAATCTGTCAGCTTCAGCTAATTTTATATACATCTTTAGTCCTTTCAAATAATCAAATAGATTTCTTCCCTTTTCTGACATTGGTTTGATTGTTGATATCATTAATAAACAAAAAACAATTGAAACGATTGAAAATAACGGTAATATATCAACGTCTTTTGTCGTATAACTATTACTAAATAACTGCCAAGAAATAAAAGAAATTATTGGGGATGTAAATCCTATGATATATAAATTCTTTTTCAGTTTTTTATCAATGTTGAAATAACCTAAAGATATAGATTTTTTATCAGCATACTGAAAAATATTTCTCAATCTGCTTGACAATTTATAATCAGCACGTGCCATTTCAATATCATATTGATCACCAGACTGTGGATTCGGGCCGAATATACTATTGATAATTTTTTTATCGATATCATCTAAATCATTATCGTCTATAAATTCAATCTTATATTTTTTTATTTCGTAGAACCAAAACTTTTTAGATTCTTGTAATATTTTAATTTTATGTCGAACTGCCAAATCCATTAAAATTAAAACTGTCCACTTCGAAGTATTCCTACTAATTATCGATGATAATAATATATTCGTATCTTTAGGCGGCAAATATTCAGGTATTATTGTTCCCTTGCCAGGGTGGTTTTTTGCTTTTACTTTTTTAATCAAGAATATTATCAGCAAAGAAATAATATTTAAAATTAGCATTATATCTACGATATGAGAGACAACCCATTCGATATTTGAAAAACTAAAACTGCTAAATGTACCCGGCTTAAAACCAACTGCTATAGTCATATTTTCACCAATATTTAGGCTATTTACACTTGCCGAAATATATCCTTGAGTCTGTTGAATATCACAGTGATTGTTTAAACCAAAGACTCCGTAGTAACAATACATTCCGCCCGTCAACTTATCTTGTAATTCTTTTTCTAAATGAAGCCTAACTGATACTTTATCGAACGGCTGTGACCAATATAAACCATTAACATCCCAATAAAACTCAGTAGCATCAGAATCTTGATAATATTTTGTCACGTCCATTTGTTGATAGGTTATGACATATGTTTTTAAACCATGAACGAATGTTTCAGCATCGCCTATTCTGATTACTAAATTATTATCATTTTTATTTGTAGAATATGATAAATTATTACCATTCTCATCCACTACCGATAATACTTTTACTTTCACTGGGTGATTATCATATTCATCAGTTATAAATCTCTCAATGCCGTGGTTTTGATCTATATCTGGAAATTGAACGACTATTTTTTCGGTAGTTTTCAAAATTGATCTGTTATCATCGTTTTTACTTAAATAGTAATCAGCTTGAAAATCCTTTATGACGAAATCATTAACAGAAGCATTTAAATCACTGGAATAGAAAAAACATAACAAAAATATACAAAAAACAAATATATTTAAGAGAATTTTTCTTTTCATGATAGGTTTATTATAACAAACCACAATCACTACTAAGCTCAATATACCAATTTATCCTTACTGTAACATACAGTTTACTTAATATAAGCTTATCAGGGTCGGACCCTGATAAGCTTATATTAAGTATTATTTAAGTATTTTTAATATTTTAAGTTAATTTAAGATTAAAATTTAATGTCAGAGTAAATTTCACGTGTCGTCGAATCAATTTCTGTGCGCAATTGTGGAAATGGTACTCCCTCGCGAGCTGTAACATTTTCGAATATCCAAAATACTCTTTCACTATAGCCCCAACCACAAGTCGGTGGAACTCCATACTCAAGCATCTCTATATAATCAATGTCTAGCATCATAGCTTCACTATCACCTGCTTCACGCATTTTTTGCTGTTCAACAAAACGGTTCAATTGATCAATCGGATCATTAAGCTCTGAAAAACCATTACCAAGTTCACTTCCAGCTATAATTGCTTGGAAGCGTTGTACGCTCCTATCATCGTTTAAATTATTTTTTGCCAGAGGACTGATAAATTTTGGAGTATTGATTAACCAGACAGGTCCTGACACGTCTTTGCGAATATTTTTCCACAACTTATCAATACAACGTGCTCTATTTTCACTCTTTTCAACTTCAAGATTGTTATCAACTAAAACTTTCTTGATATCTTCTATAGGACTGTCGTAGATATCAATCGCATATCTGTCATTGATTATTTTTGCATAATCCCAAATATCCCATTGAGTGCTCATGTCGATATCTTTTCCATTGATATTAAATTGGAGATTGCCGAATGTTTGTTTCAAAACAAAGCGATACATTTCTTCCATGAATTTCATTCCAGACCGCCAGTCAGCATAAGCCCAGTACCATTCCATGGCAACATGTTCTGGCAAATGCTCGTCACTATAATTTTCGTTTCTAAATCTAGGACCTATATCGTATACTTTTTCGTAACCAGCACCAATCAATCGCTTTAATGGAAGTTCATGGCTAATTCTTAGATAAAAATCTTGATCCAAAGCATCCATATGAGTGACAAATGGCGTTGCATCGGCCCCTCCGGTGGTATGCTCGAGGACTGGCACATTTATTTCTAAAAAACCATCCTGATTTAAATAATCGCGGGTTGCTTGCCAAAACTTACTACGACGAATAAATCGCTCTTTAACGTCATGATTTACATTAATATCTACGTATCTGCGACGAAGACGTTCTTCCTTATTTTTAAAGCCGTCAACATCATTTGGCATCGGTCTAAGTGATTTTGATAATAGTCTGAGATTAGTAACCTCAATTGAAATTTCCTCGGTTTTACTTTTTATTATTCTTCCAGTTGCCTCAACAAAATCTCCAGTATCTAATAGGCTTAACTCTGAAATTCCAAGTTGATTTTTTGAAGGATCGAATTTTTCTACGATATCTTGTTTTAAAAATAGCTGTAGTCGGCCACTAAAATCCTTAACTACAATAAATGCCAACTTACCAAATTTTCGTATACCAACAATTCTTCCAGCAACCGTTACCACTTGACCTTCTAAATTATCGAATCCTGATGCGATTTCAAGACACATATGAGTGCGATTAGAATCAGAAGGATAAGGATTGATCCCCATTTTTCTTAAGTCATTGAGCTTTCGTAATCGCTCATCGCGAAAATCTTTAAGTGTCGCCATTTGCTAAATTATAACATAATCCGCACTAAATTAGAGCTGATTATGATAGTTCGAAAATGATAATTAGCTAACGCTTATAATTTCGTAAGTAACTTCCCCTTTAGGAGTTTTTATCGTAGCCATTTCTCCAACTTTTTTGCCATGCAAAGCTTCTCCAATTGGCGACTCATCACTAATTTTTCCTTCTAACGGATCCGCTTCCACTGGACCGACAATAGTATAAGCGACGTGTTTTTTGCCAGTTTTTAATTCAACTCTGCTTCCAACACCAATTTTCGATTTAGCCCCAATTTTTATAATTTCACAGTTTTTCAAAATATCTTCAATTTCGGCTATTCGAGTTTCGATTAAACCTTGTTCCTCTCTAGCAACATCATATTCAGCATTTTCACTTAGATCTCCAAAATCTCTAGCTTCAGCAATTTTTTCTGCTACTTCACCTCGGCGACCTTTCAAAGTTAATAGCTCAGCTTCAAGTTCAGCCTTGCCTTCTTTAGTAATCTTAAATAATTTTTTCATATCAAATATTCCTTTTCAATAATATATGGTGCTAATAATGGCAACATATACGCTACATATAGCGTGAAATACACAGATTATTATGTAGTCAGACCAGTTTAACAAGCAGTTGCTCACGTGTCAATACGCTTTTTTGTCCATCCTTTCGTTCTACTAATTCAAAGCTATTATCAGCAATCATACGATCGCTTACCGTGACACGATATGGTATGCCAATTAATTCACTATCTGCAAACTTTTGACCGACATGAACATCTCGATCATCATACAAAACTTCGACGCCTTTGGATATTAATTCATCATAAAGATTATCAGCACAATCAATTACTTGTTCACCGCCAATCCTAACTAGATATACTCTAAAAGGAGCGATATTTTCTGGCCACACGAGTCCTTTATCGTCAGAAAATATTTCTGCAATAACACCCATTAAGCGACTTATACCTATTCCGTAACAACCCATAATAATTGACTGTTTTATCCCTTTTTCGTCGTTATAATATAAATCCAAAGCATCAGTATATTTGCTTTCTAGATGAAAAGTATTGCCAACTTCAACGCCCTTCTTTTCAACTAGATTACTTTTTTCTAAACCAAGTTTTTGTAAGTTTTCATCAGTAATTATCTCGGCATTAATTGCCACTCGTTTAGATTCATCTATATAAATAGTATCCTCACCAACTTCACTGATTGTCTGGAACTCATCACTAAAACGAGGAGTAAATATTCCGCCATCAGCATACGTTCTGTAAGTGATATCACCGATACCTAACCTGTTATATACTTTAAAATAGGATGCGACTATTTTTTCATACTCATCTAAATGCTCTTCCTGATTACGAGAAAATGTATACATATCTTTCATCAAAAATTCTCTACCCCTTAATAATCCGCTTTTTGCTCTCAACTCATTACGAAATTTAGATTGGATTTGAAAAACAGAAAATGGCAAATCTTTATAAGAATTTACAAAATTACTCAAGGCATCAACAATTGGTTCTTCATGAGTTAGCCCTACTCCAAGTTCAGCACCATTTACCAACTTAGTTTTAAACCAATTATCTACTTTCGTGTCATCCCAACGATCAGTTTTTTCCCATATATCTTTCGGCTGTAAAACTGACATCATAACTTCCTGACCACCGACGGCATTCATTTCTTCTCTAACGATTTGCTTGATATTTTCAAGTACTTTTAGCCCAAGTGGTAAATAAGCATAAACGCCAGCAATTTCCTTATGAATATAGCCTGCTTTAGTTAATAATTGAGCGTTCTTTGCAACATCATCCGATGGGGCAGTTTTACTGGTTTTTGATACTAATCTTGATAATCGCATAATATATCCTAGTTTATTTTAAAATAATGGATTAATAAATAGCATAAAATAAGCTATAGCATTTTTCGACATATGAAGTAAAACTGAAGCCCAAATACTTCCAGTCATTTCTCGAACTATACACAACACTACACTTAATGCAAAAGTATCAATTACTACGTTCCAACCACCGTAGTGTACCGATCCAAATACCATACTAGTAATTAATATTGCGACCCATACAGGAGCATATTTTTTAATTTTTCCAAACAAATAACCCCTAAATAACGTTTCTTCAGCAAATGGAGCAATAATGACTAATGTAAAAAAAGTAAGTAAATATTCGTAACGTTGGCTTAAATTATCAAAGCCTATATCTTGGACTTGATTAGCATCAATCCAAGGAAAGATATTTGTAAATATAATCAATAAACATGCTGAAAATAAAAAATATCCAATAATACTAACAGGAGTTATTAATATATCCCCCCAGCTTGGTAGCCTATCTAGCCCAATATCTTTTATGTTAGTATTAATCTTTTTCTTCCAATACAGTGGTGAAATTATCGCAATAACCAGAGTCAATAAATATAATATTGATGCATAGACAGTGTTCACTAGTGCACTATTTAGTGAGTCTAATGAAAAATTAAATATATTTTCTAATAATACCGATATTATAGATAATATTAATTCCGCTACTATAAAGCTTGTAATAATCCATACTAAAAAGAATGTGATTTTTATTAATTTAGAATAGTTTTGCGACATCAACAAAAGTCACCAATATTATTAAGCCCATTAGAAATGAAAAACCAACCATTTGAATTTTTTCTTCACGCTCTTTAGTTAATTTTTTCTTGGATAACTTAAAAATTAAAGTTACAAACCATCTACCACCGTCTAATGCTGGAATCGGCAGAATATTCATAGCAGATAAAGTCAAAGATATTATTGCTGTTAAAAATATAAGTTGTGTCATTCCAGCCTGTTTGGCCGAAGGAAATATCACTCCGATTATTCCAATTGGACCTGCTACGCTGTCCCCTACGTTTTTAAGCTTTAATGACGCATCAGCACGTTCATTTGAATTTGAGCTAAATTGCATGATAAAACCACTTATAAGATTCGTAAACATCTCTCCTATACCCTGGAAAGTAATAAGAGTAAATTGAACCGTTGAACCAAAACCAACAATCGGTGCCGACCATGTAGCCTTAATAAATTCTCGTTGACCTAAACCTGCTCCAAAAATTCCCGTACTTTCATCTGAACCTAATAAGACATCAGTTGTATATCGATTTCCTCCACGCTCATAAATAATCTCTACATTTTTACCTTTGTTTTGCTTGGCAAGATTTATTATTTGTTCGGAGCTGAAAGTTTCATATCCAGCAAAACTTATTATTGAATCGCCCTTCATAAATCCAGCTTTTTCAGCCGAATTACCTTTGACGATGGAGGCAATTTCAACTGGATTTTTTACGATCGTTGTATCATTTGCAATCGAAAACTGACTCTCCATAATTCTAGGGAGACCAGTAATCGCAAGAACGCTTAATAACAATCCAGCTACCACCCAGTTAGCAATAACGCCAGCAAATAAAATTTTTGTTTTCTGCCAAAAAGTTGCTGCTCCATAATCACCTTTTTTATCGGAGGCATCATATTCCCCTTTTAAACTAACGAACCCACCAAGCGGTAACCAATTAATCGAGAAAATTACTCCATTTTTTAGCTTTTTGGTCCACGCAGTCGGTGGCAGACCTATACCAAATTCCTTTACTTCTACACCATTACGAAGTGCTGTAATGGCATGGCCAAGTTCATGTAGAACAACTAAAATAATTAGAATAATTAGCCCGACAATAATACCAAAAAATAACTCCATTTATCCTCCAAAACGCCTAAAACGTTTATTGTATTCTTTCATTATATCTTCAACATCTTGTTTTGTCATATCAGGCCAATATTTATCTATAAACATCATCTCACTGTAAGCTGCTCGCCAAAGCATAAAATTCGATATCCTCTGCTCACCGCTTGTTCTTACGATAAGATCAACGGGTGGAATTTCTGGTTCATATAAATTTTTTTCAATCAACTCGGTGGTTACTTCGTCCGCTGATACCCCTGATTTAATAATTTTCTTAAAAGCATCAACGATTTCTGTCTGACCGCCATAATTAAAACACAGTGCTAAAGTACCAGTTTTGTTATTAGCTGTTTTTGATTCTGCATCTTTTATGGCTTTTTGTATACGATCACTAACATCCTCTCGAGATCCCAAAACTTTAAGTTTAATATCGTATTTTTCAAAAATCGGTAAGTCAGCTGTCAACATTTTTAGAACCAAGCCCATCAATTTATCAACCTCATCCTTACTACGTTTCCAATTTTCAGTACTAAAAATGTACGCAGACATGTATTTAACACCCGCATCTAAGGTAGCTTTGGCAATATCTTGAACAACATTATAACCCGCTAAATGACCTTCATAAGCTGGTAATCCATGTTTTTTCGCCCAACGACGATTTCCGTCAACAATATAGCCGATATGATTCGGAACTTTTATTTCATCCATTATATCGTTAAAATTTCTTTCTCTTTTGCTTTATACATTTCGTCAACACGACTGTTTATTAATACAATAGAACTGTCAATCTGCTTTTCTATTCTTTTTAAGTCGTCTTCTGATATTTCTTTGGCATCTTTTTTTCTTTTTGCTTCTTTTTGAGCATCTTGCCTAATATTACGAATTGCGATTTTTGCTTCTTCAACCTTTTCAGCTGTTTGTTTAGCAATCATTCTACGACGTTCTTCCGTTAGTGCAGGTATTGGTACGCGTATTACCCTACCGTCATCGCTTGGATTCAAACCTAAGCTTTGATCGGCACGAATGGCACTACTAATTGAATTTATATTACTGGGATCAAAGGGTGTGATCAATAGCATTTGAGCCTCTGGTGCAGTTATATTCGCAACTTGATTTATTGGCATCAAACTACCATACGTTTCAACCTTTATGCTATCTAATTGTCCTGGATGTGCCCTACCAGTACGAATTTTTTTTAGTTCTTCTTCGAAATGGCTTATAATTTGTTCAAATTTACTTTCAAATGGTTTCATGTCAAACATAATACATTCTATTTTATAGGAATAAACTAATAAGTGCTAGAATAAGTATTATCTATAAACCATAACGACTTTTATGTAAATTATAATGTTGTGTTATTTCCTCTGTTAATAATGCTCGGCTGTATACATAAGCATCGTTAATAATCATAGTTCTTCCAACAGTGTTTTGGCCCATTCTTGAAAAATTTGCCGTTGATGAATCAATTAGATAATTTGTCAATCCAGTAATAGTTATAGAACTGGACAAAATACCATTTCTATAAATTTTTGAAGTTTGATTATTACTATCATAAGTATATGTTACTTGATACCAATTTCCATCAAAAGGCACAGCAACAGTTCTAGCTGCTCTTCTTGTGCCATCAATGAATACATCACTATGAATATTACCGCTATTATAAGAGTCGTAAAAATACCAAGCTGGTGGTCTTCCTAATATCATAGTATCTTGTAATTGATTAAAGCCAGAAGTTCGTTTAATCCAAATCGACAAAGAAATTGCATATTTTATATTAAATTGATTAGCGTAAGGAATATTAACGTAATCATTAGCTCCATCAAAACTCATCGCACCTCCAGCATCAGTCGTATAAGTCACACCATTAAACAAAGTGGCTTCAAGATTATTTCCGCTTAAATCACTCCATATGGTTCCTGATCCTGGATAGGACTCATAATTACCTGCATCAAGATGCATCACTAGACCATAGTCCAAACAATTACCTTCAGAAATTGTACTATTATTTTTTATTCTATAATTTAATTCATTGATTGAAGCCGAAATGCAATATGTTTTAGAATTATTTATAGATGAATACTGGTATATTAATCCTGAACTTGATTTAACACATCTATTACTTAAGCTATCGGGTTGATTACAATTTATTGTAATTGGATAGTTATTATTTTCTACTAAAAACATTTCAAGTTGTTTTGAAGCATTATTTAAATCTGAAGATAAAGATGCAATGTTTGCTTTTTCTGCAACCCCAACATAAGAAACCAAGACAATGATTGACAATATCCCGATGATAGTTACTACTATAATTAACTCAACAATAGTAAACGCAGAGTTATATTTAATATCGTATCGATAGTGAGTGCGTTTTTTTATTAAACCAAAAAAATCTGAAACGCACTTTTTCATGAGTTTTAGTATAGCATTAGTACTATAATAAAAACAAAAATAACACTATTCGCTAACGCCAAGTTCAATGCGTTTAAATTGACGAATGATGAGATTCTCACCAGTCTTAGCAATGTTTTCTTTGACAAAATCGCCCACTGTTTGTTTTTCGTCTTTTATATAGACTTGGCTTAAAAGTACTTTTTCGTCAAAATGTTTCTTGACCTGACCATCGACGATTTTGTTAGCAATTTCGGTCGGTTTACCTTCGGCCTTAACCCGCTCTATAGCTTCATCACGCACACGCTTCATCTCGCTTACTGGAATGTCGGCCTCGCTAATATATTCGGGTGACATGGCTGCAATCTGTAAAGCAATCTCATGAACAAATAATTTAAAATTATCCGTTCTAGCCACAAAGTCAGTTTCGCAATTAACTTCAACCAAGACACCGATACGTCCATTATGAACGTAACTGTCAATTAAGCCTTCTCTAGCTTCACGATCACCTTTTTTTTCTGCTTTAGTTAACCCTTTTTTTCTAAGAGACTCTAGTGCTTTATCAAAATCACCATTAGCTTCAACTAAAGCAACTTTAGCATCAGTTAAACCAATGCCAGTTATTTCTTTTAGCTTTTTAATATCATCAATAGATACGCCCATCTCTATTTTTCTCCTTTTTCTTTTGCGTCTTTTGCATCAGCTGGTTTAGCAACAACGACACTGTCCGAAATAGCATTACTGACGTAACTCAGTATTAATTTTATTCCTTTTATTGCATCATCATTACCAGGAATTACATAATCAATCAATGAAGGATCCGCATTTGAATCAACGACAGCAACCACAGGAATATTAGATATTTTTGCCTCTTTAATTGCATTTATATCTCCGATAGCATCAACCACGAACATCACCCCAGGCTTACCATTCAGATTTTTAATACCACCGTATTTAGTATTTAGTTCATCAATTTCTTCTTGATATCTCTGTACTTCCAATTTTGAATATCTTTTTTCAAGATCACCAGAAGCCATCCTTTTTTCTAAATCTTTTAGTTTTTTAATCTGTTGATTGACTGTTGCTACATTTGTCAATACACCGCCCATCCAACGTTCAGTTACATATGGTTGGTTTAATGATTCAGCCACTTCACGAACTATATCTTTTGAATGCTTTTTCGTACTAACAAATAAAATTTGCTTACCGCTAGATGCTACTTTTGCTAAAAATGGCAAAGCAATTTCTAAACCGTCAACGGTCTTTTCAAGATTAATGATATGACTATCTTGACGTTTACTGTGAATATATGGTGCCATTTTTGGATTCCAATGGCTGGTTTTGTGTCCAAAATGGACACCGGCTTCGAATAAAGCCTTCATATCGACTTTTGTCATATGATATAAACTCCTTTTTCTTCATTCGTACGCCCGATATTTATTCAGGAGTTATTGTACGAATTGTTTCATTAATTTAATTACCAGATAATTTTAACATCAAAAGAAGTATATAGCAATAGCTATCAATTGACATTGCTATTTAATAAAAATGGTTTCGTATCTTTACAAATATAATAAAAACAGATATAATCTTACAGATTATGAAAAAAGATTTACACCCTGATAATTATCGACCTGTTGTTTTTAGTGATGATGCAGCTGGTTTCGCTTTTCTTACTCAATCTACAGCACAAACAAACGACACTATAAAATGGGAGGATGGCAAAGAATACCCACTTGTAAAAGTACATATATCATCTGCTTCTCATCCATTTTTTACTGGTGAAGAAAAGATTATTGACACTGAAGGTAGAGTTGATCGCTTTAAGGCCAAATTTGCAGCTGCTGAGGCTCGTAAGACTGCACTTATGAACAAAGCTAAAAAAGCAAAAGTTCAAAAAACTAAGAAAGCCGAAAAATAGCCTAGTTTTAAAAATAGACTGTCGTTAAGATAGTCTATTTTTGTTACAATTAAATAGTGAGCGAATTATGACAAAAATAATGATAGATATCGAAAAACTTGAACTCGAAAAAAACGAGCTTTCCTCTTTTTTATCAAAACCTGATGCCTATTCGGACGATGATTTCTCTAAAAAGAATCGACGCCTTTTCGAACTAGATAAAATTATTGAAAACGCAAAACTACGTGAATCTTTGGAAAAACAACTAATAGAAGCTCGCGAATTAGCCGAAGGAAACGACGAATTAGCAGAAGTTGCTCAACAAGAAATAATTGATATCGAAAATAAACTAGAGAAAATTGAAGAGAATCTATTCATCATGCTAACTCCCAAGGATCCGAATGACGATAAGAACGTAATCATCGAGATTAGAGCTGGTGCTGGAGGCGATGAGGCTAGTCTATTTGCATCTGAGTTATACCGCATGTATCTTAGATATTGCGAATCCCACTCTTATAAAACTGAGCTTATTAGCGAAAGCGTAAACGACAGCGGTGGGTATAAAGAAGTAATAATTGGAGTAAGGGGCGATTCACCATATTCCGTTTTAAAATTTGAATCAGGTGTTCATCGAGTCCAACGCGTTCCAGTTACAGAATCACAAGGTCGCATCCATACCAGTACAGTTACTGTCGCAGTCTTGCCTGAAGCCCAAGAAACAGACATCGAAATTGATCCAAATGATTTAAGAATTGATGTTTTTAGAGCTGGTGGACACGGTGGCCAGTGCGTTAACACAACAGATAGTGCTGTTCGCATTACTCATATACCGACTGGAATTGTCGTAAGTAATCAGGACGAAAAATCTCAATTTAAAAATAAAGAGAAAGCAATGAGCGTTTTACGCAGTCGACTATTGCAACAAAAATTAGAAAAAGAACAAGAAAAATTAGCACGTGAGCGTCGGAGTTTAATCGGCTCGGGTGATCGTTCAGAAAAAATTCGTACTTATAATTTTCCTCAAGATCGCATAACTGATCATCGTATTGGTTATTCTCGTAGTAATATACCTTCAGCGATGGATGGAAATATTGATGATTTAATCGAAAACTTGCAAAAATATGAGCGAGAACTTATTGCCGAAAACGCCAACAATTAAAGAATGGTTAAATAAAGCTACCATCAAGATGTCTGAGGTGAATATCCCAACATCCAGATTAGATGCAGAGATTATTCTTTCGAGCATTATAAAAATGGATCGCTCATATTTGCATTCTCACCCAGAAAATATTTTGGATTACAAAGATTTAAAATCAGCGAACGAGAAATTAGAATTGCGAATCAATCGTTTTCCGATAGCATACATTGTTGGACACAAGGAATTTTACGGTCGACGCTTTATCGTAGACCAGTCCGTATTAATCCCCCGTCCTGAATCAGAAACAATCATTGAGATTTTAGAAAAAATAATCGAAAACAATAAAAACCTATCTAATGAAAAAATTACATTAGCCGATATCGGCACTGGCAGTGGCTGTCTAGGAATAACCGCTAAATTAGAATTTTCTAATCTGAAAGTAATTCTATCCGATATTAATTCGAATTCACTAAAAATTGCGAAAAAAAATGCAAAATCATTATCGGCAAACGTTACAATTATCAAAAGTGATCTACTAAAAGATTACGGAACGAATTTGGATATAATTATTGCCAATCTACCTTATGTTGATAAAAAATGGGACCGCTCCCCAGAAACCGACTACGAACCTGACTTAGCTTTGTTTGCTAAAAAAAATGGCAAAGCTTTAATTGAAGAACTTATATCTGAAGCAAAAAATAAGGTTAAAAATAATGGTTATTTAATAATTGAAGCCGACCCCTGTTTGCATAATGAATTAATCAAATATGCTGAAAAATATTTTCTTCGTCTGTATGAACACGTAGATTATGTATTGGTATTTAAAAGATTAGTTTCGCCAATCGTTGAATGCTAAAACCAAGACTAAAATAATACCTATAGAAAATAGTAATGGCATTAAAATATCGTTGATGCGAATCTTTTGATTGTGATAAAACGAATCGTAAGATTTATAAACTATAAATGCGAAACAAGCTACTATTAATGACGCTTGGGGTAAAAGTAAATTATTTATTATCGGTAATCTATAGGCTATCGTCCAGTGATATGCTAGCCAACTTATTTCGGCGATTATCAGCCCCCAAGCAATACTAAGAAGCAATATATGGTTTTCATTATCATAGCTATTCAAGACATGCCTTGCAGTAGCATATCCGACTAACCAAGATAATAAAACAACCGCCGATGAAGGCCACCCGAAAGTAGCACTAAATATTGTAGTAATCCCCACGAATAGTGCCGTTCCAGCCTGAGCTACAATGTATATTCTCTTTGATTTTGGTCGAATTATTAAAAGCCATGTTATATATAAAATAACTAAAATAGCATGAGCTATGGTACTTTGAATATCACCAATAACCGAAGGATTTGAATTATACAATAAAATTATATATCCGATGCTCACTATAAAACTTACTAAATCAGCCTGAACATTAGCAAACCAAAATCGTGGTCTTACTGCCAAGACTCGCCATTTGCTTAGCAGTACCAATAAAAAACTTGGCCAAAGTAAGCCTGTAATTCGGATTAAGGCCATCAATAATATTGCCATGCCAATATTAAGTAAGACATATACGACTTCACTCAAAAACGAACGCCGTTTGACAACCTTTAAAAATTCCATATCTACAAGTAGTATATCATGATATTATTCAATCTCTTTTGTGATGGCCCCAAAAATAATCACGAATTTTACATCTTCATCAACAGTAACTGGTGGAGCTGTTGTTTTAATGGTCACTTTAAATGTTTCGGTCAGTTTATTAGCAGTTGCAATATTACCATTTCCTATCTGATATATTTCTACCTCTTCGTATGTACCGCTTGGTGCGTTATCTATCGAAGAAATCGTGAAGCCGCTTAGTGACAATTTGTCAGCCTCTGATTGAGCAAGACCAACCTGACCGCTACCATTCAATACGACTATCGGTGCTGACTCTCTAATTAACGGATCACTACTAAAATTTTTTGCAATCAGGGCTTGAATTTCAGAATAATCATAGATTCCAGCTTTAGGCATTACTACACTAGAATCACCATACATACCAGTACTCATAACAGGGTTGTTTTTGTCAACAAGACTTATCGTGTGTACGTCCGACGACTTAATATCAGATGCTAATTTCATCAAAGTTTGAATTTCGTCAGTCGCAATATTCGTTCGTAAATTGTCCCCTAAAGCATCAATCATTTTCGTAACCGCACTTAGATTCGTTAAAATCCCAGTAGTCATTGCCTTTTCTTTTATTGACGACATTATCTTTTGCTGGTTTTTCTCTCTATCGAAATTTGAATTAGCCAGACCGTAAGTTGGAGACACATCACCTCTCGCCATTGCTAGGAATAATGCATGTTCTCCATCCAAGTGGTTTATACCGTTGTCATATTTAACTAAATAACAAGTATAGTTACATCTCCAATCAAAATTTCGATCTAAAATACCAGGATCTCCATTGCTTCCTTGAATATCTACGTCAATTCCGCCAATAGCATCAACAACTTCTTTTATAACCGTATGATTAACATGGACACCATATTGAATATCCAACCCAAAAATGTCACCGATAAATTCTTGGGTTTTTATTAAACGATCCTGTTCATCTTCTTTAGCCTCACCACCATTCGAACATATGAAATACTCGTTAATTTTGCCTGCATATCCAGAATTACATGCCATCCCATATTCAACATATAAATCACGAGGAACACTAAACATATACATGTTTTTATTTTTCTGATCGACACTAACGATTAATATTGAGTCAGTTAAGAAAGCACCTCCATGATTAGGATCATCTTCAGAAGTTCCCACTAATAAAAAGTTGCTTCGACCATTTTCATCTTGCTTTAGCTCTTTAGTTTTAAAAATATCCATAATATTACCATTAAAGACATTATCGCCAGCATTAACTATCTTGTATAAGGTATAGCTACCAGCACCTAAAACTGAAAGTACTATTAATATTACAAGTAATTTAATGAATTTGCGGAATCTGTTTTGGGGTTTTTTATTAAGTCGAGATAAGCGACGACGTTTCAAAAAACTTATTTTTTTATCATTTTCATATTGATTTTGACTATCTAAACTATCGATTTTAATTAAAGATTCATCAATATCAGATCGACCTAAACCATAGCCTTCTTTTTGTTTACCTAATTTTCTCAACGTATCACCACTGGCTGTATGAAGTGGTCTACTGTCTGAAATATTAACATTAGAACGCTTTATCGGTTTTATATTATGCAAACTACCTAATCTATCTCCCGGTTTTCTTGGGATAAAACCATCTATAGCTGGACGTTTTTTATTCATAAATACTCATAATACTATACCGAACTTTATAACATATTAAAACTCTTGAAATACTAATGGTTTTTGCTATCATTTAGTTTTTAAAAAGTGTATAGTTAAATTTATATGAAACTTGGTTTTTTTGAGCGTCATCAATTTGTAAAAGATGTAATCGGTTTTACTGTTTTCGTTTCATGCGTAATGATTGGCACTTTTTTTATTAATACATTCGTATTTCGCAGTTTTAACGTCATTGGCCCAAGTATGGAAAGTACTTTATATACTGGCGATAGATTAGTCGTTAATCGCCTACCAGTTACTTGGTCTCAGTTAAAAAATGAAAGCTACATACCAGAACGAGGACAAATTATTGTATTCAAAAATCCACATTTTTCAATAGGAATATCTGGTAATGGAGAAAACAACGAGTATATCGTAAAAAGAGTAATAGCATTCCCAGGTGAAACTGTAAAACTTAAAGATGGAAAATATACTGTATTTAATTCAGAATATCCAAAAGGATTTAATCCAGATGACAATAATAATGGAGAGCCAGGTAGCTACACTACAGGATCAGGTTCATGGGTGGTTCCTAATGGAGAATTATTTGTATCAGGAGACCACCGCCAAGGAAATTATTCTTACGATTCGCGTAATGGACTTGGAACAATACCTCTCTATAATTTAATAGGCCCAGTCGTATTAAGAATATTTCCGTTTGATAATATCAGAACTTTTTGAAAATTAATCACTAATTAGATTATGAATACGTTCAAATTCATTTTTGTTTTTGAATTTAATTGTTATCTGACCAGCTCCTCTTGAATTTGTGCGAATACTAACTTCTGTTTTAAATTTTTTTATCATGTAATTTAATTGTTTTTCATAAATTTGTTTAACCGATCGCGTCGAAGATGTTTTTAAATTAGTTTGGCTTTTCTTTAAGTCAACGATAAATTGTTCAATTTTTCTAGATGGCCAATTTTCTGATACTATTTTTTCTAACACTTTCTTTAGTGATTTATTATCTAAACCAATAAGCGGTCTAATCTGTCCTTCCGTTATTTTTCCATCAAGAAGCATCTGCTTGGCAAAATCTGGTAATTTTAATAAACGTAATGTATTACTAACAGTACTTGTAGATCTATTTCCTACTTTTTTACCAATTTGCTCCAGAGAAAGATTGAATTGATCGCGTAATTTTAAATAAGCTGTCGCAGTTTCAAGAGGATTAAGATCTTTTCTTTGCAAATTTTCAATCAAGGATATTTCCAATTTTCGTTGATCAGTTAATGTTCTAACGAGAGCTGGAATTTTTTCTAGTTTAGCGATTTTGGCTGCTCTAAAACGACGCTCACCTGCTACAATTTTAAAGCCACCACCTTTTTCAGGAGTAACGATAATCGGTTGAACAACTCCGTATTCAGCGATAGAAGCAGCTAATTCATCAAGCTCTAACTGATCAAAATATTTACGTGGCTGGTCTGAGTCAGCAATTATTTGGTCGAGTTTTATCTGTCTAAGTTCACTTACCATTTGATCTTGAGAAGCAGTTGGATCAAATGATTCATCAAGCAAATCTGTTGGAATTAAAGACTCAAAACCTCTCCCTAAACCTTTTTTAGATACTGGCACGATTAATCACCTCCTTTGAAAGTGCTTTATAAGCACGTGCTCCTTTGGAAAATCTGTCATAAACACCAATTGGTAAGCCATGGCTAGGAGCTTCAGCCAATCTGATATTTCTAGGAATAACGGTATTGAACACTTTCCCTGGAAAATGCTTCTTTATTTCTTCATGTACCTGACTACTTAAAGTTGTGCGTTTATCCATCATTGTCGGCAATACACCCAATAGTTCTAAGGTTGGATTCATACCCTTTCTAACTAATTTCATTGTTTCAAGTAATTGTCCTAACCCTTCCAATGCATAGAATTCAGCTTGTACTGGTAATAAAACATATTTTGCGGCAATTAATCCGTTAACGGTAAGCAAACTCAAACTTGGCGGACTATCAATAATAATTACGTCATAATTTATTCGACAATTTTCGATTGCATTTTTTAATCTTGAAAAACGCTTCTCCACTTGAGCTAACTCAACTTCAACATTAGCAAGTGTCGGAATTGCTGGAGCAAAATAAAAATTATCGAACTTCGTCGGCATAACAACCTGATCAAGTGTCGTTTTCATCATAGCAACATCAGACATCGTTAATTTTAGATTTTGTTTATCTAGGCCAAGACCACTGGTTGCATTTCCTTGTGGGTCAAAATCAATTAACAACGTGTTTCTTCCAGACTTTGCAATATAATAAGCCAGATTAACAGCCGTAGTCGTTTTACCTACTCCACCTTTTTGGTTAGTTACTGATATTACAGTTGTCACGTGTTGATATTCCCTCAATTCTCTAAGTATTCATTATAGCATGAGCATTTAAAAATCCCCGTTAGTTATTCGGGGATTTTTGATTTATTTTATGGATAATATTTCAATTTTTGAGTATTTTTGACGATGACCAGTTTCTTTGTGAACACGTTTTTTAGATTTATAACGAATTACGCGAATTTTTTCGCCCTTAATAAGGTCTTCGACGACCTTTGCGACAACCTTAACACCTTCTACAATCGGCTTTCCGACGCTAATCTTATCACCGTCGATAACCAACAGTGCGTCCAAGTTGAGCTCTTTTGTACCTTCAGGGAGGAGGTCCACCAGGAGGGTCTCTTTTTCGGCGACAATAAATTGTTTTCCGCCGATCTTAACGACTGCTTTTGACATCTAATTATTCCTTTTTATAAATTTATAAATAATCAACTGCTGATTATAACAGATAAGAAGCAATTGAACAAGTATCAATATGGGATAAACTATATCTGTTATATTTGTCCAGAAGCAGAAATTAAAATTGTAGCAAAAGCAAATATTATCAAACCGATGGATTTATATAAACCGTGATGTTTTTTCCAATTCTTTCGATAATTTTCTGGTAGTTTATGACGATAATAATGTGACCAGATAGAAACAATAGTTGCTATTAATATTATCCCCAAGCAAACAATTGTCAATGGAGTAATAGAATTAACAGCTAATCTAAAATGAGACCATATGTCATTGTTACTGCTTAAAACTGCACTTATAAATGATCGGTGAGTGTTCGCAATCGCATTTGCTGAAGACAAACCATAAAAAGCAACGATAAACTCAGACGACTCGTTCATATATTCACCATCAACTACAGCAAATCCTACATCTTGATAATCAGGATTCAAGATATTTTTTCTATGTTCAACCGAATTCATCCATGCATTTATTACCGCATCCGTTGAAGTATAATCTTTTGCTAAATTTTCTCCAGCTTTACTGAAATCATACCCCTCATCTTCTAGCCACTTCCAAGGCTGAACACCATCTGGAGAAATATGCGCCCAATATTGTTTCTTAAACATATCTTGAGCTTTAGAATTCGATGCTTGATTTAGTTTGTGATTAATCATTAACAACGGCAAATCTGCTCTTTGCCTTTCAGCATTTGTGACATTTAAAAGAGATTCGACAGTGATATCAGTTTTTTTACCCGCCACAAGATCAGCTGTAATACCGCTGTATATAAATTGAGCACCAATCACGGTAAGAAATACAAGCAATAATCCATAACGTCTGATTAGATGTGGTCTAAATTCATTTTTTTCATCTGGAATTATGACTTGCCTGACAAGATTTCTAACCATATTAGTTTTATTTTTTTTACTTTTTATTGGCATTTGTAATATCCAATATATAACACTTGCTGTCAAAAAGCGATTAGCTCTTTAATTTACGCCGAAGATAATTTATCCTATCATGATTTAGACCATAAAAATGTGCAATTTCGTGCCATAAAGTACGTTTAATATTGTTGAGTAAGTCATTTTCATTTTTTGATAATTCCATAAGCGGATTTTTAAACAACGTAATTTTATCAGGCAACACCAAGTTATAACTAGCCCCTCTTTGAGTCAACGGAATCCCCTCATATAATCCAAGTAATAGATTATTTCTTGTTACCCCTATTTTTTTTCTTTGATTAGACGATGGTTCGTCTGCCATTACTATAGCCACGTTCTGAAGACCCCTAATATACTCTTGTGGTAATTCATTCATAGCTTTGGTTATTAACTTATCGAACTGCTCGTCCGTCATTTATAGCCTTTACTCGTCAGAAAATGTAAACCATTCTGGATCTTTGTGTATGTCTTTTACGACATTATCCCAGAAAGAATCTAACGAGCCCTCGTCAATTTGTTCATCTAAACGAATTTCGTCATCAGACTTCGAAGAACTAGATTTTTTATCAAAATAGTATTCGTCTATTTCGCTTTTCTTTGATCTTTTAAATATCGACATGTTTATTTTTTATCCTATGGTGATATTTTAGCATAAAAAGTATAAAAAATCAATGGTTTGTTATTTTATTATTTTTTGAAGAGATATTTGCAATATAATCCCATCAATTTTCACTTCTGCACAATATTTGTATTCAGACTTATCGCTTAACTCTTCCGCTAATGTTTCATCGGTAATTATTTTTTTGTATTTTTTTATAGCTTCAATCAATTCTTTATTATCAGTAATTAGTGATAATTGAATTCTATCATCAACATTCAAGCCAGCATCCTTTCTAGCCGACTGAATATAACGAATGATTTCTCGGGCGATGCCTTCATTTTTTAACTCGGGAGTAACTCCTAAATCAAGGTTGTATTCTTGACCTAATTTAACTTCTTTGACATTTAATTCTTCTTTTAATATATCCGCAAAATCAATATGCTCTCCTAATGATGGTATCGTAACACATGCTAAAGGTTGTCGAACTTTCAAATGAGCCCTAGCTCGAATAGATAGACCCTGATTAACATAGTCACGAATTTTTTTCATGTCATCTACGACTAAATCATTTATTTTACCGACTTCTGGCCAATCCAGCAAATGAACACTCTCTCCACCTGTCATCTTTTGATAAAGTTCTTCAGCCAAAAACGGTGTAAAAGGTGCTAAAACCATGGATAATTTGACTAGCAAATAATGTAGTGTTCTGTAGGCATTATTTTTATCTTCATCATCACCAGATTTCCAAAAACGTCGCCGACTTCGCCTAACATACCAATTACTGGCATCTTCTATGAATGGAAATATTGGCTTGACGGCATTTGGAATATCGTATGCATGCATATTATCTGTGACCTCTTTTATCAACTGATGGATTCGACTAATAATCCACTGATCTAATGGATTTTCTAGAAATTCTGTCGGATCGACTAAATTACCGTCATATTCCCAATTGTCAACTTCCGCATACATAGTAAAGAAATCGTACATATTCCAAATCATGCTTAGCTTTCTGGCAATATCACCAACCTCTTTATCATGTAATGCAAAATCTTCACCATTTAGAAGTGGGCTAGATAACAATAAGAAACGCAAACTATCCGCACTATATTTATCCATCAATTCGTTAGGATCGGTAAAATTACCGTAACTTTTACTCATTTTACGACCGTCATTACCAAATATATTACCGGTAACAATTACATTTTTAAAGGCATTACGACCAAATAAGCCTACACTGATAGCATGGACGTAATAGAACCAAGCTCTAACCTGGCCAACATATTCAACTATAAAGTCTCCGGGGAAATTTTGTTCAAATTTTTCAATATTTTCAAAGGGATAATGAAATTGTGCAAATGGCATACTGCCACTCTCGAACCAACAATCCATTACTTTATCTATCCTTTTATAGTGAACTCCGTCGATATCAAAAGTTACTTCATCAACCCAAGGTCGATGGTAATCCTCTAATTCAACCCCGCTAAGCTCTTTTAATTCTGCATAACTACCGATAACTTTGATATGTTCGGTACCGTCTTTATCAATACCTTTCCACACCGGCATAGCGGTTGCCCAAAATCTATCACGCGATAAATTCCAATCTGGCGCCTGTTCAATGGTATTTTCAAAGCGTCCATTTTTTATATGATCCGGAAACCAATTTATATTATGATTATTTTGTTCTAGCATTTCGACCCGCTGAGAATCGATATCCATGAACCAACTTGGGTGTGCTCTATACATTAATCGATGTCCAGTTCGAGGATTATGAGGATATTCGTGGCGGATATATTCTATTTTCCAAGCGATGCCACGTTCGTGTAGTGTCTTTGCGATTGTTTTGTTTATTTCCCAAACGTCCTCACCTTTCCACTCAGTTTCGATATATTTACCAAATTCATCTATAACATGAACGACTGGAATTTCATTTACAGTCGCTAAATTGAAATCATCTTCACCATAGGCAGGTGCGATATGGACTATGCCGGTACCAGATTCAGTCGTGACAAAATCAGCTGACCAAATTTTGTGCACATTGCCTCCCCTGTCCGCAAAAAGTGGTTCGTACGACTTGCCTATTAAATCTTTGCCTTTGATATCGCGAATAACTTTGTATTCCATAGCGTTATGTTTCTCATCAGTCAACACACCGCCCAATGTAGCTTTTGCCAATATAAATTGGTCATTGCCAACTTCAACTTCGACATAAGTTATATCTTTATTTATAGCCAGAGCCGTATTACCGGGGAGCGTCCAAGGCGTGGTCGTCCAAGCCAACAAATAAGTCGGCTTATACCAATCATTATTAAATATAATAAATTCAACGCTGTCGTCGTTTGAATCCGAAAACTGGTTACATAGCTCAATTATCCTGTTCTCTATATCTTTAGAAATACCTTTTTTATAAATCAATTTCTCGACCGATGAGTCAGAATGTTTGAAATTAAACACTATTTCTTGACCATTTATATACTCATTCCAAAAACCAGGCTTTAATTTTTCGGTTACTAGTTTCTCATATTGATTTAGCTTTTTTTCAGGAATTATTAACTTATAGTTTCCACTTTTGCTCTTTTTACTAATATCTAGACCTAGTTTCTTTAAATCACAATCGATATTATCAACACCCATCAAATAGCTTTTTGGTTCTTCGACTAGTTTGAATTTTACATAAACGCTAGGGTCGGTAACTTCGATGTAGGCACCGGCATCCATCGTGACTTCGGCTTTGGAAAGCGGTGTCGCCCATTTGGTGTCATACATTAGAACCCGCTCACCTTCGTAAATTTTTCCTTTTTCGTATAATGTTTTAAAAGCCCACCAAACAGACTCCATATATTTTTTGTCCATGGTTTTATAGGCACCCTTGAAATCTACCCAACGCCCAATGCGATCGATAGTATCTTCCCATAAATCACCTGTCGCCACCATACTTTCTCGAGCAGTCGTAATATAATCCGCCAAACTAATTTTCGTTCCGATATCATGCCTGTCAGTAATGCCAAGTTTTTTCTCTACGAAATTTTCTGCTGGCAATCCATGACAATCCCAACCCCAAACACGTTCAACATATTTGCCTTTCATAGTTTGATAGCGAGGAATCACGTCTTTAACAACACTAGACAATAAAGTACCATGATGAGGAATGCCAGTTATAAATGGTGGGCCATCATAAAATACATATCCGTTATCTTTCGAACGAATTTCCAACGACTTTTTAAATGTTTTTTTCTTTTTCCAACTTATTGATAAATCTTTTTCATATTCAATTGCCCGACGTCGAGTGTTTGATTTAAACTTCATAACTGTCTCCTTTTAAAAAATAAAAAATCTCTTTTTAGTTACTGGAATCCTTCGACTTCGCTCAGGACGGTACCATCCAGTTTCTAAAAAGAGATTCTTTTTAGCACTTATTTTTCAGTCTTTCGTGCTGATGACGTTGGGTTCTATTTTTCAACCAAAAGGTTTGAATTTCTTCCCAAGGCATTCGTGGTTGATAGCCACTCATCCGCAATGGAACGCCATTATTTATTATATACTCTAATAAAATGCTTAGCAACAAATTTATTAATTGGTACGGTATAATATTTTTTTAACTAAGTATAAAAACTAATTTCCATGATTGTTGGCATCGGTAAACCTGGCCAAGTTTGTTGCATAATACCATTATCAGTTAAAGAAATTACGGTTGGGTATTGAACAATGCCATATGTTTGGCAAAAATGAATGCCTTCTGGCGTGTCAGGGTTTACTTCTTCGATTTTGTGACCAGTTTGATGCTCGAAATCACGTAAATAACTGGTTACTTCTCTAGTATAATCAGTATTATTTTTATATATTACTAATAATCTCATGTCTTATTTTTACTTTTTAATTTTTTACCACGACGTTCTTCTAAAATTTTCACAAAATCATCGAGAGTTTTAAATTTGTGATAGACACTCGCAAAACGCACGTATGCAACTTCATTTCTCATGGCTAGTTCGTCCAATACTATATCGCCAATTTGTTTTGAGGTCACTTCATTTTCACTTACTGCATAAATATCATCTTCGATCTTTGAAATCATCTCTTCAACAATTACTTCAGAACTAAAAAATTTACCGACAGATCGCTTTATTGCCGTAGCTAATTTATCACGATCAAATAATTCTCTAACGCCGTCTTTTTTGATTACTGCTAGATTTGGTTTTTCAATTCTTTCGTATGTCGTGAATCTTTTTCCGTCGGGAGTTTCCCGTCGTCTACGAATAGTAATGCCATCACCAACTTCACGTGATTCTATGACACGACTTTCACCAATCGCATACTTTTTCATTAAAAACTAATCTTCCTTTTGGTCTTCAGGTTTTTTGTCTTTTTTACGACGCCTCAAGAAAGCCGGCATATCATATTCGTCATCTTCATTGTTTGGTCGTTCCCAGATATTTCCCTGTTCCTCATCATTTAGTATCGTTTTTGATGATTCGTTGTCGTGATCGAGATTCATATCTATATCCCCCACAGTTTCATCGGTCAATTTTGAATCGGCATTTTCAGAAATTTTTTCATCTGAATTAGAGTTTTGATTATGAAAATAAGCTGAATCGAAACCTGTTGCGATAACTGTAATAATCAATTCATCTTCTATTTCTGGCTTGATATTTGCACCGAATATAATATTTGCATCCGGAGACACGGCACTGGTTATTATTTCAGCAGCCTCTTGAATTTCACTCATACTCATGTCATATCCACCAGTAACATTAAACAAAACGCCTCTTGCCCCATCAATCGAAACTTCAATGAGTGGCGATTCAATTGCTTGTTGAGCTGCCTGAGATGCCCTGTTATCACCACTTGCACGACCGATACCCATCAAGGCTGAACCTGCATTACTCATAATGGCACGAACATCAGCGAAATCGAGATTAATCAGTCCATGTTCAGTAATAAGTTCTGATATACCCTGAACACCTTGTCTTAAAACATCATCAGCAATTTTAAACGTTTCTAACAAGGGGGTCCTTCTATCTATCGTCTGGAGTAGACGATCATTCGGAATCGTGATTAAGGTATCAACATTACGACCTAATTGAGCTATTGCCCATTCAGCATTTTGACGACGTTTTTCTCCCTCAAAGCTAAAAGGTTTCGTGGCTACGCCAACAACTAATACTCCAAGTTCCTTGGCAATTTCTGCAACTACATATCCTGCTCCACTACCAGTTCCACCACCAGCACCTAAAGTAACAAAAGCCATGTCCGCACCTGTAAGAGCTTCTCGAATTTTATCTCTTGATTCATTTGCAGCAGCCTCACCGACTGATGGATCCGCCCCAGCACCAAGACCACTTGTAGTATTACTACCAAGATGAATTTTTGTATCAGCTTTGCTATTATGCAAAGCTTGTGCGTCGGTATTCATAGCAACGAATTGAACACCAGCAAGACCGGCATCTTTCATTCTATTTATAGCCGAGCCACCGGCACCACCTACGCCAACTACTTTAATACTGGCGAATGTTTGTATATCGGTTGGTATTACTTCAGCCATTACTTATTATTTCTCCGCTTTCTTATTCATTATCCAGTATAGCATCTTAGTATTAAAATCTATGTCTTAAAACGATTAATAAGCCTAATTAGAATATTTTCTCTATCTGATGAAGCTTTTTTTGTCTTATTTTTACTACTTCTTTTTGTTACTCCTCCAGTATCAGCATCTATTAGCATAAGGCCGACAGCTGTCGCAAATTGAGACTTTTCAATATCATCCGCTACGCCACCATAACCTGATGGTTTGCCAATACGAACAGCTAGATTTAATGATTCTTTAGCATATTCGGCTATACCTTTTAATTGTGCAGTTCCACCTGTAAGTACTACTCCGCTTGGTAATTTACCTGCTCTTCCAGCTCTTTTCAGTTCTTTATTGACTGCCTCAAAAATTTCTTCTAAGCGGGCCTCAACAATCTCATCGATTTCCGATATTTTAAAATCAAAACTTTCATCATTAACCTTAATATTAACAGAGCCTGATTCATGTCTAGAAACAGCCGAGGCATGTTCTATTTTTATTTTTTCGGCAATTTCCGGATCTGTTCTAAGACCAATTGCAAGATCGTTAGTAATATTAACACCGCCTAATGGAATTACGGCGGAAAACTGCAAATCACCTTCTTCATAAATAGCAATATTCGTCGTTGCCCCTCCGATATCAATCAGAGCTACGCCATTTTCAATTTGGTTTTCGTTCAAGACAGCACGAGCCGCCGCAATACCTGCAACGGTTACAGAACGTGGAAAAACTTTTGCAATTTCGGAAGTTTTTTGCAAATTAGAAAGGTACGGAACCAGTACCGACACAACGTGTGCATCTATTTCTAAACGCGTTCCTGTCATCCCGATTGGATTTTTAATATCCTGGCCATCCAGTTTATAACTATGTGGAACTACTTCTAGTATTTCTCGATTAGCTGGTACTTTTCCTAAAGTAGCCACCTCTTCGATTCTGGCAATATCTTCTTGGTTAATTTCGTGATTAGGACTGCCGACAGCAATCATACCATCTGCATGAGTACTTAAAATATGAGAGCCATTTATACTGATAGCTGCCGCATCAATTTGATAGCCACTCATTCTTTCGGCTTCACCTAAGGCTTCATCAATTGCTTGAGCCGGACCAGATAAGTTAATTACCACGCCTTTTCGCATACCACTATTGGGAGTAATGCCGACTCCAACTACTGTAGGTATTCCTGTTGAATTATCAATATGACCAACTACGCATCGAACATTAGTCGTGCCAATATCAATTCCAACCGCATATTTATTGGATGTTTCTTGCATAATATGAGTATACCATATCGCTTATGTGTTTATTTGACTAGAAAAATATAGAGCTTCTAGATTAAATAATTATTAATTAAAAATCCATTTGAGGTGACGTTTCATCAGTAATAGTATAAGATAAACCATTTACATTAGTTTCAGTAAGGCTAAAACTATCACGATCTGCAGTGTACTCTGAAAAACTATTATTAGCACTGGCCTTCAGACAGTAGTTTGTATCTGCGGTCGGAGCAGTCGGGCAATTACTACTATCCAAGGCAATTGGATAAGAGCGATAAGTCGATTTATATAAAACTAATTTTTTCTTAGCACCGTCCAAATCGGACTGCAAAGATATTTCTATAGCCTTATTAGTCATTCCAAGATACGAGACAGCTGTAATAGTAACAAGAATACCTATAATTACTATGACTATTATCAATTCAAGAAGGGAAAAACCAAAATTTTTATTATTTTTTAAAATAACACGACTTCTTTCGAAATTTATTTTTTTATTATTCATTTCGAGTAAATCTCCTCGAATTATAATTTACTTAAACTGCATCTAATTACTCTATTCTAACATGAGCATTATGATATGACAAAAAACACAAAATAGATGTGTAGCACTATAATTTCGTCAATATTTCGTAACCATTTTCAGTAATTAAGACTGTATGCTCAAAGTGAGATGACAGACTACCGTCGCGAGTTTTGATAGTCCAGCCATCACTATCAGTTACGATTGATTCGCCACCTAAAGTAGCCATTGGTTCAATTGCAATCGTGTTCCCAGGTATTAGTAATTTACCGGTTCCTCTAATTCCATAGTTTGGAATCTCTGGTGGTTGTTGCATATTCTTGCCAATACCGTGACCAACAAGTTCTCTTATTATTCCTAGTTTGCCTTCTTGAAGCACTTTTTCTACAGCCGAACCAATATCTCCAGTACGTACCGATCCTTTTATAACATCTATTCCAGCATATAAACTGCGTTCCGTTACAGACAAGAGATGTTTTTTTGCTCCTTCAGGGTTTTCACCAACAACCATAGTAAAAGCACTATCAGTCTTCATGCCTTTGTAGGTGATTACTAGATCAAAACTGACAACATCACCTTTTTCAAACACATAATCTGTCGGAATACTATGAACAATCTGGTCATTAGTCGATACGCAAATCACACTTGGAAAGTTCACTTCAGGAGTTTTATAAGTAGCAATAGCACCAAGTGCCTTGATTTCACGCTCAACCCAAGAGTCAGCATCGATTTCAGTCATACCCACTTCGACATACTTTTTTAAATCATTTAAAATTGTTGCTAAAATCTTTCCACATTCACGCATGGCATTGATTTCATCATTAGTCTTTAATGGTTGAACACTATTTACAATAGATTGCATTTTACTAACTCCCCTGTAATTCTGTCATGTACTTCTTCGATTGATCCCTGCCCGTCTATATGAACAATTTTTATATTATGTTGGCGATAGTAATCCAACATAGAATCAATTTCCTTATCGTATTTTTCCAAACGATTATTAATAACAATTGGCGTATCGTCAATACGTCCTCTGATTTTTAGACGCCTCAACAACTCGTCTTTTGCTACGTCTAAAACAAATACTATATCTATCGGTCGTTTATGAATTGGATAACTGTCGATAAGAAATTTTGCTTCCTCAATATTTCTAGTGAAGCCATCAATAATTATATTGGCATAATCGGTAGCTTTGTTGATAGCCTTTCCAACTAAATCATTAACCTTTTCATAAGGCACTAACTCACCATTGGCAATTGATTTTAGAATCTCTGGATTTTTCGTTTCTCTTAATAAATCTCCAGCAGAAATCCATTGCCAACCCAATTTTTTGGCTAACAGTCTCCCTTGCGTACTTTTACCAGCACCTGCTGGACCAAAAAATACAATCATTACAAAACACCCCTATTTATTTAAAGCTTCTTTTGCAAGTCTAGCTATAATTGCACCATCAGCAGAATTACCAAGCTCTTTTTTAACCGCTCCAATGACTTGTCCGATTTGACTTATTTCTAAAACGTTAAGTTCGCTAATAATTCGATTTATTACAATGATCAAATCATTTTCTGATAATTGTTCGGGCAGATATTCGATTAACACTTGAGCTTCCGAGCGTTCTTTTTCTGCAATTTCTAGTCGTCCAGCATCTTCGTAAATATTCGCACTCTCTTGGCGTTTTTTTACTTCTTTTGAGATAACTTGCTCAATTTCGCTATCGTCTAACCCATTTTCCCGCTTATTATTAGCTATTTCTTGATTTAATATTGAAGCCTTAAGACTTTTTAAGACTTCTGCTCTAAAACGATTGCCGCCCAACAAGGCGGCCTTTATATCGTCATTTATTTTTTCTTTAAGGGCCACTTTATCGAAGCCCCATTCGAGTTTTGTCGAGCTTATCAGCTTTTCTTTCTTTTCGAACTATCGCCTTTGCTCTACGCTCAGTTTTAGAAATTGATTTGGAAAATCGCATCGAAGTTTTTGCTTTAGCGATAACACCACTTTGTAAAACTTTACGGTTAAAACGACGAATAATATTTTCATTCGCCTCTCGTTCATCTTTACGTGTTACTTGTACCATATAGTGATGTATTGTAACAGAGAAGACCGCGGTATGCAACATCTATCCAAGATATTTATTTATTTAAAAATAATTTTTAACGGGTTTTAATCGTTTTCAACTTCTAAATATTCAATGTAGCCTTCTATCGTCTTGTTACCTTGCCATTCATTAATCGACAAACTATAACAAATCGTTACCCTCTGCCCTATTTCTACAAAAAAATGTTCTGGAGCCGAAAAAGCCAAAAAACTCATCTTTTTCCCATCATAGTCTTGTAAATCAAGTTTTATATGTTGAGATTCAGACCCCATCTTACGTCTATTTATAACTAACAAGTCTTTGCTCTTCAATAACGGGCAAGGATTTCCATGACCAAACGGCTCTAATAGTTTTATCATCTCAAATAATTTTTCATCTATTTCGTGCAAATTCACTGTTACGTCTTCAATCGGTAACAATAAGCTAACCTGTTCTATCAATCCAAGATTTTTATAAAAATAATTGACTCTTTTTCTGAATTCAGAAATTTTATCAGTAGGTAGAGTAACACCAGCTGCAAGTTTATGACCGCCACCCGCAATAATTAAGTCACCGCTGTATTCAATTGCCTCAACAGCACTAAAATCGCCAAAACTACGAGCTGATCCCTTAGACTCAACTCCCATTTCTTGAAAAATATATACGGGTTTTTTATATCTTTCTAAAATTTTCGAAGCTACAATCCCAATTATTCCGTGGCTCCAGTTACTATCACTCAAGACCAGTACATCATCTTTAGAATATTTTTCAGCTTGAATAATAGCTTCTTTTAATATTCTTAATTGCTCGTCGCGTCTTAGTCTGTTCATTTCTTCTAATATTTGAGCTTTCTCAAAAGCGTCCGTTAAATCTTGTGTCATTAGCATATCTAAAGCATATTGAGCCGTTTCTAACCTACCTGCAGCATTCATTCTCGGACCCAAAACAAATCCCAACGAATGAGAATTTATTGATTCGTTCTCAATTCTATTGATAGAAAGTAAAGCTCTAAGCCCTGGACGTCTTTTTTTAGACAAAACCCTAAGGCCCCAATAAACAAATATTCTATTTTCATCTATCAACGGAACAATATCACAAACAGTTCCAAGAGCAACCAAATCAAGGAGCCATTTCTCTTGTCCAAAGGGTAATACTAAACCCTTTGAATGACTTGTACTTAACTTAACCTGTATTGCTTGGACTAGTTTAAATACTACACCAACACCTGCCAACTCTTTAAAGGGATACTTGCTATCAGATCTATGAGGATTTACCAAAGCAACTGCCGGTGGTAAGTCGTCAGAGATTTCATGGTGATCAGTAACGATAACCTCAAGGCCTAGCTCATTCGCCTTCTTAATTTCTGCATGACTTCGACTTCCACAATCAACAGTAATAATTAATTTCGTACCATCTAGAGCAATTTTTTTAATCGCATCATCATTTAGACCATAGCCCTCGATAAAACGACTTGGCATAAAAAAATAAACATTTTTAAATCCAAACTTTTTCAAGGACTCATACAACAGTGTTGTCGCCGTCAATCCATCGATATCATAATCTCCATAGATTGTAATCTTTTCATCTATTTTTCTAGCTTTAATTAGCCTATCAACTGCTATCTTCATATCAGGAAGTAAAAAAGGATCATGCAATTTTGAATAGTCAGGATTTAAAAAAGACTCACTAGATTCGATACCTATACCTCTAGAGGCTAATATTTTTTCAAAAATCGTCATTATTATAAATCAGATGAAGAACGTTTCGGTCTACCAGCAGATTGTTGTGATTTAATTACTATACCCTGTAGCTCTTTAAAAATTGGAAACTGTTTATTAGTATAATAAATTTTCGTATTACCTTGTTTTTCACTAGATAAAAAGCCCACTTTTTCCAATCTTTTAAGTTCTCGTTGAATATTGCCTGGATCTTCTTTAATGAGCTTCGCAAGACCTCTAACATGAGTACGAAAATCAGGATATTTAGCATACACAACTACAATTTTTCGTCGCACTCTTGATGTAATAAAAACGTCTAACATAATCTCCCTTAAACCAATATTTCCTTATAGTTACCTCTATCGTAACACAATCTTACAACATTAAGCAACTGTAAATTAGTGCCAATTCAAAATTATTTGGTTAATTTTTTCAATCGTTTTTTCATGAGACGGGACATCGTAATGTTCATAATAGTGATTAGTACCCATATAATTCTCTCTTGTTGATAATATATGAAGCTCGTCAGCTAATACGTGGACTTTATCGACTGCCTGGACGCTCGCCACTGGTGATGCAATTACTAATTTTTTTATTCTAATTGGCTTCAAAAATTCGATAGCAACATTCACAGACATTGCGGTATCAAGACCTTCAGTAACAAGAATTATTACTCTATCTCTTAACATATCGTTTTTAATTATTCCGCCATCACCCAATAATCTGTTAATTTTCTGAAAGGCAACCCTTTTCTGATCTTCTAGATAACCATGAAACTCACTAGTATATTCTTCGATTTCACCAGCAGAAAAAAGTCCATTATAGGTAAAATTTCCATTTTGTGAGACGCTACCAAAAACCAAACCTTCACCAGGTATATCAATATTTTCCATAAGTAACATTGTCAAAACACAATGAAGTGAACGTGCAATCTGCTCACCAATAACAACAGCCCCATCACTCAGTGCTACGACAACGCAATCTTCATAACGATATTTATCGTAAAGATCTTTAGCTAAAATTTGTCCAGCACTTTGACGACTTTCGAAATACATATAATTAGTTTAGCAGTATAATATATGTAATGCACTATTATGAGGTGGCTCCAAATCAGATCGTCCGTACAGGTAGCGGATATTTTACATATTATTCAAAAAAAATGTTATTAATAGGACAAATTGTCCTAATTGAAGTCGGCAAAAGAAATATGGTCGGAGTTGTGATAAAAAAGGTAAATCAACCAAATTATGATACAAAACCAATAATATCTTTATTAGAAGAATCTCCCATTCCATCGCAACTTATAGAACTTGCTTTATGGATTTCAAATTATTATGTAACGCCACTTGCATTAGTAATACAAACAATTTTACCCAACGGAATTCAAAAAACACGTCGAATTGAGTCAACAACGATAAAAATAGCGAAAAGAAAACGAACAAATATTTTATTCAATGATGAACAATTGTCAGCATTAAGCACTTTGGATAAATATTGTGATGGCACTTTTTTATTACAAGGAGTAACGGGTTCTGGTAAAACTGAAGTATATATCGAGGCAACAAAAAAAGCAATAAAAAATAATCAATCAGTGATAATTATTGTCCCAGAAATTGCATTAACCTCTCAAATTATTTCTGAATTTTCAAATCATTTCAACGACCTACTGCTAACTCATTCAGCCATGAGAGAAGCTAATCGTCATTTAGTATGGCGAGATGCTTTGAATAGTAATAGTCCAAAAATTGTGATTGGTCCACGTTCAGCCCTATTCACTCCTTTGAAAAATATAGGTCTTATCGTTATTGATGAAGCTCATGAGCCTAGCTTAAAACAAGAACAGTCTCCTCGATATTCCGCACTTAGGGTTGCAACCATGTTAGGACGTTTCCATAAATCGAAAGTTATTTTTGGGACTGCTACCCCAAACATCGTCGATCGTTATTTGGCTGAGAAATCAAATCGTCCATTGCTTAGGCTAAATAAACCAGCTCGTAAAAATACCGTTAAGCCCTTAATTGAATTGATTGATATGAAAAATAACAAAAATGAAAATTTTAAAAAACATCATTTTTTGTCTGATAAATTATTAGAACAAATCGAATTATCATTAAAGCTGAAAAAACAAACTCTTATCTTTCATAATAAAAGAGGTAGTACTACCAATACTCTATGTAAAGAATGTGGCTGGACTGCAGAGTGTCTAAAGTGTCATCTGCCGCTGTCATTACATATCGATAAGCACAAGTTATTGTGTCATATTTGTGGTTTTAATAGTGAAGTAATGTCATCATGCGAGGTATGTAATAGTACAGATATTATTCATAAAGGGATTGGCACGAAATTAATTGAGTCGGAACTTAAGAAATTTTTTCCAAACGCAATTATCGCTAGATTTGACAGTGACAATAAAAACGATGATTCCTTGAATACAAAATACAAAGAAATTTATGAAGGAAAAATAGATATAATTATTGGTACTCAAATAGTCGCCAAGGGATTAGATTTACCAAAATTAAGGACAGTCGGAGTAATTCAGGCCGATAGCGGTTTATCATTGCCTGACTATTCATCAAGTGAAAGAACTTTTCAATTACTGTCTCAAGTAGTAGGTCGAGTTGGAAGATGTAAACAAAAGGATTACGTGATTATTCAGTCGTATCTACCTAAACATTTTAGTATTGCTTGTGGCATATTACAGGATTACGAAACTTTTTATAAAAACACTTTAAAAGAACGTATTAGAGGAAATTTCCCACCAATATGTTATTTATTAAAATTAACTTGTTCCTATAAAACTGAAGTAGTAGCAATAAGAAATTCAAAAAAATTATTTGAAGCATTGAAATCTAAAGTAGAAAATAATGTTCAGATCTTTGGACCCACTCCTGCATTTTATGAAAGACAATATAATAACTATAGGTGGCAATTAGTATTAAAAAGTTCTAGACGTGAAAATTTAAGCAAAATAATAAAATATATTCCTACTAAAAATTGGCAATATGAACTCGACCCTACTAGCTTACTATAATCACCTCTGATATAATTATAAATTGATGAAAAAAGAAGATATAATTACCTTACCGAATCCTAGATTACGTGAAAGGTCAAAAAAAGTACAAATAATAACTCCTGAAATCGAACAGTTAATCGAAGATATGATTTCAGTTTCATTAGATTGGGAAGATTCCAGACCGCATGAAATTAGTGCCGCACTTGCTGCCGCACAAATAAATCGACCTGAGAGAGTTATAATTATTCGAAATAATCTTGACGATAAATCAGTAAGAGAATTCACTGCTCTAATTAATCCTGAAATCATAAAATTTGAGGGCGAAATTATTGAAGATTATGAAGGCTGCCTTAGTGTTCCAAATAGTATTTATGGAATGATTCCTCGCCATTCAAAAATTAAAATTAAGGCAATGGATATTAAAGGAAATAAAGTACGTATCAAAGCTGACGGTTTTTTAGCTAGAATACTTCAACATGAAATTGACCATACTAACGGTATAGTATTTATTGACCACATCAAAAATAATGAAAATGCTTTTTATAAATTAAATAAAAAAGGTGAACTAAAACCATTAAATTATGATAAAGACATCAGAGAAAATAGTATTCTTTGGTAGTGGACCTGTCGCCACTGCTTCGTTGGATTATATATCCAACTTTTTTGAGATAGAAGCTGTAATTACAAAAACTAATCCTACTCATCATAAACACACGGCACCAGTTGAAGAATTTGCCAAAAAAAATAAAAATGAAATTTTTTTTGTTAATAATAAAAATGAACTTGATGATCTGGTTCAAGAAAAAAATTTCAAAAGTAAAATTGGAATTATTGTTGATTTTGGAATTATCGTATCACAAAAAACTATAGATTCTTTTCCACTAGGAATTATAAATAGTCATTTCAGTTTACTACCGCAATGGCGTGGTGCCGATCCAATCACCTTTTCAATATTATCAGGGCAAGAAAAAACTGGCGTAAGTATAATGCTGATTGAACCAGAACTAGATACTGGCAAATTAATTAAACAAAAGAGTTTACATATTGATTCCAAAGAAACAATTATAAGTCTAACAAATAAATTGATTAATCTAAGCAATGAATTACTTGTTGAATATTTACCAAAATATTTGAATGGAGAAGTTAAACCACGACAACAACCCCACCCTAATCGTGCCACATATTCTCGAAAATTAACAAAGGATGACGGAATAATTGATTGGAAAAAACCTGCTGATTTACTAGAAAGAGAAATTCGTGCTTATATAGGTTGGCCAAAAAGTCGTGCAAATTTACTCGGAGTAGAAATTATAATTACAAGTTCTCACGTTACCGAAAATCCTGAGGATAAACTAGATGTATTGTGTGGTGATAAAAAATATTTATCAATTGATGAATTAATCGCACCAAGCGGAAGAAAAATGCAAGCATTAGATTTTATCAATGGCTATCTTGCTAATAAAAATATTTAATTCCCTAGAATAGTGTTTTTATTTTCAACAACTTCTCGTTTTATTTCATCAAGAACTTGGGATACGACATTGCGATAATCTGGCCGATTTTTTTCTAACCATTTTGTAGCAACGTATTCGGATTTTAGTACAAAATCGTTTGCTGGTAACCCACTTTTTGTTAAAAATTTTACAAAATTTTCTTCTGTTTGATAATTTGGAATATTTTTTTCAAGCCACGAATCAACTGCTTCTTCGTTACGATCAATTATTGATTCAAATTCATTCAACTGGTCGTTGCTCATTCCTTCAGATAATCTATTACCGACTCTTAATTCGAGTTCATTATATATGTGTTGCAAAAAGGGCTTTTTTTGTTCCTCTGGTAATTCGCCCAACCCTAAATCTTCTAAAAATTTTTCATCCAATTCAAACATTTTATTCCCCCTTGAAATTGTCTGTGGTTATTCTAACATAAAACTTATTATATATCTCGATTGATATTATTTTAAAGTTCGTTTTACTAGTTCACGCGTAAAGAATTCTAGCTTATCACCCTCTTCAATGATTAATTTTTTTTCTGTTTTTAAGGAAAGACCACACATTTCACCTTCAAAAACTTCCTTTGCTTCTTGTTGTTGTCTTTGTACCTTATTTACTTTTACTTCACCTATCTGTTCTTTGCCGTTTGTTGTGCGTCTAATAACCCTCGCCAGTAATCCTGATGAAATTTTGCCCTTAGTTACTTCACCTCCGGTAATAATTTCATCACGAAGAGTTCTAAATACACCTTTTATAATTAAATTACCAACTTCTATTTCTTTTACTTCAGGAGATAATATTTCTTCCATTGAAGATCGAGCATCATCTAATAATTTATATATGACATCAAATATTCTAATTTGGATTTTATTACGCGTTGCCATCTGCTTCACGGCATTCGACATATTTATGTTAAATCCATAAATTATAGTATTTTGATCAATCGCTAATCGAATATCACTTTCATTAATATCGCCAACTCCACTATTAATAATATTAAGAGTAATTTCTCCTTGAGTGTCAATAATTTTTAGACTATTCACGACTGAAGTTAACGAGCCTTGTACATCGGCTTTAACTATAACGTTTAGTTCTTGAGACTCGCTTTTTTGACTCATCATTTTTAGTAAATCAGAGCCGGTAATATTTGTACTTGCAGCGTTTTTTTCCATCTCCATTTTAGCAATCGAAGTCTGATGGCGAGCCTCTTTTTCATTACTTACAACGATAAAGGAGTTGCCAAATTTTGGTAATTCTTTGAAACCAGTTACCGTCACTGGAGTTGATGGACCAGCTTCTTTCAAAGTTTTACCATTAAAATCCAATAATGTACGCACTTTTCCATATACAGTTCCAGCCACAAAACTATGACCAGGCTTTAATATTCCGTGTTGAATTAGAATACCTACTACTGGACCGCGACCAACTTCCATATGCGATTCAATCACTAAACCTTCGGCCGGAGTATTTATGTCAGCCCTTAATTCTTCCATATCAGCAATCAATAAGACCATGTCTAATAATTTATCAACATTTTGACCAGTCTTAGCACTTATTTCAATCATTATAGTATCGCCGCCCCATTCCTCAGGGTTTAAACCATAGTCAGTAGCTAACTGAGCTTTAACCCTAGCAGGATCAGCACCTGGGCGATCAATTTTATTAATAGCAACAATTATTTTCGCATTCGCTGATTTAGCAAATTGAATTGCCTCTGCTGTTTGAGGTTTTACTCCATCATCAGCTGCAACAACAATAATTACTAGGTCGGTTAAAGCTGCACCATGTTGCCTAAGGGATGCAAAAGCTTCATGACCTGGCGTATCCAATAAAGTGATTGACTGACCTTTATGTACGGTCTGGTATGCACTAATATATTGAGTAATACCACCAGCCTCGCCTTCAGCAACTTTAGTTTTTAATATCGCATCCAGTAAAGTAGTTTTTCCATGGTCTACATGACCCATAACAGCCACAATCGGTGGCCTTGGTGTTGCTAAATTTGAAAGTTCGTGCTCTTTTCTTTCAGCAAATATTGCTTTTTCTTTTTTCTTAAGCTCAACATCAGACAAGCCAAGTTCTTCAACGATAATCACAGCCGTTTCAAAATCAATGCGTTGATTAATTGTTGCCATAATCCCATTTTTAAACAATTCCCCAATTAACTTTGTAACTGGCAGATTGAGCTTTTCGGCAAGTTCCCCTACTGTAATGGAGTCGGCAACTAGTATGACTTTCTCAGACATTATCGTAAGCTCCTTTCTGCCCTGATTCTGGGCTTGATTAATTTTCTATTTCTTCGATTTTGTTTTCCCTGTTAAACTAAGTGAAATTTTGTGATTTTCTTTATCTACTTCTAAGACAACAAATTCTTTTCGTTCGTTTAAAGTAAATACTTTTTCAGGATCAGCTTCATCACTCTCGCCAAGTTCACTAACATGAATCAATGCTTCGACTGCTGGACTAATTTGCACAAATGCACCAAAAGGTGTGATTCGAGTTACGGTTCCTTCAACCTTTTCACCTGTTTTGAATTGATCAACTTCTTTCATCCAAGGATCTTCGATTAGTTGCTTAATACTTAAGCTTAGTCGATCTTTATCAATAGCGATAATTTTTGCTTCAATAGTTTCACCGACTTTCACATAATCAGATGGATTATTCACTCTCTCCCAACTAATTTCACTAATGTGAACTAGTCCTTCGATACCATCAACATTCACAAATACTCCAAAGTCAACCACTCCTGTTACTATAGACTTAACCACATCTCCAACAGCTAGTTTTTCGAATCTAGCTACAAGTCCGTCTCTGATGGCTTCTTTCTCGCTAAAAATTAATTTATTAGATTTGCGATCACAATCTAAAATTCTAACTGACAACTTTTTACCAATTAGAGAATTTAATCGTTGCAATATCTCGTCCTTGTCATTGCTTCCAACTCTTGGGTAATGTTCAGCAGAAAGTTGAGAAACTGGCAAAAATCCACGAGCTCCGTCATATTCAACTAATAAACCTCCCCTATTAGCATCATATGGTGAGACCTCAATAATTTCTCCGGATTCCATTTTAGCCAATACTTCGTCCCAACCTCTATCCTTTGCAGCCTTGCGTAATGAAAGTAAAGAATAACCGTTATCTAACTCGGTATCAACAACACTAGCAATAACTTCATCACCTATTTCAAGATTTCGATAGAAACCTACTTCCCTTCTTGGCACCATTCCTATTCCATGCACACCTAAATCAACTAAGACTTCGTGTTTTCGAATAGAAAGAATAGAACCAGTTACTGATTCTCCTTGTGTAAATTGCTTAACGTTATCATTTTCGCTAGCAAGTAATTCGTCCATTGTTACGGCTTTTGCCATATTAGTCTTTTTAAGACTCCTTCCTTATTTTTTTGAGACAAAACTTAAAACAGTTCACCCCAAATATGGCCTTATTTTACCTCATATACGAGCTAAAGTCAAAATAAGCATCTATATTTTTCGATATGAGCAAAATATATTTGCCAATATGAATGTAGATAAAAATATTCCAGCTATCTTTATTAGATTGACATCAGCACCTGTCTGTGGCAATTCCGACGTACCAGTCATAGGAGCACTAACCGTATTATTGTCGGAATTACTATCGGTACTTTTATTAGTATCATATAAATCTTTAGAATTAGAATTATCAGATTCAGTATTATTTTTTTGTTCTGATTCTTCTTGTTTCTCTAATTCTGCAATTACTTGTTCTTTTCGAGCCTGTTCACCACGTTGTTTAACTAAATAAATTCCACCAATTAATAGAAATGATAAGACGACTCCAATAACTACAAAATTAACAATCGAACCACCCCTATATGTTCGTTGTGATTTGTTCATTTACTACCTCTCTTATAATATGATATTATTATGCATCAATTTTGATAAAAAGGCAATATCACTTGATGGAAATGTCTATGATAAACTAATAAATATGATAATTGCAATTGACACAGGTGGAACAAAAACGCTCATAACAAGTTTTAATAATGGAGGAATACCAAGTACTCAGATTAAATTTTTTACTCCTCAAAAACCACAAGACTACGTAGAATTAGTTATTAAAAATATAGAAATAAATTATATTGATCAAAAAATTGATGCAATTATTATTGCGGTACCAGGTACTATCGATGGAAACAACACCATCATATGGTGCCCAAATCTACCAGAGTGGGCTGGATTTAATATTTCTGAATTACTAAGTCAATCAATAAAGAACGTACCAATATACATTGAGAATGATGCCAAGTTAGCTGGTCTTTATCAAGCAAAAATTATAAATCCAATACCAAATCAACTACTTTATGTAACTATTAGTACAGGAATTGGTACAGGAATTATTACCGAAGGTCACATTAATCGAGAGCTAAGAAACAGTGAAGGCGGAAGGGCTCTAATTGAATATGATGAAAAACTTCAAGAATGGCAAAAATTTGCCTCAGGCAAGTCTTTTTACGAAACTTATGGAAAATACGTCAAAGATATAGAAGACGAAGAAACTCTTAAAGACATTGCACATCGTATAAGTTTGGGATTTTTGGAATTAATCCCAACTCTTCAACCGGACGTAATCGTAATTGGTGGTAGTGTCGGTACCTATTTTGAAAAATATATTCATCATCTTAAAAATATTTTAGATAATAAGCTACCGTCCCATATAGTTTGTCCCCCATTAATACAAGCAAAAAACTCTGAACAAGCTGTAATCTATGGATGTTATTATTATGCAATCGATAACAAAATTACTATTACGACTTAAAAGTGATTTTCCACAATACATTTTCGAATCAGGAAAAGATTTTATTTGGTCGCCTTCAAAAAATACTATTTATTATAACAAGCAGAATAAAGACGGCTCTGTATTTTTATTACACGAACTTTCACACGCACTACTAGACCACGTTAATTACGAAAGCGACGTGTTACTTATTGCTATGGAAAGACAAGCTTGGGAAGAGACAAAAAGATTAAGTTTAATTTATAAAGTTTTCATAACTGATGAAATAATTCAATCTAATCTGGATAGCTATAGAGACTGGCTTCATTATCGTAGTTTATGTCCAAATTGTAATTCCGTTGGCATAGAAATAAGTAAATGTTTTTTTAAATGTATTGCTTGTAGCCATAAATGGAAAACTAACGAAGCTCGAACGTGTTATTTAAAAAGATATGATATAAGTAAATAAAAAAATACACGCTAAAGCATGTATTTTTTTATTTATTAGTGCAAAAAATTATTTTGATTCAACTATTTTTTTGCGACGACTAATACGACCGCCTTTTGCACCAGCAACGCGAGCTAATTCAGGATTAGCGGCAAAACCACCAGTGTGACCGTTTTTTCCACCTTTTGCGCCAATTTTTGCGTAAAATTCTGGATCACGAGCCAAATTTTTTGCAGCAGCTTTTCTGCCACCTTCTTTTGTACCTGCCATATTTTTCTCCCTTACCTTTACGGCTAATTAAAAAGATTCTCATATTAATACTAGCTATTTTGCACAATATTAAACATGAAAACCCTCATTTATAACTCACACATGATATGTGTACGTACACAATAATACCATAGCTTATGCTTCTTGTCAATATATACATAAGGACTTTTTATTATATTGATACTGTTGCATTTATACAACTGGTGCTATATACTTACATAAGTGGATTATAAAATTCACTGGCACCTGTTTCGAATCCAAAATAGATTCTGATAGTAAAACGACCAAAACTGCGATATTGGTCGTTTTTTTATACTTCGTAAAATATCAAGACATCCCTTTTATTCTTTTACTTACACTAGATGCATTAAAAGATTAGTGCTATAAAATTAGCAAAAATAAGATTAGATATGATAAAATTTACTCAGGGAAACCTACAAAAATAAAAACAATCATAAATAATTTTTTAAAACTTCCAATATGGGAAAAAGTCCCTATTGTTTATATTTTATTTATAATATTAGTATCAGTACTAGCATCAATTAGTACAAAGCAAGTCGACTTTTCATATTCAAAAGATAACTGTGTAAGACAGCTAATATTATTACCAGACCAAAGCAAATTGAATGATGATTTTTTTTCTATAAAAGCCGATGGTTATGTAAAAATATTAAATTTAAAATTATTCTCCACCAAAGCATGTTTTTTTACAAAACAAGCACCATTAGTCGGTACTCACAAAATTGGTATTTCGTTGCTTGGATCAAATGTTTTTAAAAAGAATTTTAAGATTTCTGTTCCCGAACCACCAACTATAAATGCAAGTGTTTTTAATAAACCAATTTCGACATCAAAACCAATCAAGTTTAATATAAGTAATGTAGATAAAATATTTGATTATAAATTTATAGTTGATTCAAAAATAGTCAATTGCCCATTAAAAGACACTAGCTTATATTGCGATATTAAAGATATTAAATTATCTCAAGGTAAAATATATAATGCAGAATTAATTCGTAGTTTTAGTAATAAAAAAGTTGCAACAATTATAAAAACACCAATTAAGATGATTGAAGCTACAAGAGTTACTAATTCGTCCATAATTCAAAATGAAATAATATATGATAAACCAAAAATATTCACTTTCGAATTTAATAAAACCATTATTAGTGGAGATGTTAAATTAGAAAAAATTTCTAATGACAAAAAAAGAATTGGAGTTATTTCTAAATTCGAAATATCTGATAATAAAATTATCGCCAATGTTGAAAACGATCTAGATAGGGACTCTTTATACGAACTTACAATTCAAAATATTGAATCGATAGATGGAAGCATTTTAGACGAAGATTATGTATTAAGTTTTAAAATATCTGATGGACCAAATTTAAAAAATATAAACATCAATAATTATGGGATACCACTATCGGATACGATCGTGTTAACATTCGATCAAGAAATTTCGAATAATCAAAATGTTAATCAATTCGTTTCTGCAAGTGGAATACCAAACAATATTTGGAAAAACAAAAACCAAATATTTATAAATTATTCTAACGCACCGTCTTGTGCTGATATTAATATATCTGTCAAATCTGGAATAATTAGTAATTTCGATATAGCACAAAAAGATCCTTGGTCATTTTCGACTAGGACAATTTGTCATAAAAAAATTGATATTGGAAAATCTACAGATGGTCTTCCAATATTAGCTTATAGTTTTGGAAATGGGGAAAATACAATTTTATACATTGCAGGAATTCATGGAAATGAAATTAGCGGAAAATATTTAATGGACTCGTGGATCGATGAATTAGAAAAGAATATTAATAACATACCTTCTGACAAAAAATTAATAATAATCCCTGCTATCAACCCCGATGGAATAGCGTCAAATAAACGCAATAATTATAATAATGTTGATCTTAATCGAAACTTTGATACCAACGATTGGCAAACCGATATATTTTCTCCATCAAATCAATTAATTACTGGTGGCGGAGGTCCATTACCAATGTCCGAAATAGAAACTCAAATCATTGCGAGTTTCATAATACAGTATCAACCTCGACTAACATTACTTTTTCATTCATCAGCCAATTTACTACTTGCAAATGAAGCTGGTGATTCAATTACTTATGCCGAAACATATAGTAATCTGAGTGGTTATAGAAATACTACATTCGAATCTAATTCTTTTAATTATATTATTACTGGAACTCTCGAAGGTTGGATGAGCGAGAAATTAAATTTGCCTACTGTATTAATTGAATTGTCCAGCTCGACAGATTCTGAATTTTCTAAAAACAAAAATGCATTATGGTCTATGACAAAATTTTAAAAAAGAAAAGAACCATCCTTTTTCGGATGGTTCTTTTATAATTCGGCACCGTGCTAGTTTCCCGCTTTTGGCAGTATAATCGCCGCTACTGGGCTTGACTTCTGTGTTCGGAATGAGAACAGGTATTTCCCCAGTGCCATGGGCACCGAATTGGGTGGTAGATTCTACTAGCCTACCAACTTATCGATGTCCAAATTAATAGACACGGTCTCCGTCTTTGCTATTCAGCGAACGACGAATGGATGTAAAATTTCTAAAATTGACGTTTTAATTGATGATTATCACCAATTACTAGTTAAGTCTGTCTGCAATTTTGCAGAAATCAAGAGCTAAACCTAAAAAATAGGTTTGTCTCATGATTCATAAAAAGGCGATGGGACTATTAGTACACTTCAGCTCCATATGTTGCCATACTTCCACCTTGTGCCTATCAAACTGATAATCTTTCAGTGTCCTCATAGGGAAATCTTATCTTGAAGTTAGTTTCGTGCTTAATATGCTTTCAGCGCTTATCTATTCCGAACATAGCTACTCGACAATGCAGCAGGTGGCCACAATCGATACACCAGAGGTTCGTCCGCCCCGGTCCTCTCGTACTAAGGGTGGATCTTCTCAAATTTCCTAGCGTCCGTACCGGATATAAACCGAACTGTCTCACGACGTTCTGAACCCAGCTCGCGTACCATTTTAATCGGCGAACAGCCGAACCCTTGGAAGGTACTCCCCCTCCAGGATATGATGAGCCGACATCGAGGTGCCAAACCGCGCCGTCTATGTGAACTATTGGGCGCGATAAGCCTGTTATCCCCAGGGTAACTTTTATCCGTGTGCGCTGTCGATCCCACATTCATGTACATAAATGTACGTACAGCGGATCACTTGCTCCTACTTTCGTATCTGTTTGGGATGTACCCCTCACAGTCAAGCTGGCTTATGCGCATACACTATCACTACGATTTCCATACGTAGTTAGCCAACCTTTGAACGCCTCCGCTACTCTTTAGGAGGCAACCGCCCCAGTTAAACTACCCACCATACACGGTCCCGTTGCCGGATAACGGCAACGGTTAGATCCAAGTCACAACAAGGGTGGTATTTCATATTTCGCCTCCACGAACACTTGCGTATCCGCTTCAAAGGCTCCCACCTATTCTACACATGTTGTAACCTAGAACAATGTAAAGCTGTAGTAAAGCTCCATGGGGTCTTCTCGTCCTGGTACGGACAGACGGCATCTTTACCGCCAATGCACTTTCACCGAGTCCTACGCTGAGACAGTGCCCACATGATTACTCCATTCGTGCGGGTCAGAACTTACCTGACAAGGAATTTCGCTACCTTAGGACGGTTATAGTTACCGCCGCCGTTCAC
>DAOPJW010000005.1:0-27013 GCA_035399865.1 Candidatus Saccharimonadota bacterium
TGGAGGGATTCGAACCCCCGAATGCATGGACCAAAACCATGTGCCTTACCACTTGGCTACATCCCATTATTAATTGAAAGTTACTATCTTTTATAGTCGATTGACTGTTTTGGTCCATGATGGACTATTGATTATTTTGTTGCCAATTCTGGCAACGGCCATGTGCCTTAGTACTTGGCTACATGTCATTATTATCAATAACTAATCTTGATAACACTTTAAAAGTGTACACTAAACAAAGACATATCTCAAGATATGATTTAATTTGACTATTTAAAATAAGTTTTTATTTCAAATAGGAAATATACACCAACAGCCAAAGCTAAGCCAGTAAAAATAATACCTGCAAAGAAATTAAATATTGAAAAGTTTATAAAATATCCGATTATTAAAGAAGTTACGCTTATAAGCTTAGCTAAAAACAACAAATCCCAGCCCTTTACTTTATAAAATCTTAACAGATTCACTGCTTTAATCATAATCGCTACATTTACTATTGATAATATTAAAGTGATTAGTGCCCAAAAAGCATCAATACCACGATAGGCAATTACACCGCCAACCGTACTAGAATAATTATCTACAATACTAACACCCCACATTCCTATCATTATCGCAGAGATGATTGAAAAAATTGCTATTACCGACAGAATTATACCCAACAGCGTAATCAACCAGACGTTATCTGCTAATAATTTTCGAATATGTATCGGTAGATGTGGCAGTGGTTTTAACCATTTGCTAATTGTATTCTCAAATTGTTTTATTTTATCCACAACAACCTCCTTTTTTAATAATTTATATTCAATTATCTAAAATTATTTCCTCCTCTCACTTGGCCACATTCCCCAACTTGACCAAGATGCCATTATTCCAAGAGCTAAGCAAAAGAATATCGTCCACCAACCAGGAGTGATATTAACGATCGTACCAAGAAAACCTATATTTGAAACGGCATTTATCGTTAGCATTAGCCATAATGATAATACAAACCAAATTAATGGCACCAACCAGCTAAATGACATACTTACGATTCTCATTAGCGGACTCAATTTCATATTTAATAAAAATGGTAAAGCAAATATCTCGCTAACGACGACGACACCGCTCATTAATCTTGCTATCGGATCTCCGCCAGGTAGTCCGAAGTCACCAACTAGAAAAATAAATTCGTCAAAAGTGAATAGTTGACATAGAGCTATTATCACCAATAGCACTGCGTAAGCATACGCTATCTGCTCAGACTCTTTTGTTTTTGGTTTTTTAGGTAAAGTTGTTTTTACGAATAATCTCATATTAACAGTATAAAGCTAACGCTAAACTTTCACAATCGTTGTTATTTTTTACATTATACTTGCACTTTTTCAATTTATTTAATACAGTATCAATAGCGAAAGTTACAAAAACAAAAATATTTCCAAAAAAAATAAATAGTGTGACAGTCGCTATACGATATTCACCACAACAACGGTGAAGCACCCTTTATTGGGTGCTTTCATTTTTTTTAACCTATTTATCTTATTTATTTATGTATATTTCGTATTACGTCCGACCGGATGTATTATGTAATGCTTTTATCTTTAAAAATTCATTTTTTATATATAAGTAAATTTATTGTATATTTTTATTTCTTTAAGCATTTTTTAAGTTTTATAAATTTCTTACTATTTTTTAGCTTTTATTGAATTTTCGGCTCGCCACTTAGCTATTTCAGCATGATTACCACTAAGCAGTACCTTTGGTACTTCCATATCTCTAAAAACCTCTGGTCGAGTATACTGCGGATATTCTAAAGTTTCACCGTCACTAAAACTTTCAATAGAAGCACTCATTTCACCCCCTAAGACTCCAGGAATTAATCGAACGATACTATCTATTATCGTCATAGCTGGTAGTTCACCGCCTGTCAATATATAATCACCTATACTTACCTGTTCGTCCACTAATGCTAAGATACGCTCATCATATCCCTCGTATCTTCCGCAAATAAATATCAAGCCTTTGTTTTGATTTGCATAATCTTGTGCTAAGAACTGAGCCCAACGTTTACCGCGAGGTGTCATTAATATTACACTCGCGTCTAAGTCACGGTTCTTAGCGTAGTCTACGGCCTTAAATAACGGCTCAGGCATTAATAACATCCCGTCGCCTCCACCATAAGGCGTATCATCAACAGTTTTTCTAGAACCTATCCCAAAATCTCTTAGGTTTACTATTTCAAATTCAACAGCTCCTCGATCTTGAGCCTTCCACATCATTGAACTATTTAAAACACCTTCAAACATTTCTGGAAATAAGGTAATTATCTGAATTTTTCTCATATTCATCAGTTTACTAGATATTGACTTTTTTGTCTATTAGTGTTATTATTGGTAGTATATAGAGCATTCTTTATAAAATTAACGACGATATTTTCTCAACAAAAAAACCACCCTATGGGTGGTCTATTTGTCACATAAATCTCTCAACAATTTATTTTGATTGTTGCTCGCAAGAGATTAATTTCCTCGCAGTTCAAGTATTTGAACTGATTATGATTATATATCGAGATCGTCTAGTTCTGCAAGTTCTTCACGAGTCTTTTTTGAATATTCTGAGTCTTTTTCCACAACATCATCTGTCAGGTTCTGCACAGTCTCTCTTGTTTGGTCATTATTAGTTGAATGGAATCCTTCGTAATCGCCATCATTGTTAACAATTTTTAGATTATACCTGGCATCATTTTTAGTACCAAGTGCTCTTAATAAAGTTCTTAAACTTTGTGCCGTAATACCACGCTTCCCAATAACCCTTCCAAGGTCTTCTGGATTTACCGTCAAAGTTAACAATACTCCCTTTTCATCAATCAAACGTTCTACAACTACATCATCTGGATGTCCGACTAGTGACTTTACGATATATTCTACAAATTGCTGGTCTATTGTCGCCATAATTACTCCCTCGCCTTTTCGGTCGCTAATTGTTGTAATTCAATTGTATCACGTTTATTCTTGTGGGGAAGTTTCTACTTCTTTATCAGATACAATATCAGCAGATTTTTCTATTTCAGTAGTTTCTTCGACAACCTTTTCAGAAGATTCTTCTTTTTCTACTTCAACTTGGACAACTTCTTCTTTTGGTTGGTTATTGCGTAGTTTGTCAGAATGACGAATTGATTTTGTCTTATCAGCTTCAAACTTTTTAACCCATTTTGGTAGCTTGACACCTGCAGTTTCGAGCAATTTTACAACTCGAGGTGAAGGTTGAGCACCATTATCTAAATATTTTTGGGCTAATTCAACTTGAATTTTAGCATCTTTGGTATGAGGATCATAAGTACCAACATAAGCGATAACACGACCGCTTGACGGATGTCGTTGAGCCTCTTGTATAGCTAGTCGGTACATTGCGTGACCTTTGCGTCCGACACGTTGTAAACGAATTGCGAGCATAAATATAACTTCCTTCTTTTCTCTATCAAATAATTATTGACAGTCTGTATTCTTTGATGATTTTACTACCAGATTATTCTACACTGTTTGTCTCTTATAGTCAATCAGTTGTAATCTGATATAAAAATTAAAAAATATTTAAACGCTTAATTTATTATATTTGTCTAGAGCGGACTGAGCAGCTTGCTGTTGAGCAACTTGCTTACTCGGACCACTACCAACACCCATTAATTTTTTCCCGATATAAACACCAAGTTTAAAGGTTTTATCGTGGTCAGGTCCAGTCTCTTCAAGAACTTTATATTTAGGGGTAAGTCCATCAACGTGTTGCGAAACCTCCTGTAAATGAGATTTAGCATCTCGCCAACTACCTGTCTCTAAAACTTGTTTTAATTTTGAAATAATATGCTTGTGAATAAAATTAGAAGCATCGTCGTAACCTTTTTCTAGATAAATCGCACCAGTTACGGCTTCAAAAGCATTTGCCAAGATTTGTTGGCGTGCTCTTTCACCGCCTTGTTTTTCACCACGGCTTAATCTTAATAATGGTTCATAGCCAAGATTATAACCAGCGTCGCCAATACTTTCTGTTCTTACTAATGCAGCCCGCCAACTAGTTAAAATACCTTCTGGTTCTGAAAAATTATTATAAAGATATTCTGTAACAACTAACTCTAAAACAGCGTCCCCAAGAAATTCAAGTCTTTCGTTATGTTCACTGACACTTTTTTTGTGTTCATTAACATAGCTTCGGTGAGTTAGAGCTGTTACTAGTAATTGAATATTATCAAATTCAAGTTCCAATTTATCTCTAGCGAATTCTTCATAAGGTGCTAATTGCATACCACTCATAATTGCTCCTGTCTAATTCTTTTTTTAGCCAATAACATTAATTTACCAATATCTTCGTACTCTATTAAATTCAAGGCTTCATTAAATTTAAACCATTTAATATCGTTCATCCACTCTTCTTTTTTTATATCATCAGTATCTCCATTAGCACGAACTAAATATATTTGAGTCGTCATCAGCACTAATCTATCTAATCTTCGATATCGAAAATGAATTTTTCCCAACCAACTCAAGACATCGACATCTTTTAAACCAGCTTCTTCACCAATTTCACGCCGAGTAGTGTCTTGTGCAGTTTCACCCTCTTCAATATGACCCTTAGGTATAGTCCAGCGGTTTTTGCCATCTTGAATTAACAATATTTCAAGATCGCCATCTTTGTTGTGACGATAAATAATCCCACCAGCGGTCGGCTCACGCACTACTTCTTGAATTTGATTTTTTTTATTACTAAAATACTTTTTGATTTTTTCAAATCTTGGTGTCGCCATCTTCCGTCTCCTCCACAAGTGAACGAAATGCAGTGCCTAGTACTCCATTTATAAACTTGCTTGAGTTATCGGAACCAAACGCTTTTGCTAATTCAACTGCCTCATTAATGGCTACCTTTGGTGGTACAATCTCTGCCAGATACAATAATTCATACATTCCAATCCTTAGAACGTTTCTGTCAATACGGGAAATTTGATCTATTGGCCAATTTGGTGCGATTGGTTGGATTTTGCTATCTAAAATATCTTTCTCGGATAATATTCCTTTTACAAGATTTTCGACAAATCCTTTATCTTCAATAGTACTTTCATATCGCTCTAGATTACGAGACAACACTTCATCAATATTTACCGTTGCATCATTTGACTGTATACGAAATTCGTATTCGTATAGGGTCTGTAATGCAACGATGCGACCGAGGTGGCGATTTGATGCCATAACGTTTTGGTTCTTTCTTTTTTAATATTCAAAATTTTACGAATAATCCGTCTATTTAGCGAGTGCTTTACCGGTTTCACGGCGAGTAGTACGAACTTTTACAGGTGATTTTTTATTTACACGACGTGCTAAATCTAAACGTAAATGGCTTCGACGCAATCCTGTCTTACGTGGACTACTTTGTTTTTTTGGTTGTCCCATTAAAAGAACTCCTTTTTTGGATTATATTATAAAACTTATCCATATTATATCTAAAAATAACGTTATACTCAAGAGCCTAAGCTGATTTGTTGCACTTTTTCAGCATTAGTGTTATAGTACTGATATGAATAATGAAACAAAAAGTGAAAAAAAGAATACAGAACCTAATTATAAAATTCGACGTGGCCTAGCTAAAACAGCTTTGATGGTAATGTTTATAGCAGGAGCTTATACTGGTTTAAATTATGTTGATAATGATGGTAGTAGATCACCTGAAAAATTCGGAGAAATCAATCCAACTATAAACGAAATATATATTGAAGAAGGTGCAAATTTTAGGTATGATCCTGTAGTAGAGAATAACGACGGCGGTAACGTGATAGAAGCTACTAAACAACCGTTAAACATAGAAGATTTATCTGGAAAAATTAGAGTACGTGATGACAAGATAAACGGTGATTGGTACGGGATACCGATAGAAGATATCAAAAAAGTAAACCCTGATTTTAAGGACAGGGGCGATAACGATGATATAGCTTGGGTGAATACACAAAAAGCAGATATCACGTCATCTACTGAAGAAAATTTTCAAGAATAGAGTTAAACAACAATATTTAATATTCGACCTGGAACATAAATAATCTTTTTTGGTTTCTTATCACCTACAAAATTTATAACGTTGGTATTTTTTAAAGCTAAATCATTTATTTCTTCTTCGGAAATATCCTTGTCAACTTCTAGTTTGGCACGTAATTTTCCGTTGACTTGAATGACGACGGTTATTGTATAGTCAATAACCATTTTTTCATCCCATTTTGGCCATTGGGTTTCTTGAATTAAATTTTCATTTCCAATTTGTTGCCAAAGTTCTTCAGCCATATGAGGAGCGAACGGAGCGACTAATTGAATTAAAGTTTGCAATGCATCTCTCCAGACATTTTCAGAAAAACCATCGACTTTATACTTATAAAGTTCGTTAGTGTATTCCATTAATGATGAGATAGCAGTATTAAAATTAAGTTTATGATAATCTTCGGTAACTTTTCGAACCGTTTTGTGTCTTAGATTAACGATAGCATCATCATTATCGATGCATTTTTTGTCAGATTCTAGATAATTTTGTGTTAACACCCATACGCGATTAAGGAAACGATAGACGCCCGCAATGCCTCTCGAATTCCAAGATGAATCCAATTCGACTGGTCCCATAAATAACAGATAAGTTCTTAGTGCGTCAGCACCATAGCCTTGATCTATAACATCTAAAGGATCGACGACATTTCCTTTGCTTTTACTCATTTTTGATCCGTCTTCGGCATTAATATATCCGTGGTACACTAACTTTTTGACAGGTTCCTTAAAATTAGTTAGTCCTAATCTATGAAAGACGTGAGTCCAAAATCTAAAATATAATAAATGTGCCACAGCATGATCGCCACCTACATAATAATCAACTGGTGCCCAGTAATTTGCAGAATCTACCGACCAAGCCTGTTGATCATTTTTTGGATCAGTATAACGAATGAGATACCAGCTACTACAAGCATAGCCATCCATCGTATCTGTTTCACGTTTGGCTGGACCGCCGCACTTTGGGCATGTAGTGTTTAGCCAGTCTTCTTCTCTTGCCAAAGCTGATTTACCGTCACCTTTTGGTGCGTAATCTTTTACTTTTGGAAGTATTACTGGAAGCTGATCTTTTGGAATAGGAACAGCACCACACTTTTCACAATGGACTATAGGAATTGGTGCTCCCCAATAACGTTGTCGACTAATCAACCAGTCATGCATTTTATATATAATTTTTTGATGACCGATTTTATTTTCCTCGAGCCAAGCAACGATTTTCTCGCGAGCATCAGACGACAACATCCCATTAAATTCGCCAGAATTTATTAATTCCCCCTCACTAGTTATCGGTGATTCTTCGTTTAAAATCTGCCAGACTAATTTTTGATGTGCAGGTGTTAAATGACTAGCCACGTCTTTCTCATCAACCCATACTAAACTGTGTATCGCAAGTTCATTATTAGAAATTGTACCTTGATTTTCGAGATTATCGACTTCAGCTAAGAATGCTCTGGCAATAGCTTTTCGATTTTGAGATTTATGCGAAGCACAATAAATTGCGGATGTTTTCCATTCTGATTCTTTTTTTATTGTCACACCACTAATTGCGGCTTCTTCACTGATTTCAGTAATTACTGCTTCCGCCGGAGTCTGACCATCTTCAACTCCGCCCATTATTGCAGTTGATATTCCTTCAAGTGTGCCATGCCAATCTAGTAAGGCATATTTACCAGTCGATTTATCCCTTAAATGGACTACTATTGTATTCCTTTCAATCATATCAAAACCGTCTTTTGGTGGATTATTTTGGTCTATTTCACAAGGCATAATGACCTGCCTTATCGGTAGTGAAAATTTTTTAGCAAAGGCATAATCTCGTTCGTCATGTGCAGGAACAGCCATAATAGCACCAGTACCATAACCTATTAGTACATAGTCTGCTATCCAAATAGGAATTTTTTCATGATTTACAGGATTAATGGCATAACTACCAGTAAAAACTCCTGTTTTTTCGCGGTTATCCTCCATACGCTCGACGTCGGATTTTTGAGCCGATTTCTTGACATAATCAGTGACTAATTGCTTGGAATCTTTAGTAGCCAACTTTTCAACCAAAGGATGTTCAGGAGCCAACACCATGAAAGTCGCACCAAAAAGCGTATCTGGACGAGTCGTAAAGATAGTAATCTTTTCTTCATTATTATTTATAGAAAAATCAATTTCTGCACCCAAAGATTTACCAATCCAGTTCGTCTGGGCTGTTTTTATTTTTTCTGGCCAATCTAAATCTGGAATTTCTTCTAGAAGTGCATCAGCATATTCAGTAATTTTAAAAAACCACTGTTTCATTGATTTCTTTTCAACTTGAGTACCACAACGCCAACACTTCCCACCTTCGACTTGCTCATTAGCAAGAACGGTCTTATCGACTGGACACCACCACTGTAGCGATTCTTTTTGATATACCAGTCCTTCTTCAAAAAATTTTGTAAATATCCACTGAGTCCAACGATAGTACTCAGAATCGCTCGTGTTAATCTCTCGAGACCAATCTATAGATACGCCCATTCGATTGAATTGTTTTTTAAAGTTTGCAATATTTTCTGCAGTAACAACATCTGGTGCCGTACCGGTTTTAATTGCATAGTTCTCTGCAGGTAAACCAAAAGTATCCCAGCCCATCGGGTTAAGCACATTACAGCCATGTTGTCGATAAAATCGAGCAATTGCATCTACTATTGAGTAACTAAAGGCATGACCAGTATGCATACCAGCTCCACTTGGATAAGGAAACATCCCGGAGACATACATTTTTTGCTTGGATTTATCGATTACAACTTGATTAACCTTATGATCTTCCCAAATTTTTTGCCATTTAGGTTCAATTTCAGATGGATTATAACGCTTCATAACGCTATTTAGTATATCAAAATATACCTCTGTTTTACAGTTTTATTTCAAGTTTGCTGAAAAAAAATCTTCTTTGGTTTTCATCCAAGCCGAAGATTGACGAACTAGTTGCTTTTCATCTTCTGTAGAATGTAACATAATTTTTACTGCTTCTTCTAAAAATATATCGCCTTGAGAACCTTTGAAAAGAACTACGGCACCCTCTTCGATAATACTTTTTACAAATATACCTGCTTGAATCGATGTCTTAAAGCAACGCACTTGGCAACCTTTTGCTCTTGAAGCTGGTGCTAAATATTTCTCGGCTTCATCACCAACTGTTATCACCCAAGCGAGTTCATTCATGTCACACATTTCTCCGAGCTTTTTGTGTTCTTCAGCCGAAACATCACCCAATTCATTCATACTACCTAATACAACGATGCGTTGTGGAGATGATATTTTATAGACTTCACGGAGTGCCATTTCAGCTGCCAAAGGACTAGAATTATAGGTGTCATCAATAATGATTGAATTTTTATAGCCCTTTAATATATTCATTCTTCCAGGCTGAGGCCGTATTTTTGATAATCCTGACACTATTTCCGAAGGATTCATATTAAATTTAACCGCAACTGCCGCTCCAGCAATTGCTGGTCTAAGCGAATGTTCGCCATAAACATGAATCTTAACAAAAACTGAATCACTATACTCTGGACATTTAAATGTTCCCTCGTGACCATTTTCTATTGAATAGTCTGTACTCGTAAAATTATACTCTGCAACCGAACTGGTGCCATAAGTATTCATATTTACGTTAGTTAAATATTTGGCAAATTCTCCTTCGATATCTTCTCGATTAATTAGTGCTTGTTTTGAAAAATTAGCAACAGCCAATTCCTCTTTGGCAACATTATCAATATTCTTGAAAAATTCCATATGTTCAGGTGAGACCGCAGTCACTACGCCAATATCTGGTTTTAAGTAACGTCCAAAATGTTCCGTTTCTCCAATTCTATCCGAACCTAATTCTTGAACAATAATATCGACATCAGTCGGAGATTTTATTCTTGTACGTGCAGATTTAAAAACTGCCAACCACTCTTTTATACTTTTTATATTATCAGGATATTTAATTCCTAGAATTGCCAAAGGCGTACTCATATGAGTATTTAAATTACCCTCATTCAGACGAACACGAAAACTTTCGGATAAAACAGTCGCGATGGCCACTTTAGTACTCGTCTTGCCGACACTACCAGCAACAACAACCAATCTAATATCAGGATGTTTCTTGAAGTACTTCCGAACATACCTTTCTAATTTTCTTTGGACTATATTTTTAAACATTTATATATAGAATTATAGCAAAATATTTAAAACATAAGTAAAATGAAATTATATTATGATAAAAAAGACCAAAAAAGACCAGGGTGATTATTTTCGTAACAGAAAATTATTTCAATGGAATCCAAATTTTGAATTGTTATTAGCAATTATTACTTTATTATTAACTTGGTTTATATATTATGGAGCTTTTAATTTATACGAATCAAGTAATGTCGGATTATTTTTACTATTTATAATAATTGACAATACCTTAATAAATACCCTATTTCCACTATGGTGGATTACGAAGTATCAAAAAAGACCCCTTTCAGATCTCGGTATCACTAAGAATCTATTAATACCAAGCATTTTAATAAGTTTAATATTTGCGATATGGAAATTAATTGAACTGCCGAATTTAATCAATGGTTTCGACTACATTCCTCAATTAATCATTGGTGTTCTGATATTTTGGGAGCCATTTTTTGTTCTCGGTTGGCTACAAACACGATATGAAAAAAGTTTCGGGATAATCCCAGCAATATTTTTAAGTGCATTAAGTTTTATCGTATTTCAAATTGGTAGCGGTCCGCTTGATACCTTATTTTCATTCTTTCCAGAATTCTTAATATTAGCAACTGCTTTTGCGTTGACGAAAAATATTTTCGTAGTATGGCCAATCTATTGGTGTGTCGGATCAACAGTAAACGAACTAGTACTCGGAATGCATTATGGATGGAATGCAGTAGCTGGCTACCTGATTGCAATAATTATTCAATTTAGTTTTATATATTATTTAATGAGGAATAAAAATGCTTAAATCATATATTAATTACAGAACAAAAAATAATAGTCTTTTCAAATGTAAACCAGATTTTGACATAGTCTTAGCTTTATTTACGCTTTGTTTAATGTGGATATCCTATTACGGTGTTATGAATATCAGTTGGTACAAAGGTAGTGATATTGTTTCCATATTGCTTTTTGTGATATTAACCAATATTTGTTTAGCAGTGGCATTTCCAATATGGTGGATAAAAAACCATAAAAAACAGCCACTTTCAGAATTAGGTTTAACAAAAAAATATTTAATTCTTAGTATAGCAATCAGTTTAATCTTGGCATTTTGGAGAGGTATCGATTTAATACCAGCAATGCAAAATTTAGATTTATCGATTTGGCTACCAGTCATGATATCAAGTGCTTTAATATTCTGGGAACCATTTTTTGTTTTTGGAGGTACTTCTAGTTTTACTTCAGACACAAGAGACGCCTACGTAGCTAAATTTACTTCTGAGGGGATAATATCAAATTGCACTTCTCCAATGTGTCAAAATCCAGATACACTCACAAGTTCACCAAATGATGTCATTACTATATTCTCCGCAACAACGTCATCACCCTTATCTCCAAACATATCATCGCCCGTTGCGAGCGAATCATCACCAAACGCAACTAGTGCGTATATTGTATTGCCATAATTAACAGAATCCAAAGCAACTATTGCAACTACCAAATTAACCTACCCCCAACAAAAAATTAGTATATTAATTTGGTAAACGATAGAAAAGACAATGTTTTTACGAAATTTCTTTATAGGATATTATGTTAATGTTTGATAAAACCCCGACAATAACGCTAGGCATTAAAAGTTCGGTTAAAATAAAAACTCGGAAAACTAAAATTATACATGTCATTTAGATCTTCGAGTATTTTTTTAGCTTTAATTATCTCGAACAACACGCATTCCAATAGCTGTCCATATATCATCAGGAGTTGGTTCTAAACATAAATTCAATACCCCAGCACCACCACCAGTAGTCCATTGACCACCACGCATAAAGGCACGCGTCGAAGTTTCGTCATAATTACTACACAATAATCCTATACCTCTATCCGATCCCCAACTATCACTACCAACTATTCCTGTAGTACTTGGCCTGGATATAACCGACAAACCGTTCATATTTAATAATGGGTCGTTCCATTCCTTCCAATCCCAAGCCGATTCACCAGGTATACCTGGCTGATTGCCACCTGCAATAGTACCTTGAGTCCACTCGTAGATATTTCCTGAAATATCCCATATAACTTCGCCGTTAGTAAGAGTTAAAGTGCGTCGTTGATTAGATGGCGACGAATTACCAGTATTAACATAACCATTATCGCCACTAGTATCAGCTTGTATGGCATTAGTTGGATTATTGTCGGTGTGTCCCTTATATACAAAGCCATTATTTACCGATCCATTTGACCAATTACTAGCCACACTAAGAATGTTTTGGATTATTGTCATCCATTCGGCTTCGGTAATCAAATGACAACCAGTTTCACAATTTTTCGTATATGAAGTGGCAGCAGTCAAGGCAGTTGTTTGCGAAATATTAGCTACAGGAGAACCAACAGCAGTTGATACTAATTTTCTAGTGGCCGAGATTGGATAGTTTGCGATATCCCAAGTTCCACTGCTAGTGGTATGGTTTGTGTCACCTAACCCATCACCATTATCATCAGCTTTAGCTTCATATTTCATTACACAAAAATCTGAAGTTCCATAAGTTAGACTTCCTGGCACATCGATGAAGCCACTCGGACAAGCACCAAGATCTACATAAGCAGATATCCGTGAGCACGCACCTGGATCAGACTCTTTTATATAAGCATTTTCAATCGAATTTTTGCTTGACTTTGGATTATATCCCCTAATACAGTAACCCGAAGAGTCAGTGTTAACGTTAATTATATTGCCGTTGCTACTTGAAAATCCGAGTTCACTGTCAATACCAGAGCTTGAATCGTATTTTTTGCCAGTTAATTTTGTTTCTAAGTTATATATTTCCTCAGCAGAATACATTTTTTCGATATCAGACATAATACTAGCATCATAAGATTTCGAGTGAATAGCTCCATAAGATACAGTCGTAACTGCTGATAAAATTCCAATTATTGCTATAACAATAATAAGTTCTATCAAAGTAAAGCCTTCGTGATTTTTGTTCATATAAAAATCTCCTAGGTTTATTATTGTGCTAATGTTATATTACCATAATTATATATACAGCTAAAATTAGTGATATTTTCCGACTCGCTACAAAAATATAGATTCATTTTTAGTGAATCTATTTGTTTTGGTGGAGCTAGAGGGACTCGAACCCTCGACCTCTTCCATGCCATGGAAGCACTCTAGCCAACTGAGCTATAGCCCCTTATAGACGACATTATAGCATTTTAAGTAAAACGATTTCTATAAAATAATTATAAAAAAATCGTCTCTTTTTATAAAGACGATCTTTTTTGCTGTTGCGCGCCCACCCGGGGCACGATTATTTTTTATTCATATTTTTGTTTTAAAGCTCAAAGGCTACCCCTTTGACGCACCAGCTATATCAATATTATTAATCAAATTTAAAATTAACACAAGCATTTTTTAATATACTATGGTTTTTTTTAGTAAACTATGCTAAAATAACACTGTTCAGAAGCACACGCGGATAAAGGCAAAAGGCGGGCGCTTACCTCATGGTAATCTCTCTTCTTCGCAAGAATCGCAAGTAACGGTCGATCTGAAGAGAATAAAGAATCAGAAGAAGAAAAGAGAGTACCAAACCAATGGCACAACAAAACCTATTCGTCGGCAGTCTAGCTTATGCTACTAATGATGATTCACTCAAAGCATTCTTTGAGAAAATCGGTGAAGTTGCTAGTGCCCGAGTCGTGACAGATCGCGACAGCGGACGCAGTAAAGGTTTCGGATTCGTTGAATTTGTCAATGATGATGATAACCAAAAAGCTATTGATCAACTTAACGGCAAAGAGTTAGATGGACGCGCTATTAGTGTCAATCTTGCTCGCCCTAAAGAAGATCGACCTCGCCGAGATTTCGGTGGTGGTGGCAATGGTGGAAATTCATTCCGCCAACGTAGCTGGTAATAACACGACCAAATTAAATCTGATACTCCGTTTGAAAAAACGGGGTATCTTTTTATTCAAAAAATATTTTTGTCAGATACATTATTATTAATCCAATAATCAACATAAAAATATCTAATATAGACTTTTTAAAATTTGACTCTTTGTGAAGTTCAGGTATTAAATCAGACATAGCAATGTAGACAAACCCACCCGCTGCAAATGGTAATAGTACTAAAGATATATTATCGATATTATTTATTAAAATATAACCTACTAAAACACCCACTAAGGCAGTACTGGCTGAAATAAGATTCCATAATAATGCTTTAAATCTAGAATATCCTCCATGTATTAATATTCCAAAATCACCTAGTTCTTGTGGTATTTCGTGAGACGCAACTGCGATAACAGCAACTAATCCAACTTCAAAACTTACATAAAATGCCGATATAATAATCAAGCCGTCTATGAAATTATGAACGGCATCCCCTATTAAACTCATATATGTAAAAGTATGAACTTCACAATGATCGTCACTATGACAATGACGCCATTTCAAAATTTTCTCAATTAAATAAAAGGAAAGAATGCCTAATAATAAATATAAAAAAGTATTAACACTGGAATTATTTTCAATAGATTCTGGCAATAAATGCAAAAATGCACCTCCTAAAAGTGTTCCAGTCGAAAGAGCAACCAGTAAGGATGAAACTTTTGCTAATAATTTATCTTTTAAAATAAATCCGAAAATCCCACACAATGATAAAATACTAATTAACAAAGCACCGATTAAAGAATTTAATAACACCAAATCCATAATATTGTTAAATTATAACATTTCAAATAATTGTTTTTCATTTAATATTTTAGTTCCATAATTACTGGCTTTTTTTATTTTGCTATTACCAGCATTTTCACCAACTACTAAATAATTAGTATCCTTTGATACGGTTGTCTGAAAAGTACCGCCCAAAGTTCTAATTTTATCGGCAACTTCGTCTCTAGACGTATTAATTAACGTGCCCGTTATTACAAAACTTTTTCCTGTCAACTTTTTAGATTTCTTTTCGTAAATTGGTTTAATACCTAAATTATCAAATTTTTTCAATAGTTTTTCGTTATCGGGATCGGCGAACCAAGCAATAATACTTTCGGCAACCACTTTTCCAACACCGTCAACATTTTGCAAGTCATCGATAGAAGCCTGTTTTAGAATATCAATTGAGTTGAAGTGTTCAACTAAATCGGTAGCAGTTTGAATGCCGACATGTCTAATTCCTAAGCCATATAAAAATCTTTCAAGAGTTGGCGTCTTTTTTTCGGCTATTGCATCAACTAATTTTAAGGCTGAGATTTCTGCAAACCTTTCTATTTTTAGTAAATCATCTTTTTTTATAACAAAAATGTCAGCCAAATCTTTTATCAAATTAGCATTAACTAATGCTTCAACATTTTTTTCTCCTAAAGTACTAATATCCAATGCGGACTTACTTGCAAAATGTTCTAATGATTTTTTTAATAAAATATCCGTAGAAGTACCTTTAACACGATATACTACTTCATTTTTTGGACGCTCAAATTTTAGCTCTGGATATTGCGTCACCAACGCTTTCTCAAAATTAAATTTTTTAGATTTTTCAGGTCGAAGTTCCATAACAACACTTTGAACTTGAGGTATAATATCACCTGCTTTATAAATAACAACTGTGTCGCCTATTCTAACATCTAGTCTTTCTATCTCATCAGAATTATGTAAACTTGCATGTTGTATAGTAGTACCGGCAACCACTGTCGGACTAAAAACAGCTACTGGAGTCGCCACTCCAGTACGGCCAATACTAATTACAATATCTTTTAAAATTGCAGTAGATTGTTCTGGAGCATATTTATAAGCAACTGCTCCTCGAGGTTGTTTACCAACAATACCAAGTTCGGCATATTGAAATCTATTATTTATTTTTATTACAAGACCATCAGTGTTAAAAGGAAGCTCATCACGCCTTTTATCCCATTCGTCAACATAATGCATCACACCCTCTAAATTGGAGAAAACACTCGCCTGTTTATTACAAGAAATACCTAAAGATGATATAGCTTGATAAGCATATTTATAAGTCGGTATTTCATCAGGATTGTCTCTCAATAAATCATAGGCTCTAAAGTGCAATGGTCGTTCGGCAACTAATCTGGGATCAAGTTGACGTATCGTACCAGCAGCAAGATTTCGCGGGTTAGCAAATGCCACTTCACCATTCCTTATTTTCTCCGCATTAATTTTTTTAAAATCTTTTTTTAACATGACGATTTCGCCACGAATTTCTGTTCTACCATTTAAAAATTTTTCGAATCCAGGTACTTTCCTAAGACTCAGTGGTACATTTCTTATCGTCTTAACGTTTTCGGTAACATCTTCTCCGATATAGCTATCGCCTCTAGTAATTGCTTGTAAAAACAGACCGTTATTATATATAAGTGCACAAGCTAGACCGTCCATTTTAATGTCAGCAAAATATTCGTGTTTCATATTCGGCAACAGCTTTTCTATGCGTTTAACCCAAGCTTCGACTTCAGTTCTATCGAACACATCATTAAGACTTAACATTCTGGTACTATGTTTTACTTTTTTGAAGCCATTTAGTAATGCACCTCCAACTCTTTGAGTTGGACTATCGGGTGTTATTAATTCTGGATTTTCGGACTCAATTTTCTTTAATTCATTAAATAGGCTATCGTAAATCGCATCATTAATTGACGGTTTATCTAAAACATAATATTCATAACTGTACTTTGCTAATAGCTCACGTAGTTCAGTAGCCCTATTTTTATGACGGTTCTGATTCATCGTCTACAACCTTTCGATACAGCAAATAGATATAACTAGATACCCATACAGTAGTAAATGAAGTCATTATCAATATCATAATCGGTACTATTGGCATCCAACCAAGCCCTGACCAAGTCGTTTTTAGCCAAGAATCTAACATAATAATCGGAATAGCAACAATTATCCAACTGATAATTACGACAAGTAACATCCAGATTAACCTAAAAAAGATCCTCATTCTTCTTCCAATAACTAAATCTCCTGCCGTTTTTATAGCCTGATAAGGATACATACCTGGTAAAGTCACAATAATCAATGCGAATAACGAACTGGTTAACCAGTATAAAGACAACGTCGTAAGTAATAAAGCGACAATCCAAAATAGCATTGCTTCTACGCCACCACTCAATAAACCACTTGTATTAGCAGCACCATAACTAATCATTGCAAGAGCAAATGGTAAAAGTTGTACTATTATTAGTAAAAATATCAAAAAGGTTGAAACTATTGGTGAACCTGAACTATATAAACCATCTCTAAGTTTTACTTTTCTACCAGCTAAAATATTTCTAAGAAGCCATATCGTAGTTAACCAAATCAACAGAAAAATTAGACTGCCATATATTTGCTGGGATTCGCTTATACCTTCAGAATATACTCCTGTCGCTACGCTAGCTAATAATATGCCAGATTTTGTAAATTTACCCCAAATGCTATCAAAGGCATTGTTACTTGTACTGTCTAAAGTCTCGGATATATTTTGATAGATATCTTGAGAACTAATACCAACCATCAACATATTAAGTAGAGCAAAAAACAACGCTAATGAAATAAATAGCTTTCGATTTTTCCGTAATATTTTTGCTACATAAGAAGTAAATACAAAATATCCCGGTAAATCAAGTGAGCGTTTATAATCACGTCGATAGGTCAATCTAAAACTGCGATGAGGACGACGTTTTAAGAAAGCATCAATTTTATTTCTATAACTTTTTTTTGTTTTTTTATTTTTTACTGACATAATTAAAACTTTTCTGCATTTCCACGAAGTCGTGCGATACGCTCATCTAGTGGCGGATGGGTACTAAATAATTTGTTTATAAATCCAGCCTTTAGAGGATTATTAATGAATAAATGAGCTGAAGCAGTATTTTGTCGTTTCATCGGACGACCATTTTGTTTTAGTTTTTCAAGAGCTGAAGCTAAGCCTTCGGGATTACGAGTAGTAATCGCACTGGTTGCGTCGGCAAGATATTCTCTCTGCCTACTAATTGCTAATTGTACTATCGTTGCAATTATTGGAGCAAGAATTAAGATTATAATTCCTATAACCATACCTGCAGGGGAATTATCGCTATCATTATCACCATATAAAAACATTCTAAAAACAATATCACTAAGTAGACCAATAACACTTACTAAACCAAACGTAACCATACTTAAACGTACATCATAGTTTTGAATATGGCCCATTTCGTGAGCCATAACACCTTCAAGTTCATTGTCATTCATTAGATCCAATAATCCTGTAGTGGAAGCAACAATTGAATGTCGGGGATCGCGACCAGTCGCAAAAGCATTAGGTGCAGAATCTTCTATAATATAAACTTTTGGCATTGGTAGACCGTTTGCGATCGATAAATTTTCAACAATACGATATAACCTGGGATTATCACGTTTTTCAATCTGATGAGCACCAGTCATAGTAACAGCTAATTTATCTGCCATATAATATTGTAGTAGAGCATACAAAATCGCCCCAGCGATTACATAATAAGTAATTTGAGTATTCCCATAAAAACTACTAATCACCCAACCAATAGCACTAATTAAACCGACAAAGACGGCCATAATCATCAAGGTTTTGCGTTTATTTTCAGCAATTGCTCTATACATTGGTTAATTCTTGTTAAAATTTTACGTCTACTGGCTTTTCTGCTTGTTTTTGCTCTTCTTCGCTTAATTCATAAAATTCGCGAGATGTAAATCCAAATAATTTAGCAATTATATTACTTGGAAAAATTTGAATTTTCGTGTTCAATTCACGAACTCCACCGTTATAGAATCGCCTTGAAGCTTGAATTTTATCCTCTGTATCTACTAATTCCTGTTGAAGCTCTATGAAATTTTGATTAGCTTTTAAATCTGGGTAAGCTTCGGCAACAGCAAAAACGCTTTTTAGTGCAGATTCGAATTGATTTTCAGCAACGACAGTTTCCTTGACACCTTTTGCACTTAAGGCATCGGCACGAGCTTTAGTAACATTTTCAAATACATCTTTCTCATGTTTAGCATAACCTTTGACGGTTTCAATTAAGTTTGGGATTAAATCTAGCCTTCGCTTTAATTGAACAGTTATATCACTCCAAGCTTCATCGACACGAATTTTAAGTTTAATTAATGAATTGTATGCTCCCCACACAAAAATAATCAGTAGTATTACAATTCCCAAAATTATCCAGACAGCTACATCCATTGCTTTCCTCCTTAAAGTTTCTATTTATGAATCAATTATAACAAATTATATGAACTAAAATAAGTCCCAAACAGGACTCATTTTTTGGTGCGCAGAGCGGGACTTGAACCCGCACGACTGTTAAGGTCAAGAGATTTTAAGTCTCTCGTGTCTACCAATTCCACCATCCGCGCTTATCAATGTGGAGGCACGTATGAGAGTCGAACTCATCTGAAAGGTTTTGCAGACCTCTGCGTAACCGCTCCGCCAACGCGCCGTCTGGCTATATATTATAACAGTATATTTTTGTTTTTATCTAGCGTCAGATAACATTTTTAATAAATTTGCTTTGTTAGTCATACCAGAGCTAGATGCTACCGGTTGACCGTCTTTGAATACAATAAAAGTCGGGAGACCATTAACCCCAAGCTCTTGTGCCATTTCCATTTCGCCAACCGCGTTTAATTTTACAACATCAACCCAATCCGAAGTTTCCCTCTCTACTTGCTCAATTATCGGTTCCATAGCTCGACAAGGACCGCACCAAGAAGCCCAAACATCTAATAGAACGATCTTTTTTGATGCTAATACATCATCTTTAAAGTTAGCTTTTGTTGTTGATTTCATACATCTCCCTTTCGTTAAATAATCATAACAATTAATGTTGACACACGCAATATATAGCGTCTATACTACTGACTACACACAATATATGGAAGTGGGAGAGAGGGTAAATTACAAATGGAGGAAACCGTGAAATTGACAACGTCTGTTGAAGATTCCGAAAAATTTTCAGAAATACAGAGAATTGGAAGAGATATTCCAGAACCACCAATGGGACTAGCTGAACCAGAACTTAGTGAAAATGCTTGGTATATTGGGAAAACAAGATATTCTCGTAAAGATTCTAGTGGTAACCCTATAGAATCACCAAAAGAACTATTCTGGAGAGTTGCTTATAACATAGCTACTGCGGAAAGATTTTACGGTGGTGGAAAAAGGGCTCATATGGCAACAGCTACACAATTTTACAAGTTAATGTCTACCCGTCGTTTCTTACCCAATACCCCTACTCTTTTAAACGCAGCAAAACCAAATCAACAATTATCGGCATGTTTTGTACTACCTGTGCCTGATAGCCTAGATCAAATTTTAGAAACTGCTACAGATATGGCGATGATTCATAAATCTGGTGGCGGTACAGGATTTTCATTTACAAGACTTCGTCCGCAAAACGATATCTTATCATCATCCGGCGGAAAAACTACTGGACCAGTTTCTTTCATGCAGATGTACAACGACATAACTTCATCAGTCCGTCAAGGTGGAGTCAGACGTGGTGCAAATATGGGTATATTAAATTACAATCACCCAGATATTCTGCTTTTCATGATATACAAATTAGATGAATTTTCTCTAACAAATTTCAACATTTCAGTCGCTACCACTAAAGAATTCTTCGATCAAATCAGGATAGACGAAAAAATATTATCACCTGATTATGAAAATGGATTCGATTTTGATTCGTTAATTTTTGAAGTTCGCGAAGCTCATCGTACGCGTGATGTCGACTTGAAACAGCTAGGACTTGATAAAGCTGTTGCTAAATTGCGTGATTGGTGTAAAGAAGAAAATTCAGATTATGGCTACCCTTTGATTAACCCTAGAAATGGCGAAGAAGTTGGACGACTTAATGCTAAAAAAGTATTCGACGTAATGACACGTTTTGCTTGGCAATATGGTGATCCAGGTATGATATTTATTGACAAAATAAATAATTCAAAGGCTAATCCAACTCCGCAACTAGGTCAAATTGAAGCTACAAATCCTTGTGGAGAACAACCTTTATTACCTTACGATGCTTGTACTCTTGGCAGTATAAATATCGCTAGATTCGTAAAAGAAAACGACATAGATTGGGATTCACTGAAAAAAACGGTTCATCAATCTGTACACTTTTTAGACAACGTTCTTGATATGAATGATTATCCAATCGAAAAAGTCCGAGAACGAGTACATCAAATTCGAAGAATTGGCTTAGGTGTAATGGGATTTGCTGATGCCCTATTAACATTAAATATAGGCTACAATACCGACCAAGGTGTTGATATGGCGGGTAAAGTCATGAAATTTATCCAAAAAGAAGCTGACATTGCATCCGAAGAACTTGCAAAAACACGGGGAGTTTTCCCAGCGTTTAAGGGATCTATCTATGACAAACCAAGAAGCTTAAAACCTCGTAATGGTGCAAGAACTACGATCGCACCCACTGGTACTATAGCCATGCTTGCCGACACTTCAAGTGGTTGTGAACCTTTATTCGCTTTAACCTATGCAAAAAATACTATAGAAGGAAAAAGAATTTTCCAAACAAGCCCATATTTCGTCGAAGCTCTGAAAAAACATGGCCTATACTCTGAAGAATTACTGGAACAAATACAAGCCAACGGAGGATCAATTCAAAACATTGATTCTATACCTGAAGAATTAAAGAAAGTATTTGTTGTTGCTGGTGATATCAAACCTGAATGGCATTTAAAAATACAAGCATCATTTCAAAAATATGTTGACAATGCAATTTCAAAAACAATTAATTTTTCAAACGATGCAAATATCGAAGATGTTAGAAAAGCATATTTAATGGCTTGGGATATGGATTGTCGTGGAATTACTATTTACCGAGACGGAAGTCGAGAAAAACAAGTTCTAGAGGTTAAAAAAGAATCATCTTATTATGATAAATTGGCTGGTAAAAAGAATGAGCCCCCTCAAGAAGAAAAAGTTTTCGATGCTTCAGCAGAATTAGAATTACCATTAAAAATGCCTATTAATCTTAAGCCAAGACCAAATGTGTTAAAGGGTAAAACTTACAGAGTGATGACTCCTATGGGAAAGGCTTACATATCAGTCAACGAAGATGATGAAGGAAATATTTTTGAAGTCTTCATAAATGTTGGTAGAGCCGGTTCAGATATTACAGCAGATGCTGAAGCAATCGGAAGATTAATATCACTAACTTTCCGCATACCAACCGATTTTTCAAACGATCAGATTGCTCAAAAGGTAATTTCTCATCTTAGAGGAATTGGTGGATCAAGTTCAACCGGATTCGGAGCCGAACGTGTTCGTTCATTAGGAGATGCTGTCGCAAAAGCTATCGATATGCACCACACCTCAAAAATAAGTACACCAGATGAAATAGTAGATGACAATGAGGAAAATAAAGAGAAAACTGCTCCACTATGGACCGAATTACCATCAACTAAATCAGTGGCTACAGATATTTGTCCAGAATGTGGTTCAGCTAGTCTTCGTTTTATCGAAGGCTGTCAAAAATGTGAATTATGTGGTTTTAGTAAATGCTAACAAGAAAGGGAATACTAAGAAATGAATAAAAAAATAATAACACTAATAATAGTCGTTATAGTAATACTAGGTACTGCTACCGGATTATATGTTTATAATACAAATAATTCAGAATCAAATAACGAAGAGAAGGTTTTAAATCAACCGATTGAAGACAAAGAATATACTTGGTCAGAAAATATCCTTACTTATAAGGGCGAAAATAACAAAACCGCACTTGAATTACTTGAAAAATACGCTAAAACTGAAAAAAATGGCGAAGGAGAAATGGCTTACATTACTAGCATTAACGGTATTGCACCTGGAGAAAATCAGTTCTGGTCTTTTTACATAAACGACAAATCTTCAGAACTTGGTGCTGGTAGTTATATTACCAGTGATTCTGATACAATAGTCTGGAAATTGGACAGTTTTTAAATGAATAAATCAATTGCAAAAAAAATATTACTAGTATTAGCTCTTGTAGTAATAGCTGTCAGTTGGAGGATAATCAACAACAACTATACTATCGCCCCAAACTTAGAATTAGTAACGACGGTTAGCGTTATTGGTGCGTTAATATTAGGAATTAAATTCGCTATTCTCATACCATTTCTAACGATGATTATTTCTGACTGTCTCATTGGTAATTCTGAAATATTCATTTTCACTTGGAGTGCCTTTATAATAATTGGAATCAGTGCCACTATATTAAGAAAATTCAATAATAGTCCTAAAAAACAAGTACTTTACTCTGGAGGTTTTGCAGTAATAGCTTCGTTTCTATTTTTCTTGATAACAAATTTTGGAGTATGGGCACAAGGATGGTATCCAGCAACTTTAGCAGGATTAGTTGATTGCTTCGTTTTAGCTATTCCGTTTTATAGAACAATGTTAGTCGGTAATCTAATTTTCGTACCGTCAGCGGTAGCCATTTGGCAACTTGTTCGAATTCGAATGTCAGCAAAAAACTCAATAGTCAACACCCTCGTTAGCAATTAATTTGTCATCAAAATGATGCTTAATTTTTGTCATATTAGTGACGATATCAACTTTTTCAACCAATGAGTTTGGAAAATTTCGTCCTGTCATACATAAACTAGTATTTGGATGTTTTTTGTCAATAATTGCTTTTATCTGGGTATCATTTAATAATCCTTCGTCGTAAGCATTGTTAATTTCATCACATATCACTAAATTATAATCCCCAGAAGATACAGCTTTTAATGCAAATTCGTAAGTTTTACTAGCTTCATTAATATGATCTTCCTTTGGAGCTTTTGAGCTTAACCCTCCGGCATTATAAAAGCCTAGACCGCCTTTATAAAAGACGAGCTCATCTTTATATAATGGCAAAATTTTTTTAATAAAATTATGTTCACCTACATCCCATAATTTAATAAATTGGATAAAAGCAATCTTCCAACCAGTTCCTAATGCTCTTGTCATCAATCCCAAAGCAGCACTAGTTTTTCCTTTGCCGTCGCCAGTATAAACGACAATTACACTATCCTTTTTCTTAAAATTATTATAAGTCATTATTAATAGTATAAAACATTTTTATTCGTCTTGTATCCCAGAGAACAATAAAATATAATATCCCTAAGGTGAATTTCCAGATATAACGGAAATAATAATGAAAAAAAACATAATACAGAGGTCAGCCGAAGCCCCAGCAGAATTACTCGATAAAACGATTAATGCTACTAAAAACCTGGGCGATCATACTAATGTAAACAGAACGATTGAGAAATCAAAAGAATACTGGCATATTTTAGGACCTGGATTAACGACTGGAGCTTCAGATGACGACCCTTCAGGAATTGTTACTTACTCCCAAGCAGGTGCTAAATTTGGCTTTAGTATGTTATGGATGTCTATCTTTACGCTACCTTTTATGGCAATTGTTCAAGAAATGTGTGCTCGCATTGGACTAGTAACTGGCCAAGGATTAGCAGCAAATATTCGAAAAAACTTTTCGAAAAAATTACTATATACATCTACTCTATTGTTATTTGCTGCAAACTCTTTCAATATAGGTGCGGATTTAGGTGCGATGGCACAAGTTACACAATTATTGTACCCTTCTTGGAATTTCTCCTTAATAGTCCTATTTTTTGTGTTAGCTACTTTAGGATTGCAAATATTTACTCCTTATGAAAAATATGCAAAATTTTTAAAATGGATGGCACTTGTGCTATTTGCTTATATCGCATCCGCCTTATTAGCAAATCTTAATTGGAATGATATTTTAAAACATGCAATTATACCGTCAATAGAATTTAACAAGGATCAAATACTGTTGATATGTGCAGTGCTGGGAACAACTATTTCACCATACTTGTTTTTCTGGCAAACATCCCAAGAAGTAGAAAATGCAATTGCTAGAGGTGAAACAACACTAGCTCAAAGAAGAAACGTCACGAAAGAACAAGTTCATGATATGAGGGTTGATGTTTGGTCGGGAATGTTATTAGCAAATGTCGTAATGTTTTTCATTATCGCCGCTTGTGGTGCAATACTATTTCCAAATGGAATTAATGATATTGAATCTGCTGCACAAGCCGCTGAGGCACTAAGGCCATTCGCAGGCGATTTGACTTACTTCTTATTTGCAATTGGTATTATAGGTACAGGTCTATTAGCTATTCCTGTGCTTGCAGGATCAAGTTCATATGCGATAGCCGAGAGTTTTAAATGGCGAGAAGGCTTAAATAAAAAATTACGTCAAGCGTATGCATTTTATGGAATTATTATAATTTCAATGTTAATCGGATTGATTATAAATTTCATAGGCCTAAACCCAATAAAAGCATTAATTTATTCCGCAATAGCTAACGGAATCGTTGCACCAATGGTATTAGTCCCAATTGTAATTATTAGTAGTAACAAAAAGATTATGGGCGAATGGGTAAACAAGCCACTCACAAAAGTACTTGGTTGGATAATTGTTGTAATTATGAGCATAGCCGGAATTGCATCTATAATCTCAATATTATTATAAAAATACACAAATATTTTTAATGCCAACAAAAAAGTCCTGCACGAAGCAGGGCTATTTTCTTGGTGCGGGTACGGAGACTCTAACTCCGGACCTCTTCCTTGGCAAGGAAGCGCTCTAACAACTGAGCTACACCCGCATACTCTAAAAATTATAGGCAAAACAGATTAAAAATGCAAGAATATAGCTCGTTATTAGAAAAACGAGCTATAAAATTGTAATCTATTCTTCTACTTCGTTTTTTGCAAAAGTTGAGCCTAGATATACAACACCCCAAAGTGCCGCAATACCTACGATATCGTAGATAATCCTTGCTCCGTACGGCCACCAATCTTTAAAGATGGCGTCCACCAAGTTGAAATCAAAAAAGCCTACTAGGCCCCAATTGATTCCACCGATTATAATTAGTACTAATGCCGTAGTGTCCACTATTTTCATAGTCACTCCTCCATAGTTAGTAATTTTATTATAATACATATGTAATTATTTTTCAATAATACGATTAAAATGACCTGAAAATTCTAGTTTTTAATGACCTAATAAATTGTACGTAATTTATGATCTATGATTACTATGTATTTTATAACGAAACCAAACACCTATAAATGCAGGATTATAAATATAAGTCTATTTATTCCACTTGCTCAACGTATATATTAGTAATATTTAAGTTAATATTTATAAAAATTATAAATAGCTCTATAATAAATTCAGCATAAAATAATTTAGCGAGGATTAGCATGGAAGAGAAAAATAGTTTAGATACACAAAGCGTAGCTAACGAAGTAGTAGATATGCAAACTAATCAGGATGGAATTGCATCTTCTGATATAAAAATCGAAAATGTAGAAATAACTTCCGACAAAAACGTAATTAGGGAAGAGGAACTTCCTAAAACAAATAAAAAAATTAAAATTCTTCTAATTAGTACTATCTTGCTAATTATTATCGTTGCGTTGACTTTTATGTTTATTTATTTTAATCCAATAAACAAAGCTGATTTGTAGAAATATAATCATAATCATTTAATCTGTCTTGATAGTTTGCGGGTGTAGCTCAGCTGTTAGAGTGCTTGTTTCCCAAGCAAGAGGCCACGAGTTAGAGTCTCGTTACCCGCACCAAAGTAATATCCCCATCGATAATGGGGATATTACTTTGGTGGCTCCTCCCAGACTCGAACTGGGGACACAAGGCTCTTCAGGCCTCTGCTCTACCAACTGAGCTAAAGAGCCACACGATTGTATTGTAGTGTTTTACCAACTCGCATTTAAAAT
>DAOPJW010000006.1:0-1648 GCA_035399865.1 Candidatus Saccharimonadota bacterium
GGGTTCAAATTCGATGGAAAAAGACGGTTCACGAAAGCTGATAAGAATGGCAGGAAGCAAATTATCGAGTATCAGGTGGGCACTCGAACCATGCAGGGCTGGTTCGCAATAAATTTGATTTCGGGTGACCGAGCCATCCGCCTAGCGATGATTAGGCCAACTCTTATATCAAAATTTGTGAACTGGCTGTTTCGTGATTATGATCCATGGTGGAAAGGGATTTTTTTCCAAAAGATGATTGGTGGAGAATCAGTCCATTTCAGAAGGAAATGGATTCGATCATCAATAAGACCGTGGCTGATTTAAACTCGTATGGTATTGCATGGCTTGGTCGTGAAAAAGAAATATAACAATCCGGTCAAGCCGCTCGTCATTGCGCTCCTCACCCAGACGACTAGCACTCCATATCTACTTGCGCTCGCCCTCCCTTCGGCAATTTGGCACAGCAAGTGCTGTATGCTGGCGGCCTTACTACAGGCATAGTATACAAAATCCCCTTTAATTTATATAAAAAACTTGAGTGATTTTGTTTTCCTATCTGAGAAGACATTTATAAACGCATTGCATTAGTATGATATTAAGATCATAACCTCTTTGAAGGTGAAGATGCATTAACCATGATGGCCGCTATTAAACTCAAAAAGTTAATGAAAGGAAAAAGTCGCGCTTCAATTCAGCGGATGAACGTTTTACCTAATAAAATTAAAAAAGCCATGTTCAATTTTTTTCAAGCGGTTTAGCGATTAAATAAAATTTAACAAACAACTCCACAGGACGCTGAAAACTGCCCCAGTAGGTTAAGTATTATATATTGAAAAATAGAGAAATTATATGAATGAAATAAAGAAAACGGGTGGTGCAAGAATAGGCATGATGAATGCCAGTTGGCCATTTGCTACGCTGAAAGCCAGCAAAAATAAGCTTGAACTCAATGTGACCATCTTTGGCAATCTAGTTTTTACCTCACAAGATATCACTTCGGTAGAGCCTTATGGCTCCATCCCATTTTTAAGAAAAGGAATAAAAATCAATCACAAAGTAAAGTCTTATAAATCGAATGTGATATTCTGGACCGTAGATGACCCTAAAGAGCTAATCAAAGAAATTAAGGAGATTGGTTTTTTGGATAATCCATTACCAGTGCCAAAAGATTTACAACTAGAAATAGATCAAAAACAAAAAAGAGGTGGATTTCCAATAAAAACCCAAGCTGCAATATTAATTGTGATAATTTGGAATTTATTATTTGTAATAGATTTAATCAAATTACCCAGAGAAGGGCTAAGAAGCTCGGCATTAGGGGTAGGTACGCAGCTCGCTATAGGCTTCGTTCTTATTACTTCGATCTTACTACTGACTTCAAAATTTGTGAGAAAACTTATTTTAAAAGAAGGCCATAAAATTGATGATATTAGAAAATTTATATACTTCTTAATATTCATATGTGGATTTTTATTTATAAATATATCTATAACTAATTAATAATATTTTTTACTGGAAATTATCTTCATGGAATTTCATTAGTGCGAATTGGAAATAATTCAAGATATCTTATTGTCGCGGTACCCAACCAAGTCACATTTATGCACTTTATGGTATTATCTTCATATTAGCTAGGCTATTTTATCTGCTGTAATTGTCTGCAAAT